>DASYQS010000038.1:0-250879 GCA_036005185.1 Chitinophagaceae bacterium | reverse complement strand
ACTCCAACCTGTATTTGTTTTTAAAATAGTTGATCAGGCGTGTTTGATTATCTTTTAATTCCAGTAATCTTTCCTTGTGATTGTATGTTGTACGGTAGTAAAGCAGCAGCTCATTAAAATATTTATTAAGCATAGCCGTATCACCGGAAAATAAAAGCGGCTTTGTGACATTCTTACTGTCAAAATTGATATCAATGCGCCGTCCATTCGGCTTAAACATTTGAGCATTGGCTTTGAAATTAATAAGCAGGTCGAAGGTGGCCCTCACCTTGTCCTGCGCCTGCTGAAATACCGTTGCCTGGAAATCCTGAAAATTGTCGAAATCATTTTGATAAGCACTAATGCTGTCTGCATCTTCATTTTGTAAAAGTCGAAATCCGCCGGCGTTGGACAGCTGGTTAAGTGTTCGCATGGTCATTTTAAAAGGCCGGTTAAGGGCAGAAATCTTTATCAATTCAAGCAGGCATGATGTTGCTTTCCTGTTTTTTGAAACCGTATCGTAGCAATTATTAAGATTGCCAAGAGTGGTAAGTTTTGCATCATCAAAATCAATGTAGAAGGCCATTCTGGCTGTATCTGCTTTCAAATCTTCATAAAAAGATTCTATGTACCCTTTTCCTCTTTCTTTTTCTACCTGGTGCTCACGAAAGTTTTCCACTAAAAAGCCAAGGAATACTGCAAGGAAAAGCATAAAGAACTCTAGCAGGTATTCAGCCCAATTCTTTTTATGCATTACGTGGTGCGGATGTTTGTGTACTTCCATTGTTTCGGTTTGAGGCTCGATGATTGAAGTTTCAGCTTGAGGCAAGGGATTTAGTGTTGTTGCTTTTGTTTCACCAATGATGGCTGATGTTTCGGACGCTATATTTTCAGAAAAGTCTTTTACTTCTACAGCAGTTGGAGGCTGTGGTTGCGCTTCTTCGTTCGTGTTTTGGTTTTGTTCCAAGGTTGTTGGCTTAATGTCGGTAAGATAGGAAAAAGATTAGTCGTACAACCAGGTAGAGGCTTTATGCAAAAAGATTAATTTAATTCTATTCCAGAGGAATAGTAGACACGTCTGCCTGTACTGCCGGAATCACTTGTAATGTTCAACAAAAACTACAATTCTCTCCAAATTTTTAATAAAAAGGTTCGAAATTTCGGACACAAGGCCGCTACACTTGTAATTAATTTCATAGAGAGTGTCATTATACTCTTTTTTATCCGGTAGTCTCCTGGCTTGTCAGGGCTAAATTCAAAGTCAAAAGTTTCTCCAATGGCCACCCGTTGCGAAGATGGTTTTAGCTGTTGCTGATTTTTTCTCAGACTTATCCCATCTTTGGCAATCAGCGTCCAGGAAACTAACTGATCATTTTGCTTTATTGATATATGATGCCCAAAATTCTGTGTCCCGATATTAATGATGCGAAAACGATAGCGGTTCCCTTTTTTAAAATACAGTATTTCGGGTGTACTGGTACCGTTGAGAAGTGATTTATTTTTTCCAAAGAGATCAGCATTTTTGTTTAACATTTTTGGTACATATAATCCCTGTCCTCCCTGGCTGATAAGAAAAATCTTATCTACCTCCGGCTTATATGTTTCACCCGGATTTAAAACGATCAGCGCACCATACAATCCTTGCAGTAATTGCAGATCGTGCATATGCGTATGGTATATAAATGTGCCGGCACGGGATGGTCTCAGATACACAGTGAATGAATCACCAGGCTGAATCAGCGGAGCCAGCTTCCTGCCCATATATCCCCAACCGGATACGCCATCATAATAACTGTCAATCTCTAGCCCATGCCAGTGTATCGTTGTAGGTTCTTTCATGGTATTGATAATTTTAATAGCAACGGGTTGATCTTTTATTAAAACCAAAGGAGGTCCGGGTATGCTGAATTCATTTGTTTTTGTTTTCCCGTTTTCCCAAAGCTGAAATCCTTTACCATCGCTGTTATCAAAAAAGTTTTCTTTTTCGCCAATTATCAATGTGAATTTTTTTGTCGCTGTTTTATTCTTTGGAATCCTGACCTGGAATTTTTTATCGGGAATAACATTAATACCCATAATCAACCCGCCCATTGCATCTCTTGCATGGGTTTCGAGGTTTGCATTTGAATGATGGATCTCGTCCTGCTTTCTTAAATAAGAAACAGGAAGAATATGATCTACGAGATGGCAATGAAATAACCAATTGCCTTCTCTCGAGGGTATCCATGAAATGCGCATGGTTGAATTACCTGTCAACTCCTGTGTTACCATTAATTGTTCTTCTTCTTTGGCAATAATTGAATCGACGCCAATGTTTCCGAGACTATGGAGCATAAAAGGAAAGCCATGCAGGTGCATGGGATGCGGGGGCATGGGATGCATTAATCACCCGCCATTTTACCAATTGCCCCTGCCGGTACTGCAATCTTTCAGTATATGGCCAAGTGAGTCCATTCATCACGTACTGACGCATCAGGTTAGTATCCACCTTATCAAGATCTACCCCGATCATGATGGTGCGTTCAGCAGGATCAGGTTTCTCGTTTTTTGCATCAACAATCAATGCACCGTATAATTGAATTCCTATGTGAGGGTAAGGACCTTTATTCCCATAATAAAAATAGGTTCCTGCAGCGCCGGCGTTAAAATTTACCTGCTTTGTTTCGCCGGGATCAACAATAATACTGTCTTTAAGATTGCTGTTAGGTCGTTGATAAAAACCAAAAAGGGAATGCGGCTGTCCTGCAACCCGATTAGTTATTGTGGCCCTTATTTCTGTTCCTTCGGGCACCCGGATGAGTGGGCCGGGTATTTGTAATGGTTTGCCTGTTTCTGTAATCGCTGTAATCTTTATCGGCGCCCCATCTTTTGTTTCCGGATACCAGTTGCCCTCACGTATTTCCAAATGAATATAATAAATACCATTCCACAATTCACCTGCAGGTTTCCGGTTATCATTGATCTGAACTTCTTCAAGATTGTAATCAATTTTATATCCGGGAGGTGCACAGGAAATAATATTGGAAGTACTTATGCGCCGGTCGTTTTCCGTATTCTTTTTATCATGAATAAAAAACGAAAATAGAAGCAGCAATACAATAGCCGCAGGAAATGAGAGTCGAAGAGTTTTTTGTTATTTTCAGAAAACTGCTGCAAGAGAGTAGTTTTAAAAGATTATGTTTGATAATTTTCTTCGTTGCATAAATAAAATCGCTTGATTAATACTGGAGCATTCACATTTTTGAACACTGCCTGTTTATCTTACACATTTATTGCCTGCGCAGCACCAGTGTATTATAGAATGCTACACCTTTCTCATCTGTTCCACTGGTTGTAATCGTCATCGTTTTTCCATCCATTGAAATAACACGGATGCTTACAGCCGTGATCTTGCCGTCTCTCTTTGTCTTCGTCGTTACCGTATATTTATCAATTAAATCCTGTGCAATGGTTTCGACCTTAGGATTTCCCGTCACAGGATAATCTTTTCCATCATAAGCCCCTGTATATTCGAAACGGGTAGATTCTCCATTCTCTCTTATTCCGGTAGCAATCATTTTTATGTTCTTTTCATCGGAGGTATATATGCGTGTCTGTTTCTTCCACCCGGGGCCCGGTTTAAATACGGACGCTGCTATATCCAGCTCCCATGTTCCGTTTGTAAGGTCGGCGGTATTCATGATGCTGTCCCATCTCTCCTTGTGATACGCACCATATTTTTCCGACAGTAGCGCTATCCTTTTTCTGAATTCGGCACTACCCCTGGGAAATCTTTTGGAAACACTGTCCACTTCGGGAAACAGCAGATCAATTCCGGCAGGCGTTAGCATCAGCAGGTATTTCACGGGAGCTTTTGATACCCGGTAAGCATGCATCATATTGCGCGGGCCGAATACCAGGCTGCCCGGCCCGGCCGAACGCATTTGATTGTTGATCCTGAATGTCAATTCTCCCTCCAGCACATACCATATCTCATCTTCCCGTGTATGCACATGGGAGGACACCCAATTCCAATCAGTGGTATCCTTATTATTAAATTCGCAAATGGCAATGGAACCGCCGGTGTTATTCGTTGTCAGTTTCCATTTACCCGTGCCCAGTTGATATCCTCCTTCCGGCGGCACTATTACATATTCAAGAGGTTTAGCCGGTTGTACCTGCGCACTTACTTTCACCTGCAAAAAAAGCGTGGTTAATAAGATGAGTAAAGCGCCAATCATTCTTTTTTTCATTGTATGCTGATTTGTTATTTTATATTTATTGATTTTTACAGCGTTAAAGTCTCTTGAAACACTGATAATTATTTTCCTTGCTTGTTGAGGAAAAACAGGTACTTCATTGAATACATTTTAGTGTCATGTTATGAAGGCCGGATAAAAATACGGCTCAACGAATCGACTGCTGATGTTTTAGTGTCAAGCTTCACTTTCCAAAAGTATTCTCTAAAATATCCAAGCGAGTCTGTATATCTACCTGTCAATACTTTTGATTTTAGAAATTTATTTATTATCAGGCATCGAACGTAATTCTGCATTATGCATAATGAATACGGCCCATTTGCCTTTTGATTTAATCATAATCCAGTTTATTAGTCCTCTTCTATGTCCACTCCTTGTACCGTCAGGGGAAAGGGCATTATCTACACTCCATAAAAAATCAACCGACACGACGTCTGGTTTTATAATAGTTATACTGGGTACGTCAATTTTTATTGTTGCATTTTTAAATGAAACTTTGCCCTTAACAGGTTCACCTGAAAACATAGGCGCATGAAATTCTTCAATTTCTTTTCTTCCTTTTACATGCGTTCCAACTACATTGGTAAATTCACCTTCAGGAAGGAAGACGCTTGCAAATGCTTTTACGTCATGGTTGTTCCATGCTTTTTCCCAATCACGGATAATAATTTTTATTGATTGAGAATCTATGTCTGAAAAAAGCTGATTTTGTCCGAATAAAAAATTTGAAAACAAAATCACTGTTGTAAACGAAGTTGTTAGAATAAACTTTTTCATATTATTTGTTTTAGGGTATGATGAAAGTTTTTATCCCACGAACGTAGTTGGAGCGTGGTTAACAAGATGAATAAAGCGCCAATCATTCTTTTTTTTTGATTGCCTTTCATGACTGTGTTGTTTTCATTCAGTGAAATGTTAAAGCATCTTGTTATACTTTCTATATTTTAAGTTTACTGTTTCAGATACGTCAGGGGTGGCCCTACTTTTTCAACACCATGTTCCTTCCTCATGTTGTTTCTTTCTTCTTCCGTCATATTTTTAGCTACGCCTTCACTAAGTTTCTTAAAGTATTCTTCCATTTTACCGGCAGGTTGATGGCATATTATTACTTTGGCTTCTCCTTTTCCAATTTTGGCAAACGTATGAGGCACCATTCTCGGACCAAACACTAAGTCTCCGGCTTTGGCAGTATCGGTTTCATCGCCGACCTTGACAAGAAATTCTCCTTGTAAAACATACCAAAATTCATCCGTATCATAGTGAATGTGCAATACGGGGCCGCCTTCGTTTAGTCTTGTTGATTCAAAAACAAACATACCGCCATCCGTATCTTTTGTGGAAACTTTAGTGTAAAACCTATCGCCTTCAAAAGGAGAAATACTTTTATCAAACCGGTCTTTACCTGCATCAACCTTAAATCCTTTGTCTTCCCTTTTTTGGGATTTATATCTTGCAATACTGTTGAAAGGAGCAGTAAGAATAGAGCCAATGGCGATGCCAAATTTTAAAAAAGAACTTCGGTTCATAATTTTTGTTTTAGAGATTATTAATGCAAGGCAGCGCCGGGCTTCATGCCGCACTTCATTTTTTCAAAACAATTTTCCAATGGCGCCCCCTATTGGCTGCCAGAAGGGAGTGTCTCTTATATTCCAAATAATTTTATTCAATAGCACGAAAACCAATACCAACGCAAAGGGACTGATGCGTTTTAATCGCAGCGAATCTCCTGCCGTTACAGCCAATGCGATGAATACAATAATATTCCTGGACAGGTCAATACTGCCATCACGACTGTAGTCGAAGTAAGCTCTCAAGACTCTGCCCAACGGCGGGCTGATGAGCATAAAAGCTGTACTGACCATAAAGCGACTATGCAGTGCCGTCCGATGTTTGTAAGCAATAGCCAGCATATACAGTATGACAAAGAATATAATTAGCGGCACGTCCAGCGCCATCCTTCTTGCTACAACGGCTGCCTGCTCCTCCGGCGCCACTGCACGATCGAGACTGCCCCGGGTAACTAAATACATCGTGAGCAATACCAGCGGCGCCAATACATAACTCAGCTTTCCCACAAAGCGGTGCAGCTTTACTTTTCCTTTCAGGATCAGGATGGGTTGTACCAACAGCATGAGCAGCCATCCGATCATCATCATGCCATGAAAATGCATTACCCATGTAAAATGAAATTGGCGGCCGTCAGGCCTTACATAATCTTCAAAACCGGGAAAGTGACGGATATAGGTTTTGTAAAAACCAACATTCGCCAATACAATCAACAGAACGATGCCAATGACCATGCTGATAATAAACGACGGAGTAGTGAAACGGGTGTTCTGAATTTGAGTAGCTCCGGGCATTTCTTTTTTTTCTTCTACAATATCTTCTGTAATCATGGTTAATTGTTTTGTATTTAGAATTTTTTTTCACATTCTGACACGAACCTTTAGGACATAAATTATCTTCAATGTAATACAACAACGACCTAAAAAAATGCCTTTAAAATTCTGCGATTGTAATGATAGGGGCAATCCTCTTTTAGGAGGATATGAAAAATATTGGTGAAGAAAATCAAAAACTGATATGCCTTGCCATTACTTTGGCAATGGCTTCTTTGCCGCAATTCACATGCAGCTTCGCATAAATATTTTTCAGATGAGAAAGTATCCTACTGAGGTCAGGACGCAATAGGCTTTCGGTAACCCCACCTTACTGAGTAATTTTAATTTCGGAAATATTTTCGCAGGAACTGCAGTATCTGCTGAACTGTGTCGTTAAACTGGGCAGAATTACTGAAAAGTGCATTATGGCCGCTTCCTTCATAGTACTTTACTTCAACATTTTTCTTCGCCGCTTGTAACGCAGCTTGAAATTTTCTTGCCATCGCAATATTCGTGAATAAAGAACCACCATCAGCCGGATTGTCGTTGGTTCCATGGATAATGAGAATCGGTATATCTAATGTGGAGGAACGTTGAATCACTTCGGGAGGATACCCGGCAGAATTCAAGGCAAGGGCTTGCACTTTACCAGGATGTGTAACTGCATAATCCAAAGCCGCCCCTCCACCTCGCGAATGTCCAAACAGCGCTATACTACCTAATTTTACTTCTGATAATTTGCTTACTGCAACAACTAACGAGTCAATGCTTCGGCGAGCAATCCGAAAACGATCCAAGCCATCCGCATCAACAAAAGATGGCGCATCAGCGAAATTAATTGGAGTGATAAAACGTTCTCCAACACCCTTCCTGCCAGCGAACCAACAAGCAGCTATTCCTACAATACCACTGTCAGCGAGATAACGTGCAATATTGATGTACTCTTGAGCAAAACCATGTGTGCCGTGCAATATAATTACAGTTGGAAATGGCCCAGTTCCTTTTGGGGTAGCGACTGCTGCATGAATTACGCCACTGTCTGTTCTAACATGCATCCAATAAATTGAATCGTGATGTGTTCGACCAACTGCTGTACCCAAATTCTGCGCCATGCCGGATAGAAACACAAGAATATTGTCACCAAACAAAAAATTCTAACCATCAATGGTCAATTGTTTTTCTTCAAAAACTAATATGTTCCGCCAGTACTTTGGCAATGGCTTCTTTGCCGCAATTCACATGCAGCTTGGCATAGATATTTTTCAGATGGGAACGAACCGTATTAAATGCAATATCCAGCTTGTCGGCAATTACTTTGGTACTATGCCCCTTGGTAAGCAACTGTAATACTTCAAGCTCTCTTTCAGTAAGCGGATATTGATGGCGCGTCTTAACCGGTTGAAAGCTCTCGATCACTTTTTTGGAAATAGATGGACTCATAGGCGCCCCGCCATGCATCACTTCCCTTATGGCCTCAAATATTTTTTCTGGTTCTGTTTTTTTCAGCAGGTAGCCATTGGCGCCGGCACAAAGACATTGAAACAATTTTTCATCGTCCTCAAACACAGTGTACATGATCACAGCCGTTTGCGGTCTCGTTTCCTTCACCATGCTTACTCCTTTTATGCCTGTTTCGCCAGGCATGTCAATATCCATTAACACGACATCGGGTTCATATACCTTCGTTATGTTTACTGCATCTTTACAATTGTTATAATCTCCCAGCACTTCGTAGTCAGGCGCAGATTGTAACAGGAAAGCCAACGATTGGCGCAGGCGGTCGTTATCTTCAAATATGATGATTCGTGTTGGCAATATTGCTAAATTAATAGGATTATCAACTTTTCTATATCCTCTTTTTGGGTTAGATACATTTTTACTGCTTTGACAATGGAAGCCGGATTTCTATGGCAGTGCCTTTTTGCTCTGCAGATTCAATGGTTATTTTCCCTTCCCATTTGTTTACTCTTTCTTTCATGCCTTTTAGACCATGACGATTGAATTCTTTCTCCGCATCAAAGCCTCTTCCATTATCTTTTACCTGAAGCAGCAATTGGTTATGCACAATAGCCAGTTGTATACTAACTTCTCTGGCACCTGCATGCTTTGAAATATTGTTGACGGATTCTTTGAACAACAGGTAAATATCCCTGCGTTGTTCCATAGCTAATTTTTTTTCTTCAAATACCGGGTCGAGTTGAAGTTCATACCGGATATTAGCTGCATCAAACAGTTCTGCCGCATAACGTCGCATCCTGGCCACTATTTGTTCCATTGTATCATGGCTGCTATTTACACTCCAGATAATATCATCAAGGGCTTGTGATGAAGAAGACACTTCTTCTGAAATGCGTTTTAAAAAATCATTGGCTTTCGCAGGTTCCGATAAATTTTTTTTGCCGAGATTAGTCAGGATGCTGATGTTAGTAAGATTAGAACCTATTTCATCATGGAGATCGGTAGCAATGCGGCTGCGTACTTTTTGCAGGCCGATCAACTGCTGCATGCGGTAACGATAGAACGCATAAGCCAATAGCCCGATGACCACTACTATTAATACAATAAACCAGGCCTTTTGCCAGAAAGGCGCATTTACCATGAAGCTGTAAGCGATCGGTTTGCTAGCGGCTAAGCCCACCACGGGTGCATAGCCACATAAATCCCCGGCTGTCCTGGTAAATGTTGAGAATATCATTGTTCACCAATCCATCTTCGATAGTATATTTCTTCAGGTTGATATGCTGTGCCTGCAAGTAATAAACCAGGAACATCATGAATATAGTTGCATAATATTTCATTTCATGAACAGGAAGTTAAAGTACAGGGAACAATCTCCAGGCTTCCAATTTGCTGTTTTGTGGTGGAGATTCTCACTTGTAAGTTCGGCAATTCTGTTTAATTTTTTAGATCGACTATAGGGTTAATGAAGCCAGGTTACTGCAATGAACGGCGATGCTTGTAGTATTCTTGAACAGTCATTTAATTGTTGATTTGCAAAATGATCATGCTCACAGAAGATAATCAAAAAGTAGCAGAAGCAATTGTAAAAGAAATAGGAATCACAGATGCATACGGTAATTTTAATTCCCGAAGAAAAAGTGCGGCTATTGAAAAATTAAGAGCTGACAAGAAGTAAGACTAAAAATGCTAGGTTTGTATTAAGATTTGCGTTACCTGATGGTTAGAAATGTAATGAGCAATTTATGAGTCGGTAATTTTAAAATTCTTTAAAATATTGATTTCCAAACAAGATTGATGTAGGGTTCAAATCCCTCTCTCTCCGCAAGTGTTTTATTTTACTTTTCCGCAAAGAACGATGAGAGTATTGAAAAGAAATCCCGAGCGTTAACCGAATTTAAAAGCAAAACACAATTTTTGGTTGCATATGCTTCTGGGGTTTTATCTGCCAATTTTTGTTTGAGTGGCTACGATTAAGTTTTTAAAGAGTTTTTATTGAGGCTTTTAGCCTTCAAATATGATATTGTCAATAGAATATTTACCGCTTCCATTTATCAGTGTTGCAATTGATAATCCGATAACCAGCAAAGCATATTCAAATCCTTCCCCTTTTTGAGTACCATACCAGTTCATAAAAAAACCGTTACCAATATGTGCTGTAAAAATTGTTCCGATAAAAATCACAACTATAGCTATGGACCAGAGTCGCGAGGCAAAGCCAGTAACCAGGGAGATAGAGCCAAAAAATTCAATAGTAATAACCAGGAAGGCAATGAGCCAGGGCAGGTGCAATATGTCTGTTAAAAAACCCATTGTGCCGCTAAAACCATAACCACCAAATATGCCCAACATTTGTTGAGCACCATGAGGGAATAAGATTAAACCAATTGAAAGACGGGTTACTAAACCTGTCCAGTCGTTGTTTGTGTTGAAGATTTTATTTTTCATTTCGTTTTGTTTTTAGAATACCGCGACGACCGCTAATGGATGATAAATTATTTTTCTAATTGATCTACAAATTTTTTCAGGTTATCGGAAAAGTTTTTTTCTTTAATTTGCATTCCGGAGCTGGTGAATGAAACATTTTCGAAATAGTTTACTAAAGAAATAGTGCCGGTAAAAAGGGTCGCTCCGAATGCTCTCAACATAGTTTCAGCATTTGCCAACGCAGTTCGTGCACCCCCCGGCGAAGGAGAAGTGCTGATAAGTAAAATTGTTTTTCCCGACAACAGGTTACTGTAGTCTTTATCGGTTCGGGAAAGCCAATCCAATGTATTTTTAAATGCCGATGTTACAGAACGGTTATGTTCGGCAACTGAAATGACAAAAGCGTCGTGGCGCAGAATTTGATCCTTAAACAACATAGCATTTTTTGGAATGCCTTGCTCCGCTTCAGTTACAGGCGAGTAGACGGGAAGAGGATAATCTTGTAGCCGAAGAACATTAGTTTTATGCTTTTTAAATAAACCGGCTGTGTAGTTGATGAGCTTGCCATTAATTGATTCCGGGTTGTTGCTTGCCGCAAACAGTAATACATTTTTCATATCTTATAATGTTAATTGTTTGATTATTTGATCCTGTAAAGTTGAGAGCGCCGCCTCTGCTAAAAAATAAAATAGTTTAAGAAATCATTTTTCCGGGAAGACCTTTCGCACAAATATTCCTATAGATTTTTTCCAAATTTGTGTATGCCCATACGCATCGAGATCTGCAGCCGCGCCAAATTGGTTATTTTTATAAGCAACACCAATTCTTACCTGCTGGAAACTCCGCGAATGAGTTGAAAATCTATTCCACTCAGTAAGTATTTGCGTGTTCACCCAAAAGTTCCACTCACGTTTTATGCGCTTCATATATTGTAACTGAAAAAATAAGCCACCATTTATACTGCCATCATTTTCAGTATGAAAGATGGCAGGAATAGCAGCAAATACGAGGTGGCTTCCACTTATAAAAATGAGAAATGAAAGTTTTTCAGAAAGACCGGAAACGCTGTTATAATAAAGTGAGGGACCAACATTTAGATTTTTCGTAAAATTCCAATAGACAGAAGTCTGCACGCCCGTTTCGTCAAATAGAAAATCTTCTTTACGATAGAATTTTTGAAAGAATGCAAGTGTCGATATAGAGAACTTATTTTTGTCATCCAGGGATTTAATGGTAAATGAGCTAAAGTCGCTTTTATAAAATCCCATCGTTAATTCAAGCTGTGTAACCTGCGCCGTTATTGATTTGGAGAATATAAACAGGGTAAATGAAAATAGCAAAGCTGATTTCTTTTTCATGCTACAAAGCACATACAGACACCGCAATCACCAAATAAACTAATTTAAGAAATCAGCCCTTTGCAATTTTATTTCTAATCATGCTTAAAAATTCGGGAGTAATACCGAGAAATGTAGCTATATGCTTTTGAGAAATGCGTTGTTCCATTTTGGGATACTTTTCGATAAAATTCAGGTAGCGTTGTTCTGCGGTGAAAGAAAGGTTTTGATTGATGCGCTGACGTTCTGCTATCAATGCATTTTGAAAAACTATCCGGTAAAAGCGTTCAAACTTGGGTACCGTTTCAAAAAGTTTGTCAAGGTTGGGTTTTGAAATTTGTAAAAGTTCAGAATTCTCCAAAGCCTCAATAAAATGGGTTGAGGGAGTTTGTGTCCAAAAACCATAAAGGTCTCCTATCCACCAGTCCTCAATGGCGAACATGATTGTGTGTTCGAATCCATTTTCGTCTATTGTGTAAGTTCTCAAACAACCTTTAGTAATAAAATTTTCTGTTTTACATACATCACCTTCTTTAAGCAGGTACTCTTTCCGTTTGAGTGTCCTGCGCTGAAGCAAAGAGACAAAATAGTCTGCTTCAGTTTTGCTGAGCTGAATATGCTTGCCAACATTTTGAAGTATCAAGGCAATGTCCATTATTTGCAATGTGAGCTGTTACCTTCTTGTGAGATAACCGAATATACGATTTTAGCCACGCAGTCAAAAAAAGGGCTGAATAGAAATTCAGCCCGGTGATAAAAGGATGGCGATCCTTTGTCATCATTCATTCAGAGATTCTGAACAAATAGAAATCGCAGAACGGGCGATTCAAAATGTACGGAGCATGATTGCCCTTATGAAGCAACAACAAACGACAATTATCAAGGAGATAGAGGGATAGGGCATTGAGTGGCGGAGTGAACGCCGCCGATTAGTTTCGCCCTGAAGTATAGAGATTACGGTTGTGCCAAAGAATTCTGATGGAGAATCACTGATTAAAAGAGTAATTGCTGTTTTAAAAATGAAATACAATAAATACCCCTACATACTCCTCTTTCTCTGGAGTAAATTCAATTCTGGGTCATTGAGTTCCTCGTATGAAGCAAAATATAGTTCTTGGTAATAGAGTTCCTTAAATAAAAAATCTGACAGCGGTCTGTATTTGTAAAGTTTGTTTATTAATAGTGAAGTGTCAGATAGGCTTGCCACCAACGCCTGTATTTACGAAATAGCAGGAAAACAGTTCACAAATACAACCTTCTCAACGTGATTTGTGAACCTTGGCGGCCGGCAAACCGAAGTTATCAATTTAGCAGAAGGGGATTACGAAAGAATAATTATAATTTATTAGAAAGTCATTGGTTCTTAATAACTCTTCTACAAATAAGTTCGAAAGGCTTCCCCTTGTGCCCGCTAATCACAGTAATAATTTAGGATCAAGAAACTCCGTTTAACTTTTCATTCTTTAAACCATTTTCACCTTTCCCCAAACCCATAACTTCGCAGAAAAAAGTTGAAACACCTCAAAGCATTAAACAAATATTTCTGGAGGTACAGAGTTCGATTGGGCATTGGCATTCTTTTCATCATTATCTCTAACTACTTTGGTGTTTTGTCTCCCCAGGTTACAGGTTTTGTGATTGATTTTGTTCAGCAGCAATTGCAGGGCATAAAACAAAAAACGATCCCGCCTAATTACGATGTATTGGTTCAAAAATTTATTATTTGGGTAAATGGTTTAAAAGGAGCCAATGTGGTTGCTATTTCCGGCATTACCATTCTTGTATTGGCATTACTTCGCGGATTTTTTATGTTTCTGATGAGGCAAACTATTATTGTGATGAGCAGGCACATAGAGTATGATCAGAAAAACGAGGTGTTTCAGCATTACCAGCAATTAGATACCGCATTTTACAAAACTCATAGCACGGGAGATCTGATGAGCCGGATCGCTGAAGACGTAAGTCGTGTAAGAATGTTTACCGGGCCGGCTATCATGTACTTGGTTAACCTTGTAGCGGTGATCTCTTTCAGCTTATATTTTATGTTTCGTAGAGACGCGGAATTAACATTATATGTATTAACCCCTCTCCCTATTTTGGCCATAACAATTTATTATGTCAACACGGTTATCAATAAAAAGAGTGAGCATATACAAGCTCTGCTCGCGAATCTTACTACTAATGCTCAAGAATCTTATTCTGGAATAAGGGTAATCAAATCATTTGTACAAGAAAAAGCAATGCTTGGCTTTTTTAAAAGAAATAGTGAGGAATATAAAAACAATGCTATTGGCCTGGCAAAAATAGAAGCGATCTATTTCCCCTCGATGACTTTGTTGATCGGACTTAGCACTTTGCTTACTATCATGATCGGTGGCATACATCACATTTATAATCCTGTAAAAACAACACTTCCGCTCATTATTGAGTTTGTGATCTATATTAACATGCTGACTTTCCCTGTATTTGCTATTGGTTGGACGGCCAGCATGATCCAACGGGCAGCTGCATCGCAAAAAAGATTAAATGAATTTCTTGAAACGAAGCCAGAGATCACGAATGATCTTACTCCGAAAAAAAATCTTTTACAGGGAAATATCAGTTTCAAAAATGTTGATTTTATTTATCCGCATACTGGCATTGAAGCGTTGAAAAATTTTAATCTCGAAATAAAAAAAGGAAATAAAATTGCCATCATTGGTCGAACGGGGAGTGGTAAATCAACCATTGCACAATTGCTGTTACGAATGTATGATGTAACTAATGGTAAGATAGAATTAGATGGCATGAATATACAAGAGCTTGATCTGAGAGATACGAGAGAACAGATCAGCTATGTGCCACAGGATGTTTTTCTTTTTAGTGATACTGTTAATAACAATATTCGATTTGGGTTAAAAAATGAAAAAGAGGGTGAGGCTTTGAAGGCAGCCACACAAGCCAGCGTTGACAAAGAAATTGAGGGATTTTCTCAAAAATATGAAACCATGATAGGAGAGAGGGGAGTTACACTAAGCGGAGGTCAGAAACAACGAATATCCATTGCACGGGCCCTGATCAAAAAGCCTAACCTGGTTATTTTTGACGATTGCCTGAGCGCCGTGGATGCAAGCACTGAAAAGGAAATTATAGGTAATCTTTATGACTATTTGAAAGATAAAACCGCGATAATCATTACCCATCGTATTTTTTCACTTTTCCATTTTGACAAAATAGTTGTGTTGGACGAGGGCGAAATTGTAGAGCAAGGGACTCACGAAGAATTGCTCGCCCGGAATGGTTTTTACGCTACGCTTTATGCCCGTCAACAGGAACAGGACGAGGGAACAATGAACAATTGACAATAGACGAATAAGTGTTCGCCTTGTCTTTCGACCATTGCCAATTGTCTATTATATAGGATTTGGCTGTTTCAAAAACATAATTATATTTGTACACTTTAAAACCAAGATTTTTAACTGTAAAAATTTACAACTGTGGCGTACGATAACAATGAAAAGAAAATGGAAAGCATTTACAGCAAGCGAATTCGTGCTGGTAAAAGAAGAACTTATTTTTTTGATGTAAAAGCAACCAGGGCTAACGATTACTACTTGACCATTACAGAAAGCCGTAAACGTTTTAATGATAACGGCTATGACAGGCACAAGATCTTTCTTTACAAAGAAGATTTCAACAAATTCATTAAAGCACTTGGTGAGGCTGTTGATTATGTAAAAACAGAATTAATGCCTGATTTCAATTTTGACGCTTACAACCATGATGAAGTGCCAGCTGAACAAGGTGTTGCCGAGACAATTACAGCAGAAACAGAAGTGGAGGTTGAAACACCAGCTCCCGCAGAAAATAATGCTCCATCTTCACAAGAAGAGGTTGATAAATGGTAGTCGATTGCTTTTAACGTGATTGAAGCCCCAAGGATGGGGCTTTTTTATTGCCTCGACCACAAAGAATAAAAAGGCGTTCCAAACGTTTTTATTGTGAGAAAGCAGGTTTAAATAATTAAGTAATTCTTTGATAACTAACTGAGTGCAAGTTTTTATTTGTCACCTATTTTAGGTGTTGAGTGTTTTTATTAATTTGTCAGTTAAAACCAATCCTTTAAAAAACCAACAATATCACTATGAAAAGATCTTTACATTTCTTTTCAATTAGCCTTCTCATTTTAATTTTTCTTGGCTTTTTTATTTTAAAGCAAAAAGACATTCACTCAAATTCTTTGGTCCGTTCAATAAATGAGGAAAACGAACATGAGGATGGAATGCAAAAAGCATGGCTTCATGAATTTCTAATGGCGAGGGATCCGGCTCTAAACAGTGTTCCAACTGAAAGAATTATTACGGCAAAACGCAGAATGGAAGACATCGAATTGACATCGGCAAGAACGATGAATACAGCTTCATTAAATTGGCAGGAGAGGGGGCCGAACAATGTTGGAGGACGAACTAGAGCATTACTCGTTGATAGAAGTGATGCAACAGGCAATACTGTTTTTGCCGCAGGGGTAGGAGGTGGGTTATGGAAGACTATAAATTTTAAATCAGTCACTCCAATATGGACAGCAGTCAATGATTTCTTTTCAGATATTGCCATTACCTGTATCAAGCAAAGTCCTGTCGATGCCTTAGAAATGTATTTCGGTACAGGCGAAGGTTTTGGAAATTTTGACGCTATCAATGGTTTAGGAGTTTGGAAAAGTACAGATGGCGGTACAACTTGGGCCCAGCTTTCTTCTACAACGAATATTAGCTATGTTAATGACTTGGAATTTGATGATAATGGTTATATATATGCTGCTACCCGTTCAACCGTTGCAAGCCTTCGTGGTATTATACGGTCAATCGACAATGGTACAAGTTGGACGCAGGTAGTAATTGATCCAATTCCTACTGCAATACCAAGAGGTGCCGATCTTGAAAGATCAATTAATGGTGACATGTATGCAACACTGGGTATATTCACCACCGGTCATATCTTCCGCTCAGCCGCAAATGGAGTAAACACAGGAGTAAGCGGATCATGGACAGATATAACCCCAGCCTCAATCATTACAAATAAAGATGGGCGAGTTGAATTGGCGGTTTGTCCAAATAATAGTTCTCGCCTTTATGCAATGTCTCAAGATAGCATAACACCTGCTGGAGCAGGAGGTGGCATTGGTAATTTATTCCGTTCAGATAATAGCGGAGCGAGTTGGACTACACTTACCTCACCAAACTGGTGTGATATCAATACAACCACCACTGATTTTTCCAGAGGTCAGGCCTGGTATGATCTAATCTTAGGTGTTAATCCTAACGATGACGCAACTGTTTTGGCCGGAGGTGTTGTAGTCATGAAATCAGCAAATTCTGGCAGCAGTTGGACGCAAGCCACGAGATGGATAGCCGGTAGTTGTAGCTCAGCGCCTATTATTCATGCTGATATTCATGAAATACAGTTTTTAAATAGCAGCGAAATAATTATTTGTAATGATGGAGGAATTTATTACAGCAGCGATGGTGGTGCAAGTTTTGTAAACAAAAATAATGGCTATAATGTTACGCAATATTACGGAGTGGCAGTAGCTGCATCTTCAGGTAGTAACACAATGCTTGCCGGAGCGCAGGATAATGGTTCACACCTCTTCAACTCTTTAGGAATTAATTCTGTTTCCTCAGTTACGGGTGGTGATGGTGGATTTTGTTTTATTGACAAAACGAATAGCACAGTATGGATCACATCTAACCCCGGTGGTTATTTTAATATTTATCGTAGCAGTGGCAGCACCTTTATTGGAACAGCGGGAAATGGCAGCGGACGTTTTGTGAGTGTGGCAGATTATGCCGATACAATTGATGTATTATACTCAGGAGATGGGGATGGATTATACAGAAGAGTTTTTAATGTTGAATCAGGAAGCGCATCTCAAACAACGGTGAATCTAAGTACTGAAATGGGCGCTAACCGTCAAGTGAGTTGTGTAAAAGTAGATCCTAATGATGAAACAACAATTTGGTTAGGATGCTCTGTTTCGGAAAATGCATCAGCGAATGTCACTCCAAGACTTTTGAAAGTCATTAGGGCAAATGGCCCAACATCAGGTCCACCTTCAAGCCAGCCTGCTGCAACCATCTTTACAGGACCATCCTTGTCTGCAGGAGCCTATATCTCAAGTATTGATATTGAAAAAGGTAATTCCAACCACATGGTGTTGACTGTATCGAACTACGGTGTAGCGAGTATTTGGGAAAGCACTGATGGGGGAGTGAACTGGAGTTCGCTCGATAACAATGGCGTTAATCTTCCCGATATGCCCATACGTTGGGCTATTTTTATCCCTAGCGGTTATTCAGCAAGAACTACTTCAACAGCATCAATTGGGGGAATTATGCTGGCAACCGAATTAGGAGTATGGACAACCAGCAGCAGCAATGGAATATCTACCGTTTGGGCTGCAAACAATATTGGATTGGCAAATGTGAGAGTTGATCAATTGGTTCTCAGAAATTCCGATAAATTAGTTGCGGCTGCAACGCATGGGCGGGGCATATTTACTACTCTTTTACTCACCGGACCTTTGCCTGTCTCTTTACTCAATTTTAATGGTCGTTTGTACCAGAATAATATTTTACTTGAGTGGAACACTTCGTATGAATTCAATAGCAGCCATTTTGAATTGGAAAAATCTTATGATGGAGCAAACTTTCAAAAAATAGCTAAGATCACAGCAGCAGGGAATAGTAATTCTTTACAACAATACAGCTATCTTGACCAAGGAACTCTGTCAGAATTTAATTATTACCGATTGAAAATGGTTGACATCGATGGAAAGTTTATTTATGCTCAAACAATTGTTGTAAGAAATCCCAATACACTACAGAATGTTAGAGTTATTGGTAATCCTTTCAAAACGTTTACTAAAGTACAGCTAGCTAAAACGCCCCAACAAAGAGTTCAATTTGATCTAATCAGTTTATCAGGTGTAAAAATGTATCACGGAGAATTTGAACGTTTAACCGAGTTAACACTTGATTTTTCAAAGATTAATTTATCAAGAGGAGCTTATTTGTTACGAGCGAATGTGGATGGCCAATTATTCAGTCACAAGTTGATAAAAGAATAGATATTTTATTTCCTTTATTATTTTTTAGGAATAATTTCCTGAGGTGGTGAAGCATTTGGAATAGTTCCGGTTATTTTTCCCTTTTGAACAGGCATATTATAATTGTATTGAATCATATTAGTTACCACGCATGGCATGTGATCTTGGAATAGCAAATAAACTTTATCACCGTTTTTTAATGTATGAGAGAATTGTGCTTGTGGAAATGGAAACGATGAGGAGTAATTTGTTTTTGCAATTAATTTACTTATTGAGTCGCTTGGGATAACAAGTGAACGATATTTAAATTTACTTTCGGGTCAATTCCAATTTTCGGCTGCTGAACAGATAATTTTAAAACAAATACGGAAAACAAAATCGAAACAATTAACTGTTTCATAAGCAATGTTTCAATGGCTTGATGAATTTACTTCAATTTTCTCATTTGCTTATAAAGATTAATTAATCCATTTGTTGAGCTATCATGACCTTCTACCTTTTCATCTCCCTTTAGTTCAGGTAAAATTTTATTGGCCAATTGTTTTCCTAATTCAACCCCCCATTGATCAAAGCTGAAAATATTCCAGATAATACCCTGAACAAAAATTTTATGCTCGTACAAGGCAATCAATTTACCTAAAGTAAATGGAGTGATCTTTTTTATAAGAATGGAATTAGTGGGTTTGTTCCCTGCAAATATTTTAAAAGGCAAAAGCTTTGCAATCTCCTCAGCATTTAAACCAGCCTTTTCCAGCTCCTTTTGGGCTTCTTCGTCGGTTTTGCCATTCATCAATGCTTCGGTTTGTGCAAAAAAATTCGAGAGCAATTTTTGATGATGATCGCCAATCGGATTATGAGTTTGAGCGGGGGCTATAAAATCGCAAGGAATTAAAACAGTTCCCTGATGAATAAGCTGGTAAAATGCATGTTGCCCATTTGTACCAGGCTCTCCCCAAATAATTGGGCCCGTTGCATATTCAACAAGCTCACCCTTGCGGCTCACACTTTTTCCATTGCTTTCCATATTGCCTTGCTGAAAATAAGCGGCAAACCTATGCATGTATTGATCATATGGAAGAATGGCTTCTGTTTGCGATCCGAAAAAATTGGTGTACCAAAGTCCGACCAACGCCATAACCACGGGAATATTCTTTTTAAACGGAGTTATTCTGAAATATTTATCTGTTTCATGCCCGCCTTTCAGTAACTGTTCAAAATTTTTGTACCCGATTGTAAGGGCAATCGATAAACCAATTGCGCTCCAAAGTGAATAGCGTCCACCAACCCAATCCCAAAACTCAAACATGTTCTTTTTGTCAATTCCAAATTTTACTACTTCTTTTTCATTTGTTGAAAGAGCCGCAAAATGTTTGGCAATATGTTTTTCATCTTTTGCTTTTTTCAAGAACCATTCCCTTGCCGTATAAGCATTGGTCATTGTTTCCTGCGTAGTAAAGGTTTTCGAGGCGATCAGAAAAAGAGTCCGTTCAGGTTTTAGTTTTTTCAGAGTTTCTGCAATATGTGTTCCATCCACGTTCGAGACGAAATAGGTTTGAATGTCCTCAACCCAATAAGGCTTCAAAGCCTCTGTCACCATTAAGGGTCCCAGATCACTTCCGCCAATTCCAATGTTAACAATGTATCTTATCCTTTTTCCCGAATAGCCTCTCCATTCACCAGTATGTACCTGATCGCAAAAATTTTTCATTTGCCTCAAAACTTTTTTCACTTGAGGCATTACATCTTTTCCTTCCGAATAAACGGGCTGTTTCGAAAAATTTCTTAATGCAACATGCAATACTGATCTGTTTTCTGTTTCATTGATCTTATCTCCATTATACATGGCTTCAATTGCATCTTTTACTTTACATTCTTCAGCCAATTGAAGCAATAGCTCTATCGTTTTTTCAGTAATGATATTTTTTGAATAATCAAAAATGATATTTTCAATGCTTGTCGAAAATTTTGTAAATCGATCAACATCTTCTTGAAACATTTTTTTCATGCTGGCATGTTTCATTTCTTCGTAGTGCTGCCTCAATTGTGACCATGCATGGGTTTCAGCGGGATTTATTTTGGGGAACATGTGAATTATATTTAGCTCAGAGCTTATTTATGATGTCAATTGTTTGTGCCACCATTTCTTTTGTTATATCCAAATGTATAACCAGTCTTACACGATTAGGTGCAATGGCATAGCCTAACATACTTTTTTCTTTTATTTTTTGAACCAGGGCCGGAGCCGTGATTGAATCATCCAGCTCAAAAATGATGATATTGGTTTCAACAGGCAAAATCATTTTTACAAAATTCTTTTGCTGGATTGCGCCGGCAATTTGCTTGGCATGCTTATGATCATCTTTCAATCTCTCAATATGATTTTGCAAAGCATAAATTCCTGCCGCAGCCAAATACCCTGCCTGCCTCATGCCCCCACCAAAAACCTTTCTTACTCTTCTTGCTTTTTTTATAAAATCTTTTTTACCGATCAATAAGCTGCCTACGGGACAGCCGAGACTTTTGCTTAAGCAAATGGAGATGCTATCGAAAATTTCACCATATTGTTTTGGTGTTTCATTTTTTTCAACCAATGCGTTAAACAACCTTGCACCATCAAGATGAAATTTTAAATTATTTTCTGTGCACACTTCCCGAATTTGCTTTATTTCCTCAAAGTCATAACAACTTCCTCCTCCACGATTCGAAGTATTCTCGAGACAAACTAAGCTTGTATGGGCTCTATGGCTGTCGTCCGGATTAACGACTGCTTTAACCTGTTTCGCAGTTATCCTGCCCCTATTTCCCGATAAAAGCTTTACCGATGCTCCGGAATTAAACGCAATTCCACCGCCTTCATATTGATACACATGAGCGTTTTCATCACAGATCACTTCATCGCCAGGCTGTGTGTGACATTTAATGGCTATTTGATTCGTCATTGTTCCGGAAGGACAAAACAACGCAGTTTCCATCCCAAACATATTTGCAGTTAAAGCTTCCAATTCGTTTATCGAAGGATCTTCACCAAAAACATCATCACCTACTTTAGCTGTAGCCATGGCTTGCATCATTCCCTGAGTAGGTTTAGTAACCGTATCCGATCTATAGTCAATTACCATGAGAAAATTTGCTGCAATATAATCAGTTCACTCCTTAAATAGAGCTGTTTGCGAACCATCAAGCGATTTTACTGTTTGATTTTATATCTTGCCCTTCGACTATGCCGCATTCAGCATTTGTACAGGTTTTGTTGATCTTATCAGCCACAATTTTATTGGCGCTAGCCATATTGTTACTATCTTTTTATAAAAGACTTTTTACAAGTGTTAGAATACCATGGTTGCGAAGAAATCTTTCCGTGTTGTCAGTCGCAGTAGTGTTTATGTTTGCTTTTCTAGTGCTTCAATCGCCAGAGCTTTTTGCCAAAGTTTCTGCCAAAGGTGCAGTTAACATTATTTTGAAAGAGCTCCTTAAGTTAGTCATCATTATCGTTTTTGTTTATAACATCGTCTGGCTAATTGCCAGAATTCCTACTGTTAAAGGAATGTCTTTCATAAAGCATCATGCTATTATCATTCTATCCATTGTTGTCTCAGCGATCTTTATTTATACCGCTGTCAATTATGTGGACAATGGCATGAGTTTCGCCAAACTTCATTCTTCCTTATTGTACGCTTACTTTAATTCAGTTTGTACCGGTTTAGTATATACTGCTATTAATTATGTAGAATTGGATCGAAAACGAAAGCTGAATGAAAAAGAGTTAGAAGTCACCAAGCTAATGGCACTGAAGACAAAAGCTGAGTTGGAAGCACTTCATTCAAAGATTAATCCCCATTTTTTGTACAACGCTTTAAATTCTATTGCTGATCTTTCTATTACTGACGGAAAGAAGGCAAGAAAGATGACAGTGGCGCTAGCTGATCTTTTCCGATACAGCATTAATTACAGCGATCATAATTATTCAACGGTTAAAGAGGAAGTTGAAATGACTGAAGTATATCTGGAAATCGAAAAAATAAGATTCGAGGATCAACTAAATTATTCTATTGTTTTAGCCGATGATGTAAACCATTACCTCATTCCTCGATTTATACTTCAGCCCGTAGTAGAAAATGCGGTAAAACATGGATTAAAAGCAACAGGTAAAATGACGGAGATCAATATTAAGGTAAACAATGGCAGCAAGGGATTGCAGATCACTGTAAGTGATAACGGACCGGCATTTCCTGATGAATTGATACCCGGCTACGGCGTCAAAAGTATTTACGATAAGCTTGATTTGTTATTCCCCGGTGACTATGAAATTCATTTTAGCAATCAGCCGCAAAAAAATGTTTCTATTCATATTCATAAATTGATAAAAAATGAACCAGCTGTTTAAAGCCATCGTAATTGACGATGAACCTGCTGCCAGAAGGTTGATGAAAAATCTTCTGCAGGATCATAAAGATGTAGTGGAAGTGATTGCTGAAGCTGCTACGGGAAAAGAAGCTATTGAGAAGATAGAAGAATTAAAGCCAGATCTTATTTTTCTTGATATTCAAATGCCCGATCTAACAGGATTTGAAGTGATAGAACAATTACAGGAAAAACCAAATATTATTTTTACAACAGCCTACGAACAATACGCAATAAAGGCTTTTGAAAATTTTTCTATTGATTATCTTCTTAAACCAATAAAAGAACAAAGGCTTCAGCAGAGCATCGAAAAATTAAAACGATTTGGCCAGCTTAATCATTCTATTAATATAAATGGATTGCAGGAGATCATCCGTCAATTCCAAGCTCCTAAAAAAGCTACTGCGCTAGCCATTAAAACGGGTGACAGGATTATTCTTGTGCGTTATGAAAATATTGCCTATTTAGAAGCTGAAGACAAATATGTTTATGTATATACTATCGACGGTCAGAAATATTTGACGGATCAATCTCTTACAGCTCTTGCTGAAAAATTACCAGCCCCGTTTTGCCGCATTCATCGATCCTATATTATAAATAAAGAAAAGATCAGGGAAATGCACCGCCATTTTAGTGGTCGCTATTTATTTATTATGGACGATAAAGCAGCCACCCGACTTACTTCGGGCCGCACTTATTCTGATATCTTCCGCACAGAGTTTGGGCTATAATCTAAGTTCGCCTTCTTAAATCGGTCATCACCGCAATACTTTTTGTTACCATTCATCACAAAGCTTCAAAAAGCTGTAACCAGAATTAAGGCCTAGCGTCAGATAATTGTCATGAATCAACCAATCATCAATAAATATTACCGTTCAATAGAAAACAATGTTCTATGCAATGCAAAGTACCTAAGTTTGAACTGTAATATTTAAAAACAAGTACTATCACACATAAATCAATTGAAATGAGAAAGATATTGACCTTGCTGACAGTCCCCATTTTCTTATCCATAACCAGTTTTGCTCAAGAAAAAACTGCACAATCCGGTAAATCGTCGGGGCAGGCTAGAGTTAGCGGAACTGTAATTGATGGTAATCAGAAAACCATTGAGTCATCAACCATTACCTTATTAAGATCAAAGGATTCTTCAGTTGCTAAAATCTCAGTAGCTGATAAAAATGGAAAGTTTGAATTTGAGAAGGTACCTCAGGGGAAATACCTCGTTTCAGTTTCGGCCACAGGTCATCAAAAAGGATATTCGGAAGCTTTTGAAATAACAGAGGAAAAAAATGCTGTTGTCTTAAAGACCATTGAATTAATTCCGCAAACAAAATCTTTAAGTGCCGTTACGGTTACGGCAAAAAGACCTTTGGTGGAGCAAAAAATTGACCGCACCATAATAAATGTTGAAGCATCTATCACAAATGTTGGGAGCAGTGCTTTAGAAGTTCTGGAAAAATCCCCCGGCATTTCTGTTGATAAAGACGGCAACATTAGCTTGAAAGGAAAAGAAGGAGTGATGATCTTGATTGACGGACGTCCCACGCAGCTAGGAGGCCTTGATCTTGCCAATATGCTTCGCAGTATGAATGCCAACCAGCTTGATCAAATTGAGATCATGACAAATCCACCTGCTAAATATGATGCGGCTGGCAATGCTGGAATCATCAATATTAAAACAAAAAAGAACAGGCAGCTTGGTTATAATGGCTCAGCGAATCTCGGATATGGCCAGGGCTTTTATCCAAGATTCAATGAAGGTTTGAATTTGAATTATCGTGTGAACAAAGTCAATGTTTTCACAAATGTTAGCCACAACTATAACACGAATTATAATGTTCTTACTATTCAAAGGAATTTTCGCGATATAAATACTAAGGAAGTAAAATCAAATTTTGATCAGATTGCAAGAATGAAGAATGAGAACAATTCATTCAATGGCAAACTTGGATTAGATTATTTTGCGAGCAAGAAAACAACATTTGGATTCGTACTCACAGGGTTTTCAAGCGATCGAAGTAATATCAATCGAAATATCACTGATATTTTTCAAACGCAGGGATCAACGAGTAGTCAGACGAGAGCCATTTCAGAAGGGAAACAGGATTGGAAAAATTTCAGCACAAATTTAAATTTCCGCCAGCTTTTAGATACCTCTGGAAAAGAATTAACCGCTGACCTTGACTATATCACGTATGATTCCAAGAATCATACTTCCATGATCAATTCCTATTTTGACGGGCTAGGTAATTCAACTGACAAATCGGATACCTTATTGGGCTTGTTGCCGCAAAATATAAAAATATATAGCGGCAGAATTGATTACCTGCAGCCGTTGAAAAAAGGAGCAAGGTTTGAGGCGGGCTTAAAAAGCAGCTATGTAAAAACGGACAATGACGCGAACTATGATAGTGTTCAATATGGTGCCATTGTACATGATTTTAATCGCAGCAATCATTTTATTTATGAAGAGAATATCAATGCTGCTTATGTAAACCTTAATAAACCGATCAATAAAAAATGGGGTGCACAAGTGGGATTAAGGCTTGAAAATACCAATGCAAAGGGAAACCAAACAACTACAGGTGAAAAATTTGACAGACATTATACTCAGCTTTTTCCAACAGCTTACTTGCAATACACTAAAAATAAAAACAACAGCTTTGTATTGAACTATGGACGAAGAATTCGCCGTCCTGATTATCAAAGCTTGAACCCATTCATTAATTTTTTAGATAGATATACTTTTCAAAAAGGTAACCCAAACCTCAAACCTCAGTTCAGCCATAATATTGAATTAAGCCATACGTACAAGGGTTTTCTTACAACAACTTTAAACTACAGCCGCACAACAGATATAATTCAGAATGTAATAGAACAAAATGAGGCTACGAATGAAACTTTTGTTAAGCGGGCGAATATTGCCAAGCAGAGACAGTTTGGTATTGCTGTAAACACTTCTAACCCTATCACCAAATGGTGGAAGAACAATCTTTATGTAAACGTATTTAATAACAAATTTGAAGGAATCGTGAATAATGAATTTGTGACCATTGATGCTACTACCTTAATGTTGAATGGTTCACAACAATTTCAATTTTCAAAAACATTTAGCGGAGAGATAAGCGGCTTCTTCAGGACGCAAGGTATTGAAGGTGTTATTCATGCAAAACCTTTTGGAATGATGTCGGTAGGATTGAGCAAACAAATCATGAAAAATAATGGTACCATCCGTTTAAATCTAAGAGATGTTTTTAAAACCCAGCATTTCAGAGGAGAAAGTAAGTACAGTAATGTTGATGCGGCTTTCCAAGAGCGTAATGACAGCCGCGTAATTAATATTGGATTTACTTACCGCTTTAGTAAAGGAAAAATTAATCAAAGAAAAAGATCCAATGGCAGCGCTAATGATGAGCAAAGCCGTGTAGGTGCAAACTAAATAGCAGAAGCATTTTAATCGGGTTTATGAAGAAGTCAGCAACAATCGTCGTATTATTTATTTCTCTGCTCTTGGCAATCGGTGCAGATGCTCAAACTTCTCATAAACCCGCATCTAAGGAGTTATATGATAAGCTTGCCGAATTAGATAGTGCTTTGTTTTCTATAGTTTATACATGCAATCCAGATAAAGTTCAAAGTTTTTTTACTGAAGATCTTGAATTCTATCATGACAAAGGCGGGCTTACCAAATCTAGAAAAGTTTTTACAGAGCAATTAAAAAGCAATTTTTGTGGAGAGAAAAACTGGAAATTAAGAAGGAAACTTGTAAAAGGAAGTTTAAGAGTTTGTGCAATCAATAATTATGGTGCTATTCAAATAGGAGAGCATCGTTTTTACATAACTGAAAACGGACAACCGGAAAAACAATCTGGAGTAGCAAAATTTGCTCATATATGGAAGCGCGAAAATGGGGAGTGGAAAATTTCGCGGATATTGAGCTATGATCACAAAGAACCGGATTCTAAAATTCCTACAGTATCAAAAGAATTATACGATACTATTGCCCATCTTGATAGCATGTTGTTTAAAGCCTTTAATGCCCACGATCTTGGAAAGTTAATGGCAGGATTCACCAATGATCTTGAATTTTATCACGATAAAGATGGCTTGATAAATTACACTCAAACAAGCGAAGGCTTTAGAAAAATGTTTGCACAGAACAATGGAATAAAAAGAGAACTGGTAAAAGGGAGTTTAGAAGTTTATCCCATTCAAAATTTCGGTGCCATAGAAGTAGGATCACATCAATTCTGTCATATTGAAAATGGCAAACAAGATTGCGGCACATTCCCATTCATTATGATTTGGCAAAGAACAACTGCTGGATGGAAAATTTCACGAGTAATAAGTTATAACCATTAAATCTTATCCATTCTACCGCCACGATAAATTTTTTTTCAAGAAAATGATGAAATCTGTAACTGATTTTTGATTTATGCGTCACAGTTATAAGTTAATCAAATGCCATGAGAAGAATTTTTATCCTGACGGTTTTTTTATTGATCCTATCATTTGTCAGCTTCGCGCAATCTAAAACAGGTAAGATAAAAGGAACTGTAATTGATGGAAACTCCAAAACCATTGAATCATCAACCATTACTTTATTGCGCAGTAAAGATTCATCGGTAGTAAAAATGAGCGCTGCCGATAAAAATGGTCATTTTGAATTTGAAAATATTTCTGAAGGAAAATATCTTGTTTCTATTTCCGCAATAGGCCATCAAAAAGGCTATTCCGAAACCTTTGAAATAACTGTCGATAAAAATTCAGTTGATCTCAAAACAATTGAACTAATTCCTCAAACAAAAGATCTTGCCGGAGTAACGGTAACGTCAAAAAAGCCATTGATTGAGCAAAGAATGGATCGCACCATTGTAAATGTTGATGCCGCCATTTCGAATGTTGGTGCTACTGCTTTAGAAGTGCTTGAAAAATCTCCAGGGATTACCATTGATAAGGATGGCAATATTAGCTTAAAGGGAAAGCAGGGTGTGCAAATTTATATCGATGGGCGACCTTCGTATTTAAGTGGGCAGGATTTAGTAAATCTCTTAAAAAATATGAATGCCAGCCAACTTGATCAAATTGAGATCATGACCAATCCGCCGGCAAAATATGATGCTGCCGGCAATTCAGGGATCATTAACATTAAAACAAAAAAGAACAAACAAGCTGGCTTTAATGGTAATGCAACTGCCGGGTACTCACAAGGGAAATATTGGAGAACGAATGAAAGCCTGAATATGAATTATCGCAATGGTAAATTCAATGCATTCATGAATGCCGGATATTATAAAAGTTACAACTACCAGGAGTTAACCATTCACCGTACATATCTAAGGCCAGACAAAACCGTAAATGCCTTGTTTGACCAAGTAGCTTTCATGCCGCGAAATAACGGCGGGGATAATTTAAAAGTGGGATTAGATTATTTCATCGACAAAAAAAATACGATTGGTTTTGTAGCATCTGGATTTCTTAATCGTGAACATCAATTCAATTATAACACATCTTATTTGAAAAATTCAAGCAATGAAATAGATTCGATTGTATATTCAACAAGTGATGTCAAGGGCAAATGGAAAAATGGAAGCTTCAATCTTAATTTCAGGCACGAATACGATTCTACCGGTCGCGAATTAACTACCGATCTGGATTACTCAAGATACTCATCAACCAATGGTCAGCTTTTTACCAACGCATCCTTTAATGCCGATGGAACAAAACGCGGACAAACGGACCTGCTCGGGGATGTACCGGTAAATACTGAGATCTATTCGGCAAAAGCCGATTATACTCATCCGCTGAAGAAAGGATCAAAATTTGAGGCCGGTGTAAAAAGCAGTTATGTAAATACAGATAATGCTTCCAATTATTTCAACTTACTGATGGCTGATTGGCAAATCGATTATAAAAAAACCAATCGCTTTTTATACAAGGAAAACATCAATGCCGCTTATTTCAGTTTCAGCAAGCAATATAAAAAATTGGGGGTGCAGGCAGGTTTGCGTTTTGAAAATACAAACTACAAAGGGCATCAATTAGGAAATCCGCAAAAGGCTGATTCTACTTTTAGTAAAAATTATAATAGTTTGTTTCCAACTATTTTCCTTAGTTATGGTGCAAGTAAAAATCATCAGTTCGGGTTTAATGCAGGGAGAAGAATTGACCGGCCCGCGTATCAAGATCTAAATCCTTTTCTTTTCTTCCTTGATAACTATACTTATGAATCGGGCAATCCTTTTCTCAAACCTCAGTACACAACCAACTTAGAACTTTCGCATACATACAAAGGTTTTTTACATACTACGCTAAACTATAGCAGAACAAAAAATTTCTTTACTGAAACATTTGAGCAAAATCATGATACCACAGGTGCTGATAAAGGATTTGCAACAATCGTTCGCAACGGGAATATCGGGGTAAGACATAATGCAGGCATCAGCACGAGTGCCCAACTTAATATTGCGAAATGGTGGTCTTCTAGTTTGTATGGAAACTATAATTATAGCGTATTTAGAGGCGAATTGTATGGTGAAAAAATAAGCGTCGAAGCTTCAAATGTATTATTCAACATGAACAACCAGTTCAAATTTAAAAAAGGGTGGGGCGCAGAACTGAGTGGATTTTATAGATCGCGGGGAGTGGAAGGCCAGCTTGTGATTGAGCCTTTAGGGCAATTGAGTGCCGGCGTATCAAAACAATTACTGAAGGGAAAAGGAACCGTGCGCTTGAATATAAGAGACATATTTTACACCAATTGGGCAAAAGGTCATATTAATTTTCAGAGCACAGAAGCCAAATTTGAAAATAGAAGAGATACCAGAGTAGCAGGTATTGCATTTACTTATCGGTTCGGCAAACCAATTAAAGGGCCGCAAAACAATCGCAAGAAAGGTGGCGCCGATGATGAGCAGAGCCGTGTGAAAGTAGGGGGCAATAATTAATGCGTGAAAACTTCTATTTCAAGTATTATTGTAGTGATGCCAGACGCTTCGCCCGAGTTAAGAATCAGTATTTTTTATTATTCGATTTATTCAGCGTTTTTTTACGCTCGTAAAAAAATGATAATAAAAAGCAAATTGAATCGTTTATTATGCTTGTGATATTACGTTTTTTGATGTAATAGCTTACAATCCACCGATTCTAATCGAATATCTACATGAAAAAGCCACTAGCTGTATTCCTATGCTTTATTAGTATTGTTGTATTCACAAGCATTGCCCAGGCGCAATCGTTCGGAACAATTTCTTCCGCTGTTTGGCTCTCTGATTGCAATCAAAGCAATTTTTTCAATACTTCAGGTACTGGCGGTAATTTATTTGGCCCTGCAGGAAATGCATTTAACAATGCCAATCTTGGTGTACATACACAAAACTCAGGCACACTTATTTTAAGGGGAGCAGGTGTAAAAACATTTAAAACACCTGGTGTTGCTAATGTTTGCAGTGTTCGTATGTATTACCGCATTTATTTGCAAAGCGGTGCTCCAGGAGTGTACAATATTATTAGCCTTCCGCTTTTAAGTGACTGCGATGTTCCCAGCGGGCAATTTCCTGGTGGCGGTGGTGCTTGCTCGGCTGGCGATCAGCTATGGCAACGTATCATTTCCGATGGAACAACGGTTCCTTATCCACCTGTAAATCTTACGAATTTTCCACCGGGCAATTATGTTTTGGAAGTTTATTACGAAGTATTAGGTTCAAATACCAGCACTACAGGTTGCAGTGATTTGGTTGTTTTGAATAATGGCGGTAACAATTATAAAGCCTTTTTTTCTATTCAGTCTCCAACCTTCGCAAGTAATAATCCTGTTACCTGTAATGGTACGGAAGGATATATTACGATCAGTGGCCTAGTTGCCGGTGCTGTTTATTCTGTAAGCTATACTGACGATGGAGTCCCTGTAGGGCCAGTTACTCTTACCGCTAACGGATCGGGTCAAATTGTAATATCCGGTTTAAATGCAGGTGTTTATTCTAATTTTTCATTGCTGATTAATGGATGTACAACAAATCTTTTTATTGGGATCGTTTTATCGAATCCTATATTTATTTCAACATTTACGGCCATTCCTCCATTCTGCGCCGGAACAACACCTCCGGTGCTGCCTTCTGTTTCTAATAACGGAATTACCGGAACATGGAACCCCGCTGTAATTGATAATCAAAATTCAGCCACTTATACATTCACTCCGGCGAGTGGACAGTGCGGACTTACGACTACTATTAATGTCTCAGTCATTCCGCGAACCACGCCAACATTCAGTTTTGGCACCTCATTAATTATTTGTGGAAGTGCAACTGTGCCAACATTGCCGAACACCTCAACAAATGGAATTACCGGTACATGGAACCCTGCCGTGATCGATAATCAAAATTCCGGTATTTATACATTTACTCCCAACGCTGGTCAATGTGCCAATCCGGCAACACTGAATGTAATAGTAAACCCCAATATAACGCCAACATTTAGCTTTGGCACATCACTTACTATTTGCACAGGCGGTACAGTACCAACATTACCTGCTACATCATCAAATGGAATTACTGGTACATGGAGCCCAGCTGTTGTTGACGATCAAAATTCAGGTACATATACATTTACACCGGCTAGCGGTCAATGTGCAACGGCAACAAGTTTTACAGTAACAGTAAATCCAAACATAACACCAACTTTCAGTTTTGGTACGTCATTAATTATTTGTGGAAGTGCTAGTGTGCCAACATTGCCAAGCACATCTACAAATGGTATTAGTGGTGTATGGAATCCGGCCGTTGTTGATAACCAGAATTCAGCCACATATGTGTTTACCCCCGACGCTGGTCAATGTGCAACAACAACCACATTTACAGTAACAGTAAATCCAAACATAACACCAACATTTACTTTTGGCACATCACTTACCATTTGCGCGGGTGGTACAGTACCAGCATTGCCTGGCACCTCAGGAAATGGAATTACTGGTACTTGGACTCCTGCCATAATTGATGATCAGAATTCAGGTGTATATACATTTACACCAACAGCAGGTCAATGTGCAAGGACAGCTACATTTACAGTAACAGTAAATCCGAATATAACACCGACATTCAGTTTTGGCACGTCACTTACTATTTGCGCGGGCGGCACAGTACCAACATTATCTACTATATCATCGAATGGAATATCTGGTACGTGGAGTCCCACTGTTGTTGACAATCAAAATTCAGCTACATATACGTTTACACCGGCTGGTGGTCAATGTGCCACAACAACGAGTTTTACAGTAACAGTAAATCCAAACATAACACCAACTTTCAGTTTTGGAACAACATTAATTATTTGTGGAGGTGCCAGCGTGCCAACACTGCCAAGCACATCAACTAACGGCATTAGTGGTGCATGGAACCCAGCTGTTGTTGACAACCAGAATTCAGGCACATATATGTTTACCCCCAACGCTGGTCAATGTGCAACAACAACCACATTTACTGTAACAGTAAATCCAAACATAACACCAACGTTCAGCTTTGGCACAGCGCTTTCCATTTGCACAGGTGGTACAGTACCCACATTGCCTGGCACATCAGTAAATGGAATTACTGGTACATGGAGTCCTGCCATAGTTGATAATCAGAATTCAGGGGTATATACATTTACACCAACATCAGGTCAATGTGCAACGACAGCTACATTTACAGTAACAGTAAATCCAATTATAACACCGGTATTTAGCTTTGGTACAACGCTTACCATTTGTGCGAGTGGGGCAGTACCAGCATTGCCTGCTACGTCATCAAATGGAATAACTGGCACATGGAGCCCCGCTGTTGTTGACAACCAAAATTCAGGTACATATGCATTTACGCCGGCTAGCGGTCAATGTGCAACGACAACAAGTTTTACAGTAACTGTAAATCCAATTATAACACCAACATTCAGTTTTGGAACAACACTTACCATTTGTACAGGTGGAACAGTGCCAGCATTGCTTGCTACATCAACAAATGGAATTACAGGTGTGTGGAGCCCGGCTGTTGTCAGCAACCAGAATTCAGGTATATACACATTTACACCTTCTGGTTCACAACCATGTATATCCACGGCAACATTTACTGTTACAGTAAATCCGATATTAACCCCCACATTTAGTTTTGGAAATTCTCTGTCTATTTGCATTGGCGCCACTGTGCCAACATTGACTGGCACATCAACGAATGGAATTACCGGCACTTGGAGCCCAGCCGCCATTGACAATCTGAATTCAGGCACATATACATTTACACCGTCCGGCGGTCAATGTGCCACAACTGCAACATTAACCGTTGATGTTAATCCAATCCCGAGTGTAATTGTACGGGCGGATACAACATTGTATGATGGAGATATAATGCCGGCAACATTTTTTACAGGAACACCGGGAGGTATCATATTCAATTGGGCCAATTCTAAACCTGTTATTGGTTTGGCGGAATCTGGCGTAGGAAATGTTCCGTCGTTTATTGCAATTAATCAGGGGGACGATCCGATTACTGCAACTATCACAGTTACTCCTACTATTGGGGGCTGTTCTGGTACACCGCGCAGCTATGTTATAACCGTTAAGCCATTGAATAAAGATGTATTTGTTCCGAATGTGTTTTCACCGAATGGAGATGGAAAGAATGATAGGCTGTATGCGTACGGAAATTATATCGACAAACTGGAAATGCGGATTTTTAATCAGTGGGGTGAACAGATAGCATTTATCAACAGTCTCACACAAGGGTGGGATGGTACACAACGCGGTAAACCGCAACCGGTGGGAGTATATGTTTATGTGTTGAAAGCTGTATTGCGAGGCGGAAGAACGGTTCAGTTAAAAGGTTCAATTACACTGTTACGATAATCCAATAGAAAAACCAAAAATAAAGAGATGAAACCTATCCAATTTTTTTCTTTTTGTTTGACCATGATACTCACCAACGGGGTGATTGCGCAAACAGATCCTCACTTTACACAGAATTACACTTTTCCGATGTACATTAACCCTGCAATGACCGGTGGAAGTGATGGTGACTACAGAGCATCTGCTATTTATCGCGGTCAGTGGGGAAGTATAACCAATCCTTACCGAACAACCGGCTTTTCTTTTGATACCCGCACCAATAAAAATCTTGCATTAGGAGCACAACTGCAAAATCAGTCAGCAGGCGATGGTGGTTTTAATTATTTCAATGCATCAGCTTCATTCGCATATACGGGGGTTAAGTTCGGAATCGATAATAATCGCAGGATGGTTTTTGCTATGCAAGTTGGTCTTCTCAATCGCCGTGTTGATCAGTCAAAATTTAAATGGGGAGAACAATGGAACCCAATTACAGGATACAATGCAAATAACCCAACAGGCGAAAATTTTGCAGCTACTTCGGCTACAACACTTGATATAGGTGCTGGAGCATTGTATTATGATGCATCTCCGAGCAAAAAAACAAATGTATTTGGCGGTTTGTCTGTGTATCATTTAAACAAACCCAAAGATCCGATTATTGCCACTCAAACCGCAGCGCTCAATACCATTCCCATGCGATATGTGCTGCATGGCGGAGTATGTTTCAACATTTCAGACCGGGCAAGAATAATTCCTCACGCATTATATATGCAGCAGGGTACCGCCAGGGAAGAAATGATCGGCGCTTATGCCCAGCTAAATGTAAATGAAGAAACGGATTTTATGGTTGGCGCCTATTACAGAATTAATGATGCCGTAGCTCCGTATGTAGGATTTGACTGGAGAAATTTTATCGTTGGTCTGAGTTATGATGCAAATGCGTCAAAACTGGGCAATATGTCAAGGAATGTGAACAGCTTCGAACTCAGTTTATCTTACGTAAAGCGTAGCGGAACCCGGAGCATTTTTGATTTTATTCATTGCCCACGTTTATAAAAACAATTAAGCGAATAAATGTAGGCGCAGACAATAAAGCCACAGCAATAATATTATGAACATCATTTTATCAATACAAAGAAACAAGGCCTGTTTGTTACAGTTTTGTTTTGCAAAAACTGTAATGCAGCGATTACTATTTTTAATGATTATTGGTGTAAACTGCTTGGAGAGCCTCAGCCAGGTTGACCAACGTATAGCACTTGGTGATAAATATTTTGCTGCAGGGGAATATTATACAGCTGCCACTTTTTATGAACAGTTTTTAAATCCACTTAAAAAGGAGATACCAAAGGCAAACTTCCCCTTGAATTCAAGAAGATATAATCAAGGTGGAAACACAGGCAGCGTAAGTAAGCTAGATATTCTGTACAAACAGGCAGAAAGTTACAGACTGGCTAATTACTGGTCTGAAGCCGCAGAGAAATACAAGCATTGTTTTGAAAAAGACTCAATAAAATATTCAGATGCTTTATACTGGTATGCTGTATGCCAGCGGAGCCTGGGAAAATATGATCTTGCAAAAGAATATTTGAATCGTTTTATCCAAGGCAAGGTTTCAGGAAATATTAATGGGCAGGATGCTGAGAAAGAATTACAAATAATTCAATTTATCAAAAAACAAATTATTAGACCGGATACTGTAATGTACAGTATAAAAAAAATCACTTCAATAAGCAGTGGGAGAGGAACCTTTGCAAGCTCAGCCATCAGCGGAAACCGGTTTATTCTTACAAGTACAGCAACGGATTCAATAATCGCCAACGGAATGAATCCTTACCATAATCGCTTGTTTTATGCAACGCTTGAAAATGGAAATTTACAAGATGCTGAACCGGTAAGTATTGATGGAATTAATGTTTCATTTAGCCAGGGAGCAGCCTGTATCAGCGGGGATAAAAATTTTCTTTATTTCACCCAGTGGAAAAAAGAAAACGGAAAAAATGTTTCTTCAATTTATTTCGCAACAAGAAACGGAAATGGATGGAATAGACCCATGTTACTTTCTTCCATTAACAAAGAAGGCTACAGCAGCAAGCAACCATATTGTTCTGCTGACGGCAAAACTTTATTTTTTGCCTCTGATATGCCCGGTGGCTCCGGCAATTTTGATATCTGGTCTGCACCTTTACTGGCAGATGGGGCAACCGGCACACCTCTAAATGCAGGTACAATTATAAATACAGCAGCAGAGGAACAGGCTCCCTTTTATCATAGTGCCAGCGGTAATCTTGTTTTTGCTTCCAATGGCAGGCAAGGGATGGGTGGGTTTGATCTGTTTGTTGCGAAGATGAATGCATCACAATGGAATGCTCCCGAAAACATGGGTTACCCGGTAAATTCATCAAGAGATGATATTTATTTTTCTGCACCCCAAGAAAAAGATCTTCTTGAAAATGCAATCATCAGCTCTGATCGTGGTTCGGAATGCTGTATGGAAACTTATTCAATTGTGAAATCACCAAAGAAAAAAACGATTACAGGAATTGTACTCGATTGCAAGAATAACAAGCCGCTTGACAGTGCTGAAGTGATCATGAAAGACATTTCGGGTAAAGGTCTGCAAGCCATTACCGGACCGGATGGAAAATTCTCATTTGACTTGATGGGTGATCCAAAGCGAAATATATTCTACGTCAGCAAAGAAAAATACAAGGAAAAAGCAGGAGGCGTGGTGATTGAAAATGTCAATGAAGCTGATTGGAAAGTGGATATCCTGCAAAATGCACCGTTTTGTATTGAAATGATCGAAGAAAAGAAACTGGTAATAAAAGTTGAAAATGTAGTAACCGTTTATTTCGATTTTGATAAAAGTATTTTGAGACAGAAAGAAAAAGCGTTGTTGGATTCAATTTATACTATATTGGTTAAAAACAGTACGGCCACCATACAGATATCCGGCTATTCAGATGGGCTTGGATCAGATACTTATAATAAAAAGCTTTCAGACCGGCGTGCTAAGGCGTGTGCTGATTATTTCATCAAGAAAGGGGTAGCTACAAACAGGATCAGTTTTGAATCATTTGGTAAATGTTGCCCTGTGGAAATGGAGCTAATTAATGGAAGAGATAATCCTGATGGACGTAATAAGAATCGAAGAGCGCTGATTAATATCTCAAAAGAATAACTCGACAGTTTTTCTCTCTACTGCCTTTTTGCCGATCTTTATAAATTTTGTGTCACTTCACGAAAAAAGATTTCGCTCGAGAAATCTTTTAGTCTAGCACAACCTTTTTGTCACGACGCTATTTGTATAGAAGTAAGTGCGCTGAGTGATCAAGAATCCAAGACTTGTGATAAAAATAAATTTAATTGTCTCTGCTTTAGTTGTCGTCATGCGTTTTCCTAATGTTTTTCAAGCAAATAATGCTTCTTCAAAACATCCTCGCCAAATTCATTTCCTTTTTCCCGCCAAATAGCATGGATATGATTACCACGGTTATCAAATTCAATTAAAAAACTTGGACCATTTAGAACATAATAATGAGGCCTTGTTTCTTCATAATTGCCAATCCATCCAAAATAAATATTATCAATGCTCCCTTTCATGATCTTGTCATACTCAATAATTGCTTTTTCATATTCCATGTTGAAAACAAATTCACGAATTATGTATTGTAGAATATCCTTCTGCTTTTTTGTTAACTCGGAGCTTTTGATGCCCCAATTATCAATTAATCGTTTTCCACTTTCAGCGCTGGTAATTATATCCTGAGGAATGGCAGCATTCATTGTTGCTTTTTGCTGTTGCAGTGGGTTAAGCGATTGAATTAATTTAATTCCAAGGTCTTCTTCTTGCCCAAGTACTCGCCAGCCTGCATATTGCGTTATTGGAAATTCAGCGGGGTCACTACCTACAAAAAATGGAGAAACAGAAAGTTGTTTATTGATGAAAGTGAAATTGAGCGAAAGATGATGCCCTTCAATTTTATAGCTCCACACAGTATCGGCAGGTGAACCAAAAAAAGCGATAAAATAATTATTATGCGAAAATTTTAATCTTTTTATTTCGGCATAATCAGAATCATTCATTGATTTTCGAAAATAAAGGCTATCAAAATATAGGTTCAATAAATTGTCTAAATGCATAATGCTCGTAGCTTTAAGATAGCCTTGCGAGCTAAGCGAAATAGAAAGTATGCTGTGAAGTAATTTGCGCTGCTCATCATTCAGGTTACCAATGCTGATTCCTGCCCTGGCTCTTAGGCCAATTGGCAGATTGTTCCATTTTACCCTCGCGGTATCATTAAATGCAAGAAGAGCCGATCTTTTTTGTAACGGGTTAAGTGAATTAATAAAACTAATGGCAATTTTTTTTATTTCGCCCAGATAGGTTTGACTATAAATATTATTTTGAGATGGCGAAAATAAATGAAGTGCAATAATTAAAGCTACTGGTCTCACTTGCCTGATTTTTATTAAAGTTATATTTTTTCCGCCTCGGCTTGCTCAAAAAAGAAAAAGCCTGGGAATTAGCCAAGATCTATTACCCAGCGAATAAAAAAATATTATCTTCAGAGATTAAAAAGAGAGAGAATGCCCATCTATATGGACGTACATATTGTTCCCGGTGTTAAGGCTAAGGATGTTGCCGAAGCCCATAGAAAGGATCTGCTTCATCAGGGAGAATACGGCTGTAAAGCCATGACTTATTGGGTCGACGAGAAGCGAGAAACTATATTTTGCCTTGTAGAAGCTCCCGATAAACAGGCCGTGGAAGAAATGCACAGAAAGGCCCATGGGTTGATCCCTAATAAAATAATCGAGGTAAGCAGTACAGTTGTAGAATCCTTTTTGGGAAGGATATATGATCCACCGGAGGCAGGAATTTCGGATGAGGGATTAAAGATTTTCAAAGACCCCTCATTTCGCATTTTACTGGTAACAAAGATCACTGATCCCGTTTTGCTGCAGCATAAATTCGGGATTGAAAAAGCAAATGAGCTGCTAGGCCAGCATAACAATATTATTAGAAAGAACCTGGTGCAATATGGAGGCAGAGAGGTAGAGCATGGAGGAAGCGGGTTTATTATTTCATTTGCTTCAGCTGCTGCAGCGGTTTCATGTGCTTTAGCTATTCAAAAAGATATCCCGAATAGCGACGCGGGTGCAATTGGTTTTAAAATGGGTATCAATGCGGGGGAACCTATCGAAAAGAGCAACAAATTGTTTGGTGATACCATACAATTAGCGAAATATATGTGCGCAGTTGCCAAATACTTTCAGGTGGCGATGGTTTCTTCTGTCAAAGAGCTTGTTTCAAAAGATTATTTACAAAATGGCGGAGGTAATTTTTTAACCTTAGCACCTCAGGATGAAACTTTGCTGGAATTATTATTCACTAAATTGGAAGAGAACTGGCAAAATCCTGATTTTGATATTGACGATTATTGCCAATCAATGGCAATGAGCAAATCACAGTTGTACAGAAAAACAATTGCACTTACCGGTTTATCTCCGAATATACTTTTGAAAGAATTTAGGCTTGAAAAAGCAAAAGACCTGATGAAGAAACAACATTATAGCATTGCGCAAATAACCTTCGATTCTGGGTTTACCAGCCCATCTTATTTCACAAAATGCTTTAAGAAGAAATATGGCCTGCTGCCAATGGCTTATCTTGATCTGCTGCATTAATCGTTTTTTCAACGATTGAATTTTACCATTTATTGAACGATTTGTTTTATACCATTTACCATTCATTGAACGATTTGTTATAGCTCTTCTGTATTTCTCAATGGTATCTTTGACTACACTTAACTCGTAAAATATTATGAAACGATCACCAACCTAAGCAATCTGCTTATTGCAAATGCTCCTCTCTGGTTATGCCTCCATAGGTCAAAGGCAACGGCACAACAATTAAAAAACCTCAAACGCAATTGAAATGAAAACTTATGTAATTGAGCGGGAAATTCCCGACGCTGGTAAATTAACTACTGGGCAGTTAAAGGCAATTTCGCGAGCCTCTTGTAAAGTATTAAAAGAAATGGGCCCTAGTATTGAATGGCTCCATAGCTACGTAAACGGCAATAAATTTTACTGTGTTTACAAAGCTGAAAACGAAGAATTGATCAGAGAACATGCTAAGAAAGGGAGCTTCCCTGCCAACACCATTAGTGAAATCTCGTCGGTAATCAGCCCGGCTTATGCAAATTGACTCTTGATAAATTTACCATCAGCATTTTCATTCTTTTTTTGAGGATTCACCAATTATTTAAATCTTAAAAACAAGAAAAATGAAAAATTTATTTAGCAGCGTCTTACGCTGCAACAGGAAATCTTTTGCCAGACACCAATCATCATATGGTGTTATCTTCAGCCTTCCATTCTATTTCTGTTTACTGATCCTGATCGGTCTTGTGTTTACAGCATGCAAGAAAGAAGGTGCAACTACACCAACTGAAGACATTCAAAACGCAAATAGCCGCGTTGTGAATGCTGAGAGCGATATTGTTACTAATTATACCAGTCTTTCATCACAAACAATATGGGAACTGCAGCAGGCCCGTGCTGCAACAGCAAGATACCGCAATATCGAGAACGCCATTAAAGATGGATACGCAGATATTGAGGTCGATGTTGAACACATGGGGCACCACTTCATGAAATCGTCAATAGTAGATTCAAAATTTGACATCAGGGAACCGGAGATACTTGTCTATAACAAAAACGACCGTGGAATTCAGGAACTAGTAGCAGTGGAATATGCAGTTCCGCTTACATATCCAAAGCCGGAGGGTTTTACCGGGTCAGCTGATGTATGGAAGGACGACTCAGGTTTTCCTTTTTGGCTGGTGCATGCCTGGGTCTGGGCATATAATCCGGATGGTGCCTTTAATTGGACCAATCCACTGATAGATTTGCATTAAGAATTGTTTTGAATTATCGGGACGGTAGGCCCGAGCAAGTGTGATCGTTTCTAACCTCGGGCTCCCGTCTTTTTAATCATATAAACCTTGACCTAAAAAACTTTATCCTGAACGATCGGTATAGATAAACCATTCTTTACCGATCTTTTTTATTAGTAACATGTTTTTCTCGAATTCGTGTAAATGAATTTACAGTAAAAGTGGAACTACGGCTTTTCACAAATCGTAGTTCGATCTAACTTGGAATTTTTGAATTCAAATTTTGTACGCCGAGGTCAATTTGTTTATTGATAAACCCATAACACGATTGGTTTATCAGATTTTTGGATGACGCGTGTGAGCTTATCAAAAAAATGGTACGAAACCATAACACAGCCAAGGCTATTGCAAAGAACTCGTGGATAAATTTCTTGATCTGGAACACAATCATACCCGTGAATAACTACAGCTCTTTTGAAAGCATTGGAGTTGCTATTATCCAATCCGTACAGCCTGAAGGATTTTCCATATTGGCCGCGATAAAATTCTCCTACCTTGTATTTACCCAAGGAACTGCATCCACAATTGGATGCATTGGAGAATCTGGGCCTGGAAAGAAAGGTTTCATTACAGCTTCCGTGTGCTGCGAGACCGGAAAAAACAATGGAGTTGTCTTCAAGATCGTAAACAAAAAAGCGCTTGCGTCCGCTTGCCAAGCTCATGTCCACTAAAAAGCAGTATTTGGTTGAATATCCATTTTGAGCGGCATAAGCATTGATTTTGTTCGCAAGAATGCTGACCATTGTTGAATTTTCTGCTGGTGCCGGTGACTCTACCTCGTTCTCATCACTCGTCGCCGGTGATGTTTCGGTTTTTCTTTTCTTGGCAAGGGTGATTTTCTTTTTTGTTTTTTTCTTCGCCTTAACCAGGCGGGTCTCTTTCTTTTCTTTAGTTTCAGCTAATGATTTATCAAAGCTACTTTTCTCAAGATCAGTGCATGAGATAATGAAGAGAGTAAATACAGCTATAGCCGGAATTACAACTTTGGTCTTCACAGGGATTAGTTTGCTTCCAAGATAATAGAATGTTTATAAATAAAAGAGCAAAGGGCTTTTGATTGAGGGTTTTTGCGAAAGATTTTGAAAGTTGTTATCGGGTTGGTACGAGAAATTATACGAATGAGGATATTTTAATTTTCAAATGTGTCCCAAATAGTGGCTTATCAATTCTTACTTAAAACATAATTTGTACGGGTAGGGTGAATAGTTAAGCCATTCACTTTTTTACAATTCAACAGATTGACATTTGCAATTTGATGAATGGATTGTTCCGATAATCTAAGCAATTTGACATTCTTTGAGAACCTTTTATAATCAGAAGAAAGCAAATAGAATATAAATCGAAAGAAAACAAAGGGCTTCACTTTTTTGACGCAATGAATAAATAACGAAACGGCATCATTAGCGGATGAGGTGCTCGGATCGATCACGTCAGCTAGTATTATTTTTCCATCCTCTTTCAGATAAGGAAGAAACATTTTGATTGTCTTGTTTAACTCATCTGTATTTTTAAAGTACTGCACTACACTTAAAAGAATTATAAAATCAAATTTTTTTTCCTTCAAATGGCTTTCGAAGATGGATTTGTCTTCTTCTATGTCTGAAGTAATAAGAAAATACAAAGATTCAGGATGATTATTTTTATTATGTTCTATGGAGGATGTGTTTATATCAACACCAGTTATCTGAATTTTTTTGTTTGTTAAATAATCTGCTAGAAAACCTGGCCCACATCCGTAATCAAGAACCTCATGTATTGGGTTTAAGCCAAACAACTTTTCTATTTGCGCAGCAAAAAAAGTTGTGCTGATCTTCATTACTTCATTAAATGGCCGGTTGTGACTTTTCCAAAAACTATCCCATCCAGGTGAACTCATTGATGAATATAAGTTTGAAATGGAATACAGTAAAAATAAATATTTGTACGCTCGGTTAATGACCTTTCGGGGGTATGATGTTAAGTTTTTAATGTATCCCACATAAATTCAAAATATTTAATGTGTTTTAAGGGGAAAGGGCTAACTTTAAATTCACCCGCTCTGATTAGCCATCGAACGATCTGCCATCTAAGGTTTTTTTTAACCCAATACAACTGCTATGAGAAAGAAAATTCCTCAAGAAATTTATGGTTTTTTGGTTATCATTTTTCTGACCGCCACACATTCTGTGTTTGGACAGGTTACTACGGCTACGCTAAATGGCATAGTAAAAGATTCAAAGAATTCGCCCTTGGCTTCAGCCACCGTCTTAATCGAATACCCTGACGCAGGCATCAGTCAAACTGTTGCCACTAGAGCCGATGGAAGGTTTATAGTTCCTCTTTTGAGAGTGGGAGGGCCTTATAGAATTACCGTCAATCATGTAAGCTATCAAAAAGCAGTTTCTGAAAATATTTTTCTTGAACTGGGATTGAATAATACGGTTGAATTCAAACTTGAAGAAAAATCAACAGAGATCGGTAATGTAACGGTGATTGGTCGGTCCAGGATATTTGACGATAAACGTACGGGAGCTTCCACTAATATTAATAACAGGCTTATTCGTACGCTTCCAACTATCTCTCGTTCAGCAGATGATTATTTGCGATTGACGCCATCGGCTTCAGCAACTTATAATGGATTATCTTTTGCGGGAAGAAATGGCCAGTACAATAATTTTTCGCTGGATGGTGCTGTATTTAATAATCCATTCGGATTGGATGCTCCCACACCTGGTGGTCAAACCAATGCTCAGCCTATTTCTCTTGATGCTATTGATCAGATGCAGGTTAATATTGCTCCTTACGATGTTACACAAGCTGGGTTCACTGGTGCGGGCATAAACACGGTAACAAAATCGGGCAGCAATACCTTTGCAGGAACTGTTTATGGTTTTTATCGAAATCAAAGCCTAACAGGTAAAAAAGTTGATAAAACCGAGCTCACTGTGCCTGAACTTAAGCAGCTACAGGTAGGCGCTGCATTTGGCGGTCCGGTCATTAAAAATAAATTGTTTTATTTTTTAAGCTTTGAAACAGAGCAACGAAGTGATGAGGCTACTGCTTATGTTGCAAGAAATGCTTCGAATGCCGGCAAGCCTAACACATCAAGAGTGTTGGAACAGGATCTTATCGCTGTCAGTAATATCTTAAAAACAAGATTCAATTATGAAACAGGTCCTTACCAAGGCTTCACTCTTGACCAAACAAATTATAAATGGCTGGCAAAAATTGATTGGAACATCAGTGAGGTGCATAAACTCTCCTTTACCTATAATGGTCTTGACGCTAGCAAAGACAAACCTGCACATCCCAGTGCCATTGGCCGCCGCGGCCCTGATTATACCACACTTCAGTTCAGGAATTCAGGATACGAGATCGTGAATAAACTGAATTCATTCAGCTCTGAATTGAAATCAAACTGGAAAGGTAATTATGCAAATAAGCTAAGACTTGTATATACGATCTTCAGAGACAAAAGAAATCCATTTTCGACACCCTTCCCGGTGGTGAATATTTCTAAATACGGTACAAGATATATTGTAGCGGGTCATGAGCCTTTTTCAATTTTCAATCGTTTAAATCAGGATGCCTTTCAGGCAACAAATGATTTTACCATTTATAAGAAGAACCACAGTATTACAGTAGGGGCTTCGTACGAGTCATTCAAATTTGGAAATTCATTTAACTTGACGGGTTATGGGCCTACTTTATTTTGGGATACAGATATTCAAACATTTAAAGATAGTGTGCCTGTAGGCGGTAAAGTTGTTTTTGGAGCATATCCCCTTGATGTGGATGTTAACTTCGCAAAGAATCATGCCGCGGCTGATAAATGGACCTGGTATTTTTTAACAGTGGGACAACTCTCCGCTTATGCTCAAGATGAATGGCAGGCCACTGAGCGATTCAAGCTTACTTACGGATTGAGAGTAGATAAGGCAGTTTATTTTAATGCCAGTTATGAGAGTGCAAACCTGAATGCTGATGGCACTTTTGCAGGTTCATATACGACAGGGGAGCCGACTGTTCCAAATAATGATAATCTTACCTTATTTGATAAGGATGGAAAACGTGTAACCAATGGAGTAGGGAAGGATCTTGATAATACCAGGTTACCTAAAGGATTATTATTCTCACCAAGGCTTGGCTTTAACTGGGATGTAAAAGGCAACCGAAGTGTACAAATAAGAGGAGGCTCAGGATTATTTACGGGCCGCTTTCCATTTGTTTGGATAGGCAATCATATAGGAAACCCATTCAGCTTTTTCTATAATGCAACAGATAAAGATTTTAGGTGGCCTCAAGTATGGAGAACCAATGTAGGAACAGATTTCAAAATCCCTTATGGAACTATTTTTTCTTTTGATGCGGCCTACACAAAAGATGTAAAAGGAATGATGGTACGCAACTATAAATTGGGTACTCCTACCGGTACCTTGAATTCAGGAACTGGTGACAAAAGAAAAATTTATACAGGGGCAGGTGATCAGGGTGCTGCCAATGCTTATGTTTTTACAAATACTGATGTTGGATATCAATTTAATATTAGCATACAAGCGCAACAAAATTTTGCCGGCGGTTTGTTTGCAATGGCAGCATATAATTACCTGGTGGCAAAGGATGCCAGTTCTATATCGGCTGAAATATCCAGTGATGCTTTTGATCGTAATCCTATATTGAATAATGCAAACGAAGCGAGGCTCACGCCATCTCTTTATGGCAATAAACACCGTTTTATCGGCGCCATATCAAAAAGGTATGCATACGGGGTGAAAAAAGGCTTGGCTACAACAGTATCCTTATTCGGAAGTTTAACCTCAGGCAACCGCTTTGCTTATGTGTATGGTGGTGATATAAACAATGACGGAACTGCGAGCAATGATTTGCTTTATGTACCAACAGATGCGGAGATTGACGCTATGAATTTTGCCCCGCTAACCGATATAAATGGTGTAGTACAAAATGCTGCATCGCAACGGGTGGCATTGAAATGGTTTATTGAGCAAGATGATTATTTAAAAAATAAAAGAGGAAAGTTTACAGAAAAATATGGAGCCGAAACTCCATGGTTTAGCCAGGTTGATCTGCGAATACTGCAGGACTTTAATTTCAAAGCTGGTAAGTCAACAAGAACAGTACAATTCAGCATCGATGTACTTAACTTAGGTAATTTGTTAAACAGTGAATGGGGTGTGAGAAAATATGCTACCACTTCAGGATACTATCAGCCGCTTTCAGTTTCGCTGGCGGGGAGTGTTCCAACTTATCAATTTGATCCTACAGCAAGGCGCACATTTGTTGCCAGCCCAGATCTGTTATCACGCTGGCAAATGCAGTTTGGATTGAGATTTATTTTTTAAAATAGCTTCGATTTCTAAATAGCTTAAACCTCAGAATATGAAAACCTCAATTTTTATTTTTCTGCTTGCTATTCTATTAGCATCCTGCAAAAGCACTTATAAGATCAGCAAATCAAAGGCTGCGGGTTTAGACACCATTACTGATATTAATCAGTTGGAAACGAAGAAAAGAGCTATCTATAAAAATAGCAAGGGTGAATTATTTATAATGAGATATGAACCCGATCCTGATTCTCTTGAAGATACAGATACCATGCAGTTCAGGTCGGGAGGTGGGGCTCATAGTGCTGCTTTTACCATCATTGTAGTAGATGGAAGATGTGACTCAGAAAATTTTGAAGGATCAAATAGGAAACAGGCAAAAATATCAATAAGCCCTGCGAGCCTTGAAAACTTCAATACCCTTCGTGTCTTTATGAAAACATTACAAGATGCTAATGATATGGCTGCCGTTATTCCAGGCAATAACAGTTTAAGAATTCCCGCAGAGAACAGAAATGTCAAAATAAAAAAGACTTACCTCTATTGTTATTCACGCCAAACAGATGAAGATTTTCATGTTATCATCGGCACAACAAAAAAACCATCTGCTACAACAAAATATTTCAATGTAGAGGTTAGCGGTCTTCCGCTGGCCGGTGATGCGTCATTCCCTATCCTAAAAACTGTACGAACCAGCTTCTATTCAAGAGCGTCCCAAGACTTATGCAAGAGTGGTTATTATTTTTTTGAGCAACCGTTAAAAATTGAAATCAAAGGGAGCTTGTTTTTTGATAAGCAACATCATAATGGTGTAATCGGCCCTGAAAAAGCAAGACCAGCCAATGCATGGGAAATACATCCCATAACTTCTTTGAAATTTAAATAGAATAATTTTAACAGAGGATTTTACAATTAAGTTTATACTGCAAGGTTTAATAGTAGCTGATAAGGGTCAGTAGGATACACTATGCTTATTTAGCTTTAAAGATGAAAAGAACAATTTATATAATCTGCCTATGCTTTCTTTTTAATAACTGGATTCAAATTTTGTATGCTCAATCAGTTTTTCCAGATTCTTCAAACAAAAAATGGAGCGTTGAATTGACTTGCTGGAATGCACTTAAGTTTGGTGGGTATGTCCAGGTAGGAGAATCTGAGCATACAGGCGATAAGCTTTATCTGACCCATGATCTGGGAATGAATAATTTGATATATCCCGCGATTAAAATCTCACGTCGGATCAATAACTCTTCTTCTTTTTTCACATTTTCTGCAGGGCGTTTTTTCTTTTCAGGCCACCACATAATAAATAAAAATATCTTCTATAATGGCGCCCTCATAAAAGGCGCTGATGGGGTATCTATTAATCAAACAAATTTTTATCGCATAAAATTGAGTTTTGAAAAATCGTTTCGATCTTCTGATGGTTTTTATCCTGATCTTATTACTGGCTTAGTCTATGACGCTCTTAACTTTTATGCGAATGGAACTATTTTACCAGGGTATGGGCAGGAGCAGCATGAAGATTTTGTTACACAGTCATTGCCTTATCCTTTCGTCGGCGCACGGCTAAGGAAATCATTATCTTTAAAATCTTCTCTTGCCTTAGAAACCAGTGGAACATATATACCCCGTTTTAAAAGTTTTTTCAATGAAGGAGGGCCAATGTCGCTGCATTATGCTACAGTAGATTGTGGATTGCATTATTGGTTACAGCAAAAAAAATTTCAGCTAGGCGCTGCATTTCTATGGCGGCTAATTAAAATATATGAGTATAGTGCTGAGGACGATCCCAATGATTTTTTTATTCATGCCAGCGGGATTCAATTAAGTCTAAAATATGATTTTTTAAAGCTTAAAATGAAATGATCTTGATTGTTGCCATTGAAAAATTTTAAGGTTGCAAAAATCATTTGTTCGGATTATGTTCAAACAAATTATAACTACTCTCATTTTTTTATGGTATTCAATAAACCATTCAGACGGGCACTAATAGAGAAGGGCATAATCTTGTTTTCCTAAGCGTTAAAACATGGGAAGATGATGTTTTAAATTTCTTGATAAGGCGTTGAAGCATTGATTCTAGTTCTTAAGCTGGGACAATTAAATCAAACTTTGTTTTTGTAGAAATTGCTATCTTTCTATTTCATGATTTAACAGGAATGAATAAAAAACGATTCTCGCTTATTCTTCAGATCATAACAGCTCTAACTGCATGGTTTGCTCTGGCGATTCAATTATACATTCTTATTGCTAATACACCGGGTAATGGCTTAACTCCTTTACAGGCAGTCGGAAGATTTCTGTTTTTCTTTACCGTGATCTGTAATTTATTAGTGGCAATTAGTCTTACATGCAGTTTAATTTCACTTAACTCCGGCATAGGTAGATTTTTTTTAAATCCTTCATCCATTGCTGCGGTGGCATTATACATTTTTATTGTGGGGCTGGTGTACAACATTATTCTGCGAAATCTTTGGGAACCTAAGGGCCTGCAATTATTAGCCGACGAGTTGCTGCATGTTGCAGTACCTGTCTTATTCATATTGTATTGGTTATTATTTACACCAAAGGGTGCACTAAAATGGATACATCCTTTTCAATGGTTGATCTTCCCGGTTGCTTATTTAGTGTATGCAATGACTCGCGGGGCTATTGAAGGTTTTTATCCATATCCATTTATTAACCTAAAAGAATTAACCTATGGTCGTGTTATACTAAATTGTCTTGGATTGATGATTGTATTTTTTGTTGTGGGTCTTTTAATCGTGACATTGGATAAATGGATAGGTCGCAAAACTAAATTACTCTTGTGAACAGAAAATTGATTTATTGATAAACCCATAATAGAACTGGTTTTTGCGACTGTTCGATTATTCGTGAAAGTTTATCAAAAAAACTATTTGAGACCATTGTGCATCCAAGACTATTACAAAGCGCTCTTGGATAGATTTCTTCGTTGGGAACGCAACTAAAGCCATGAAGAACAACAGCCCTTTTGTAGGCATTGGAGTTACTATACTCCAGACCGTGTAGCTTGAACGATTTGCCATAGCTGCCCCGATAAAATGCTCCAACCCTGTATTTACCCAGCGAGCTGCATCCACTACTGGGTGCATTGGAAAACTTTGCTTGAGACAGAAATTTCTCATTGCAACTTCCGTGGGCTACAAGACCTGAATAGACAACAAAATTTTTCTCAAGATCATAAACAAAAAAGCGATTGCGGCCGCTAGGCAAGCTCATATCGATCAGGAAACAATACTTGGTTGAAAACCCTTTTTGATGGGCATAGACATTTATTTCATTCACTCGATTTTTCGTGACGTACGTGGGTGTTGTTTTTGAAACAACAGAGTAGGTTTCTTTTTTTTCATTTCTAGGAGGATATGGTTCATCTGTTTTATTTTTTTCAAGAGCAGTGCAGGAGATAATACACAGAAATAATGCAATTGCAGTAGCGCCAGCGGCTCTGTTCTTCATAGGGATTTCATTTACTTACAAGATAATAGAATGCTAATGAAAAGTAAATGCAATGACGTTGTTATTTAATATTTTTGAGGGGAATTCAAAAACATACACCGGATTGATACGAGAATTTATACTAATTATAGAAAAAACAGAAGTATAAATTTTATTGAAATATTTTATCTTAAAAAACGGTAAGTCCATTTTATCAAAAATATATTTCGAGCTTGCTCGGCAAAAGCATTGTCGAATAAGCTTTCGAATATAGGTGTATCAAGTTCGGCGTATGCATCAGGCGTGTTTGCTTGTGACCATACAAGATATAGCTCAGAGCCACGCTTATATTCCCAGCGTATTACCAAGTTAGAACGGAACTGTACAAAATTGAAATCAGGTTTGCCAAAGCTGTAATCTGTAATACCATCTTTATTTTCATCAACAAGGTATTCATCATTACTTAAACTGATCTGACTAGCATTAAAAACATAAAATCTGTTTTCAGATTTTTTGGCCAAAGGACTGGAGACATACGCAAAGTGATTATATAAAGGCCGGGTAATATATGGCTGCCCATAATATTGGAGCGTTAGATCTGGAGTAATGTTATAACTCAGCCTGCCAGTGAATCGAAGTGTTTTTTGTTTTACTTCACCCACGATTGTCCTGATCGTATTATTGTAGTCTATGTTACTTACAAACTGATCTTGCTTACGCCAATTATAAGAATAGTTTGCACTAAGAATGATCCGCAAAGCATCCAATGGTTGAAAAGATAGGGATAATCCAAACTCTTTAACCCGCATTAAATTTCTAAATCCCCAAAAATTGAAAAGATTCAAATTTGCGTAAACTTTTTTTCGGTAATCAGATGTTATATAAAGATTGTGACCAAGACCCGGAAGGCGTCGTACCGCTGAAGCCCCTCTTAAAGCATTATTTGAAATACCAAATACAGGCCATGTTAAACCTGTGCCTGATTGCCAGTTGTTTTTAAAAGTGGCATGTGAATTAAAATTAAATGCCTGGTAAATAAATTTTCCGCTATAATCCCATCTTGACCAATGATTATAATTCAGACGTGCATTACGGAAAATGGAAAACGGTTTTTGAAAATGCAAACCTGCCCATGTAAAATGATTGATCTCATTTGATGTGAGCATAAAACCAATATCATTTAACTCCAACCCTGGTGAACGGAAAGTAACCCCTGTTTCAAATTTAAACACTTCACCCAACCTGCCTGATCTGCCTCCACTCTTTCCAAATCTAATGGTGCCGCCCATTCCTGTAAGTGAAGTGCGATTGCTATCCACTGACACCTCAGTAGCCCCTCCGCGTTGAAAAAGATGTTCAAAAGCTGTTTGTGTATTGAGCATGGCTTCTTTAGTTCCCTGCACATGGCTAAAAACAATGTTGCCGCGGATATACCAGGTGCGATTTTTCCAATACTGCAAAAAATCTAAACCTCCTGAATAAGCGCTGCGATGTAAAATATCGTTCAACCCATTTTCCCGATTCACAGCCGTGATAATACCTCCAATGATCGTATTGCCTGCTTTAATATCCTTTTGCAATCTTCCTACAAAATAACTTGTGAGCGGTTCAACCAATTCTTTTCTTTTTTGACCAGCATTATCAATTGTTGCCATTTCTCTTTCAGTAATACTCTCAAGAATGCCAATGCTCAATCCTTTTTTTGTTTTACCGCTGAATTTAGCTGCGCCAAGAATGGAAGTATTCTGTGGAAACTTAACATATTCTCCGGTGGCGGTATTGGGATATCCATGAGGTGAACTTCCGATCCGGCGTGAATAAAATAAAAGGTCAGCGTCATAATCACCACCGGCAATAGAACCTGTTAATTGATAATCGAAAATATTTCTGCTTTCAACAAAAAATGGTCTTCGCTCATCAAAAAAATTCTGAAATCCATCAATGCGGACTTGTGATGGATCTGCTTCCACTTGGCCAAAATCAGGATTGACGGTGAAATCAAGAATAAGGTCATTGGTAACCGCAACCTTACCATCTAAACCTCCGGCTAATCGCTTGTCTAAACCTTTTGCAAATGGATTACCCAGTTCTTTTTTGTATTTATCCGCTTGCACAATTACATAAGGAGCCAATTCAACCTGTCTGTGCATCGGAATGTTTTTCAACCCATGTAACTCTCCAAACCGGCTAACCCACACACCTGCATTTTGCGGTATATGTTGCCAGTAAGAACGTTCTTCTTTGCGAAACAAGCGTCTTGTGACTTGAAAGCCCCAGACTTTTTCAGGTTCGTTACCATATCTTAATTGACTGAATGGGATCTTTACTTCTGCTGTCCAGCCATCATTATCAATATGAGTTTTAGAAAACCATATTGGATTCCAATTAGCGTCCCAGTAATCTCCATTATTTGAAACAAACTCATCACCGCGAACACCTGAAACGGAAAGTGTGAATGAGAACGCGGTGCGCTGATCGTGATAACTGTCAATATTTATTTCAACCCAATCACCAGGAAATTCATCTCTTCTTCCCATTCGTTTTATGATTGAGTCCGGTGATAAGTCATAACATTTGTAGGCTATGTAAAGGAATTTTTCGTCGTAAAGAATTTTGAAATTGGTTTGCTGAGACGGCGGTTTACCTTCGTTAGGCTGCCACTGAACAAAATCACCTCCCCATTCTACACCATTCCATACCTCCTCATTGGGCATACCATCAATGGTAATTGTACCTTCAAGTTGTTTTGTAAAGTATTTCCTTTTTATGATGGAATCGCCTGACTGACTTTTAGCTGTGAGAAAGAATAGAATAGCCCAGGTTATCAGCAAGAAGGTTTTGTTCATACGCAATTTTACAGCATGATGCATATATGCGAAATCTAAATGTTGAATAACGGTAGATTTTCCGATATATGCGGCTTGAAGGTGTTTTCCCATCGAAACAATTGTTAAACTTTTTCGCTACTTATTCATACAAATAAGCCATTAAAATATCATCCAAAAAAATATTTTCTCTTTTAAGGTGAATATATTTTTTTAAAATGCCTTCTCTTTTAAAACCAGCTTTTTCATAAAGATGAATTGCCTTTTCATTAATTGTTGAAACTCCTAATTCCATACGAAGAAACCCCATTTCTTTACCAAAAGAAATAATTTCATTTAACATTCGCTGACCGCAGCCTTTGCCTGAAAATGATGGATGAATAGCAACACCACCAAGAAAAACAATATGGGAAGCTCTGTGTTCTTTAGGTACCAGCTTAAACATGCCTTTCAAAGTTTCATCTTCTTCATATACGTACAAAATGCCTTGTTCCAACAGTCCATTAAATATGATTTTGAATTCGTCTTCACTCATTATTTCGTAGAACAGGAAAAGATTTACCTGCGGATGCACGTGAAGCTCGTAAATGAAGTCAAAATCTTTCTGAGTTGCTTTTCTGATCATTGTGATTGCCGTTGGTTTTACAAAGATGCCTAGATAATTTTTTAAAAATAAGCCTAAAGTCGTAATTGCCCCCTCAATTCGCCGCAACAGCACCCCACAAAATTTATTTGCGCATGATAGTTTTGTGATGACAAACATTTAAAATTATTGTTCACTAAAATTTTAAAAAATGAAAAAGACTAAAATCATCTACTGGATCTTTACAAGCCTGTTTGCCTTTTTTATGTTAGGGTCTGCTATTCCTGATATACTGTCTTCACCAGTAGCAGTAAAAGGCATGCACGAAGGCCTAGGTTACCCCCTCTATTTTATTCCTTTTATTGGAGTAGCTAAGTTACTTGGAGTGGTAGCAATACTTGTACCTGGCTTTCCAAGAATTAAAGAATGGGCTTATGCTGGTTTATTTTTTGACCTGATTGGTGCGACATACTCTATTATGTCTTTAGGTGCTCCTGCAGCCAACTGGATTTTTATGACGCTTCCAATTGGATTGGGTATTTGCTCTTATGTTTTTTATCACAAAAAACGCAAAGCGAGCTTAGTAACTAAATTCTCAAACCAATCAAATTATTATCAGGATGAAAAAATTAAAATTGCAGATGCAAAAATCGCCTGAGACTTCCTTTGTTTATTTAAAACTACCCGGCCAAGTCTATTTTATTAAAAGTTGAGATGAAGCAATCTGAATGTATTCAGATTGCTTTGTCGTTAGAGTCTTCGCCTAATTCGATCAGTAAACATATACTACATACCCCCATGGTTGTATTTTCCATGGTTTATCACTTAAAGGTTCATTGTTTCCCATAAATAAATTATATGGATTGCCATGCAAGCTAGTATTCGTTATTTTAATCGTTTGTTCTTTTGAAGAAAGATTCAATATCACGAAAACCTTTTTACCAGATGCCTCCCTTACATAGCAGAATAAAGCCTTATCATTTCCGACATTTATCCTTTTAAAGCTTACGTTGGCGGCAAGCGCTGCATTATTCTTTCTTAAGTTTAAAAGTGATTTGTAAAATCCGGCTCTTGCGTATTTATTAAACTGAATAGTGTCTTTGTAAAAAAAGCTAATGCTATCAAGAAAAGGCTCTTCTTGACCGCTATATATTAATGGTATGGATCTTTTTATAGTTTGTATGAGCACAGCGAATGGAGCATGCGAAGCTCCCGGCATCGTTTTATAATCTGCCTTATTCCAACTGTTCTCATCATGATTGCTGGTAAAATATAACTGCAAAGCATTTTTAGGTGATGATGTATCGAGAGAAGTCATTACTGAATCTATTGACAAAGCAGTTTTTTTACCAGCAGCAACATCTACAGTAGTATGAAATAATTTCCAGCCATAATCCATGTCAAAGCCAACAGAATAGATCCAGCCACCTTCAGCTTCTGCCAGCATTAAAATGCTTTTTATCTTTTTTAATTCGGGAATGGATTGTTTCCAAAGTTCGGATTGGAATCTTTCAACATGATCACAACGGAAACCATCAATATCCGTTTCGGTAACCCAGAATTTCATAGCTGCAGCCATGCTGTCGCGCATTTCTTTATTGGCAAAATTGAGTTGCCGCACATCGGTCCAATCAAAGGGAGAAATTGCTTTACCTGTACTATCTTTTTCATAAAAATCCGGATGGCTTTTCAACCAGGGATGATCAGCTCCTGTATGATTAGGCACCCAATCAATAATAACTTTAAACCCCATATCATGAGCATGTTTTACCAGTCCTTTCCAATCATCCATCGTTCCATATTCGGGGTTTATTTTTGTATAATCAGACACAGCGTAATAGCTGCCCAGCGCTCCTTTGCGATCAACTTTGCTGATAGGATTAATCGGCATGAACCATAAAGTTTGTACTCCCATACCTTTCAGCCGATCTAAGCTCTTTTCAAAAGCTTTAAAATTTCCCTCAGGTGTATATTGGCGAATATTCACCTCGTATATATTCCCTTGCATGATCCAGTCAGGATGACCATCGATTAAATTTACTTTAGCAACAGTCGAGTCGCCGTTTTGTTTTTCGTTGGATGTAGAAGCAGAATTGCGTGAAGCCAGAAAAAGAATAGAATAAAAAAGCAAATTGAAAAAAACAGATGGACGAAGCATGACTTTGATTTTTAGATAATGAAGGTATCTAAATTCATAAAAACAATCAGTCACTCGTTCAAATCAATTTCAATGCATGACTGCTTCAGCAATATTATAGGCCTCAATAAAAATCAACCCATGTTCTTTTGCAAGTGAGCGGGTAGTTGCGGACGTTAGGGGTGGATGTAGCCATAATACTTTCGCGCCAAGCGGCAATACATGCTTTGTAATAATTTCGGCATGCTCCTTTTCCGGCCGATAAATATTTACAATGTCCACAGATCCGGGAGAGTTTTCAACTGGACGGAACACTAAGTATCCTTCATCTTTATTCCGCGGTGGAAATATATTTTTTTGATTAACATCATGAGGATAATCGCTTACTACATCAACTTCGGAATAATGATTGGGTGAGTAACAGAATACTGAGAACCCAGCACTGCGTAATGTCCTGGGAAGACTAGAGTCTGGCCAGTCTATCAATAGAATTGTTTTCGCTGCATTAAGGATCTTTTTAAGATCCAGTTTGGTATCGTAGGTCATAAAAAGTCTATTAAAATTAAAAAGGACTGATATGGTAACAAAAAACTTTCACGTGCATTGGCAAGACTTTACATTTTGGAGACAAACAATCCGGAAAGAGCAGGCCCGAAGAGACTCTGCAAATTCCAGCAACAAATAATTATGATTGATTTGATGCATACAGCCGGAGAAGTCTTTCGTCGGCTTTTAATTGTATCTAAAGATCACGGAATGCGACGTCAAGGTTCAACATGACATGACTAATTTTGCTAAATGCAACATCTTCTTTTGCTTCATGGTGCTATTGGCGCAAAGGATCAACTGAAACCTTTAGTCGATTGCTTAAGCGGCCAATATTTTGTACATGCTCTCAATTTTAGTGGTCATGGTGGAACCATGTTACCAAAAAATCCGTTCTCAATTCCTTATTTCGCAGATAATGTTTTTGATTATATCAAAGAGAACAACATAGAACAAGTATCTATTTTCGGATACAGCATGGGTGGTTATGTAGCAATGTACTTAGCAAGGCATTATCCGCAGTTGATCAACAGAATCATTACGTTAGCTACTAAATTTCATTGGGATGAGGTTGTTGCAGCAAAAGAAACAAAAATGCTGAATGCGGACACAATGGTAGAAAAGATACCAGCATTTGCAAAGCAATTAGAGCAGCGTCATTCGCCAAACGACTGGAAAACCATTCTTGATAAAACCAAGGAAATGTTGCTGGGGCTTGGGAAAAACAATACATTAAAGCTTGAAGATTATGGTCATATCACGATACCTTGTTTGCTCTTGTTGGGGGATAAGGACAAGATGATCACATACGCTGAAACTGTTGCTGTGCAGCAAGCTTTGCCAAATGGAGAATTTAAATTATTACCTGACACAGGTCATCCAATAGAGCAAGTGAATACCAATTTACTTTCTTCCTTGATTAAAGAGTTTCTGAAATGAAGATAGCAATCATCTTCATGTATGTTTCTCCGCTTATCTACTGTTTCTTTTTCTTTAAAAAACCGCCAAGAGTTTTTTTCAATGTTTCTTGTGCCTTTTCTTTTGTATCCTGCAGAGAAGTTCCCTTGTTTGCTGTATCTTTTTCTCCAGTCAATTGCTTTGTCAACTCACTCTTTGCATCTTTTACTACTTGATTTTTGACAACATTCAATGAATCTTTGACAGTCTGTTTGGTACTATCTACTTTTTGTTGCACAAAAGCAGTTGCTTGTTGTTTTAATTCTTTTGACATATCCCCTGCGCTTTCTTTCAAGTCTGTTTTGAGCACGGGGTTCGTAATGCTTCCATTCATTTTTACATTTAGATTCACTACGTCTGAAACATTTACCGGAATTCCTTTGTTGGTCGCTTGCGAGGCTAGGTTATTGACCAATTCATTTCCTGTATTTCCTAAATACTTGCGGGGAATTTTCATACCAATGATGTAATCAATGGACTGATCAAGACCATGCATGCCGCCGATCTGCATATCAATATCCTTCACTTTAATATCGAAAGGCTTTACCAGCACTTTACCATTGGTAAACTCAAAATAACTTTTTATGTCTTTCAAACTAACCGATTTCAATTCGTTTACGCCCAGGGTAGCAGCCAATTTATCGAGTGGCTGAAATTTGTTGAGAAAACCTTGGATCAACAATAAGTTTCCATTGCCGGTAAGACTGCTTAGATCAGGAAACATATCGCCATTGAGCTTGCCTGTCATGTTAAATTTAGAGGTTAGCTTCCCTGCTAAAAATTTACCAATGGGCATCAGCATCTGCATGGTGTTGTACGCATAAAAAGCCTTTTGCACATCAATATCTTTTACGTCATAATTAAGACTAACATCAGGTTTTGTTTTATTTAATCGGGTAGAATAGGAGCCGGTAAAAGCCATAGTGCCATCCAGCGCTTCTGTTTGCACATTTTGTAATTGAATACTTTCATCTTTCATTATCAAAGCACCTTGCACATTCTTATAAGTTACTTTGTCATACTTTACTTCATCTGCTTTTGCATTCACTGTTATATCCATGTTCGAAGGCACTAAAAATGGACCGGAGGATTGACTATTGGTAGCTGAAGAAGTATCAGTGCCCATCCAGTCATTCAAATTTATCTTATCCGCTGCAACGTTGACCGTTCCGTTCAATTCTTGTTTATGCAAAGCATATCCAATTAAATTATCCAATACACCATTTGCAGTGAAATGTGTATGTTGAAAATGACCATCAAAATTGTTTAGGGCTACACTTTGAGGACTAAAATTCAACTGAGCTGCTTTTACTTGAATACCATCAGGATAATCTTTGGAGATATAATGCACATTTGCCAGATTTACCACACCCGTTGCATTAATCCTTTCGTAATTCTTTTTATCAATATCAGCCTTGCTTCCACTAAAATTCAAGTCTGCGTCCAACAATCCCTTGATGCTGGTACCGGGTTCTAATTGTGTAAATTGTTTGATATCGTCCAACAAAAATTTTCCTTTAGCCGTTCCATTGAAATTAGCCGCAGAAACGGGTTTGTTTAATTGAAGTGTAAAGTCAACAGGATTTTTGCCAACTTCCACATGCGCTGAAGAAACATTAACAACCGTCTCATCAGCAATACCTCCGGTATTTTCCAATTCTATTTTAAAATTTCCGTTTTGAATAGGTTGAGGGAAATCTTTTGAAGCATAATAAAAATTTCGAACATCGAAGAATCCACCAGCATTGAAATTCCCTTTTTGTTGCTGAAGAGCTGAAAGACTTCCTCTGGCAAAAGCATCAATCCAAACCGATCCCGATAATTTTGTGCCGGGATCCAATTTTACAAATTTTGTGATATTTACGAGATTAAGATTTCCTTTTACTGCGGCGTCAATAAATTTTACGGTTTCAGGGTTTTTAAATAGCAATCGAATGTCAATGGGCTCAGAGCCCATTTCCAAATGCCCTTTTGCAATATCCACGACCATGTGATCCATCACACCATCATTATTCACTAGTTGCGCCATAAGCTGAATATTTTTTACTGGTTGCGGAAGATCAGGATATTGGAAAAAGCCGTCCTGAATATTGATGTCCACATTATAAGCCGGCAACCGTAGGGGGCTATAAGTGCCTTTTACAAAACCTTTGATAGCAGCAGTACCACTGGTTTTTAATTTATTAAAATCTGTTTTATAAATAGCAGGTACTAGTGACAAAATATTTTTAAACTCATTGGATGGGGCATTAAAGCTGACATCCATATTATACACACTGTCGTTTACTAATTGGAAAAAGCCATCTGCAAGCAGTTTCAGATCGTTTAACTTGATAGCAGCGTTTTTAAAAGAATATTTGCTTGTTTTATTATCTATTTCGAAATCTGCGTCAATGGTAGTTGCTGCGTTGGCTAGGTAAGGAATATTGTCATAAACAAACCGGGCCTCACTTGCATTTGTCTTTGTAGTCAATGTAAAGATATCCTGAGTAAAATTGCCTTTTCCCTCGTGATTCAAACCTGAAATTTCAGCCAGCATATTGCTGCTTTCGTCTTTATAATACACATAACCATTTTTGATTTGATATTTTTCAAGGCTCAATGCAAAAGAAGAAGAATTTTCTCCACCTGAGCTTGTTGAATCTTCCTTAGTTATTTCCCAATTCGCTTTGCCGCTTTTATTGACCAAAGCATGAATACGCGGCGATTGAAGATAAACACCGTACACTTTAATATGATCACCTTTTAAAATGCTCATCAGGTTAACAGATGCGTCTAATTGCTCTGCGCTGAGCAAAGTATCTTTTTCAAATTCATGAGTGCCTGTTACAGTGATGTTTTCAATACCAATAGACAATTTAGGAAAATGACGAAACAGTGAAAGGCTGACATCACTAAAATCAACTTTGGCCTCAATATTTTTATTGATTTCGGCTTTAACCAATTTCCAAATTTTTCCTTTAAATAAAATAGGGATAAGAAATGCAAGAAGAATTAATGATAATAACCCTATAGCGGTGTATTTCAAAACTTTTTTCATACGAATTGGTTTGGTGTTTTTTAGACCGGAAAAATAATATTCTTTTGCCGTAGATGCAATAAACAGAAGTACTTGTTTTGGGTAAGGGCATTAAGTGCGGAAAATTCAAGTGGAACGAGGATTTATGCGGCACATCATTTGCCGGAACTACTCAAACATGTGTTAATGGTAAAGAATTCTGAAAGATTGTCAACAAATGAGTCGGCCGTACGATCGGTTTACAAAAACCTTATCAATAGCTGGAATGATATGCAAGCCAAAGCTTTTGCAGCTTTGTTCGCCGAAAACGGTAATATGATTGGCTTTGACGGCAGCCTTGCCAATGGAAAGCAAGAGATTTTTTCTCATCTTTCATCCATTTTTGCAGATCATCGCCCTGCAAAATTTGTAACCATCATCAGAGAAATTCGATTATTATCACCCACCGTTGCCTTGCTTCGTGCAGTGGCTGGAATGGTTCCCCGCGACCAAAAGGAAATCAATCCAAAAACAAATGCCATACAATCGCTCGTGGCTGTAAAAGAGGAGGAGCAATTTCGTATTGCTTTATTTCAAAATACGCCGGCTGCCTTTCATGGCCGGCCAGAACTTGTGGAGCAACTCACCGAAGAGCTACAACAACAACTATGATTTTCATTTGACGTTTAGACAATATTAATCACTTTCAACTCTCTTCCGAAAATTCAGGTGCACCCTAAATCTTAAAATAATCTTTCGTTAGGCAGCCTCAATGTTCGTAACATTACAATTTTTATTGAGCTATCGATTTATTTAGTTTATGCAGTTCCAAAATAGTCCCATTTTCTGTTTCTTGATACATCGGTATAAACCGTCGATTTAATTTGATTTCATTATAAGTATAGGAAGTTCTTTGTTGTACGGTGTTTGAGTAAACATCATTGAATCCCCTTACTGTAACATATAATTCAACATCAGCAGCTCGCAGATCTTCTTCTGAAAATCCAAGTAATGGACTTTGTTCATTAATGGGATGTACGACTGTCCAGTTCATGGGCAGATTTTCAATTTTGTTGCGTTCAAGTGCAAGCTCATAATATTTATAGCGTGGCTCACCATTTTCCTGTATCAGCATAGCAAGATTTACTTGTACCGTCACATCTGAGAGAGCATGATGTTCTTTGTAACAAGCAAAGCGAAACATCAATCCAGTTTTGTCATGGTATGGAGTAATGGTTGCATGATCGCTGAAGGCAAGATGAGCCCTTGGCCTTGCAAATCTTCCATAGATAAGACCGGTAACTATAGCAAAAGATAGAAAACCGCTGAGCGCTTCGATCGAAGCTACAATGTTCGCAGCCCCACCTGTGGGGTTTACTCTTCCATAGCCAACGGTGGTAAAAGTTTGTGTGCTGAAGAAAAATAATTCTTTAAATACTCCCCAGCTTGTATGAAGCATAAGACCTGTAAATTGTTTGGGGCCTATCCATAAATAAATGCCAGCATAAATAAGATTGATGCAAATAAAAAAAATAAAAATGATGCTCATGAATTGAAATACCGGCACGGTGAGCATAGTATAATAAACACTAAACCGATCCCAGAAAGGCCGTCCTTTTTTTCGGAGATTAAATGTTCCATCACGGTTAATAAAGCGACCGCCGTTGATAATGCCGGTATTGCTGAAGCCGGTGTCATCATTCAGCTTTGAGTATGGATTGATGCGTTTTGATACAGACATAATGTATAATTTATGCGCAAATCTACTTACAGTTTTTTTTGGATAGCCGCTTCTATGTGTAGAGTTGTCTCGCTATTTGCTAAAGGAGTAAATCTTTTTAGCTAGCAAGAATTATTCGTATCGTTTCAATCTATTTTGCAGTATTTTTAATTATTAACTCTTCCAATGAGGCTTCGTAAAATTATTATCCGCTCTATATTAGGACTGTTATTGTTAGTCCTTGTTTTCGGTATATGGTATGCTTGGAGAGCTTTTCCGATTATTAGTGGTTATGGCGCAAAAAATCTGGCATCTGCTATTTATCTGCAGCATCGCAAGGCCGCCGATGTGATTAAAGAGGATCTTGGAGATTTTCCACTTTCATTGGGCAGTTATACCATGAATGAAAAAGATTCTTCTGTTTCTGGTTCTGTTTGGGGATTTGCAAAACGTAAAGCTATTTATCGAAAGGGAATTGGCTGCACCATTATTAATGATATTCCTGAAGCCGAAGTAAGGGCGCAACATTTTGATCTCCCTTCTTTGCCGGCAGTAAATCGAGATACCGTTGCCTGGCCTTATGGCGATAAAATAATTGACAGTTTTCCTTCTTTTATTGATAAAAATTTATTGCAGCAGGCAGTGGATAGTGTGATGAATGCAACATTCAAAGGGAAGCCTGCATTTACAAGAGCTGTGCTAGTGATCTATGACGGAAAAATTGCAGCAGAAAAATACGCACCAGGTTTTGATAAAAACACTCCGATGCTGGGTTGGTCGATATCGAAAAGCTTAACAGCGGCCATGGTTGGTGTTTTGGTAAAAGAAGAAAAATTAAATCCTGATATGCCGGCGCCTGTGCCGGAATGGAAGAATACTAAAAAAGGGAACATTACCTTAAAGCAATTGTTGCAGCAAACTTCGGGTCTGAATTTTAAAGAAGATTACACAAGTCCCAGCGAGGTTACTAACATGTTATTTAAGCATGGGGACATGGCAGCCTTTACTGCAAAACTTCCACTTAAATATGAACCAGGCCAACAGTTTTATTATTCAAGCGGCAATACAAATATCATTAGCCGCATTATCAGAAATATAATAGGAGAGGAGCATTATGCCTCCTTCCCTTATCAATCTTTATTTCATAAAATAAATATTTACTCACTGGTACTTGAACCGGATGCATCAGGTACATATATTGGTTCATCCTACAGTTATGCTACAGCCCGGGATTTTGCAAGGTTTGGTTTACTATACTATAACAATGGTGTTTGGAAGGGTGAACAAATTTTACCTGCTAATTGGGTACAGCAATCTGTACAGCCGTCTTCGGCTGATAAACAAAAACATTACGGATACCAATTTTGGTTGAATGGTTTTGATGAAAAAGATCCAACAAAACATTTGTATCCCGACGTACCTGCCGATATGTTTTTCGCAGATGGTTATGGAGGCCAGGATATATACATTATTCCTTCAAAAAAATTAATTGTACTGCGGTTTGGTTTACATGCTATTAATGAAAATAAATTTTTGAAAGAAGTTATCGCCTCAATAAAAAAATGAACCATTACCTAGTCAATTCAAAATCAATTTTAATCACAACATCTCACGATAAATTATGGTGAGATGTTGTGATCTCTGATCAAATATTGAATGCTCCTGTATTTACATAGTCTGAAGAGATCAGCGTCCAAAAATCTGTTGCAAGTCCTTTCAAAATAAAATCATAGGGCATCCACAAATATCCTCCCATCGGACCCCATGCACCCCATGAGTTTCTGATAAGTAATGCGCCCACTGTTTCGACAGAACCAGGTCTGGAGTTTTTGATTCGAATAGTATCATCATATCCAACAACATCAACAGCGTGGCCACCTACCCAAGGATCGCCGGCAGATGCAGGCATGGGAACTTTTCCCGTTGTTTGTGCTTGGTAAAATGAATTATAAACACTGAATCCAAACATGCCTGGCAGGCCGGCGGCGAGATTTGTTTTCACATTATTCAATACGGTATCTTTCGGCGTGCCGGCCGGGTCGAGTCTGAAATACTTAATTGTCTTGAAATTATTAGCAAAACTGTAGCAGAAAGCCGGTGGTTCAATATCAAAGCCTGCAATATTATAAGGCCAATACTTTTCAGGCACTACGCCAAACAATACCATAGCACCCATAGTAGTTCTCAAATAGGCCCCAGTATCTCCGGTTACCTGCATATAATTACGAGTAGCTTTGTAAAGGAAAAGACGTGAACCATCAATGTAGTTACCAAAAGCTCTTCTTTCAAAGTATTCAATTAATCCCACACCTGCATTAGCGGTGCAAGAACCTAAAGAACCCTGGTTTTCAACTGGCGAGCACCACGGTCTAAGATCAACCGATGCAGGCAATGAAAGTTTTCCATTTGCCAGCTTAGTTCCGCGAAATACTTCTTTTATTTCCGGTGTGCGAAGATCATAGTCCCGAAAGTCAGGATAATCGGGCAGCCATCCCATTGCACGCTTTTCCGTAACGTCCATTTCTACATAATACTTATCGTCTTCTTTGATTGGAGCAATTTTTACCGGCACAACGATTTTTTTACCAGCCGGTTTTTTTGTCAATGTTTCCATACAATAAAATTTAATTGCCTACTCTTTGATCGGATTTTCGGCGGATTCCGTTTTTTGCTAGAGTAATCAGGCACTAACTTGTTTCAAAAATGGTTTTATAGACATGTTGGTGAGAAACATTTCCTACTTCTTTGAAATCATCGTTGATATTCGTGAATCATTTCAGAATATCTCTATAAAAGAAAGAAACAGCTTACTGAACAAAACCTTAAAGATTAGTTGGTGGCAGCATTAAGACCCATAGGGAGTAGCGTGATAAAGACAAGATGCGGATTCAATGCCTGGATCGTAAATTTTAGCCGTCAAAATAATCAATTACTGGAAAACAGGATTTCCAGTACCGGGTGTTTACGAAAGAGTAAAGCGAATTAAAAATTGCAAAGGGCGGATGACTGTTATAGCAAGTTAGGATAATTTATTAATGGCCCAACGGCTAAAACACTTTTTCTTTAATATTTTGCCTGTATCCCTTTTTTGCTATACTAAAGGGAGAATTAGCCTCAATCACAGCCGGATTATCGTTTTGTGGTTGTTAATCAACAAAAAACGATCTGACAAAAAATTGAAATCTAAAGTTGTATAAATTTTTTGCATGGAATTTGGTTAAAGGTTTAGAGTTAAATTTACCATTCTATGGATCATAAAAAAAGATTAGAGGAGTTGCATAAAGAAGCCTTTAAAAACTTCGACGAGTATCTAAAAGCAAAAGGCGAACTGAAAAAAGAGCATCATGAAAAATTGCACGAAGCTAAAAAGGACTGGCAAAATGCCTGGAATAAATTGGTAGAGGCAATGATGGTTTTAGAAAGATTGGAAATATAATTTTTATCCTTGAGTATAAAAAAATAGCTGGAGGTTTTCCAGCTAATTTTTTATGTTTATAACGTTTATAAGAAATATTAGAACTTAGTACTCTCCTCCAATTTTTCTACGATTCAAATCAGCATAATTACCCTTCAACTCCGGCAGTCGTTTTGGCACGTTCTTAATAGCAGTTGTATCGGTGAGTGTTTTTAAAAATAAAACAATATCTTTTTTATCCTGTTCATTCAGATCCAATGAATCTGGCAGTACTACAAATATGAAAAGCCCCTTCCTCTCATTCCCGTAATCTTTACGAAATTTATTTCCCGCACCATGATTGTAAAAATTTACTACCTGATCCAAAGTTTTGTAAACACCATTGTGCATATAAGGAGCCGTCAATTCAACATTACGAAGGGTTGGCACTTTAAATGAAAAATGTTTTAATGGATCTTTTGAGACCTTAGAAAAGCCAGTATCAGGATCGAGTTGAAAAACAGTCATGGTATCTTTTATAGGAATACCAAGAGAACGATTATCCGTAAACTCATAATAAGGAGGCAAAGGCCCGCTGAATAAAGGCGCATAATGACAAGTAGCACATTTTGCCTGGCCCATGAAAAGATTGAAGCCATGGATCTCCGCTTGATTCATTTTTGTTTTATCGCCGCGTACATATTGATCAAACCGGCTGTTTAAACCTGTTAGCGTTCTTTCATAGCAAGCAATGGCGATTTTTACATGCTTCCGCTGGATTCCTGATTGCTTGGTCTCGGGAAAAGCAGCATAAAACATTTTTTTATATTCATTGCTTGAATTGATGCGATCAATAACACGATCAAATGAACTATGCAACTCATCGGGGCTATTGATCACTGAATCCAATTGATCTTCGAGCGAAGAAGCTCTCAAATCCCAGAATTGAACTTTCTGGAATGCAGCATTGATTACAGTGGGGGTATTTCGCGGCAAGTCACTAAATTCATCAAATTTTACAGCTTTTTTCTTGCTGTCTGTAAAAGCTAACTCGGGTTTATGGCAAGATGCACAGGCTCGTTTGTTATTATCTGATAATATAGGATCAAAAAATAAAAACTCACCGAGCTCTGCTTTTTCTTTTGTCAGAAAAGCTTCATCACCAGGCGCAAAAAAATCAGCATTGAAAGCGCTAGCTTCATAGAGGTTTCTTGTATTTGGATTTATGGCAGTCAAGTTTGCTTTTGCTTCGATCTTCAAAGTTCTTTGAAGTTCATTTAAATAACGTGAAAGAGGAATAAGTACTCCCGTCAGAAAATTCATGCGGTCAAATTTTCTAAAAGCCGGTTTTGAATCGAGTATTTTTTTCCCGGCATCAAGTTTTGTCAACATTTGCTTTTTTAATGCTGAGCTTGCTGGTAGCTGGTCTAAAAATATTTTCACCATATCCACCCATGCTATATATTCTCCTTCAAGACAAGGCATGCCGGGAGGCTCAACGGTCATATCACCATTACTGATGCCAATCGTACTTATCCGCATAATTTGTAATCGAAGTGCTTCGAAAATTTCAGCTTCCGTCATGGCTTCACAGTCCTTCATGTAATTGCACTCTTCAATCACCTTTCTAAGATTGTTTGCTGCTCTTGCAATAAACATTTTTCCAAAGGCAATTTGTTGCGGATTCATTTTCTTCATTTCACTATCGGATTCAATCCCAAAAGGGCCGCCTAAGATCCAACTATCAGGAAAGGGTAAGCCTACATCCCGCTTTTCTAATGTGCCTATCAGGAAAAATTTTTGGTGAGCAAGCTGAGGATGATAGTAATAAAAAAGGCCCTCAATCGCTTTAATCTTCCTGGCTAGTTCCTCATACTTTGATTTTCTCAGCTCATAACTGCTGTCATAAAAATAGGCAGGGTATTCTTTTAAAAATTGATCAAGCTGGCGCATTTGATTTGAATACAATTGCGCCACCATTTCTACAGCTTTCGAACGATTATTTCTTTTTTCGTTTAATGACATATTCAGAATAGCAATACTGAATACGACAGCAGCAGCAATGACAAAAGATTTACGAGGCAGCATGGTTTTAGTTTTTTGCGGTAAAAAAATTGCTATTGAACAGAGCTGTTGAAATTGCTTTCAATGGGATAGAACAAACCTGTGGATAGATGGCGGAACTTAAATGCGGACTTGTTTTAAAGGTAATGAGATTTAAAATAAATCGAAAAATTATTTATCACCTCGTGTAGTTCAGTATTTAAAAACTTCGAATTAAAAATGGCATCAATATTCCTCTCACTGAACTTATTATTTTATTTATTGGTAGATTTATTAATTAAAACTTTTCATCATGGCTACAGCAATTGACTGGTCCAAGGCCATTCAACCATTATTAAAAAAATACAAGGGCAAAAAGCATCCTTTAGATCACAAAAATATTTACCAGTTGGTTGTGATGGTAGTTTTGTCAGCGCAGGATTCTGACAGAAATATCAACCAGCTTGCTCCAAAATTGTTTGAAGCCTTCCCCAATATGCAAGCACTTTCAAAAGCAACCACCGATTCATTATATCCTTTCATTGGCAAAGTGCGAAATTTTGCAAACAAGGCAAAGTGGTTGGTTGAAATGGCGCAGAAAATAAAAACAGATAAAAACATTCCCCTTACACAAGAAGCACTTACTGAGCTTCCGGGCATTGGTCGAAAATCGGCGAATGTAATTCTTCGTGAAGCCGGCGAAAAGCCTGAAGGCGTGATCGTTGATCTGCATGTAGTGAGGGTAGCTCCACGACTTGGGATAGCTTCAGGAACCGATCCAAAAAAAATTGAGAAACAGATCATGGAGGTTCTCCCGCAAAAAGATTGGGATGCCGGCATGGCGATGTCATTTTTGGGTAGAGAAATTTGCAGACCTGATCCCAAATGTGAGATATGTCTTATGAATACGGTTTGTGCTTACTATAAGGCAAGGAAGTAAAATTATTCCATTACCCAGATAAAATAATCAGCTATGGATGATATCAGTTTTGGAAGCGAATTTTTAAAAGAATTGGAAGCGGAAACAAGGGCTACACGTAAATGTTTAGAACAAATTCCTGAAAGTTTATTTGACTGGAAACCTCACGAAAAATCCATGACGATGGGTTATCTCTCATTGCTTGTGGCAGAGATCCCTAAATGGATAACCTATATGATTGAAAAATCTGAAATTGATTTCGCAACTTTTGAACATTTCAAACCAAAAAATACTGCCGACCTTGTAAATCATTTCGATCAAAATGTGCAGGGAGCAAAAAATGCTTTGCGAAACATTTCCAACGAGAGCCTTTCAGAACCATTCTTTCTAAAAGCCAATGGACAAACGGTTTTTAGCTCTCCGAAGAAAGAGAATATCGGCGCAACTATTAATCACCTCGTTCATCACCGTGGGCAATTAACTGTTTATATGCGATTAAATAATTTGCCTGTACCATCAATCTATGGTCCTTCTGCGGATGACAAGGGCTTTTGATTTAACACAGTAATTGAGAAATTTACTCTGCACTTCCGTTTCTATTAAGGCACCTTTTTTCTGGTTTTCACCATTAACACAATTCAGGTTTTCCTTCCCTCAATTCATACATGCTGTCATTGACTTTGGAAGTATCATTTACAAACTTTACGGGCTAAATTCTATCCATCATTAAAATCTTAGTTATGAAAAATGTCATTTCCCTGGTTATATTTAGCTTGTTAGCCTTGCCGATATTTCTTTCTTCTTGCAAAAAGGAAAAAGACACAGTACAAACAAAACCAGATTTTGAAAAAACGTTTGATGTAACGGGCTTTAATCGAATTTATGCGGCAGATACATTCCATTTTGCTATTAAAAAAGGAAATGAGTTTAAAGTTGTAGCAAAAGGCGCTGAGAATGACGTAAATAAAGTTCAATGCAGAATTGACAATAATCAGATCTTAAATATAAGTTTTGAAGGAGATGTAAAAGGCAACGTGGAAATAACTATTACTCTTCCTTTGCTCGTAAGCCTAAACTTGGCAGGTGGAGCTAAAGCTTCTGTGACAGGATTCCAGGGTCAGCCTACAGTTTTACGAGCAGTTTTTTCGGGCAGAGCAAAAGGCACTATATCAGGAACAGGCGTTAACACAAATGTTGAAGTTGGAGGGTTTTCGGAGCTTACGATTACTGGTTCAACAGGAAATATTTACGGACAAATTTCAGCAGATGGCAAGCTAAACGCGTATGGTTTAGTTTCTACTGAGGTTGATTTAAGTTTAACGGAGAGAGCAAAGGCCTACGTTGTTGCTCAAAATGTTTTATTCGGTTCGGCTTCGGACGACAGCAGGCTTTATTATAAAGGAAATCCCGCCACTACACATTTTGAAACTTACGGAAATGGAGCAATCATTCACGAATGATAAACACTGACCGATAAATTTTGTATCATCCGATTTATTCAGTGCGTAATGAAGTTACAGGATTTGACCTTGCTGATTTTAAAATTTCATATCCAACAGTCAATAAGGTAACGCCAAGTAACCCTAGCAAACTGATTGCAAAAACCACGGGGCTTATTGAAGTGCGGTAGGCGAAGCTTTGTAGCCATTTGTAAGCAGCAAACCAAGCTACAGGTATGGCGGCTAAGCAGGCCACTGCAAAAATTTTAAAAAATAATCGCAAGAACATGCTGATCACCTGTCGCTCACTTGCTCCTAATACTTTTCGTATGCCAACTTCTTTGGTTCGCTGTTCGGCAGTATAGGAGGCCAATCCAAATACTCCCAGCACAGTAATTAAAATGGCCAGCACTGCAAATGATTTTGCCAGCGATGATACACGGCCTTCTACTATGTACATGCGGTTGAATTCATCATTTAAAAACCAATGATCGAAGCCCGTGTTAGGAAATACAGCCTTCCATTTTTTTTCAATCGAAGCGATTTTCTCTCCGAACTTTCCAGAAGGCAGTTTTATATAAGCGATCTTATCAATAAAATGAAGATGCGGATTTAACAGCAAAGGCTCGATTGGCTGATGCATGGAGCGATAAGGGAAATCTTTTACCACACCAATAATTCGATATTGCAGAGTGGTATCGAACCTGATCTCATTTACAGTAGCGCCCATTACTTTATTGATGGGTTGATTAAGCGCTTTGATGCCCGCTTCATTTATAATCATTGAGTTGCTGTCATTGAGATTACCTGTTTGAAAGTCACGTCCCGCAATAAATTGAAGCTTGAAAGCTTTCGCAAAATCAAATTCTACATTGAGTTGATTCCATTGCAATTTTTTATCTCCAAACTCAGGAAATTTCACATCGGTTCCGATCCAGCCAAAATAATTAAGCCGGGGCAAGTGATTACCCATCGTTACATATTCAATTTGCGGATCTTCCAAAACTGAACGTTTGAACTCTGCAAATCTTTCTTGTTGAGCTATGCCTCCAAAGCGGATCGATAAGATCTGGCTGCCTTGTTCATTTAATTTAGTGGTTTTTAATTGCTCCATTTGCTTGATCACAATAAATGTACAGATGATCAATACCAGCGCAACGGTATATTGTACAGCCACCAAACTTTTTCTAAAAAATTCTGCGCTCTTGCCTTTGACGATTTGCCCTTTCAAAACTTCTACGGCCTGAAAAGCTGATAAATAAAACGCAGGGTAAATGCCTGATATAAATCCCATGAAGAGTACAATGCTGAATATAATAGCAATCATCACTGGATTTATTAATGAACCCAGAGTAAATGTTTTATGAGCTAGTTGGTTAAACGGATGAAGAAAAAGGATCACCAAAAGAACGGCCATGATCAGCGAACTCATGATCATTAAAAAAGATTCAAGGAAAAATTGTTTGGCAATTCCTGCCCTGTCACTTCCAAACGACTTGCGCAGTCCGACTTCTTTTGCTCTTTTCACTGACCGCGCTGTGGCTAGATTCATGTAGTTAATACAGGCAATCAGCATAATGAGTATGGCAATGATGCTGAAGATGGTGAGATAAGTCCTATCACCTCGAATGTTTGTGCCTTCCCAAAGATTTTTCTTGTCAAAATGCAGGTCGGTCATTTTGGTGAGGAATGAGGAAAGCTTCCATCCATTGGCTGCGGAGGCCGAATCGGAGCTTATCATCTGATTGGCTAATTTGTCCAACCCCATTTTGATCGGCCTTATATCAGCACCTGGTTTTAGCGATACATAACTTTCAAAAAATCCTAAATTTCTATTGCCGCCAAAACTGGTACCTTCCATAAAATAATTGAAATTGTCGCCATAGATGGTCCGGAATGCGTTCACATTTAAAATAAACTGCGGCTTAAAATGGGAGTTAGAAGGATAGTCCTTATAAACACCTGTAACCATTACATCAATTTCCCGATCTTCGGTAGCCCACCTGTGCTTTACGCTTATAATCTTACCCACAGGATCTTCTTTGCCAAATAATTTTTTTGCCCCAGTTTCACTCACCACCATGGAATTAGGGTTTTCAAACATTTTTTGCCTGTTGCCTTCAACAGGATCAAAGGCAAGCACTTCTTGAAAATTTGGCTCAGCCCATCGTATCTCTTCTGTAAGAATAATTTTATCCTTTGCCTCATAATTCAGTGAAGTTGGGTACCCGACATAGGTAATTCTTGAAGCGTGAGTTACTTCGCTGCGATTGTCTTTTAAATATTTTACAAATGCCCCAGGAACCTCCGTATTATCAAAAGTTTGGCCATCACGATTGGTGAAAGTGCAGCCAATGCGATAACTATTTTTATAGTTCGGGTGCATTACATCATAACACAGCTCATCACTTACATACAGAAAAATAAAAATAGCACTGCCAAGGCCAAGGGCAAGACCAAACATATTAAGCAGTGAAAAAAGCTTTTGACGTTTAAAGTTGCGCAATGCGATCAATAAGTAATTTCTCAGCATGGCTAATTATTTAAAATCCGGAAGAATGGCTATATTTTATGTACTATATAGAAAGGTCGGTAAAAAAACATATTTGCAAATAGGTTTGGGATAAATGGATGACAAATGATTGTTAAGAAACTCAGAATGATGAATTGCCGGCGTGATCAATGTTTTTTCATGCTTCAAAATGATCACTTAAAGTGCCGGAAAATGGTGAAAGGGCAGTAAATTTTAAAATTAGTCTAATAGAATTACAGGGTATAACACCACGAAAGCCTTGAATCAGTAATCTCGCTGTTGCAAAAAATCATGCAGAATTTCTTCCTGCATTGATGATTCCGAAAGAACAGCGCATCGCTAGCTTACCAAAACTATTTTTTAGCGGTGATTGAGCATTTGCCTTTTCAATCTCACGCATTTTTATAATGGCATATTGTTGTATGGTGGCGAGCGGCAATACAATCCTTTCCCGCATTTGAATGGAAAGCGATTCAACGGGGTAATCGGCCATCAATTCATTTTTGCCTGACAAAAGAAAAATATAACGTTGCGTCAATTCATATTCTTCATAAATTTTTTCCCAGATTTCACCATATTCAGGATGCGTTGCGAGATAAGCAGTCAATGGAAAAAAACATTTTTTCATTGCCATCTCACAATTGTCAATGAGCGTTTTAAAATAAAGCGATTGCTTATAAAGATTTTTTATTTCATTGAAGCAGCCAATTTCCTGAGCTTTTTTTAAAGCCCTGCCAACACCATAATAACCCGTTACATTTTGCTTTACTTGACTCCATGATCCCACAAAAGGAATGGCCCGCAGGTCCTTTAAGGTAAGTCTTGAAAGGCTTCCTCTTTTTGCTGGTCTGGAACCAATATTTGTATCGGCATAAAATTGTAAAGGACTTACATAGCTTAGATAATCCAAAAAATAAGGATGGTTTTTTAGCTCGTTATAAGCTTCATAACTTTCATCTGCCAGAAGTTGAATTAATTCATGCTCGTGTTCCTGCAAAGTGATCTTTCTTTCACTGAAAAGATCATTAGTGATCCCCGCATTTATCAATTGCTCCATATTAAATTGTGCGGCATCAATGGTACCAAAGCTTGAGCTTACTGTTTGACCTTGTACAGTAAGCTGTATTTCATTGTTGGCAATATTTTTTCCTAGTGAAGCATAAAATTTATGCGTTTTTCCACCACCTCGTGCTGGTGGACCACCGCGTCCGTCAAAAAATATAACATCAACATCAAATTGCTTTGAAATTTTAGTTAGCTCTTCTTTTGCTTTATAAATACTCCAGTTAGCCATCAGGTAGCCACCATCTTTGGTGCCATCGGAAAAACCAAGCATGATGGTCTGCTTTTTTCCTCTTCGCTTTAAGTGAAAGAAATAGTTTTCATTTTCATAAAGCTGCTTCATAATGTTACTTGCCCGTTCCAAGTCAGCAACAGTTTCAAACAATGGAACAATATCAATATTGATCTCTTCAGTTTTCCAGCCGCTTAGTTTAAAAAGTGCAAATACTTCCATTATATTCAATGCTGAGTTACATTGACTAATGATGAAACGGTTGCAGCCATCTTCACCATTATAGCTTTGAATGGCTTTGATTGCCCGCATGCTCTCGATTGTATCTTTTTCGAGCTCGTTTTCAAACACTAAAACGGAACCCGGTTGAAGGTTGCATAAAGCCTGAATTTTTTCATCATCATTTAGCGAGGAATAATTTTCCGGCAGTAATGAAGTTTTAACATTCAATGTTTCTAATACCTGTCCGTGAACTGAGCTTTCTTGCCGGATATCTAACGAAGCAAAATAAAGTCCGAAGATCTCGACTCTATTGATAAGATTTCTTACGAGGTTTATGAAAAGACCGTTGTGCTGGCGAATAAGCACATTACAAATTTCATTTAATGTTTGTAAAATTTCATTTTTAGTAAGAGCTGTCCGGTTTCCGGGAATAAAAATATTGTTGTATAATTTTTTTTCAAGCCCTGTGAGAGCTGCATCTACACCGTCAAACGTAAGGCGTCGTTTTAATTTTCTCACATCCAGATAATAACATTTGATGATGCTGCTTCGTAAAGCATCTGCTACCTGTAACGTAGTATCGGTAGTTACAAAAGGATTTCCATCTCTGTCACCGCCCGGCCAGAACCCCATGCGTACAACAGGATTTGCCGGATTCATTTCATCTGTAAATTGGTTTTTTAAAAAATTGACAATACGGCCGGCGGCAGGATAAAAAACATTTTCAAGATACCAGATCAGGCTAATCGCTTCATCATAAGGAGTAGGTTTTTGTTTTTTGAAAAAAGGAGTTTTTCCTAATTGCTGCAAGTACATATTTATCTGATCAGTATTGTTCTCTAATAGTGCTTTCGAAAGGTCATGGATGATGCCCAGCACTGCGCCCGGATAAAATTGAGTAGGGTGGGCAGTGAGCACAAGCCGGATGGAAAAATCTTCTAATTTTTTTTTCAGCTCGTTTTGCTTTTGTGCTTGTACAACATTTGTTTCTAACTGCTTTAACGTACCGGGACCATTCATATCATTTACATAACGGTATGCTGAATCCTCAAGAGCATCAAACAAAACGACCTGCCTTTCGGAATATTGAACAAACCTGAAGAGAAGGTCCAATCTGTCTTTTTCATCGGTATAGGAAGTATGCTTGCTAAAAAACTCTTCAATGATCTCTACAGGGTTTTTCCTTTTCTTATAGCCATCCTCGCAATTAGTTAATAATAGAGAAAGAAGAATGCCTGTCTTTTCAATCCTGTGAAAAGGCAAAGAAGTAAAAAGACTATTATACAGCTGGAATTTAAGACCTACCAGGTTTTTAAATTGTTGCAAAGCCGCTGAGGACTGTTGATCCATACAGTTGTTAGTTTAAGGAATTGAGAAAGGCAAGCAACACGAAGCGGAAAATTACTTATATTTTCCTTTGAAATTGTTTGTTTTTCAGTAATTGGTTTCTATCTTCATGGCTTATCAACAAAAATGGTGATCTGTTCAACAAATATTGCTTCCTTACTAGCGGCATCAACAGCCAGCTTTATTATCACCACAACTACAACAACCCCGCAAACCGCGGGATAATAAAATCATATAATACCAAGCTTTCTTCTGCGGAAGGGATGAATAAAAAGGAAAGGTTTTATTTATTCATCAAAAGTTTAAAAGGTAAAATATATTGCAACATAATTTTCTAAAAAGTTATAATCATTGAACTCTCTGCTTGAAGCGGAGATGGGGGTAAATATGAAAGTATTAAAATTCGGAGGAACGTCAGTAGCTAATGCTGAGAATATTGAAAAAGTGATTGGCATTGTAAAAGAAAAATTGAATGATGACCCTTTGGTCGTGATTATCTCTGCATTGGGAGGAACGACAGATGCATTGCTTGAATGCGGGAAACTGGCAGCGGCAGGTGATGAGAAATACAAAGAAAAATTGCAGGAAATAGAACAAAGACATATTACAGCAGTTAAGGAACTAATACCTGTACAGCATCAAAGCGCTTTGCTTAGCCTGGTAAAAAAAATGTGTAATGAGATCGAGGATCTATGCAATGGCATTTTTCTTCTAAATGAGCTCTCTCCCCGAACTATTGACAAACTACTAAGCTATGGCGAGTTGTTCTCATCACAGATCATAACATCGGCGTTTGTTACAAAAGGAATTGAGGCAAAATGGATTGACACAACAGAGATCATTAAAACAAACTCTGATTTTGGAAGCGCTGCCGTTGACTTTGCAGTGACGAATGAAAATATTCAACGATCGCTGAAACAAGCTAATGAGAAACTTTTTATCGTTCCCGGATTTATAGCTTCAGATGCCAAACATATTACTACTACATTAGGCAGGGGAGGATCGGATTATACAGCAGCCATTTTTGCGGCTGCGGTTGATGCATCTTCCTTGGAAATCTGGACTGATGTAAGCGGCATGATGACTGCCGATCCACGTTGGGTTGCCAATGCAAGGATCATTTCTTCTATCTCGTATCAGGAAGCAATGGAATTATCGCATTTTGGAGCCAAAGTAATCTATCCTCCAACCATTCAACCCGTGTTGAGCAAAAATATCCCGGTATGGATCAAAAATACATTTGCCAAGGATGAGCACGGTACTGTAATAAAAAATGATGCAGAAAATGATGGCAATATTATCCGTGGCATTTCGGGTATCAACAATATTGCTTTGCTGAGTTTGGAGGGAAGTGGCATGGTAGGAGTTCCAGGGTTTTCAAAAAGATTATTTGAGGCTCTTTCCAATGCATCTATTAATGTTATTCTCATTACCCAAGGTTCCTCAGAGCATTCTATTTGTGTAGGAGTAGAGGCAGTCAATGCGGAAAAAGCTAAGAAGGTGATTGATATTGCCTTTGCTGGAGAGATATCTATGCTTCGTGTAGAGCCTTTGATCGTTGAAAAAGATCTTTCCATTGTAGCATTGGTTGGCGATCATATGAAAAGCCATCCGGGCATCAGTGGGAAAATGTTTGGCACGCTTGGGAAAAATGGCGTCAATGTAAGAGCCATTGCACAGGGCTCTTCAGAAAGAAATATATCCGCCGTGATCAATACTGCCGATGTTCGCAAAGCCATAAATATTTTACACGAAGAATTTTTTGAAACCAGCTATAAGCAGATCAATATTTTTGTTGCCGGAGCAGGAAATGTAGGAAGTAAATTATTGAGACAGTTGCAGCAACAGCAAAAATTTTTGCGTGATCATTTGCGTTTGCAGGTCCGCATTGTTGGAATCATCAACAGTAAAAAGGCAGTAGTAAAAAATGATGGTATTGACCTTTCAAGCTGGGAAGAGGCATTGGCAAATGGCGAAACCTCTGCCATTCACAAGTTTGCAGACGAGATTATTGAAAAAAATCTCCGCAATTCTGTTTTTGTTGATGTAACGGCCAGCGATGAAGTAGCGCAAGTATATGAGCGGCTGCTTCAAAAAGCTGTTTCTGTAGTGGCTTGTAATAAAGTTGCTTGTTCTTCTTCTTACGCCCATTATAAAAGGTTGAAAGAACTTTCAAATGAATTCAATGCAAGTTTTTTATTTGAAACGAATGTAGGAGCGGGGTTACCGGTCATTGGAACGTTGACCGATCTGTTGCGCAGTGGTGATAAGGTTCAAAGCATTGAAGCTGTATTGAGCGGAACATTAAATTTTGTTTTCAATAATTATGATGGTAAAAGATTATTTGCCGATGTTGTGAAGCAGGCTCAGGATGAAGGGTACACTGAACCCGATCCACGGCTTGACCTTAGTGGAAAAGATGTCATGCGAAAGATCATGATATTGGCGAGGGAAACTGGTGAAAAAATAGAGATGGATGATATTGCGAACAATTCATTTATGCCCGCTTCGTGTATGCAAGGAACGGTAGAGAATTTTTATGCGGAGATGAAAAAGCATGAAGATCATTTTAAAAAGATATATCAGGAAGCGGCTGCAAAAAATTGCAAGCTTAAGTTTGTGGCTTCTTATCAATCTTCTGAAAATGGAGGAAAGGCAGCGGTGGGATTACAACATATTTCACCAGAACAAGATCTTTATCATTTATATGGAAAAGACAATGTGGTATTGTTTTACACAGATCGCTATAAAGAACAACCTTTGGTTGTAAAAGGTGCTGGCGCGGGAGCAGATGTAACTGCTTCCGGTGTGTTTGCGGATATTATGAGAGCAGCGCGGGTTTAAACCCCTGCTCCTAAAGGGGAATTTAAGAAGCGTTTAGTGATTGCCACAATGTTTTACAAAATTGAAAATGTCGGATAATAAAAATATTTCTCCAAGTTTACAGGATCGCTATTCCCCTTTAGGGGTTAGGGGTATAAAAGTTTCTGCACCCGCCACAGTAGCCAATCTTGTCTGTGGCTTTGATATTTTGGGTATGGCATTAAATGATCCACAGGATATAATGGAGGTAAGCTTGCTGGATGAGCCGGTGATAAGAATCAAACATGATGATGGATATGATCTTCCTGTTGAGCCTGAAAAAAATGTGGCCGGCGCTTCATTGCTTGCCTTGCAGGAGGCTCATGAAAATAAAATTGGTTTTGAAATAGTAATCAGCAAGTCTATAAAGCCTGGCAGTGGACTTGGCTCCAGTGCGGCAAGTTCGGCAGGCGCTGTTGTTGCAGCCAATCATTTATTGGGGAATATTTTTTCAAAGGAAGACCTTGTCCGTTTTGCCATGAACGGCGAGAAAGTGGCAAGCGGTGTTAAGCATGCAGACAATCTTGCTCCTTGCATTTATGGAGGTATTACATTGATACGGGCAATTCTTCCTCTGGATATTATTCCTTTATCAGCACCGCCTCTACATGTTACAGTCGTTCATCCGCAAATAGAAGTAAAAACATCTGATGCAAGACAAATTCTCCGAAAAGAAGTGCAATTGAAAAATGCAATCATGCAATGGGGCAATATCGCCGGGCTGGTAACGGGACTCTTAACAAATGACTATGACCTGATTGGCCGCTCATTGGAAGATGTGATCATTGAGCCTGTTCGAAGCATTTTGATTCCAGGTTTTGATGAAGTGAAAATCAATGCAAAAGAAGCGGGTGCGCTGGGGGGTGGCATTTCAGGAAGCGGGCCCTCCATTTTTATGTTGAGCAAGGAAAAGGAAACTGCCAAAAAAGTTGAAACAATCATGAAAAATGTTTTTCAAAAAATTGGAGTGGAATATAAAACCTATGTTACTACGATTAACCAAACAGGTGTAAAGATTTTAGATGAAAAATAAATATTCAATTCTCAATGCAATTTTACAGTTTAAACGGCCAATCACCGGCAGTTGATTTTAAAGAAGCAGCTATCCATGGACAAGCACCCGATAAGGGCTTATATTTTCCCGAACACATCCCTGTTTTTGATTCATCATTTTTTTACAACATCGAAAAAATTAGTGATGAGGAAATAGCTTACCAGGTTATCCAACCTTATGTAGGGCAAGACATTCCTGAAAAGACGCTAAGAAAAATTATTGCCGAAACGATCAACTTTCCAATTCCGTTGGTGCAACTGAACGAGGATATTTTTTCTCTTGAATTATTTCATGGGCCAACACTGGCATTTAAAGATGTTGGTGCCCGGTTTATGAGCCGTTGTCTTGGATATTTTGCAAAGGAAAGAAGTGAAAAACTGATTGTTTTGGTAGCCACATCAGGAGATACAGGCGGGGCTGTGGCGAATGGTTTTTATAATGTAAAAGGAGTGGAGGTAGTCATCCTTTATCCTTCGGGAAAGGTCAGCAGTGTACAAGAGAAACAGCTTACCACGCTTGGCAAAAATATTCATGCCTTAGAAATCAATGGAAATTTTGACGACTGCCAGCAATTGGTAAAGCAGGCATTTGCAGACAAGGAAGTAAATCAAAAATTATTTTTAACCTCGGCGAATTCGATCAATATTGCCAGGTGGCTGCCGCAGCAGTTCTATTATTTTTTTGCGTGGAAACAATGGCCCGATAAAAAACACCCTCCTGTTATTTCCGTGCCCAGCGGCAATTTTGGAAATCTTTGTGCCGCTATTCTTGCACATGCTTCCGGTTTACCCGTACAGCATTTTATTGCAGCTTGTAATGTAAATGATGTGGTTCCTGAATTTTTGAAAACGGGGAATTATCAACCGAAGAAAACGATCGCTACTATTTCGAATGCCATGGATGTGGGCGACCCAAACAATTTTGTAAGAATATTGGAAATATTTGAAAAGAATATAGATGAATTAAAAAGGATTTTATCGGCGATCAGCATTACCGACGACGAGACAAGGGATACGATCAAAAAGATCCATAAACAATACAATTATGTTTTAGATCCTCATGGAGCAGTGGGCTATTTAGCATTAGAAAGTTTTTTGAAAGAAAACAGCGGGCTGAAAGGAATTTTTGTTGAAACGGCTCACCCCGTTAAATTTTACGATGTGGTTGAGCCAGTGATTGAAGAGAAAATTCCTTTGCCTTTATCAGTTCAGAGTATAATGGATAACTATAAAGTAACAACGAAAATGAATGTTAGCTATCCTATTCTCAAAGAATTTCTTTTGAAATTGTGATTGAGACAGCTATCTATACAACTAAGCTAATTTCTGAGAATTATTTGATCTTTAAAAATCATAACTTTCCCTCCAAACTCTTGCCACATGAAACCGATTCTTCTGTTTTTTATTCTCGCCTTATTTTGTTCATTAGGATTTGCACAGACTTCTTCTGGTTGGACCAACCTTTTTGACGGCAAAACGCTCAATGGTTGGAAAAAAGCTGTCGGGGCTGCAGACTACACCGTTGAAAATGGTGTAATTGCAGGTACAACTGTCATGCCATCACCAAATAGTTTTTTAGTGACAGAAAAAGAGTATGGCGATTTTGTTTTGGAACTCGAAGCAAAAATCGATGACACTACTTCCAATTCCGGCATTCAATTACGCAGTCATTTTAATGACACGGCCAATGGGGGAAAAGGAAGAGTTTATGGTTATCAGTATGAACTTGATCCCTCATCGCGAAGATGGACAGCTGGGATTTATGATGAAGGAAGAAGGGATTGGCTCTATCCTTTAAGCCTTAACAGCGCGGCACAAAACGCTTTTAAGCTGCATGAGTATAATAAAATAAAAGTGGAATGTTTTGGAAACATGATCCGCACCTGGATCAATGGTCAGCCTGCTTCAATGCTGATCGATGAGTTTGATAAAAAAGGCTTTATCGGGTTGCAGGTACATGCGGTGAACAAGGCAGAAAATGCAGGCAAGAAAGTTTATTTTAAAAATATCCGGTTAATGCCTATTTCAAAACCCTCACCTGATTTTCCAAAATCAATCTACGTAATGAATAATGTTCCAAATAATTTGACCAGCTATGAGAAAAAGAATGGATGGAAGCTTTTATTTAATGGAGTGGATTCAAAAGGATGGGTAGGTGCATATAAAGATCATTTTCCTGATAAAGGTTGGACAGTAAGTGATGGAGTTTTAAAGGTTTTATCATCCGAAGGAAAAGAATCTGCAGGTGGTGGTGATATTGTAACTACTGGTCAATATAGCGCCTTCGATCTTTCTTTTGATTTTAAATTGACGACAGGCGCCAACAGCGGTGTAAAATATTTTGTTACCCTATCGGAAAAAAACCAGGGTTCGGCGATTGGATTAGAATATCAATTATTGGATGATAAAGTTCATCCGGATGCAAAGCTGGGCCGTGATGGCAATCGAACACTTGCTTCGTTATATGATCTTATTCCTGCTCAGAAACAAGATAGATTTGTGCATCGTATAGGCGAATGGAACACGGGACGAATTATCGTTTATCCCAACAATCATGTGGAGCATTATTTAAATGGACTAAAGGTGTTGGAATATGAGCGAGGGTCACAGGCTTTCCGGGATCTGGTAGCAATCAGCAAATACAAGGTTTGGGATCATTTTGGAGAAGCTGCAAAAGGTCATATTCTTTTACAAGAACATGGCTTTGAAGTAAGCTTTAGAAGTATTAAGATAAAAGAGTTGAAGTAATGAATAATGAGTAATGAATAATTAATAATGTATGTAGCTTGGTATTGATCTTATAAACACATAAACCAAAAACCATAAGATGCATCGAAGAAAATTTATCAAAGATGCAGGCATTGCTACTGCAGGCGTAACCATTCTAAATTTTCCTGTGTTTGGAAAAAATGCACCAAGCAATAAGGTAATTGTTGCAGCCATGGGAGTAAATAGCCGGGGAGCTTATCTTGCAAAATCATTTGCAAGCTTACCGAATGTTGAAGTGGCTTACCTCTGCGATGTGGAAGAAAAAGCTATCCGGAATGGATTAGATGCTTTGAAAGATGTACCCAAAAAGCCCACCATTGTAAAAGATATCCGTAAGCTCGTAGCTCAAAGTGATTTCGATGCTTTAGTCATTGCCACACCAGACCATTGGCATGCGCCTGCAGCCATTTTAGCTGTATCGCACGGAAAGCATGTGTATGTAGAAAAACCTTGTGGTCATAATCCTCATGAAGGAGAATTGATGATCCAAGCCATGAAAAAATATGGTAAGCAAATTCAAATGGGCAATCAGCGTCGGTCATTCCCCAACTTAACGGCGATAGTAAAAGAAGTTCATGATGGGTTATTGGGTAACGCTTATTTTGGAAAATGCTGGTACACGAATAATCGAAAATCAATTGGTTTCGGTAAAAAAATTCCCGTGCCTGCAACTTTGGATTTTGAATTATGGCAAGGCCCGGCACCACGAAAAGATTATCAAGACAACTTGGTTCATTACAACTGGCATTGGTTCTGGCATTGGGGCACAGGTGAATCGTGCAATAACGGAACCCATGAAATTGATTGCTGCCGCTGGTTTTTAGGAGTTGATTATCCTACAAAATGTACTTCAGCGGGAGGTCGCTATGCATTTAAAGATGATTGGCAAACTCCTGATACGCAAACAGCAAGTTTTGAATTTGGCAATAAGGCAACCATAGCCTGGGAAAGCAGAAGTTGCAATAACAATCCGGTAGAAGGTTCGGGAAGAGGATTTATTATTTATGGTGATAAAGGAACGCTGATAAATGGCGGAGGTGATGATTACAAAATATTTGATACAAATAATAAATTGCTCAGAGAAATGAAATCAGATGTAAAGCCTGATCCCAATAACCCCGTAAGCGCAAGTGGCAATCTTGATTTTTTTCATTTTGACAATTTCATTAAATCAATCAAAGGAGAAGCAAAACTAAATTCACCTATGGATGAAGCCCATAAAAGCATTTTGCTTTGTCATCTTGCAAACATAGCTCAGCGTACTGGCACAACTTTACATTGCGATGCAGCAAGCGGTCACATAAAAAATAACAATGCAGCAATGGCATTATGGAGAAGAAGCTATGAGAAAGGGTGGGAGCCAAAGGTGTAAATTTTATGTATCAAAAAAGCAACTCTCAATGTTTGTTTTGCTTATAATGTTCTAATAACTCATCACCCCCGAAATCATTTTTTAAATCCCGCACAACCGTGTGAACATGGTTGGCATTGTTCTGTGTATTGTCATATTCAATTATAATTGTTGGGCCTTTTATTCTGTAGTAATGAGGATGACCAAGACCGATTTGTTGTTCTCCAGCCCATGCAAATAACAAATTGTTCAAACCTGCCGACATTATTTCATTCATCATATCCATGGCAAATAACCGTGTATAACGGTGAATATAAATGCTGAGCAATTGCATAAAGACCTTTTGTTGTTCTCCGTTTAGTTCATGATACAAAATTCCCCTTGAGTCATCAATGATAGCCTTACGGCTAGCACCAGTAATGATGTCGGCAGGAGCTTCAACGTTAATAATTGCTTTTTCCTTTTGTCTGGAATCGAGTGAATGCAATAATTCAAAACCAAGCTCAGTTTCATCTTTCAATATTTGCTTACCTTTTTCCGGGCCATTGAGGACAACAGCCGGATTGGCGCCTAAAAAATTAGGGGTTGCTGAAACAAGACGATTGTTATTCAAAGAAAAATTGAGAGAAATATGATGACCTTCAAATCTCCATCCCCATATTGAATCAGTTAACGGGTTTCCGAATATTGAAATGTAATATTTGCCGGCATTACGGTATTCATCGTTTGCAGGTCGGTTTTCTACAATTCTTAAAATATCTTCTAACTGTACAATGGCATTGGTTTTTTGAAAGCCTGTATCGCCTAAAGAAGCATGTAACAGATCGATGAAGGTTTTTCGCTGTGTTGAATTCAGATCTTTTATGGCAATACCTTTGCGGTTTTTGGGAATAAAGTGCCAGTTGTAACGTTCATCTTCTTCAAAACGGAATTGAGTTATTTGCTTTTGCTGGGAAGAAAGGGCTACGAGGAATTTGCCAGCCGCAACGTTTATTTCAGATGTTTGTTTATTGTTTATCTGAGAATGACACGATAAAATCGTTACGCTTGCAAATATCAGAGTTAGAGCGGTTGATTTCATATTATCTCACTAAAGCGCTTGTTCCTTTTCGTGTATAAGTTCTTCCATCCACTCCAAGGCCTTCTGCAATCCAAACAACAACTTGTGTTGGCAAAGGAGCACCTTTAAAGATACCATCCCATCCCTGCCTTTCATTTTTTGTTTCATACAATAACTGGCCCCAGCGATTATAGACTCTGAAATAGCGAAGCTCTTTAATGCCCATTAGTGTTGGACGCAACAATTCATTCAAGCCGTCATTATTAGGAGTAAAAGCAGTGGGCACATATATATCTGCATGCGAAACAATTTTTACCATTTGTGTATCGACCGTTACGCACCCTGCCGCCGTTTTTATTTCTATGGTATATAACTGATCTTCGTTGCTGATAAATACCGGATTATAGCTTGAAGTGTTATTTAAGTGAAAGCCGGGGGTCCATAAAGCAGATGTACCAAATTGCCTGGCTTGCAGTGTAATGGGCAAATCAGTGATCGCGTATTCCACAGGGTAAGTAGTTCCTGGTCTTGGTTTTTCAATGATCACATCCTGTCTTTCAGTAGTTGCGCTGCAGCCCAATTTATTAAAAAGCATAGCATAGTAAGTGCCGCTTTGTGTTGCCCTGTACTGAGGTTGATCGGCTCCATTTATAGCAATATTATTTTTGAACCACTGAATGCTATCTGATGGCTGAACAGTTAGTATGGTACTATCGCCGCTGCCAAAACAATATATCGTTTTTCCTTTTAGTCCCAATGAATCATCGATCACCGCGGCCCTAACAACTACCGTGTCTGTATCGAGGCACCCCCCTCCATCGTGCCGGGTTGAAAGCACATAAGTGGTTGTTATATCCGGGCTGGCTAAAGGATTGGAGATAGAAGGATTGTTTAATCCTGCAGTGGGGCTCCAACTGTAAACTAAGCCGGGTTTTGAGTTGGCACCAATAAGAACAGGATCACGATTACATGAAACGGTGTCACGTCCAGCATTGGCGTCCACTGTTAAAGAGTCCACGAGGAGGGCATATAAAGTATCGAGACAACCGTAGCCATTATAAGGCACCACTTGTACAGCAATGGTTGTGCCCACAGAGGGGGGTGGGGAAAATCTGATCGTTTGTTGTGAGCCGAGCACCTGGCTAAAATTATTGTTATACCAAGTATAACTTTGATAGCCATATGGTGCTGTTACATTTATAGCGGTATCATCGGGGCAAAACTTGGCGCCAACAAACTCATCACTGCACTCAGAGTTTACATCAATATATGCATACCCAAAATGTCTTCTGAAAGTGCAGTCAGCAGTTTTAAAAAAAAGCCGGATGGTTTTTCCTGCCATTCCATCCAAGTTAATAGAAACAGCCGACCAATCCTTGCACCATACTGGTGTATCGCCACCGGGGTTAGGTGATTCAAAAAATCCGGGTAAAAGCGTGCCGTACGGAATAAACGTAAAAGATGAGCAATCGATGATTGTGTTGTCAGTTACATTGGTGATTTCAATTTCCATTCTTGGCTGCTCCTCCGGCCGGTGATTTGGGTCTTGAAACACGACTGCATAGTGATAAATAATTGAATAAACATTCCGATTTGCAGGAATAGTGAATTCATAAGATACTCCTTCAGCCTCTGTGCCTGGTAAATTATTTCCTAGTCTGATAGAATGTCCGCTGCCATTGGGGCAATTTACAGAAAAGCCTCCATATGGATCAAGTTCTGAAGAGGGAGCTGTGTACATTGTATGGCGGTTTGGAGTTGGGCCCGAAGCATAAAGTGTGATTACATTTTGACCATTTACGGCCGCAGTGCCGCCAATATAGCATGACCAATTATTAAATGTGCCGGTTTCAAAATCAATATTTGGAGGGCATTCTTGAGAGTGGGATATGAAACACAAACATGTAAGGTAAGGCAATAATAATTTTGAAATGAAACGGATAACCCGCCTTTTATTTTTATAAAAGGATTCAAAATTTCTCACAACCTGAATTTAATAAATAAACATGAAACTTAGTTGAGTTATCGGCTAATTTCAGTTTTTCGTTGCCTTTGAAGGATGTCATATAGTAAATGTCCTATCAAATATTTATTAACTTCATTCTATGTCAAAAATTTAAAAAAATGAACCCTAAACTTTTATCTTTTCTTGTTGCGCCTGTATTTTTCATCTTCAGTGCTTCAGCACAAAAACAATTCAAAGCTTTACTGGTCACTACAACTAGAGGATGGCATCACGAATCACTGCATTATGGGGTTCTAGCCATTAAAGAACTAGCTGTAAAAAATTTTTTTGACGTTGTGCTATTCGAGGACCCAAATAGTTTCAATGATAAATTTCTAGAACAATTTCAGGTTGTAATATTTTTAAATACAACAGGTGATATTTTTGATTCGGCCCAGCAAAAAACAATGGAAAGATTTATTCAATCAGGAAAAGGCTATGTCGGTATCCATAGCGCTTCGGATACAGAATACGATTGGGAATGGTATACTAAGCTTGTAGGAAGGATGTTTCAAATACACCCAGTCGTGCAAACGGCCAAATTGAAAGTTTTAGACGACAAATTTCCGGGACTTCAAGGTTTTGCCAATGAAAAATTATGGACAGATGAGTGGTATGAATTTGGCCCCGAAAAGATCTCTGGCCTGCATTATATTTTGGGAGTTGATGAATCAACATATAACCCAAAAGTAAACTGGGGTACAAAGAAAGGGCAGGGAATGGGGCAAATGCATCCGTTGGCCTGGTATCACGATTACGATGGAGGCCGCTCTTTTTACACTGCTCTTGGCCATTTACCGACAGTTTTTAGTGACCAAGCTTTCCTAAATCATTTATATGCTGGTATTCTTTGGGCTGCTACGGGAAAAAAATAATGTTCACGCTTTAACCTACTGCTAATATGATTCGCAAAATTTTTTATCATTATTCATTTACACTTTCTATTGCATTTCTTTTGTCCGCTGTTGTTTTTGCTCAAGACAGTTCAATCGTAATTCCTTTATGGCAAAAGGGGGCGCCAGGTTTTGAAAGCAGAAAAAATGAAAAAGAACAGGCAAAGGACTGGTGGGTAAAAAATATACATAACCCCTCTCTCACAGTTTTTCTCCCGCCAAAGGAAATAGCAATAGGCGCGGCCGTGGTGGTTTGTCCGGGAGGAGGTCATAGTCAATTAGTTTTTAACTCCGAGGGAAGGGATGCAGCCAAATTTCTTAACAGTATTGGTGTAGCAGCGTTTGTTTTAAAATATCGTTTATTCAGGGAAGAGAATTCACCATACAAGCCAGAACATGTAAAAGAGGATATTTTTCGGGCTATGCGTTTGGTACGCAGTCGCGCAAAAGATTTTAATGTTGATACTGCTAGAATTGGAGTAATGGGTTTTTCCGCCGGAGGAGAAGTAGCAGGCTGGGTGTCGTATCATTTCGCTGATAGAAATTTTACAAATGCCGATGCAATTGATGTATTGAACGCAAGGCCCGCCTTTCAAATCTTAATTTATCCAGGCCCACTGGCAGTTCCCGATTCCGTACCGTCAAATTCACCGCATAGTTTTTTGCTGGCAGCTAATGATGATGAATGTTGCTCGGAGCCTATTGTAAAATTGTTAGCAATGCATCGCAAATCAAAAGTGCCGGTTGAAGTACATTTATATGCACAAGGTAACCATGCATTCAATATGGGCAATCGTTCTTCCTTAAATACAATTAAAACATGGCCGCAGCGCTTGACTGATTGGCTAAAGGATAATGGGTGGTTGAATAAAAAATGAAAAATAAATTGATCGACCTTCATGGAAAAAATAAATTGGGGAATTATTGGCTGCGGTGATGTAACCGAAGTAAAAAGCGGCCCCGCTTTTAACAAGGTGAAAAATTCTCAACTCATTGCCGTTATGCGTCGGGATGCAGAGAAAGCAAAAGACTATGCGCTTCGTCATAATGTTCCAAAATGGTATGCCGATGCGAACAAACTTATAAACGATCCTGATGTAAATGCTGTGTATGTTGCCACGCCACCATCCTCGCACGAAGAGTATACCATGGCGGCGTTGCAGGCAGGCAAACCTGTGTATGTTGAAAAACCGATGGCATTAAACGCTGTATCGGCAGATAAAATGGTCCATGCTGCTAAAGAAAGAAATATAAAATTATCAGTAGCGCATTATCGCCGTGCGCAACCTGTTTTTAAAAAAATAAAGCAGTTATTGGACAAAAAAGTTATCGGGGATATAAGATTTGTGAAATCTGAATTATATAAACAATCCTTTTCCAAACAAGAACTCGTTCCAAAAACAGTATGGAGAGTTGATCCAAGTATAGCCGGGGGAGGCATATTTCATGATTTAGCTCCTCATCAATTCGGTTTGATGTATTATTTTTTTGGTGAGCCTGAAAAAGCATCTGGTATTTCATTAAATCAGGCAGGCTTGTATACTGCTGATGATACAGTAGCCGGGAATATTCTATTTAAAAATGGTGTGTTGTTCAATGGTGTGTGGTGTTTTAATGTTTCACATGAGGATGAAAAAGATAGTTGTGAAATTTTTGGTGAAAAAGGAAAAATTAGTTTTAGTTTTTTTAACCAGCGGGAAATTACTGTAATCATTGATGGTAAACCTGAAGTTTTTGCATTTGATATATTGCAACACGTACAACAACCAATGATTGAAAAAGTGGTAGAATATTTTTTGGATCAAGGACCAAATCCCTGCAGTGGTGAAGAAGGAGTTGTTGTAATGAAATTAATTGATGAGATTACAAAAAAATAACTGAGAGTCACCCTTATCAAATACAAGTTCATTTTTTTAGTGTGTTTCCTGCACTGTTTATAACAAATAATCACAAATGTGCTTGGAGGCAAAGGCATTAATTGATTCCATCGTAAACTTTCTCTTTCTCCATCGTGTATTTCCCAATAGGTTAGCTGCAATAAAAGCAAAATGGTGGCGTTAGTGAGCCATTATAATGCATGAATCTGAATAAAAAATCAAGCTTTTAAACTTCAAATATCGTTTCAGGTCTATGCTACCAATAAAACAATCCAGACAATATGAAAAAACAAATTCTTCTTTTGTCGGTAACCACCTTGTTTGCGGTTGCCATCCTTACATCTTGTAAAAAAGAAACCAGCCCTTCTAATGATAATACAGAAGAAGCGTCTATTCAATCCGATGACCAAGCTATGTTTTCATCTGAAGTTGAGGCTACTGCAAATGATGCGAATCTTGCAATGGAAAACTCAACTAATTTCTCAGGTCGTTATGAGCAGGGGCAAACTACTATTATCTGCGATGCAACTGTCGTATATGACACCGTAAGCAATCCGAGAAAGGTGACCATTACTTATAATGGTACTAATTGCTGGGGTGCCCGCACACGTACCGGTGTGGTTGTACTTTCCATGGCACAAGGTGTACATTGGAAAGATGCCGGCGCAGTGCTCACAGTATCTTTTCAAAACTTAAAGATCACCCGTGTTAGCGATAATAAAAGCATTACGATTAATGGTACACAAACATTTACCAATGTGAGCGGCGGACTTTTAATCAATTTGCCTACTCTTGGAACTATCACTCATACAATTACTAGCAGCAACATGTCGATAAGCTTTGACAATACTACACAACGTACATGGCAGGTGGCAAAGCAGCGTGTGTTCACATACAGTAATGGTGTAGTGATCACAACTACCGGAACGCATACCGATGGCAGCACAACAAATATTGCTGAGTGGGGAGTAAATCGTTTAGGCCATGCATTTGTCAGCTCAATCATTCAACCTTTGGTAATCAGACAGGACTGTAATTTCAGATTAGTAAGCGGTCAAGTTAAACATACCACGCCGCTGGTTACAGCTACTGCAACATTTGGCCTTGATGCAAGTGGTGCTCCTACTTCTTGCCCCGGAACAGGTCATTATTACTTCAAAGTTGTTTTTATAGGCCCGAATGGCAACAGCATAACTGTCATAATGCCTTATTAATTTGCGACAAATAAAAATTTTTAACCGCCTTGAATTCGAGGCGGTTTTTTTTTGTTCATTCCATCAGTATACGATCTTCTTACAAAAAGTCATGCATGCTGACAATTTTGATTAATAGCTAATTTGATTCTGGTTCTATATTAATCTTTTCGGCCTGGTTTTAGCTAAATTATATTCATCCCCTTTCCCTGTTAAATAGAAATTTATGGGCCGATTGATTATAGTATCGAACCGTTTGCCGTTTTCTATTGACCATGAAGTCGAAGAGATCAAACTCCGACAAAGCTCTGGCGGATTAGTATCGGCCATCAAAAGCTACTTTGAAAGCAATCATACCCACGAAGACATCACTGAAAAGTTATGGGTGGGTGTGGCTGATTTTCCACAGGAGGACTGGGACAAACTTGTACTTAGCCAGTCTGTTAGTTATGATTTTGACATTCAACCCTTATTTGTCGACAAACAGATTTATAACGACTATTACAATGGTTTCTCAAACTCCGTTTTATGGCCTTTATTTCATTACTTTCCGTCTTTAGTGGAATATCCTGCCAACTATTATGAGGCTTATGTACATATCAATAAAAAATTCTGCAAAGAATTATTGCCGATGCTGCAGCCTGGTGATATCGTTTGGATTCATGACTATCAATTAATGCTGCTGCCGCAAATGATAAGGCAGCACCAGCCAGATGCTACGATTGGTTTCTTTTTGCATATTCCTTTCCCCTCGTATGAAATTTACAGGTTGTTGCCAAATGAATGGAAAAAATCGCTATTACAGGGTGTAATGGGAGCCGACCTTGTGGGTTTTCATACACATGATTATGTGCAGCACTTTATTCAATCGGTAAGAATGATACTTGGAGCTGATACCTACTTCCATACTGTACAATATCAAAACAGGCTTATTACAGTTGACCTTTTTCCGATTGGCATTGATTATAAAAAATTCAATAATGCGGCCAACGATCCTGATGTACTGGAATATAAAAATGAGATCAAAAAAAATTTTGATGATAAGAAAATTATTTTTTCAGTTGACCGGCTGGACTACACTAAGGGCATTATGGACAGGCTGAATGGTTTTGAATTTTTCCTTGAGCAAAGCCCCCAATGGAAAGAAAAAGTGGTTTTTATTCTGAATGTAGTTCCATCGAGAGACGAGATTCAAGCCTATAACGAAAGAAAAAAACAGTTGGAAGAAAAGATCGGCACTATTAATGGAAAATTTTCAACGATTAGCTGGCAACCTATCATTTACAGATATCAGCATCTTCCTTTCCATGAACTATTAGCTCTTTATCAACTGGCCGATGTGGCCTTAATAACACCTTTACGCGACGGAATGAACCTTGTAGCAAAAGAATTCGTTGCCAGTTCAGTTTCTCGCACAGGTGTATTAATTTTAAGCGAGCTAGCAGGTGCAGCCAGCGAGCTTAATGAAGCGCTACTGGTAAACCCTACTGATATAAATGACATAGCCAATAATATTGAACGGGCATTGAATATGCCGCTGCAAGAACAAAGAAACCGCATGGTATTAATGCAGCGACGTTTGCAGGAATACGATGTAATAAAATGGGTAAATGATTTTTTAGAGCAATTAAAAGAAACAAAAAAAGAACAGCAAAAATTAACCGTGAAAACCTTAGACGAAAAAACAATCAATGCCATTTGCCGTCAGTATGCTGAAACTAAGAAAAGATTTTTTCTGATCGATTACGATGGCACATTGGTACCAATAAAGCGATTACCCTCAGAAGCCGTGCCTGATGAAAAAGTAAAAGATTTTTTATCCTGCATATCTTCCGATCCCGATAATCATGTAGCCATTGTTAGCGGCAGAGATGCAGCTACCATGGAAAAATGGTTTGGTCATTTGAACCTTACCTTGGTTGCTGAGCATGGCTCTAGTCTTAAAATGAGAAATGAAACCTGGCAACAACTAGTAACTGTTTCTGAACAGTGGAAAGACCAGGTGCGCCGTATCATGCAAATATTCGTGACAAGATGTGTAGGCTCTTTTATCGAAGAAAAAACAAATACGCTGGCCTGGCATTATCGTAATACGCAGGTTGATCTCGGTTTTGCAAGATCAAGAGAATTGATCAATAACCTTTCTCAGCTTATTCAAAACACGCCATTGCAAGTAATTGATGGCAATAAAGTAGTGGAAATAAGAATGGCTGGTTTTGACAAAGGAACAATTACACTAAGAATTTTGAATGAAGCACAGCCGGATTTTGTTTTGTGCATTGGTGACGACACTACCGATGAAGATATGTTCAAAGTGTTGGAAAATTCTGCATACACTGTAAAAACATATACTATTAAGATCGGCAACAGAGGTACTGCTGCAAAATATACTCTGCCATCGCAACAACAAGTACTGCCTTTATTAAGCAGGTTGCAAACTTGTGTAAATCCCAAAAAACATGTCAGAACATAAATACAATTTAGGTCTTATAGGCAACTGCTCATACATGGCTTATATTGATCTGAATGCGGATGTAAAATGGATGTGCATGCCGCGATTCGATAGCAGTTTTATTTTTGGTTCTTTGCTTGATGAAGAAAAGGGTGGTCATTTTTTTATTCAGCCTGCTGAGGAAAAATTTGAATCGCGACAATATTATACACCCAATACAAATGTTCTTTGCACAGAGTTTACAACAGCCAAGGGAAAGTTTTTAGTAAAAGATTGTGCGCCTCGCATGATGAACTTTGAAAGAAAGTTCAGGCCCATGATGATGATAAGAAAGGTAAAGCTATTAAGTGGTGATCCTTCCATTAAAATCTGTTGCCGACCTCGTGGTGATTACGGAAAAATGATACCCGAACTTTTCACCGCAAGCAATCATATACGATATGCTGGCTTTCCTACTCAGGTACGATTGACTACAGATGTACCATTATCATATATCGTTGACGAAAAGCCATTTGTGCTTGATCAAAGCCGTTATCTTGTTTTTACGTACGGCGAACCGCTAGAAGCTCCATTGGAAGAAACGGCTGAAGAATTTATAAGAAAAACGGAAAAGTATTGGCAAGGCTGGATCAAGAGCGCCTACATTCCTGATATTTACCAAGAAGAAGTTATACGGTCAGCTCTAGTTTTAAAATTGCACCAGTATGAAGATACAGGAGGCATTATTGCATCAGGCACCACAAGTCTTCCTGAATTTCATGACAGCACTCGCAATTGGGATTATCGTTATTGCTGGTTACGTGATGCCTACTATACATTAAAAGCTTTTAATCAGCTTGGCCACTTTGAAGAATTGGAAAAATATTTCGATTTCATTCATAATATTCTCTATAATGCCGGAAATTATTTGCAACCATTATATTCTATTACCGGTGAAGCAAAATTGGATGAATATGAAATTGCTTTAGCCGGATATAAGAACAATAGACCGGTAAGAGTAGGGAATAAAGCCTATGTGCAAGTGCAGCACGATGTATATGGACAGGTACTGGTGAGCTTGCTGCCATTATATACAGACAAGCGTTTGATTTTTTTAAAAAAACATAGCTATAAAAGCATTATTCCTTGGTTGTTGAAACAAATTGAACGAACACTCACCGTTCCTGACTCGGGTTTGTGGGAATTCAGAAATAAAACTCAAATACATACCTATACTTTATTATTTCATTGGGCCGGAGCAAAGGCCGCATACAAGATTGGCAAGTTTTTTAATGATGCAGAACTGATGCAGCATGCGCAGAAAATTGCAAAGCAAGCCGATGATTTAATTGAGAAGGCCTGGGAGCCATCAAAAAAGGTTTATGTGCAAGCTATTGAAAGTGAAAATTTAGATGCAAGTACTCTTTCAATGGTCACTATGCATTATCTCAATAGTAATTCTCAACGAGCAAAAGATCATATTTCAGCTCTGGAAAAAGAATTGCTGGCCGATCACGGTCTATTTTATCGTTATAAACATTATGATGATTTTGGCTTTCCTGAAACCACCTTTCTCGTTTGCGCTTTTTGGTATGTGGATGCGCTGGCCTGCGTAGGAAGGTTAGATGATGCCATGTCGATTCTTGATAAATTGCTTTCTTTCAGCAATCACCTTGGCATTTTTAGTGAGGATGTGAGTATTGACGGATCACAATGGGGGAATTTTCCGCAAAGCTACAGTCATGTGGGTATGATCAATGCCGCATTCCGCATTGCAAAAAAAATGGACAAGGCTGATTTCATGTAATGATTCCATTTCAAAATTGTTTTAATAGTTTCGTTGCTATTATCAATAGCAATGGTAACTCTTATTACTAACATAAAACTACTCGGTGGCTTAAGACAGGAAAACAAGTTGCTGAGGGGTAAGGAGCTAGCTGAATTACCAACCATTGAAAATGCATACTTGATTATTGAAGACGGGATAATTTCAGATTATGGGAATATGGATAAAATTTCCAACTCCAAATCCCAAATCCCAAATTCCATCGATGCATCGGGCCAGTTGATTTTACCATGTTGGTGCGACAGCCACACGCATCTTGTTTTCGCAGCCAGCAGAGAAGAGGAATTTGTTGACAAAATAAAGGGAACGAGCTATGCTGAAATTGCTGCAAAGGGTGGTGGCATTTTGAATTCAGCAAAAAAATTAAATGAAACTTCGGAAGATGAGCTATTTAATCTCGCTTGGAAACGGCTGGAGGAAATAAGTAAGCTGGGAACAGGCGCGGTTGAGATCAAAAGCGGCTACGGTTTAACCCTGGAGGGAGAGTTGAAAATGCTAAGAGTCATTAAAAAGCTAAAAGAAAAATCTAATCTTTTCATCAAATCAACTTTTTTAGGTGCGCATGCATATCCTCAGGCATACAAAGAAGACCATGCGGGGTACATTGATTTGATCATTCAACAAATATTGCCTGTAATCACCAAAGAAAAATTGGCAGATTATATTGATGTGTTTTGTGAGACAGGATTTTTTTCATCAGAAGAAATGGAAACTATTTGCAAGGCAGGGATGAGTCATGGATTAAAACCAAAGCTTCATGTAAATCAACTAAACAGCATCGGAGGAATTGAAGCAGGAATAAAGTTAAATGCCATTTCGCTAGATCATCTTGAAACATTGAATGAAGATGAAGTTCAAATGTTGAGTAGTAAAAAATCTTTCTCAAATGGAAAATCTTGGCAAGGTTTAACAACTCTATTGCCTACAGCCGCCTTTTTTCTACGCATGTCTTTTCCACCCGCCAGAAGATTGATCGATTCAGGTTGCGCTATTGCACTGGCTTCTGACTACAATCCAGGTTCTTCACCAAGCGGTAACATGAATTTAGTGGTTGCAATCAGCTGTATTCAAATGAAAATGCTTCCGGAAGAAGCTATTAATGCAGCAACGCTTAACGGAGCTTATGCTATGGAAGTACACGATGAAGTGGGAAGTATTACAATCGGCAAAAAAGCAAATCTTATTTTTACTAAACCAATTTCCTCCCTTGCTTATTTGCCTTATTCATTTGGTTCGAACCTCATTGATAAGGTAATGATTAAGGGAGAGTTTATTTAAAGCTAAATTTAGGGATGCGACATTTTAAAATTTACAATAAACCTGATATCCTTTATCTTACCCGGTTGAGAAAGTTTGAAACAAAACTTGGCGAAAGAATCCAAGCCGTTGTTGATGCCACACAATTAGACTCATTTTTACAAACTACGACTGCAAAATTTATTTTACTGGGTATTCCAGAAGATATAGGAGTGAAAGCTAATCACGGTATCGGCGGCACTGGAACCGTATGGATACCATTTCTGCAAGCTTTTTTAAATATACAGAGTAACGATTTTTTAGATGGTAGTGAAATTATCTTGCTTGGTCACTTTGATTTTGGGGATATTCAATACCTGATCGATACCACAGCAAAAAGTGAGGAAGAAAAACTAGAAGCTTATCGCCATGCAGTAAATACAATTGATGATGAAGTGGAATCGCTTATCAAGATGATCACTGAAGCAAAAAAAATTCCTATTGTAATCGGTGGAGGCCATAATAATTCTTACCCCTTGATCAAAGGCGCAGCTAAGGGTTGGCATAAAGCCGGCGTTGTTCCATTGGCCCAGATCAATTGTATTAATCTGGATGCGCATACAGATTACCGGCCTATTGAGGGGAGACACAGCGGCAATGCATTTCGGTATGCCGAAGAGGATGGCTATTTGCAGAAATATTGCGTCATAACCATTCATGAAAATTATTTGCAGCAAAATACTTGGATCGATATTGTCAATAACCCCTTTATTGATTGTATAACCTTCGAAGATATTTTTGTTCATGAGAAAAGGAGCTTTATGCAAGCTGTGGCACATGCCACAGATTTTACAGAGGATAGCCTATGCGGAATTGATCTCGACCTTGATAGTATTCAAAGCACTCTCGCCAGTGCCATAAGCCCTGTTGGGGTTTCATCAACACATGCAAGACAATATATTTCTTTTGCTGCAGCTGATAGCAAGCCTGCTTATCTGCATATCTGCGAAGGAGCCTCAAGGTTAACTGATGGAAGAACAGATGAAGGAACAGGTAAATTGATCAGTTATCTGGTAAGTGATTTTGTCAAAGCCGTCAATAGTTGATCATTTTTTGCATTAAATTTTATAAACGCGTGGGCGATTATAAAATCGGGCTGTTATTACAAAGAAAGTTAAATCAATTAGCCGATCCCAGTTCCAGGATTTTTTCGAATACTTTTTCATAGTCAACATTCAGGTTCACTAACTCTTCTGAGATTTTTTTGTACTCAGTTTCTGTTTGAAGAAATTTATTTTTATCAGAATAGGTTGCAGGGTCAGCTAAGGCAGCTTCTAATTGGAGCTTCCGTTCATTCATCTTAGTCATTTTTTCTTCGAGCTGCCGAAATATCCGTTGTTGTTTCTGAAGTTCTTTCTTTAATTCTTTGTTTACAGAAAGCTGAGATGGCTGTTTTAATTCTGGATCCTGAATTCTGGATTCTGAATTCACAACCGTAGCTTCCTTTTTTTCCTGATATGACTCATTTAACTTTTCTGACCTTTCCATTCTTTCCTTCCACTCCACATATTCTTCATAGCCACCTTTGAACTGTTTTATCTTATGATCCACTATTTCCCAGATCTTATTGGCTGTTTTGGAAATAAAATATCGATCATGACTTACCAAAATATAACTGCCTTCATATTTATTCAGCGCTTCAATCAACAGCTCATTACTGTGTATATCGAGATGATTTGTCGGTTCATCAAGCAATAAGAAGTTTGCCTTGCTGATAATCGTCTTTGCCAAAGCCACTCTTGCCTTTTCACCTCCGCTTAAAACTTTGATTTTCTTTTCTACATCATCCCCACTGAATAAAAAGCAACCGAGCAGCGTTCTTAATTCTAATTCTGTTTTTTGACTGCCACATTCTTTCATTTCATCCAATACGGTGTTGTTTATATTCAATGCTTCCAACTGGTGCTGGGCATAAAACGCCTCGTCCACATTATGTCCCCATTTTCTATCCCCTTTAAAAGATTCTGTTCCAGCTATGATCCGCAGCAAGGTTGATTTACCTTTTCCATTCGCACCAATTAACGCAATTTTATCTCCACGATCAATTTCGGCAGAAGTATGTTCAACAATAATATTGTCGTCAAAAGATTTTGAAACATCATTCAACTCAACCAAAACTTTTCCCGGCGTTTTATCGATCCTGAAATTAATTTTGATATTTGGTCTTTCTACTTCTACATCTTCAATTCTCTCTAATTTTTCCAGTCGTTTAAGAGCTGATTGTGCTTGAGCAGCCTTTGTAGCTTTTGCCCTAAACCTTTCAATGAATCGTTCTTGCTGCCGGATAAATTCCTGCTGGTTTTCATAAGCCCGTTGCTGCAAGGCAATTCTTTCAACTTTTTCTTTTTCATAAAAATCATAATTACCATTATAAATGTGCAATTGCTTTTGATAAAGCTCCACGATCTTGGTCACCATGCGATTTAAAAAATACTTGTCATGACTCACTATTACAACCGAGCCCTGGTAGTGTTGTAAATATTTTTCCAGCCATTCAATAGAAGGAAGATCGAGGTGATTGGTAGGCTCATCCAATAATAAAAGATCAGGTTGCTGAAGGATCATTTTCGCCAAAAGCACTCTCATTCTCCAGCCCCCGCTAAATTCATGATACGGTCTCTGTAGATCGACGTTTGCAAAGCCAAGACCTTGCAATACTTCTTCAGTTTTGTGATGAATATTGTAGCCACCGAGAGTTTCAAGTTCATGAAGCTTGTCAGTATATTGATGCAAAATAACCTCCGACGGTTCACCATCCCCGATAGAGGATAATTTCTCAAGCTGTTTTCCCAACTCTTCAATTTCCTTTTCCAGTTGTAAAACTTTTTCGAAGGCACCCAATGCTACATTCAAAATGGAATCATTGGTATCAAAGCTTAACAGATCCTGGTGCAAATAACCAATGGCAATTCCTCTGCTTCTTTCAACTGTTCCTTTGGAAGGTTGGTATTCTCCTACTAGCAATTTCAAGAGGGTAGATTTTCCCGTTCCGTTATAACCGATCAACCCAATTCTTTCATTAGGTTGTATGTGCCAGGTTGCGTCCTCTACAAGAGCCCGTGCACCAAATTCGAATGTTACGTTTTGTAAACCTGCTAACATAGATTAGTCAAATGATCAAATTGGTTATATAAGTCAAATAACGGTCTCGTTATAAAAATTGAATGACAAATATGACTTTTAGAATCGCAAAAATAAATGATTCTCTCTTCCTACTTACTACTCTTCACCTTTCGCTCGCCATTTTCATCTATTTTTACATCAAATTTTTTGAAACCGATGAAAAAAGTGTTGCTGATATATCTCGTTCTCATCGCCGGCATCATTGCATGGTATTTTACTGCGGGAAAAGAAAAGAATAAAAACTTTGAAGATGATAAAGCAGCTGCTCTCAAGGTTAGCAAACATAGTTTTGAATTCAATAAATCAATGAATGAGGTAATGGACAAATACTATCAACTAACTGATGGTTTTGTAAAAGAAGATACTGCCCTGATCAATAAAAATATCGCTGCATTGAAATCTTCGCTTGATAGTCTTAAGGTGCAGGAGTTGCAAAAAGATTCAGCGATTTATGAAACGGCAATAAGTTTTTGGGATAATACAAAGAATTCATTGCTGCAAATACTCAGTGATTCAGATTTGGAAGCAAAAAGAAGATCTTTTAATCAATTTTCCGATAACCTATATAGTTTAATCAATAGTTTTCACTACGATGTCGGGAATCTTTATTGGTTGGAATGCGGAACAGCATTTGGTGAAGATTCGCCCGGCTATTGGTTAAGTGAAAAGGAAAAATCAAATAATCCGTATGGAAAAAAGGATTGTGTTTCATTGAAAAAAATCATCAACGTGGATTCAGTTAAATAAAATGCTATGCTTTTACAAAAGACCTGTGTTTTATATTCAGAATAAATTGTCAACTAGTATAGAGCTTAAATAGTGGAATAAAAATCAGACGAATTGTGACCCTTCAAAAGCTACTTCTTCTTTTTTTTCTTTTTGCATTCAACTGTGTTTTTGCACAAACCAAATTCACCATCAATGGGTACACGCGGGACTCGCTTTCCGGCGAACTTATCATCGGCGCCACAATTACGGTCAATACGGATGGGATCACAAAAGGAGTAACCAGCAATCAATACGGTTTTTATTCAATTACCCTAGATCAAGCCAAATACGTTCTCAGCATTACACATGTTTCTTATCAAACAAAGCTGATTGAAATAGACCTTAATCAAAATCTAAATATCAATCTCAACCTTCTTCCCAAAACAACGCTAAATGAGGCCGTGGTTGTTTATTCAAAACGAAAAGATGCCAATGTAAAAAATGCTCAGATGGGAAAGATCGATCTCTCGATTGAAAAAATAAAAAACATACCAGCCTTTATGGGTGAGATTGATATTTTGAAAGCCATTCAACTTTTACCGGGAGTAAGAAATGCAGGGGAGGGGAATGCAGGTTTTTATGTTCGGGGTGGTGGACCCGATCAGAATTTAATTATGCTCGACGATGCTGTTGTATATAACACGGGACATCTGTTTGGCTTTTTTTCCATCTTTAATTCTGATGCGATCAAAAATGTCTCACTCATCAAAGGAGGAATGCCGGCGCAATATGGAGGAAGAATTTCTTCAGTGCTCGATGTAGCCATGAAAGATGGCAACATGAACAAGTTTCAAACTGAAGGAGGGATTGGCCTTATTGCTTCCCGCCTCTCAATGCAAGGGCCCATCAAAAAAGATAAGGCCTCATTCATTGTTTCTGCCCGGCGTACCTATGTGGATGCGCTGGTAAAACCCTTTGTTCCTAAATCAAGTGCATTTTATGGTTCGGGCTATTATTTCTATGACCTCAATGCGAAAATGAATTACCGCTTTTCGGAAAAAGATCGCCTTTTTCTCAGTGGTTACTTTGGTCGTGATGTATTTGATTTTAACAATGCCAAGCGATCATTCAACTCAAATATTCCTTGGGGAAATTCTACAGCCACACTAAGATGGAATCATGTATTCAACCGGAGATTATTTGCTAACACTACCGTTGTATACAATGATTATAAATTTAAATTCTCTGCAGCCCAGCATGATTTTGCATTGAGTTTGTCTTCAGGCATTCGTGATGGCAATGCAAAAATTGATTTTGACTATTACCCATTGCCTCAGCATAAATTAAAATTCGGCGGGCTTTATACTTATCACAAATTCATCCCTAATGTTGTCAGTGGTCATTCTGATTCCATCGTCTTCCATCCTAATAATGAAGGCACCAAGTATGCCAATGAAACAGCACTTTACATACAGGATGATTGGGAATTTAGCGACAAAATAAAGGTCAACTATGGACTGCGCTGGAGCAGCTTTACTCAAATCGGCCCTTATACAAAATATATTCGCGATGCCAATCGAAATAAAATTGACAGTGCCGTGTATAAAAGCTTTGAGCCGATAAAATCATATGGCGGTTTTGAACCTCGACTCACCCTTCGTTATGCTATCAATGATGAAACTTCCATTAAAGCGGCAATAACACGCAACTACCAATACATACACTTAGTAAGCAATTCAGCTAATACGCTGCCTACTGATCTTTGGATTCCCAGTACGTATATTGTCAAGCCACAACTGAGCTGGCAATACTCAGTGGGACTTTTCAAAAATTTTAAAGACAATATGTATGAAACCTCTTTGGAAATTTATTACAAGAACATGAAAAATCAGATCGAGTATGCGGAGGGTTACACTCCATCACTCAGCGATCCTGAAGATGAATTTGTTTTTGGTAGAGGCTGGAGCTACGGTTCTGAAATTTTTGTAAATAAAACAAAAGGAAGATTTACTGGCTGGCTAGGTTATACTTTATCATGGACATGGAGAAAATTCAATGATCTCAATGGTGGAGAAAAATATCCTACCAAGTTCGACCGCCGCAGCGACATGAGTATAGTTGCCAATTATGAGTTTAATAAAAAATGGAAGTTCGGCGCCATATTCGTGTATGGTACGGGCAATGCCACTACTTTGCCAGAGCGTTTTTATATCATCAACGGGGTACTTACTCAGGAGTATAGCAGGATTAATCAATACCGAATGCCTGCTTATCACCGTCTCGATCTTGCAGCTACTTTAACACCTACACCAAAGAAAACGCGGAAGCTGCAGAGTTATTGGGTGTTTAGCATTTACAATGTTTACAGCCGCCTCAACCCGTACTTTATTTACTTCGATCAAACCGGAAGCCCATATAATGGAACACTGAAAGTTGAAGCAAGGCAGGTTTCATTATTCCCGATTCTGCCTGCGGTAACATGGAATTTTAAATTCTGATTTGCGAGGAGCGCAGCGACGAAGCAAACTCCGAAGATTGTGAATTGTCAATTATGAATTGTGAATGTTTAAAGTACAGCTTGTTATTCTAAACTTTGGGAGCACTCTATGCGAATCTACCTTTAGCTTCATTAGATCATCAAAGCCCCCCTTTACTTTATGATATTGAATGAGAACAAAATAGTAGTTACAAATAACAAAATAATTCCAACAAGAAACAAGTAATCAGCTATATTCTCAAATCTTCCGCTTTTTTTAATGTTTCCACGAATTGACAAAAATGAAAGAATACAACTTGCCATAAACAAAACGATGGCAAACGAGGTAAGTTCATCGATGAATGTTCGTTGCGAAATGTGCAATAGCTTCAGAGACGTAAGAACAATGAAGCATAACCCTAAAAGGTTTGAGGAAGCATTTAGTATATGAGGGGATTTATCATTTCGATTTTCCATGCTTAGTAATTTGAAAACACCGAAGTTGGATTATTTACAGTGTCCAAAACTCAGCAAAAAAATGCATATACATCACAAGCTTACAAGCTTTCACAAGCTGTTAAGACTAATTGCCGTAGTCAATTATTAAATTCGATTCAATCAAATCTCTGTTTATGAAACTAACATTAATGATCATCTCAATTCTTATTCTTTGTTCTTGTTCAAGAAAACAATCCAATAAAAAAACTGATACGCCAGTATCTCTTCAAAACAAAAAATCGTACTCTCTCGTTTCAAAAAGAGGTCCGGGCGATCTGGTTGAAAATTTATATAGCGAATTAGTTTCTGAAACACCGGCACTTAAAGAGCTTGAAGAACAAATTGATGATTTAGATGATCGCAAGGACGATTCATTATCTGACTATAAGAAATTCACAAATAAGAATGAGAATTATTATACCTCGGCTGGTCATCATTTTGAAGCAATAAATGATTCTATATTGAAGGAAAAAATAAAGGCAGTGATTAATACTAGTAAAAATAATTATAACAACAGCACTGCCGGGTTAAAAACCCTTATTGATCAGCTAAATGATAAAGAAAACAGTTTAAAAGATTATCATTTGATTTTGAAATTGATCAAAACTCTTCCGTTGATAGAAGAATTTCAAAAAGATCATCTTCCTTCAAAAAAACCAATCAATGCTGTTATCGATGACTACAGTCAGCTAATCCAAAAAACAGAATCCATTTCAAAGAAATGATTCTAATCTTTATTAAGTAGCACACTTGCATCCATGTGGGTTTTGATACCCCTTGTTATTCCAATTTCATAACTCTAATCTCGTAAGTCAGTGACGTCTGGGCTAGTAAATTCACGACTTGCTTAATGATTCATCAGAAAAATTAAAAAAACTGGGCGATTAAAAGGACATATTTCGTTTTTGGCTCATAAATTGTTGGGAACCGGGCGACATTAGAATCTCCTTTGAATTTATCATCCGCACCTGGTTCCGCTCCCTCTCAAAACTTTAGCTTAACATCCATATATGAAGAACCGTGAATTATTCATCAACTAAAATTTACGGTTATGATTAGAGCTTTCCTAAAAACACGGTTTGCCATTATTTTATTTTTCACCACGCTGGGACTTTCTGCAAACGCAACTACGGATTCGATTAGTGTAACGCTTAGCGGGGCGCAGGAGGTACCGGCTAATAACTCAACCGCCACTGCTACTCTCAAAGGCACTTACAATGATTCAACTAATGTTTTAAAATACACAGTTACTTTCAGCGGGTTTACGACCAATACAACGGCCGCCCATTTTCACGCGGCTATTCCCGGTATTTCCGGACCAATAGTTCGGGCTGCAACAGGTTTTCCAACAGGTGTTATGAGTGGAACTTATAGTGATTCTATCGTATTGACAAATGGCCAGGAGGATAGTTTGAAGATGGGGCTTTGGTATTTTAATATCCATACCACGGCATTTCAAAATGGTGAGATAAGAGGGCAGATTTTCTTAAAAGATGCAGCCTTTGTTGTTCCTGATATTAAATGCAAGAATGACACTACGGTAAATAATACCCCGGGGCTTTGTTCTGCTTCCGTTGCTTTTTCTGCGACAGATACAACCGGCAAGCCCGCATCTACCTTAACTTATAGAATTGGAACTACCATCATTACATCACCCTTTGTATTTCCAGTAGGAACTACAAGGGTTATAGCTACCGCCACAAACGCAGCGGGTTTTGATACTTGCTCGTTTGCTGTTACAGTTAAAGATGTACAAGCCCCTGTTGTTACTTGCCCGGCAAATATTACTAAACCTAACGATCCGGGCCAATGCGGTGCTATAGTTACCTTTACCGCAACGGCGACCGATAACTGTCCGGGGGTAACCATAAGCTACGATCATGCTCCCGGAAGCTTTTTCCCTGTAGGCGTAACTACAGTGTTAGTTAAAGCCACTGATGCTTCATCCAACACATCAACCTGTTCATTTACCGTGACCGTAAATGATGTTGAGCCTCCAGTGATCCATGATCTTGCTGCCAGTCCACGTTTACTCTGGCCACCCAATCATAAAATGAAAAACGTGACTATAAATTATACCACTACGGACAATTGTCCGGGTCCTATCACTTGTCACATTACTGTTACAAGCGATGAATCTCAAAATGGACCAGGTAACAACTCTTCGAACGACTGGATAGTGGTTGATGACCATCATGTAAGATTGCGTGCAGAAAGAGCTGGTCATGGCGATGGCAGAATTTATACTACAACTGTAGGCTGTACTGATCAACATGGAAATACCGCAACCGCATCTGCAACAGTTACGGTACCTCACAGTTTAGCATCACCGGTAGTCAGAGGAATTATTCTGCCTAAGGGAGGACAAACAAATGTTGTTGTTATGAATGAAGAAGATCCTGATCGCAGCACCGTAATCCAAGTCTTTCCTAACCCAAGCAAGAATTACTTTACCATAAATATTCAAACTGAAAATATGACGGATAAGATTTTAGTAAGAGTAATAGATGCAGCAGGCAGGGTAGTGGAAGTTAAAAATAACCTATTCGGAAGCCAAACGCTTAAGATAGGTAGTAACTTAAAGGCAGGACTTTATTTCGTAGAAATTAGACAGGGCAACGATATGAAACAACTCAAATTGTTGAAGCAAGAGTAATCGTGTAAATTAATTTGTCAAAGGCAGCGAATAAACGCTGCCTTTTTTATTGATAATGTTTTATCGAATTCAATAAGGATTTCAGTTATTAAAATAAATTTTCAAATGTTGATATCAGTCAGCCTGACTTTAAGCTAAATCGCAAAAATTCAATTATTTGTACTACTATTTTATCGAATAATTTCCTGTTGTTTTTCGTAATCAGCTATATTATCTGCTAAAGAATGTTTTTAGCTGTAATAAAGAAAGAGGCTAAACGTTTTTATTCCTATAAATCCATATCTATGCTGCCCGATTCAAATTCAGAAGTAGAAAAAATAATCAAAGACTATATCGTGCTTCAGGAAATGTCCAGATTGTATAGTAAAAAAAGAAATGATCTGGAAAAAGAATATAACAAGCTTCTCGTAAATTATGAAGGAGAAGAAAAAAATTACAATTTAGATCAAGCTGATAAAATTTATAAAGTTTACTGTGAGATGATTTCTTTCGAAGAGCAATCAAAAATTGCTATCGATAATCTTGGCGAAGCAGAAAATAAATTAAAAAAGATTGGAAGAATACTTTATGAAGCAACCATTCATGCTGAAATATCTTTGCCCGCAATAAATGGAACTGCTGCACATACCAGGTCAGTGATGATCACTTATAATAACGGTGAAGTTGTTGTTCGCTAGATAAATTACCTGTTTTTATTAAAATGCTGTTTCATTGCTTGGGCGTAATCAGCAAAAGCAATTTCAGGCTCGTCAATTTCAGGATGCCACATTTTTTCCCATTCAAAGCTATAGTATCCTTTATATCCATCCTTTGCTAAAATATCAATCGCTTCAAAAATGGGAGCTTCTCCTTTTCCTAGAAGTGTGTATTGTACTTTTCCATCAACAATCTTCGCATCTTTAATATGCGTGTGCCGAATGTATTTTTTTAAATGTTGAAATACATATTCAGGAGTTTCTTTGGTTACAGACCACATGTTCACAATGTCCCAAACCAAGCCAATATGGGAATGTGAAGTCGTTTCCATGATAGTTTTTATATCTTCAGTTTTAACCACATCGCCATGTGTTTCCATAAGTACTATTACATTTTTTTCTTTGGCATAATTTCCTAATTCAATCAAGCCTTTTATGATGAGATCTATAGTGGCCTTTCGATCTTTTTCCTTGGGTAACTTGTTTGGAAATACTCGAATGTAGGGACAGTTCAATTGCTGAGAAAGATCAATGAAACGTTTTGCATCATCAAGATTTTTTTGTCGTTCTGTAGCCCCATCATGATGTAATTCTGCCGAAGAACCTAGATCAACAAACCTCAATCCATTTTCTTCTACCAACTTTTTAGTTTTAGCTATATTCTCAACACTGTTGAACTCGGGGCATTTTGTTAGATCTAGCTGGCGTTGTATGCCGCGGATTTCGATGCCATCGTAATTATTTTTTACAGCAAAATCTACAATCTGTTGAAAAGACCAATCGGGGCAGCCCAATGTAGAAAACGATAAAAGCGGTGTTCTTTTTTTGAAATCAAAATTTACCCCTGTGAATGCAATTGCAAGCAAACCAGAGGTGGTTTTCAAAAAATCTTTGCGTGTTGAATATTTCATAAAACAATCACAACTTTAAAAAACAGCTTTACAAGTTACTATTTTCTGATTCGCATTTCAGTATTATTCAAGCGAACTCCACAAGCAAGTAAAACAATTGAAAACTGGGATGCTATTGTCTTAGCAATATAAAAAAACCGTCCCGGTCTTCGGGACGGTGATACTAAAAAATGCTCTTATACAGCAGCATTTTCAGTTTCGATTGTCGCATGATTTGATTTTTTTACTTCTTCTTCAATAACTGTTTCTTCTAACACCCTTTGATGCCTTGCATTGCTAGCTATATATAATGCAAATGCTGCCAAGGCTGTGTCTTTTAAAACATTTAAAAAAGCAAGTTGCCGATATTCCGGATCGGCCGTGTTCAGGTAATTGGGCAAATGAACACCAAAAACAAAAACAAAAAGTAATAAGGCAAGTAGGTAGGCTGTTACCTTAACCATCCGGTTTATTATGAACGATATTGCTACAAGAATACAAGCAACACCGACAATGTAAACCCAGCTTAGCCCTCCTGGAATCCAGGCTGGCACATAAATAAGCATGTTTCTGGGATGCACAAAATGTTCAATACCGAAAACGATCAGGACAATCGCTAAGAGGAAGATGGCGATCCGGGAAAGAAAATGTTGGTTCATCGCCATTTAATTTATACTGTTAAGTTACGAAGTTTTAATCAAATAGTCTTTAAATGGATATGTAAATAGGCATTTAAGGCAACAATTCATTCAATAATTCTTACACGTCAGTAATGAAGCCATTGACTGATATTATGGGATTAAACAATTTAGTATATCAATCATCAAGAAGAACTATAAAACTCTTTTATGAAAATCCCGACTGTCTTTATCACCATTCTTTTATGGAGGAATGCAATTGCACAAAGGTATCAAGCTCGCTTTTATATATGCGAAAGTAGCAGATGTTGTGACGGGGCTCTGCTAAAAGACAGAATCGTTCTTGTTGAAGGTAAAAGGATCAGCAGGATAATTCCATATCAAAATTCAATCTTGCTGAATATCGAGGAGCAAAAAAAATTCCTCATCGAAAATGGGCACTAGACTCAGCTGCACTATAACAAAGAATATATTTCTCACCTTTCATCGTTTCACTTTTAATACTCTGCCTGGAAGGCTGTGTTTAGTTTCCATGCATCAAACAGATATTTACTGAGCTTACCTAATAAAAAACTGGTTTGAGAATTTGACCTCCCAAACCAGCTAATAAATTCTTCAACAGGATCTGACGTTTGTTCTCAAGGGTTTAACTAGGAATCGATGGTTATTGGAAACTGGGCTTCAACAGATAGGATTTGAGACAGCTCGAAAAAACCCTTACAATTTTGACTGGGCGCTTGACGATGCCCCAGCGGGTTACGTATATATAAAAGGGCGGTGTTAATTTTTTTCTAAGGGTCGTGAAAAGCGATAACAAAATAGATACAAATCAGGAGTGTATGGATTAGAATTTGATTAAAACTAGTTATATAATGAAAACGTTGAATTTCAACTGGCAAAAAAAGCGTAGCAATACCTATAATTGTAAAATGGAAGAAGAAAAAATACTAGTCGTAGAGGACGAACAAAAAATTGCGGATTCGTTGAAACTGGGCCTTTCTGAAAACGGATATGCCGTTGAAGTTGCTTACGATGGATTAACCGGCCAAAAATTATTTTATGAAAAAAATTTCGATTTGGTCATCCTTGACATTAATCTTCCAAGTATAAACGGATATAGATTATGTAAGGAATTTAGATCGGCTAATTCAAACATCCCCATTATCATTCTTACATCATTGAATGAATTAAGTGATAAAGTTGAAGGTTATGAAATAGGAGCTGATGATTACATGGTAAAGCCATTTGAATTTAAAGAGCTGTTGCTTAAGATAAAAGTGTTTTTGAAGCGAAGTTTAAGTCAGCATTTGGAAACGAATATTTTAACTGCCGGAGATCTTGAAATGAATCTTGACAGCAAGGAGGTAAAAAGGAATCAAAGACTTATTAATTTAACGGCCAAAGAATTTCAACTGTTAGAATACTTACTCTTAAATAAAAACAAGGTTGTGTCCCGCAGCAATATTGCAACCAATGTATGGGGAATTGATTTTGATACGAACACCAATGTGATAGATGTTTATATTAACTACCTGCGCAATAAGGTGGATAAATCTTTTGATCATAAGCTAATACAAACCCAAATAGGGATGGGATACGTTTTAAAAGAGCCATAATGCCTGTACGCTTAAAAATCACTTTTCTATTCTCTACGATTGTATTCTGCATCTTGGGCTTTGCTTGTGCGATTATATATTTGTTTGCATTTACGAGCAGGGAAAAATATATTGATACACGCCTAACAAATATGGCCATTACCACGGGCCGCTTTCTTAGCCGGGCTGAAACTTTTAACCCTCACCTCATCCAGAAAATCGATTCGCTAACTGCAATTGCCTTTACACATAAAACAGTTCAAGTCTATGATCATTTCAACAGAAAAGTGTATTCATTTAATGATGATGAAGAAGATACTTTAAATGTAACTACAGAAAAACTGCTCAAAGTGCGAGCAAATAAAAAAATCTACTCAGTAATAAGTAAAAGGGACGTTGTTTTTTATCAATATACTGACTCAAAGATTAATGTTGTAATTATAGCGGCGGGGTATGACATAAATGGCCGGCAGTATTTAAACCGGCTTTTGCTCATCCTGACCATAAGTTTTTTGGGTGGTACCGTTATTTCTATTATCATCGGTTATTTTTTTTCTGGAAGACTGTTGAGGCCTTTGGGTAAAATTGCATATGAAGTCAACGAAATTTCTGCTCATAACCTAGCAAGGAGAATGGAAACAGGATCTGCCCGCGATGAATGGTATTACCTTTCTGATACATTCAACAAACTTCTGAACCGGCTACAAGAAAGTTTTGAGTTGCAAAGAAGGTTTATTTCAAATGCCTCGCATGAACTGTCAACACCGCTCACTTCTATTTCCAGTCAATTGGAAGTAACACTACAAAAGGAGAGAAGCCCTGAGGAATATCGCAAAGTGATGCAATCAGTTTATCATGATATACAGCATATGGGCAAGCTTACTCGTACTTTGCTTGAATTTGCTAAAGCTTCAGGGAGTAAAGGTGGAATTGATATTAAACCAGTCAGGATAGATGAGATTATTTTGCGAATGCCTTCCGAAATGACAAAATCAAACGAAGCTTATTCTGTTTTAGTTGATTTTTATGGCCTTCCTGAAGATGAAGAAAGTTTATTGGTAATGGGAAACGAAGAATTGTTATTTACTGCAATAAAAAATATTGTACTGAATGCTTGCAAGTATTCAAAAGATCAACAAGCGATTATTTTATTGCAAGTAGAGGAAAAAAATATTACGATTTCTGTCAAGAATATTGGTTCGGGGATTCCGGCGAATGAGCTTGAGAATATCTTTCAACCATTTTATCGGGTTGAAGAAAATCGCACAGCGGGAGGTTTTGGTTTGGGATTATCGCTGGCAAAAAGAATTGTTCAATTGCATAAAGGCGAAATAACAGTTCATTCAATACAAAATGGAGAAACCATCTTCACCATTTTTCTTCCTTCTTCAAAATATTTAAACACATTTTGAAAATTGTCGACAGACGGTTATAATTTTTCAGTACCCATTTCTCAAATAAAAACAGGGTCATCGGAATTACCCTGAGACCCTGCTACCCTTGAGGAATAGAACTAAAAAAAGCACATTATTCTACTGTGATCTTTTCAACAATAGAAATCTTATTTGTTTCACTAATTACTTTCACCAGGTAATTTCCGGCCGTAATAAATCCAGGGAGCCTGAATTCTTCAACCTGCATTTTGTTTTGAATCATAACATTTTTTGTGCTGATCACTTTTCCTGAAATATCCATGAATTGAACCTGGTATCGTCCTTCTGGTTGATCGTTAAATGCGAGTTTAAATACGCCGGTAGTTACAGGATTTGGATAAACTGATATGTTATTTCGTAATAAAACTTCTTGCTGAACATTTTGTCTTTGTACTGCAACATCTGTTTCTTGCTTTATTGGTTCTTCAATTACCTGAGGCTGTTTCTTTTCTTTCTTTTTCTTTTCAAACGCCAGGTTACCATTAGCAAGGTCAGACGCATTAAACACAGATTCATTTGTCGAAACTTTTTCTGCCTGCATGGTAACAAGATCAAATCTGAAATATCCTACTGTTGATTGAGAACTGCATACAATTACCTTGCTTCCTTCTTCAACCATCGCACCGTTAGTGGTAAATCCCTGAGGTAATCCTTTAATGGTTCCTTGGTAGGTTGCAACTTTGCTGGCAATTGAAATCTTGAAAACATTCCGGTTACCGGTTATGAGGTATAAATTACCTGACGCATCTGCTATCATATCGCCACCATAGCCTGCTGGATTACGGACAGAAAAACTGGCGTTAGCAGGGTCATCTGTTAAGGCACCAAGATCTGTAATGGCTGCGTTTTTATCAGTAGTGAATCGGATCAAATGGTTGGCATTATTGGATAACGCATAACCGTTGCCATCGGAAGCAAATACCATACGGGGAATTTGATTTCCTGCGTCACCTAATCCGGTTACTGCACCAAACGGCTCATCTTCGAAATAATAGATTTTTGATGTTTTTGATTTCAGATCAATATACCGTAGTTGATTTATGCCCATGGGTGTATAATATAGCCTTTCATGTTTTTTATCATAAGCGCATGCAGCCGAGTTTGTCGCAAATGGCTTATCAGTTTGAACTTGTAATTTATCTCTCATTTCTTTGTTCACGACGACAATCTTAGTAAGCGTCTTTTGTTTAAGCGTCGCAATTTTTTCCGCATCCAGTTTCAATTCCTGTAAGTTTTTGCCATCATCAATTGTGTAAACATGAGCATTACTTGCTGCATCTTTTTTGTCTAATTCAAAATCCAGGTTTACCACCTTTTTTGCTAATGCTGTATTTGCCTTTATTTCTTTTTTTACTACAGGTTTTCCTGTTCGCGCATTTAAAATTTCAATTTCATCACTGCTTTTGTAAATAGGTCTTAGTTCATCGCCCGTAGTAATATCAACCAAGCGAACTTCTTTCCAGCCTGTTTGACCTTTTTGCGGGGCGGTGATCGCAAAGCCAGTGATTTGTTTAGTTTTTTGTGCGAAAATGGAAGAAAATAAAATAGTAGCAACTAATAAGAGTAGAAGTTTCCGTTTCATAACTAGAAGGTTTTGAAATATCAATCTACGATAAATTTCGTTGATGGCAAAAAATAATTTACCATTAACCTTCTTTGATACATGAACGGTTAAGAAACGAGGATGGCAATTAAATTATCATTATCATTTCTGAACTTTATTTTTTAGTTCAGCTTCGGTTACATAGTGTCTATGTCCTTTTTTATCAATCCAATAATACTTTGAATGATCGTCTATATAAATAGTTTGTCCGCTAGGGCCAACTTTATCTTTATATACTTTATCAGTTACTCTCGCCTTACCCTTTGAAGCAATCTCTGCAGTTTTATTCGCAGTTTTTTTCGCTCCTTTTTTTACTTCCTGTGCTGTTTTTTTAACGACTTGCGCGCTGAGTGTATAAAAAAAGCTTGCTATACACACAAAAATTAAAATGCTGATCAACTTCTTCATGTCTAAAAGTTTTAATGTTACATGCTTCAATCTTGTTTTCTTCGAAAACAATGCCAGCCGAACATTGGCTTTTCAAAAATTGCGTTAGCATGACTAATAGGAAGCGTTTAAGCATGCCAAAACTGTTTTATTGCAGTACATGTTAAACAAGGAAAATTATTGATTGATCAGATGATTCATCACGTTTATACTATTTAAAATGGGCTGATCAGAAAGATGGAAATAATTTCTTAACAAAAAATTTTTTGCTGATTTTTAAAACGCTGGTATATTTGCTAACGGTGTTAGGTAAAATAGTGATATGGGCATAGTCGAACGCCGCTTGCGGCAAAAAGAAGAAATAAGATCAAAAATTCTTGCTACTGCCTGGCAGATAGTGAAGGAAGATGGATGGCAATCCGTGTCTATCCGTAAGATTGCCGATGCCATTGAGTATAGCGTGCCAGTGATCTATGATCATTTTGAAAACAAAGAAGCCATTTTGCTTGAATTTGGGAAGGAAGCATTTCAACTGCTTTCAAAAAAAATTCAGCAAGCAAAAGAAAAATCTAATAATCCCGCTGAGCAACTAAAAGCCATAGCTGATGCTTACTGGAATTTTGCTTTAAAGAATAAACAGTACTACCAATTGATGTTTGGTCTTGGCATGCCTGGCTGTGAAATAGATAAATGTTTTCCTGAAAGGAGTGAATTCAGAAAATTGGTTATGGAGCCAATTACTGCGATGATTGAAAAAAGTAAACAACCTTCTTCCAATATCTGTTTGAAGTATCACACCTTTTGGTCCATATTGCACGGTTTGATATCAATAAAGATGGCAAACCCTGAGATAGCCGATGAGTTAAACAAAATAGTACTAGATGATGCAATTGAAGGTTTCATTAAAAACCTGGGTTAGTAGTTTATTCAGTAATTAACCAAAATAAAAGGGTATTGTAGTTAACGACTGCTGCTGTAATGATCAATTACCTGCGAAGCAGGTAGCGCAATCCACCCTCTAAATTGCCGTATTCGCACCCCGGAAAGAAATTTGCTTGCAAGTAGATTTGTTATGTTACTTCTTTAAAAACGAATTAATATAACAAGAAAAAATTTTAAAAAATTTTTTATGAAACGTCCAATATTTTTTGATCTGATCGTCCTAATAGATAAACATATGAGATTATCGCTAATTCCTTAACCAATTTTTTCATCACCAACCTGATTATTATGAAACGACTATTGAAACGAGTTACCAATGTTTTTCAGCTTTCGATATTGACGGCTGCAACGGCATTCATTTTATATGCATGCAACTCATCTTCTGGAAATTCGGCACATCAGATGCCGCCTCCGCAACTACCGGTTATTTCAGTGTCCACCGCGCATGCAACAACATACCAGGGATTCCCTGCATCACTCGAAGGCAAGGTGAATGTTGAAATTCGCCCGCAGGTAGAAGGTTATCTCGAAAAAATTTATGTAGATGAAGGTGCTTATGTAACCGCAGGCCAGTTATTATTTAAGATAGACCCCCGTGTTTACAACGAACAACTCAACAATGCTAAATCAAATTTGCTTGCTACACAGGCAAACATGGAAAAAGCGAAAGTAGAAATGGACAGGTTAACCCCGCTTGTTGAAAACAATGTTATTTCAGACGTACAATTAAAAACGGCTAAAGCAAACTACGAGTCGGCAAAAGCATCTGTACAACAGGCGAGAGCTACTGTAGGCAATGCACAAATTAACGTGGGCTATGCATACATTAAAGCGCCTGTAAATGGGTATATCGGACGTATTCCTTTTAAAATGGGGAGCCTTGTAGGAAAGGGGGAAGATGACCCACTCACTATTTTGTCGCAGGTAAACGAAATTTACGCTTATTTTTCTATGAGCGAACCCGATTTTATTGCGTTTAAAAATCGATACCAGGGAAATACATTGGAGGAAAAATTAAAACACGTTCCCCCCGTTGAATTGGTACTTGCAAATGATAGCGTTTATACTCAAAAAGGGAAAATAGAATTGGTAGAAGGGCAGTTCGACAAAACAGTAGGCGCCATTAATTTTCGGGCATCTTTCCCCAATCCATCGCGTATATTAAGAACTGGTAATACAGGCAAAATAAGAGTGCCTCAAATGTTTGCCTCTGTTCTTATTGTACCGCAAGAAGCAACTTTTGAAATACAAGACAAAACATTTGTATATACGGTAGGCGATAGTAATAAAATAGTAACCAAACCCATTACTATCAGCGGCAGAACCACCAATTATTATTATGTTTCAAATGGCTTAAACGCAGGAGAGAGAATTGTTTTGTCCTCTCAATCTACCTTATTGATGGGTGGTTTAAGAGACGGAATGCCTATAACACCTCAAATGGTTTCAACCGATAGTTTGCTAAGAGCAAAGCCTCTGTTATAAAGTCATTAAGACATTGAGACATTAGGTTTGGTGATAAAAACAAATAAAATGATTAACAACTAAAATCAAATGAAGTCATTAAGTCAGTACAGACGAGTGATGAACTTTAAGGCACCTAAGAGCGTGCAAGTGTAATTTATTGTGGATGATTTTCTCTGCTGACTTCGACTTTCATCTTGTTGCTTTAAGAAATCCTTTTAATCAGTAATACTATTTACCTGCTGACAAAAGTGAAGCTTTTGTCAATAACAAAATTTTACATCCATGCTAAAACGATTTATACAACGACCGGTATTATCAACGGTGATTTCAATCATCCTTCTTTTGTTGGGCGGATTGTCTTTATTCACTTTACCTGTGACTTTGTTTCCAGATATTGCACCTCCGAGTGTGCAGGTTACGGCGGTTTACCCCGGAGCTAATGCTGAAGTGGTGGCACGTACAGTGGCTACTCCTATAGAAGAAGCTGTAAACGGCGTAGAAAATATGACCTATATGACTTCCAACTCTAGCAACGATGGAAGCATGAATCTTACCGTATTTTTTAAACAAGGTACCAACCCAGATATTGCAGCGGTAAACGTGCAAAATCGCGTATCAATAGCCAATAGTCAACTGCCGCCCGAAGTAGTGCAGGCAGGTGTTTCCACACAAAAGGTACAAAACAGCTTTTTAATGTTTGTGGGGCTGTATAGCCAGGATAGTACAAAGTACGATGAGATTTTTTTGGAAAACTATCTTAGAATAAATGTTATTCCACAGTTACAACGTATTTCCGGTGTAGCGCAGGCCGTAGTGTTTAGTTCCAAAAACTATTCTATGCGTATTTGGCTGAAACCCGATCGGCTTACTGCGAATAACCTTTCGCCACAAGATGTTACAAATGCTATTAAAGACCAGAACATAGAAGCTGCTCCCGGGCGCTTGGGTCAAAGCAGCCCCGAATCGTTCGAATACATAATAAAATATAAGGGTAAGCTCAATCAGAACGAAGACTATGAAAATATGGTGGTAAAAGCTAACGGCGATGGTTCTGTTCTGCGTTTAAAAGATGTGGCACGTGTAGAATTTGGCGCTTATACCTACTCCTCATCCAATAAACTAAATGGTTTACCTGCTTCGGGTTTTGGTGTTTTGCAAACCCCGGGTTCTAATGCCAATGAAATTATCACAGAACTTGAACGCCAACTAAACACATTTTCTGCAGGTTTGCCTGCAGGCATGAAGTTTAAAATCATGTACAACTCCAAAGAATTTTTGGATGCTTCTACCAAGCAGGTAAAAGAAACTTTGCTAATTGCTTTTATTCTGGTTGCAATTGTGGTTTTTGTTTTTTTGCAAGACCTGCGTTCCACGCTTATTCCTGCTATTGCTGTTCCTGTGGCAATTGTTGGTACTTTTTTCTTTTTGCAACTCTTCGGATTTAGCATTAACCTGCTTACCTTATTTGCATTAGTATTGGCAATAGGTATTGTGGTGGATGATGCCATTGTGGTAGTAGAAGCCGTGCATAGTAGAATGGAACGTACCGGATTGCCGGCCCGAACAGCTACTATCCAAACCATGAGCGAAATTTCGGGAGTAATTGTTTCCATTACGCTGGTAATGGCGGCGGTATTTATTCCTGTAAGCTTTATGCAAGGTCCGGCAGGCGTGTTTTATCGGCAGTTTGCCATTACACTGGCTACAGCAATCGGTATTTCGGCTATTAATGCCTTAACTCTTAGCCCAGCTTTATGTGCTTTGTTTTTAAAAAACCTGCATACAGAAGGGGAGCATGGTAAAAAGAAAAGCTTCAGTGCTCGTTTCTTTACAGGGTTTAATGCAGCCTTTAAAGCCACTACACAACGTTATGTGGGTAGTGTTCGATTTTTAACCCGTCATAAGTGGGTAGGTGTATTGGGGTTGTTATTGATTTCTGTTGCTGCCTTCGTATTGGTAAAGAAAACACCTACAGGCTTTATTCCTGAGGAAGATCAGGGTTTTATAATTGCTGTAACCCAAACACCAGGTGGTAGTTCGTTAAGCAGAACCACAAACGCTACCGATCAAATAAGCAAAACCGTTTTGCAGGATGGAGCGGCAAGCGATGTGTGGAATGTGAACGGGATGAACTTTGTTACCTTTGCCTTTGCTTCGCCTAACGCAGCAGTTTTTTCACGCTTAAAGCCTATAGATGAAAGAGGACCTGTAGCAAATCCCAATCAAATTGCCGGCCGGTTAATTGGTAAAACAAGCCAGATACATGACGCACTTACCATATTTGTTAACTTTCCTACAGTACAAGGTTTTGGAAACGTAAGCGGGGTTGAAGTAACACTACAGGACAGGGCAAGCGGTCCATTGGATAAATTAGGCGGCACAGCCTGGGGCTTTGTAGGCGCTTTATCTCAGCGAAAAGAAGTAGCCTCAGCCTTCACCACTTTTAATACCAGTAATCCACAATATACTATTGAAGTAGATTATGAAAAAGCAAAACAATTGGGTGTAAGCATCAGCGAACTCATGAATACCCTGCAAATCTATTATGGTAGCAGCTTTGTTTCAGACTTCAACCGTTTTGGAAAATATTATCGTGTAATGGCTCAGGCAGATATTCCTTATCGCACCGATGTAAATTCTTTAAATGGCATTTATGTAAAGAATAATTTGGGTCTGATGGTTCCTGTAACCACTTTTGCTAAGTTTAGCCGGACATACGGCCCCGAAACCGTTACCCGAAACAATTTGTACAACGCAGTTGTCATTAACGCCACTCCCAAACCGGGTTATAGTACCGGTGATGTAATTAAAGCAGTTCAGGAAACGGCCAATGCTGTCTTGCCACGAGGCTTTGCTTATGAATGGACGGGGATTACACGTGAAGAAATAGCGGCGGGAGGTCAGCAAGCATTTATCTTCTTGCTCAGCATTGTATTTGTATTCTTTTTATTGGCTGCCCAGTATGAAAGTTATATTCTTCCTTTTGCTGTAATACTTACTGTACCCACTGGAGTACTGGGTGTGTTTTCGTTTGTGGGACTTGCCGGTTTAGACAATAATATTTATGTACAGATTGGATTAATTATGCTAATAGGCCTGTTATCAAAAAATGCCATTCTGATTGTGGAATATGCTGTACAGCGCCGCCGCAATGGGATGGGAATGATTGAGTCCGTACTTGAAGCCACCAACTTGCGTTTTCGCCCCATTTTGATGACATCCTTTGCTTTTATAGTAGGGATGCTCCCATTGATCTTTGTACAAGGTGCATCGGCAAATGGAAATCACTCCATCGGATGGAGCGTTGTTGGAGGCATGCTTTTCGGAGTGGTACTGGGCATATTCATCATACCCGTGCTGTACGTAATATTCCAGTATTTACAGGAGAAGATAACAGGAGCACCAAAAGCAAAGACGACAGCTTTGAGTGAATAAAACTGTTTCGGATTTATAACTAGAATTTTTATGAGCTAAGCAAAACTAAACGCTCGTAACATAAAAATTACAACACGGACATTTAAATATCAAGCAATGCAAAAGAGATTTCAATTTTTTATAGCATTATTTTTTGTTGCGTCATGCACTGTAAGCAAAAATTATAAGCGACCCGAGGTTGAATTGCCGCAACAGTTTGCGAACATGGCGCCTTCGGACACAAGCGTTGGCGATATGAACTGGAGAAATTTCTTCGGCGATACAACGCTGGTGCGATTGATTGATCAGGCTCTTGCGGGTAGCTATGATTTGCAATTGGCAAAGAAACGCATTGACGAAGCCGCACAATATGTAAAGCAGGCAAAGATGAACTACGTGCCTTCGGTAAATGCGCAGGCAAGTGCATCAACGACCTCACCATCCGACAATAGTTTGAACGGAAAAAGTTTGCAGAGTTTTATTGGTCAGGACCATTTAGAAGATTATACGTTGGCGGTAGGTTTATCATGGGAGCTTGATGTGTGGGGAAAGATTAAACGACAAAAGGAGGCAGCACTTGCAAACTACTTGCAAACCTATGAGGGTGCAAGAGCAGTGCAGACGTCACTTATTGCAAACATTGCAAATAGTTATTTCAATTTGCTGATGCTCGATACCCAGCTTGATATTACGCGGAAGAATCTTGCACTAAGCGACACGATTGTTCAGATGATGCGTTTGCAAAAACAAGCCGGACAAGTAACAGAGCTCGCAGTGCAACAAACGGAGGTACAAAGACACACGGCAGCATTGTTGATTCCACAATTGGAGCAACAAATTGCAATTCAGGAAAACACTATTCGCATTTTATCGGGTGAATTACCTGCTCCGATTACACGTTCCGCAGAACTCGTCAACATTCATATGTGGGATGATTTGCCAACAGGCGTGCCCGCCGCAATGCTTAGCCGCAGACCAGATGTGCGTGCACGTGAAATGGCGCTCGTTGCCGCAAATGCAAATGTGGGCATTGCGAAAGCACAGATGTATCCCTCATTCAACATAACTGCAACCGGCGGATTGAATGCATTCAAAGCAAGCAAATGGTTTGTAATGCCTGCATCTCTCTTTGCAACCGCAGCAGGAACGGTTGCCCAACCGATTTTAGAACATCGGCAGTTAAAAACAAATCTTAGAGTTGCAGAAGTACAAAGAGAAGAAGCAGTGCTAAGTTTTCGTCAAACTGCATTGAATGCAACAGGCGAAGTGGTGAATGCTCTTGTACAGATTGATAAATTAAAATCACAAAGACAAATTGCATCAGCGCAAGTTGATACTCTGCATAAAGCCATCAGTAACGCATCGCTGTTATTCAGAGCGGGCATGGCGGATTATCTGGAAGTGGTAACGGCTCAAAGTAATTCTTTAAATGCGGAGTTGGGTTTAGCAAACATTCAGCGCCAGCAACTAACTGCAATGGTTGAATTATATCGCTCTTTAGGTGGCGGATGGAAATAAGTTCAATTATTAATTATTGATTATTTCTATTCTTACGGAGTTCGTCGATCTTTCAAATCTTTATACAGCATTTGATAACTGGAAATTGATTTTTGGGATAATGCTGATATGTACGACTTGATCATAATGAAGAGTTCATTTCAAACGTTTTTGGAAGTTAGTGAATCACTAAATAAACACTTCGATATGCAAATATTGGCTGAAAGCAAGTTGGAAGAGATGCAAAAAGTATTTGCTGATCTCAAAGCAAAACTAAGCGGCAAGTGGTCGGGGGAAGGTTTTGCCAAATACCCAACTATTGATTCGACAGATTATACAGAAGAATGGGAATTTCATGCCGATGAAAATAAAGATGCTATTCTTTTTAATCAAAAAACCTGGTACAAGAATAACACTGACAAAAATGGTAAAACAGTATTTTGGGATACTGGGTTTATCCTATTGAAAGAAGGTCAAATTATTTTAGTCAGCGCTCAAGTTGGGGGCAGGTCAGAAACTTATTATTTGACGGAGCATTCAGAAAATGAATTCGTTTTCGATACCGCCAGCATTCAAAATGATCCAAAAACGATTCGATCACAAAGAATCATTAAGGCTTCAGCCAATGTTTTGGAGTACGAATTAAACATGGCAACGCAGCAAAACAAAAACTTTGAAGATCATTTATCAGCTAGATTAACAAGGACAGCTTAGTAACCACAATTTGAATAAACAAAAATATTCTTCTAATTTAGAAAGCCGCAGATACCAGATGCGATCTTATTATGAACACAAAAAAGATAATTAAAATTTCCCTTATTCTTCTACTTGTTATCGTCAACATTAGCTGCGACCAGGTTTCTAAAGGAATTGTAAGAAAGTCTATTCTTCCTTATCACAGTATTCATCTTTTAAGTAATCATCTCACGGTAACCCATGTTGAAAACTCTGGTGCGTTTTTAAGCGCGGGCGATTCGCTTCCAAATTCTGCCAAAAAAATTTTACTATCATTCATTCCTTTAATTGCTGTGGTTGTAGGATTTATTTATGTGTTAAGAAAACCAAACATTTCAAATAACATGCTGGCAGGGTTTTGTTTTGTGATTGGCGGTGGCATCGGAAATATTTTTGACAGAATAGTGCATGGTTCAGTAACAGATTTTCTGCATATCAACTTCGGGCTTTTTCAAACCGGCATATTTAACTTGGCTGATGTATCGATCATGATCGGCGTATTTATCGTTCTGCTAGAAATCATTTTTAGAAAAAAAATGGAAAGCCATGCATGATTAATCTTTTTCAAAATTCTTTCTCGTAATTTTCTCAAGTAATTTTCCTGAAACAATCTTATCAAGTTGAAGCCCATCGTTATTTTCATTGCCTTTATCGATGATATTGTTCTGTTTGACTATTTATTAAATGAATTAGCATCTATGCGCTGTAATTTTGTTTTCACAGTTGATTTGTTCCGTCCCAGTGTCCAACCGTCCACTAGTCCCTTCCTATGAAATCAATAAATCCAATATTCGGAGACTATGAAAATTCCTTGCTTCCCAGTGGGGATTTTTTTTGCCTTGTCTCGCTTGCGAAAGTTCAGAGAATATTAACCGTGATCTTACTGATTAGTAAGTTTGAAAAGGCCAATGGAGAAATTCATTTGGGTTCAATTGGGCTTATTTTGTAACTTCATTTGGTTATTCGTCATGAAACTAATCTTATTCACTGCTTTTTTCTTTCTCTTGCTTTTTTCCGCTTGCCGCAAAGACAATAGCGGTTCGAATGACATTCTTGGCTCTTGGAAATTAATTCAAGTCTTTGACAAAAACACATCGACAATAAGCTATCCTCCCTCTTCAAATATGGATGTAGTCATTACTTTTTTAGATAGAAATAGTTTTGCCGGTCATACACTCAGAAACTCACTCAGTGATGGTGCATATACACAAAATGGAAATGAAATAATTTTTAAAACCTTTGCAATGACAAAGATTAATGAAGATCAGTGGGGTGAAAGCTTTCTTACAGTTCTTCATGCTTGTTCATTGCAGTCTGTTAGTCCTTGCGCACCTTCTGTTGTTACTTTACAAGGAAATTTAATGAAGATCCAAACCCCGCTTCGGTATGATATAACCTTAAAAAGGATTTAACTTTCAATTTCGATCTTTCCCGTTTTCACGCTTTACTTCTTCGTATAATGTATGAATAAGACCGTCAGCTAAACCAATTTTTGGTACATATATTTCTTCAGTGTCAACCCATCTCATTACATTAATATAGATGAGCAAAGCAGGAACGATCACATCAGCTCTGTCCTCACGCAAATGATAAAATGCTATGCGCTGTGAAACGGAAATAGTGCTGAATTCTTTATAATAATCACGAAGAAGCTCGAGTGAAAGAGGTTTACCTTCCTTGCGTTTTGAAAGAGAAAAGATCTTATTAATATTTCCCCCAGAACCGATAGCTGTTACATGATGGTACCCTTTGGTTTTTGTTTTGATAAATTCTTTCATTTCATCCCAATGTGCTTCCGTTACCTGGTTCTTGAGTAAACGTATTGTGCCAATATTGAATGACTCTTTGAAGATAAGCTTTCCATCACTAAAAAAAGTAAGCTCGGTGCTTCCGCCTCCTACATCTATGTATAAATAAGATTCGTCCTTATTCATATTTTCCGCTACATGATTTTCATAAATCAAAGAAGCTTCCTCTTGCCCGCTGATCACCTCTATCTCAATCCCTGTTTCTAATTTTATTTTCTTGATGATGTCTTCGGCATTCACCGCATCGCGCATGGCTGAAGTGGCGCAGGCCTTCAAATGTTTTACCTCATATACATCCAATAAATATTTGTACGATTTTATGGTTTTGATGATCTTATCCGTTTTTGCAGGTGAAATTTCTCCTTTATCAAACACATCAAAACCCAAACGAAGAGGGACGCGAACCAGGGCCATTTTTATGAACTCAGGATTAGCCTTTGTGCCCGGAACTACATCACTGATCAATAATCTTGCGGCGTTACTTCCAATATCAATGGCTGCCAATCTCACTATGTTTCAAAATTTTTTTAGCGAGAAAATGATAAGTTTCAACCTGTGAGCGAATCTTCTTTTTTCCTTTGAAAGACACATAGTCATTGCTTAATTCATTATTCAACCATCTTGCTTTTACATTATCATTCAACTGTATATTCAAGATATTTTTTAATTCCTTTTTAATGCCTTCCTCTGTTATAGGACATGTGGCTTCAACACGGTGATCCAGGTTTCGCACCATCCAGTCGGCCGAAGATATATAAACTTTCTCTTTACCCTTGTTGTGAAATACCCACACCCGTGCATGTTCCAGATATTCATCAACGATGCTGATGGCTGTAATAAGTTGCTTGAATTTTCGATTCTCAGATAGCATGCAAAATATGCCTCTTACGATCAATTTTATTTCCACTCCCTCTTTGGCGGCATCATACAATCTGTCGATAAGGTCTTCGTCAGAAAACGAATTCATTTTTAGAATGATAGATGCCGGGTGTTTTTGCTTGGCGTTTTTAATTTCTGTATTGATGAGCTTATGCAATTGCTTTCGAAGCACAACAGGGCTTGGTATAACGGTGTTACATGCTTTTAAAAAATGCTCCCCGCTTTTGGGTTGTTCTAAAAAATTAAAGATCCTGTTTGCATCTGCCATAATTTTTTGATTAGAGGTAAGCAGGCAATGGTCGCCATAAACCATGGCTGTTTTTTCATTTAAGTTGCCGGTGCTTACAAGGCCATAATGAGTGCTGCGATCATTCATTCTTTTTTTGATAACACAGAGCTTGGCATGTATTTTCATATCAGATATGCCTGTCAGCACTTTTGCACCTTCTTCCTCTAACCGGTCCTTCCATTCAAGATTAGCTTCTTCATCAAACCTCGCACGTAACTCAAGCATTACCGTTACATGTTTGCCATTCCTGGCGGCATTGATGAGTGCATTGATGATTTTTGATTGCGAGGCAAGCCGGTAGCAAGTGATCTTTATGCTGGTCACATCGGGATCAACCGCAGCTTCGCGCAACAGGTCGATCACCGCATTAAAGGAGTGATAAGGAAAATGAAGCATTACATCCTTTTCCATAACTACATCGGTTACACGTTCATCCACAAGCAAAGGATGAACGAATGGTTTTCTGCGATCACTTTTTTTCTCAAATACATTTTCTGGAAAATCCATAAAATGACGAAAGTTATGGATACGTGCGCCTGGAATAAGATTATCTCTTTTGGTAAGATTCATGCGGCGAATTAAATACTCAAGAAGAGCAGGATCCATTTCCCTGTCATATACAAAACGTACAGGTTTTCCTTTGCGACGATTCTTCAACCCCTTTTCGATCTTCTGAATGAGTGAAGTGGAAACATCATTATCAATATCAATTTCCGCATCACGGGTTACTTTAAAAACGTGAGCACTAAACTGATCATACCCGAAATAATAAAAAATATCAGGCAAATTGGAGCGGATAACATCTTCCAGCAAAATGATATAATGTTCATCATCAGAAGAGGGTAGTTGAATAAATCTTCCCAGCACACGGCTTGGGATTTCGATCAGCGCATATTTTTTTTTCAACGGTGCTTGTTTCTTCCACATCACCACGCCCAGATAAATGGATTTATCGCGTAAATATGGAAAATTGGGAATGCTTTCGATCATCAATGGGATTACATTGGGGCTTACTTCTTCATCATAATAGCGACGCACAAATTCCTGCTGCTCTGCATTCAGTTCTTTTTCTGTAACTAAAAATATTTTTTCTTTCTTCAACTCTTCCTGCATGTCTTCCCAAATGCGGTTGAACTCACTTTGCTGGTTAAGAACGGTCATCTGAATTTCATCCAGTATTTTTTGAGGCTCGGCTTCAAGATGCATGGTTGCTTTGGCTTTGGCCCGGAACTCAACCATGCGTTTGAGGGTAGCAACGCGAACACGGAAAAATTCATCCATGTTGTTTGAAAAAATGCCCAAGAATCTAATTCGTTCACGAAGAGGAACAGAAGGATCGGCAGCTTCCTGTAAAACCCTTGCATTGAATGAAAGCCAGCTTATATCCCGAAAGATCGTCTTGCGTTTAGAATCCATGGCAATAAAATTAAGAAACGAAGCTGAAGTGCGTTGTTAAGTTTGAAAAAGTTTCAATGTGATCTTTCAAAGAATAATCAAACAGTTTTTAATTTCTCTATAATGCTAGTTGTTGAGTATCCATTAATAATAGGATTAATAACTACTCTTCCACCACTGGCAATCACTTCTTTAGCACCAACAATTTGCTCAATGGTATAATCGCCGCCTTTTACCAACACGTCGGGTTGTACAGCATTAATCAATTCAAGCGGAGTATCTTCTTCAAAGATTGTGACAGCATCCACTATTAATAATGAGGCCAGTATCAACGATCTTGTTTCCTGGTTGTTGATAGGTCTATCATTCCCTTTTAATTTTTTTACAGAGTTATCTGAGTTCAATCCTACAACTAAATAATCAGCTTCTTTTGCAGCTTGGGATAAAGAAAAGATATGCCCGGGATGAAGAAGATCAAACACTCCATTTGTAAAAGCAAATGTTTTTCCCAGCACTTTCCATTGTGAAATTCTTTGCACCAATTGCGGCAGGGTTAAAATTTTTTGTGATATAATTTCAGGCCGTCTCAGGAATAGTTTTTCTTTTATTGAAATAGGGAATAGCCACAAAACTAAATAATCCTCCTATCAGTACCACAAAGGTTTGTACCAACCATAGAATCCACCCGAAGGCTAGGGCAACTCCTTCTTGCAATCCATAAAGCTCCATAGTTTTTTTAAGCAGTAAGGCATAGGCCCCTATACCGCCTGGAGTGGCAATCATGCCAATGCTACCAGCAGACAGAACTGCAAATGCTTCTTTAACTCCATACTGTTCTGTTTCTTGCAAAGCATAAAAACCAATGTAGCCGCCAAGTAAATAAAGAACCCAAAGGGCAAGCGTGTAAATCAAAAACAATCCTCTTCGTTTTAAATGTTGCACAGCGCTGATACCTTGCCAAACACTTTTTCCAATTCTTTTAAATAGTGCTATCACATCGGCAAATGTTTTCTTTTTTATGATCATCCACAAAAAAATGCACAAAGCTATAAGGCCAATGAGTATTGCAGCAAGAATAAATCCTGAGATTTTTTTCTTTTCCGGATCACGTGGCGAATGAAAAAAAGCATTGATCAGGTCGGTGTAAATACTTGGCTGAATAGCCAATGTAATTGCAAATATGATAAGCAAGCTTATGGCATCAATAATTCTTTCAAGAATGATAGTACCGATCAATTTGTCAGCAGGCACTTTTTCATATCTCGCCAGCATTGTACATTTTAATACTTCGCCAAGTCTTGGAACGGCCTGGTTGGTTAGATAACCTATCATTACTGCAAAAAAAGTGTTTTCCGTTCTGGGATGATATCCCAGGGAGTTGATGAGCAGTTTCCAACGAACTGCTCTAACCAAGTGACTTAATATAAGAATAGTAAATACAGGAATGACAAGCCAATATCTTGCATGACTTAATGCATTTTTTATTTGAGTTCTTTTTTCCTGATCGAGATCTTTCAACGACCACCATGCAAGGAAAATCCCCAGGCTGAGGAATAAAAGATATTGAAGTATAGTGAAAAGCTTTTTCTTCATGGATACCGAAAATAAACCTACAACAAGAATTTGCAAAACAAATATTGTAAAGTAAAGTTTATTAATTATAATTTATTGCCTTCTTTCGGAAAAATGATCCAGGGTTTAAATTGTTTTGCTTCTTCGAACGCCATGCTTGCATAAGAAATTACGATCACAGTATCACCAACCATTCCTTTTCTTGCGGCAGGGCCATTTAAACAACATATACCCGAGCCTCTTTTTCCTTTGATCACATAAGTTTCTAAGCGTTCGCCATTATTTACATTCACCACTTGCACTTTTTCATTTTCAATAATATTGGCAGCATCCATTAGGTTCTCATCAAGGGTAATACTACCAACGTAATTTAAATTCGCTTCTGTAATAACAGCCCGGTGAATTTTTGATTTTAAAATTTCTATTTGCATAGGGCAAAATTAAGTAAGTCAAATAAGTCATATAGGTCATTCAAGTCATTGACTTATTTGACTCCCTTGACTCATATGACTATTGAATTTTGATCCCTAATTGAGCATCATATTATCGATCAATCGAACCCCGTCGATGTAAGCAGCCACAACGCCAATAATATTTGTGCGGGAATCCCATTCATTGATGGGCTTTAGCGTCTTAGCATCCGCAATTTCGACATAATCTGCTTTGAAACTTTTTTGCTGAAGCAGGGTAGTGGCTTCCTTCTTTAAGTCTGATAATGATCCTTTATTAAGATTTTGTTTTAAAAAGATAAGGGTTTCATAGAGGGCAGTAGCCTTTGCACGTTGCTCATTATTTAATCGCGTATTGCGGCTGCTCATTGCCAAACCATCCTTTTCGCGAAGAATGGGGCATATTTTAATTTGGATTTTTTCTTCTAAACCCATTAGCTGGATTAGTCTTTTTATGATCATGCATTGCTGGTAATCTTTTTGGCCCAGGTAAAGATTATCTGGCAATACAATGGCCAAAAGCTTTTCAACAGCCATGCATACACCATTAAAATGCCCTGGTCTGTATTTACCTTCTAAAATGGTATCGAGATAACCAAGATCATAATCCTTTTTTTTCGGTATGGCTTCCTCATAAATCTCATTTACCGGCGGTAAAAACAAAATGTCACACCCAGTTGCTTCTAATTTATAAATATCCTGTTCAAGGGTGGAAGGGTATTTCTCAAAATCCTTTGGGTCATTGAATTGCGCAGGATTGACAAAGATGCTGCATACGGTAACCTTGTTTTCAGATTTTGAAGCCATCAGCAAGGAAAGATGGCCCTCATGAAGAGCGCCCATTGTAGGCACAAAGCCAATCATTTCATTTTGCATCCTCCAATTATTCAAGTGATTCTGCAGATCCAAGGCTTTTTTAAATACGATCATTTCGCAGTTATTATGGTCAAAATGTCTTTTGTAACTCAAGTTCAGTATAAAATGTCTAATTTTGCGGACTTTGAAAAAAGCACTACTAAAAAGCTCATAACATGTCAGCAAAGAAAAGAATTTTATTTATTGCCAATGAAATGTCGCCTTACCTTGAGCTTACCGAGTTTTCTGAGATTGTAAATAAGCTGGCAATCAAAGCAAATGATAATGGTTTTGAGGTACGATGCATTATGCCCCGGTTTGGTATTATTAACGAACGCAGGCATCGGCTCCATGAGGTGGTTCGCTTATCAGGTATTAATGTTTCGATTGATAATGAAGATCATCCATTACAAATAAAAGTGGCATCCTTACCCAACGCAAGGCTACAGGTTTATTTTCTGGACAACGAGGAGCTATTCAAAAGAAAATTTGTTTTTACTGATGAACATGACAAATGGTTTGAGGATAATGGGCTTCGTACGATTTTCTTTTGCAAGGGAGCTTTGGAAACGGTGAAAAAATTTGGCTGGCCGCCTGATGTAATTCATTGTAGCGGATGGATGACCGGATTGATCCCTTGTTATTTGAAAACGGTGTATAAAAAGGAACCTGTGTTTTCGCATAGCAAAATTCTTTTCACAATTGGTCAAAATACATTTAAAGAAAAATTAGGAGCAGATTTTTTAAAGAAGGCTCTTATACATCCCTCACTAAAAGAGAAGGATTTGGAACCATACAAAGAAGCGAACAATACCGCTCTATTTCGCGGTGGAGCTACTTATGCAGATGCTATTAGCTTCGGCGCCGAGAAAATTGAAAAAAAATTGGTCGATGAATTTTCTAAAGTGAGAGGTAAAAAAACTTTGCCCTATAATGCAGAGTCAGATTTAACAGACTATTTACAACTCTATGGCGATCTTGCGGACAAATCATAGGGTTGATTTTCAATGAAATTGACAGCAGCAACCCAATTTTATATTTCTAATTAAACTATTGTGAAGAGCAGAATTTTAGTCCTTTCGATCGGTTCAATTTTTTTATTTTCTCTCATTTTTTTCTTATCCTGCAAAAAGATCAATGAAGCTACTGAATTGGGAAGTGACCTGATACCTGCTGTTGACAATGTACATACATTTGAGGTGGCTCTGAATGCTGTAACCAGGAATGTTTTGATCAATGATTCTACAAAAGTTTTTTACAGTGATCTTGTTACTTTGGGCGATATAAATGACCCTGAATTTGGGCGTACGCATGCTAATATTGATTTTAATATCAGCCCTTCTTCGTTCGGCGCTTATCCCTTTGTAAAAACTGATTCGTTGAATGTCGATTCTGTTGTCCTTTCATTATCGTATAAAGGAGCTTACGGTGATACTGTAAATAATGGCATACAAACATTGAGAGTCTTTGAGATTGATCAAAACTCTGGGTTTAAGGATACAATATTGTATAAATATTCAGATCCAACCTCAGATTTTGCGACAACAGGAGCTCAGTTAGGTTCGACCACTTATACGATCAATCATTTAAAAGACACCCTTACACTGATACGGGGCACGGATACTTCAAAAGTTAGCAATGTTGTAAGAATTCGATTAGATAATTCATTAGGTTATCGTTTTGCTCAATATGATACTACCAGTTCTGCCAATGGCGGTTTTAAAAATGATTCTATATTCCGAACACTTTTTCGCGGCTTTTCCATTAAAGCGGACCCCACCGGGAATGCCTTGAGTTATTTCAGCTTGTCTGATGTTACCAATACAAGGCTGACTGTATATTTTAGATACGGCAAGAGTGATACTTCATCATTTGCTTTTTATCATGCCGCAAATGGACAGTCAAACTATATTAACCGACAGAATGGAGGGAATTATTTGACTTATCTGAATAGCGGAGCGGGAGATAAAATCTATTTGCAATCTACGCCGGGCTCCTATGTATCTATAAAAATTCCTAAGCTGGATACATTCAGCAATAAAATTATTCATCGTGCTGAATTAGTGGCTGTAAAAATTCCTTCCATCGCTGACGATATTTTTACAACGCCGGTACGATTAATTCTTGACAGAAAAAATAAGCTAACTCCCGATACTGTTTTTATGTTTCAAAACGATTTGGTGACTGATGCCAACGGAAATATTGGATATGCTTCATTTGGCGGCACATTGCTTTCAGACAATACCTATCGCTTTAATATATCACGATATGTGCAGGGCCTTATTACAAGGCATGAGCCAAATGACACCATGCGACTATATGCTCCGTTAAGAACGAACTTGTATAATTCAAACTTCAAAACCACATTAACTCTACCGGTAATTGATGCTATAGCAAAAGGAAGGGTCGTTCTTGGTGGCAGCAGCCACGCTGATTCGACAATGAGGTTGCGATTGAGAATAATATATTCCGACCTCTGATCTCGTATAATTATATTTGCACCAGAATTTTATTTTAAATTAAAAACCTGCAATCTAAAATCTAAATACTACATGGCTTATTTGTTTACTTCTGAAAGTGTTTCTGAAGGTCATCCTGATAAAGTGGCTGACCAAATCTCCGATGCCTTAATAGATAATTTTCTTGCTTGGGATCCAAATAGTAAAGTGGCTTGTGAAACACTAGTGACAACCGGCCAGGTTGTGCTGGCTGGCGAAGTAAAGTCAAGAACCTACCTTGATGTACAAAAAATTGCTCGTGAGGTAATTTCAAAAATCGGTTATACCAAGAGCGAGTATATGTTTGAAGCAAACAGTTGCGGTATTGTTTCAGCTATTCACGAGCAGTCTGCCGATATAAATCGCGGTGTTGAACGCAATAAACCTGAAGAGCAAGGCGCTGGCGATCAGGGAATGATGTTCGGCTTTGCTACGAATGAGACGGAAAATTTTATGCCACTGGCTTTGGACCTGGCACACAAAATTCTGATTGAACTATCGGTTATTCGCAGAGAAAAAAATTCAAAATTAACTTATCTGCGTCCTGATGCCAAAAGCCAGGTCACGATCGAATATAGTGATGATGACAAACCGTTACGTATTGACAGCATTGTTGTATCAACACAGCATGATGAATTTGATACTGATAATAAAATGCTCGCTAAAATTCGAAAGGATATTATCGAATATGTGATACCGCGAGTAAAAGCAAAATGCAAAAAAGAGATTCAAAAACTCTTTAATGGCAAAATAAATTATCATATCAACCCCACCGGAAAATTTGTAATTGGCGGCCCGCATGGGGATACAGGATTGACCGGAAGAAAAATTATTGTTGACACCTATGGTGGAAAAGGCGCTCATGGCGGCGGCGCTTTTAGCGGTAAGGACCCCAGTAAAGTAGATCGCAGTGCAGCTTATGCAGCACGGCATATTGCAAAAAATTTGGTAGCGGCAGGTGTTGCTGACGAAATATTAGTGCAGGTTTCATACGCTATAGGAGTAGCAAGGCCTATGGGCATTTTTGTTGATACGTATGGAACTGCTAAAGTGAATATGACTGACAGTGAAATTGCAAAAAAAATTGAAGAGCTGTTTGATATGCGGCCATATTCCATTGAAAAGCGTTTAAAGCTTCGTAATCCAATATATAGTGAAACTGCAGCTTATGGCCATATGGGCCGAGAATCAAAAGTTGTAGAAAAAACCTTTGTAAACACAGAAGGGAAGATGAAAAAAATTAAAGTGGAATTGTTTACTTGGGAAAAACTGGATTATGTTCAAAAAATTAAAAAAGAATTTGGAATAAAATAACAAAAGAGGCTGTCTCAAATGATTTTACTTATAACATCGCCACAAAGAAACTCTTTGCGCCTTAGTGGCAATAATTGAACTTTTGAGACAAACTCTTTTTAATTTCTATTTAATCAAAAGACGAAACCCTGAGCTTTTGACCCTTATTGACAAATTTGCTCCCTTTTTTCTTTAAAGTTTCATCTTGCTTTTTTTCATCGCTTAAAAGCTCGTTGATATATTTATCAACTGTCGCCTGTGCAATGATAACAGATTTACCATGAGTAATGGCATCAGTAGCATAAGAATGCAGCAAACCTTCCAAGTTTTGAATAAACAAATCGTGAGTAGCAAAAATGTCGGCTCCAATCACCTTATCGCCGGTAACTACAACCACGCCTACAATATCTTTATTGGCGGAGATTTTTGGTTTGAAGAAGGAAATGTATTTGCTCATTTTTGAACTATATTTTGAAGATTGGTCAAGCGCTGTATATGTGCCTGTTTCAGTAGTTGTTTTGTTTTCATGATTGATCTTTGCTACTTCATCCCAAACTTTCGTTTGATTATTTTCTTTTGTCACTACTTTTCGCAGACTTAAAGCACTGTAGGTATAGCCTTCAAATTCTACTTTAGCAGGGGATTTTTTTTGAGTCCTGTTACCCTGAGGTGTATTGGCCAAGGCTTCGCTTCTAGGCGACCATCTGCCATGTTCAACGCAAAAAACGGCAAGATCTTTTTTCCCACTGTTTGGGTAAAGAACCATGTCGGTATTAATCACACGATCCTGCTGGCCACCTTTTACAACTTCACCACAATTCACAATGATCGTGTCCTTTGATTTGTTTTCAATGGTGAGTGTATTGACCACTCCGCCATCACCTTTTTCAGTGATTATAACTTTTTTCTGGTCCAAGGCCTGTTTCAAAGGAGTGAATTTGGTGAGGTCTCGAAAAGCAAGCTTAAAGCTGTCTCTGGCAATGATGGGATAAAGTCTGAGATTTTCATAGGTGAACTCTTTAAGTTCAGTAGCGGTTGCATTTTTGTTATAGGCAAGATGGTTTGTACCCAATTTGTACTGTGCTGAAATAGCAGCGGGCAAAACCAAAGCAATTAAGATTAGCGTTTTCATGGCTTAAGTTTTTAGAAATGAGATGCAGATAAATGTCGATTACACAATCTAACACCAACAAAAACTTAAACCGTTAGATTTGCGAAGTATAAAGCGTTATTTAAAAGGTAATCATTACACGTGAAGAACTTCAGGCAACAACATCGCCCTAAAAAAAGTTCGCTTATCGTTGGCCGGACTGCGGTTAAGGCTGCCATCGAGTCTGGCAAACAGCTCGACAGGATTTATTTGCAAAACAACGTTCACGGCAGTCTGATCGAGGAAATAAAATCATTGGCGCTACAGCACCAAATTCCAATTAACAAAGTTCCGGTTGAAAAGCTGAATGCCTTTAATATCAACCATCATGAAGGTTGTGTGGCCCTTATCGCAAAAGTTCAATACTTAGAATTGCAGCAAGTAATTTCATTTGTTGTTGAAAAAGGCGAACCGCCATTATTTCTGATTTTGGATGGCATTACCGATATAAGAAATATTGGCGGCATTGTAAGAACTGCTTACTGTTGCGGTGTTCATGCTATAATCATTCCCGAAAAAGGGGTAGGGGCTTTGAACGAGGATGCGATACTCACTTCGGCGGGAGCATTAGAAAAAATTCCCGTATGCAGAGTAAACAGCTTAATGAAAGCAGTGGATGAATTGCATTTGAATGGCATTAAAGTTTTTGCCAGTGAAATGACGGCAGCAAAAAATGTTTTTGATTGCAATTTTAACGAGCCCTGCGCAATTGTTATGGGCAATGAAGAAAAGGGGATTTATCCTGCATTAATGAAAATCTGTGATGAGAGATTTAAAATTCCTATGGTTGGGGATTTTGAGTCATTGAATGTTTCCGTTGCTACCGGAATGATACTTTATGAAGTGATGAGGCAGAGGCAGAATAAATAAAATAATTGTATGTTGATTAAAGTATGATCATGCTACCTTGTTCAATGAAACCTGTTTCAAGCTAAATATCTTTTCCTTTTCCATTTGTTTTCTTTCTATCCACAATTCCTTGCGCTGCCCACGAAACAATAAAAACATCCAATCGCTTATTTCATTAAACATTACTCTACGCAGAGGCATAAAGTAAGTAAAGACAAAAAGTCGCATGATCCATGCTATCCATCCTGTAAATTGAATACCATATAGCTCTTCCATGCCTTTGCCGATACCAAGACTGGCAGTTTGTCCCAAACCCCTATAATTAAATTTTTTAAGCGGCTGTTTTTTTATGTTGTGGCCAATATTTTTTCCGATGTATTCCCCGTGCTTAATTGCCCACAAGGCGTTAGCAGGACAAGGCCCCATAGTTTTACAATGTTTAACGTGACAAGCATCGCCGCCACCCCGGATATTTGAAAAGTTCTTTATCTGCAAGTATTCATTCGTGCATATCCGTTTTAAATTATCCTTTTCCATATTTTGTGTCCCTTTTAAAACTATGCGACTTTGACCAATTGTAGATATTACCATGCTGCTCTGTAAAAATGATCCGTCATTTAAAAAGGCGCCATGTTCAGATACTTTAGTTATTCTTTTATTGGCAATAATTTCTATATCGTAATTCATCATCGTTTTTTCTGCATAGCGAATGATGCGGTCAAAACGTGGATGTAAAACATTTAACATTCTGTCGGTGCTAATAACATGTCGGATAGTGTGTTTTATGTTTTGTAAAGAAGGATATTGTTTTTTAAGGAGATTAATAAACTCAGCGATGTTTGTGGCAAGCTCTACTCCGGTAAAACCACCACCTGCTATCGTAAAGCTTAATAATGCTTGTGCAACAGCAGATTTTGACCGTGAAGCAAGCTCCACAATTTGCCGGATAGTTTGTTTTGTGCGTGTAAAAGCTTCATGAGATTTCACCTGATAGCCAAACTTTGCCAAACCCTCTATATTATCGCTGTCGAATGAACCTATGCCAAGTAACAAATGATCATAATGCACAGAATGGAATGAACCATCTTCCATTCTTACATATACTGTGTTCGTGGAAGAATTTATTTCTTCGGCCTTGCCATTTATTAAGTTTGCTTTTTTAAATATTTCAGATAACGGGCTCATTCTACCTTGATCCTGTATAATGCCAGTAAGGCTCTCTGCTGTCCAGCCATGAAAAAAGTGATATTTTTCAGGACAGATAACTGTGATCTGAACACCACCTTGGGTTATTTCATTGCGTAAAGTTTTCAGGAGTGAGCGATAAGCCCACACAGAAACATAACCTCCGCCAAGTAATACTATTTGAGTAACTGACTTTTTCATGACTCTTAGGTTTAAATGTTTGACTGATCAAACATACATTGACATGATGCCTATCTATAATCGAATTTTGCAATTGTCGTTTCTCAATTAGTAGTTTTTGCAAAAAAGAAAAAATTTAGAAGGAAAGATCATTTTTGGTATGAAGTCACTAATTTGTTTATTGCAATTTTTTTGCAAAATCATGACGGGATTTGTCATACGATTCAAAATCCCCAGTTACGGGGATTTTGAATCGTTGAATGTGTCAGTTGCTACTGGCGCGATACTTACGAAGCACTGAAACAGGATGAAGGCCTAATGGAAATTATTCCTGATTATTTTTTTTGTTGAGTGCAATATCAGAGGAAGCAGTCTTATTTTGTTTAATCCTGATTTTTCTTGAATAAGTTACATCACCATAAGGACTCATCCTTAATGCAATCTGGTGTTTATTATTTTTTAAGACCGCAAAAAAGCACAGACCGTTTTCCATACACTCATACTGATAAAGTTCAAGGAGCTCATAATTGGAGTATTCGTTTATTTTTTGCTCAACAAACATCGGAAGACGATCACCCGTTATGTATTTCCCGACTCCTTTTAATTCTCCATCATCAGTAAAATACGCGTCTTTCCAATCAATGCCCTCTGTAAAAGTGGCGACATACGCCTCCTGTACCTTTGTCCACCTTGAGCATTGCGAATTTTTGAAATGAGTGCTAAAGGATTTCTTTACGGCATCCGGCACAGATAAGCCCGGTTGAGCCTTACTTGTAACTGCTACCAGTAGACAATATGCGAATACTGCTAACGCAAAAATCATTTTTTTCATTTTCTAAAGTTTAATAGTTAAAGATTATCGATTGTTATAAGGGTTCTTCTTTCACAGGTAACAGACCAATATTGACGCCGGCTAAATAATCAGTCGCAATGGAAAACAAAAGGGAAACAAACTACCATATTTTAGGTATTGTAAACTTGTGCAGCCTCCGAAGGGAAAATTGAAACAATTATACGGATTAACCGAACGAACATGGAAGATTATTCTGATTATATTGATGCATATCTTAATCAATTACGCTGAATTTTTTTATAAATATGTTTCAAAAGAATTGTTTTAGACATTACATTACAAAGAGCATAAAAGGAATTTGTTAAAATGGTTACACGAAGTGAAAATAAATTACCTTGTTACTTGACTGTACCTATTTTGGAGAAAAGACAAACACAGTTCCCTTCCACAAAAATTTTCCACGGAAGCCCACCCGTAAAATGCATAAGCTAACCTCTGTTATCAGAGAACCAGTTCAACGAAGTCAAAATTCAAAATCCCCATAGCTGGGGATTTTGAATCGCTGAATGTATCCGTAACCACTGGGATGACTTTGCATGAGGTGATGAGAGAGTGGCTTGACAACATTTTTTCACGTCAATAGCTACTGTCTCCGATAACTAGAAACATCAGTATAGGTTACTCCATTATCTGTGAACGGTGTTGTAACTTTTAAACTGTTTGTAGTTAATTCAATGTTTACTGTCTGTCCTAAAATGTTCAGCGTAGTAAAATCAGTATTCACAGAATAGTTGCCGGTTATAAGGATTTGCGGGTCACTTGCATCACACTTTGTAGCACCCTCATTAAGCTCATAAGTGTTATCTGATTTAAATTCTATAATGTCGTCCTTATCACAAGGCGGATAAGATGAAAAATAATCTGTTTCACCATAATATGCCGGTGAATAGGTGCCGGCGATCTGTTTCCATTTTCCCACTAATGTTTTTGCAGGTTCCTTGTCTTTATCTTTTTTACAAGAACTTAGTAGCGCCAAACATATGATGAACATAAACAGAATAAATAATTGTTTTTTCATTGATTTTCCTTTTTTAGATGAATAAATAGTGTTTTGTTTCTAAGGAGGATTCATATCCCAAGGGTATAAAGGATCATCGCAGCCGGCTTCTAAGAGGTTTCAGTATTTTATTTATAAACCAAATCCGTAACTGATATAATATAATCCTCCGATCTCAGGATTACCATAGGCATTTTTGTAGTAGTGATTCAGAATATTTGTGCCACCCAATTTTATCGTTGATTTGATCTTCGGAAATTTATAATTAACCTGCGCATCGATTGTGCTAAAAGCATTAACAGGACCATTTGCCAACTCGCCCTCCCACATAAAACTATCCTGCCAACGCATCATTACATTAAATCCGAGTCTTTGGTTTTTACCAAAGCCTGAATTGCTAAAACCTGCATTTAGCCTGTATTTAGGCGTGTTGAAATATGCTTTAAATCCTGAAGGAACATCAGTGATCACATCTGAGTAAACATTAAAGAACAGAGAGTAATTCTTTTTCATATTGTAATCCATTCCCAATCCGAATCCATGAGTTTTTACTTTGTTGGCGCTGTTTACCACAATGGAATAAGCATTGCCTGTGCCTGGCTGATACAATCCAATTCTCCCAATGAAATCTTCATATTTTCCAAAATAGGAATAGGCATCTATCAACAATTTTTTCATGATGAGTCCTTTATAACCTATTTCAAATGAACGCATAGTTTCAGGTTTGAAATCTTTGTACACATAAGGTGTTGGCTCAATAGTCCCATCAGGGTTAATAAGATGCACAGGATTTTTGGCCGTTTGCATATAATCCAATACCCATGGCAGACCGCCAAGTAACAAATAATCTCCACCAACATCCAACCTGTCCCATTGTGCAAGATTGCCGGGAAAACGATAAGCTGTTTGATATGACATACGCAGGTTATTGTTTTTTGCAACCTTGATCAGTGTGGCAAATCTTGGTGTGAATTGCGCTTTAAAATTTTCATTTTTATCAAAACGTCCTGAAGCTATTAGAGTCAGTTTTTGATCAAATAGTTTTTTGGTGACTTGTGCATAAGCTCCAACTTCATTAACACCGATTGCATGTATGGTGTCGATAAATAGGGTGCCACCAGAATTGAGGATATATCTTTTGTAATTTCCTCCCACGATGATTCCAGCGGATCTTACTGCATCGCCAAAACTATATTGTCCTTCTGTCATCCAGAGTTGCGATTTCTCCTTAATTAAACCGCCATTGGGGATTGGTGTCTTTCTAACCTGGTCAAATATTTGCTGAAATTGCGCTGAACCAGCTTCGGGGCGACCCTGATCTGCATAAGTACGAGCCGCATTATGAGCAGTCATTACATCCGCCCCTTTTAACCTGGTGTTCCAATAAGCTGCAGCATACTGACCATACCAGTAATCAAAAAATTTGGCAGGATTAGCAGGAGGTACTTCCCCAAAACTTCTTTTCCATGCTTCATTGAAATATTGTGTCGCGATCGTTGCGCTATAGGCTTCACCTGCATCCTCCTGTGTGGTATAACTTCTGAGAAACCAATTTTTATGTTTTAATTCCAGCTTGTATTGACCAATTTTTATTCCCTTTAAAGCATACCGGTTATCATCTGTGTAAACAGAGTTGCCGGTTGCCCAATAACCCATTAATTGTGCTTCAATTTTGTCCGTAAGCTTATAATGCAAGGCACCTGACAGTTTTATATTTTTTGTTTCCGGGTCAATAAGATCTTTTTCATAATAGCCAGTACGTGAAACTGCACTCAGCGAAGGTATATCCGATCCAAGCAAGGACATCAGGGCTGGTGCTTTGGTTGGGTCCTGAGCCATCAACAGGTAAGCGCCGCCGGTAAATATGCTCTTAATATCATTGCCGCCAATGCTGGTTTCATCACCATATACATTTACCCCATTATAATTGGGATCTGTTTTGCGGGAACCATGAATCAATTTTCCCGAGGTTCCCGAATGAAGATAATTCGTGGTATCGCTAGCCAGCCAGTCCCTGGCACTGATATATTGCGCACCGATCTTAAAAGCAAACTTGTTGTTGAAATTTTTTGCCCAGCGAAATGAATAATCATTATACAGAGATGAATTATCCCGCGCAGTTTTGCCAACATGCATAATACCTGGTTTGATCTGTATGCTCAACCCCGGATATTTAAAAGGACTCTTACTATTCATCAAAATAGTTCCATTCATACCTCCCGGTCCATACAAGGCTGAAGAAGCGCCGGGTAATAATTCTACGCTTTCAATGTCCAATTCAGTAAGACCGGCAAAATTTGCTACAAAAAAATTGAGGCCGGGCGCTTGGTTATCCATCCCATCCACGATCTGGTTGACGCGGGTACTGCCGCTGCCATTAAACCCCCGGGTACTGGGTGTTTTAAATGTCAGGCTAGAACTGGTAAGATCAACTCCTTTTTTAGATGCCAGTGCATCATAAACGGAAGTTGTTGGCAATTGACGAATACTGCCGGGGCCGATATATTCTGCTGAAAAAGCGGCATCAATTATTCTTGTTGGAATACCTTTCGATACCAATACAACTCCTTCCATTAAAACTGATACTGGAGTTAAACTAATTGTTACGTCGTTTCTGTTGTTTACAACCTCTTTGTGTTCTTCATAGTTGGCGTGAGAAATTAGAAGAGTAACCGGGAGGGAGGCTACAATAACTTTGAAATTTCCACTTGAATCTGTAACAGTACCATTGGTTACAGACTCTTTCATGGTGACCGATGCGCTTGGTATCGGCTCGCCTGTCGCATTATTCTTCACAGTGCCTTTTATTGTTATGTTCTGAGCTTTAAGCATTAGCGGAAATGCAAGCACAAATAACACTGTGCAGAAGAGGATCGTCTTTCTCATAAAAAAGATTTAGGTGAAATAATGGTTTGAATTCTTAGTAAGCTTTCAGAAGGGCAAAGAATCTCTGTACGCTAAACAGAGCTTTTAACGTACAGAGAAGCATATGTTGCTTTTACTTTCTGGTAGTTACTTTTTTAGTACGATTCATCCAACCGAGAGATAATTTAACCTCATAACCAACAGCAGACTGAATGGAATTGACATTAGCAAAAACACCAGCACCTAATCCGGCAAACGATGCAAATGCCCAGTTGAAATTAGCCTTTAGCATCCCGCCCATTGTCGTTTTGTTTTCAACAGTTGTTATGTAATTGGAAGGTCTTCCGCTGATTATGATAAGAGACCATGCAGACAGATCCCCTGTATTGCGAGTGTAATTTATTTTTTCACCCTTTACTAGTGAAATACCCCCTTCAGCAGATAACCAAGTATTTTTTCCTGTTTTTGTATATTTTCCCGCTGTAAGGCTGTATGTATTCATTTCGATGGTTGGCATGCTGCCTCCAAGTGGTATAAACAGAAAAGTTGCTTCTCCGGGATCATAGTCTGATGGAACATTTTTGTCATCCATTTCTAAGTTATGATATGAAAAGCTGGCTATCCAGTTATTTTTGAAAGCTGCCTGCACATCAAATTCACCTACCATTCCTTTGTGGCTGCATGATCCTGCACCTATTTGCAGATAGATTTTATTTAAAGCAGTTTGTTTTGTTTGGCCAAACGAGGCAATAGACAACAAGCAAAATAAAAAAAGGAAACTTGCAGTCTGGATCAAGCGGTTAGTTTTGAGTTTCATAAAATTTTTTTTAGTGGTTACTTATTTTTACTGTTTTCAGCGATTCGGTATCAAACTTAGCTGTCTGTATCCCTCATTCATAATTGATATTTGCAGTTCCCGGACATGGATTTGCAGTTTGCGCAATTCATTGATTCGTTTGGTATGGATATAGGGGCTTTTGGCATAAAATACCCTGAAACGAGATGGTTTCGGTATTTTTTGCAAAACTTGAAAGCCGATAAATGGGCGCTACTAATTTTGGGGTAGGTTCTGTTGGTTAACCTTATTTTACATGAGCCGGCAACAAAGAAATACTCTCAACTGGCTCATGACAAGGGGATATTTCTTTTAATACCATTTTTATTTTGTCAAGACCTTCATAGACTTCTTCTTGGCTTAGGCAAAGAGGAGGCATGATGACAATAGTCTGAAAATCCCACGATGCACAAACCATCAACCCTTTTCGCAGAGCTGTAATAATAAATTTTCGCATCAGTTTTTTGTTAGGGATTTTAGTTTGTTGATCTTCCACCAATTCAATTCCAATCATCATTCCCGTGCGTGCCCCGTATCTTAACGATATGCTTGGTGATGAAGTAAGATTACATTCCCGTTAAAGGGTGCTAAATTAAATTCTCATCTGGACTAACTTTGCTCATACATGAACGAAATCAAACTTATTGAATGTCCTCGCGATGCGATGCAGGGTTGGAAAAATTTTATTCCGACCAAAAAAAAGATTGAATACATCAATTCGTTGCTGAAAGTTGGATTTGATACAATTGATTTTGGCAGCTTTGTTTCACCGAAGGCCATTCCTCAAATGGCGGACACAAAGGAGGTAATATCGAAACTCGAAATCCAAAATCCGAAAACAAAACTTCTCGCTATTATTGCTAATGTTCGCGGAGCCGAGGAAGCAAGTGAGTTTGATCAAATTGCTTATCTCGGTTTTCCTTTTTCAGTTTCTGAAACATTTCAGCAGCGCAATACAAATTCTTCCATTCAGGAATCGTTAAAGAGGGTAGAGGAAATACAGAATATTTGTATAAAAACAAACAAGCAATTGGTTATTTATATTTCAATGGGTTTTGGTAATCCCTATGGCGATCCGTATTCAGAAGAAATAGTTTTTAACTGGGTAAGAAAAATCACCGCACTTGACATTAAGATTATTTCTTTGGCCGATACGGTAGGAGTTGCCAACCCCGAACAGATTTACTCAATGACCAAATATTTAATTGATCTATTGCCAGAAATTGAGGTCGGTGTTCATCTGCATTCAAGACCCGACAACTGGAAGGAAAAATTCGAAGCCGCAGTGAATGCCGGCTGCAAACGATTTGATGGAGCTTTAAAAGGTATTGGCGGATGCCCTATGGCCAATGATGAATTGGTAGGCAATATGAACTCAGAATGGATCATCAATTATTTGAGAGAAAAAAATTTACTGAATGGAATAAACGAAGATGCGTTAAGCAAAAGCCTGCGACTTGCATCTGAGATATTTGTTTAATGATTAAATTGTTCAATTGTCTGATTGTTTATATAATAAGTTGAATTTTCCGTATTTGTGTCCCGATAGCTACGGCATGTAATTTGAAATTTTCTTTGGTATGGATTTCATGATAAACATTGATCTAAAAAAACCTTCACAGCAGATCAGTTATGAAGATAAAATTTTATTGATCGGCTCATGCTTTACGGAGCATATTGGTAATTCGTTGGAAGAATTAAAATTTGCTGTTCTGCAAAATCCAAATGGAATTCTTTTTGATCCGCATAGTGTGAGTCAAAGTTTGGCTTCTTATGTTCAAAATAAGCAGTACAATGAAAAAGATTTTTTTTACTTGAATGAGGTTTGGCATAGCTGGCATCATCATAGCCGTTATTCAAATACAAACCTTCAGGAGGCAGTTCTCAATATTAATCAATCTCAGGAAAAAGCTCATGAGTTTTTAAAACAAGCGAAATGGCTGATCATTACTTTAGGCTCAGCTTTTTCTTATAAGTTGGCGGAGCAAGCTGTAAAAACAACTGAATTTTCACAGAATGGCTTAGGTATTGCCAACTGTCATCGTGCACCGGCACAATGGTTCAATAAATATTTAATGACGATTGATGAAATTATCTTCGAGCTTGATCAATGTCTGCAAAAGGTATTTCAATTTAATTCGACTCTCAATATAATTTTTACGGTCAGCCCTGTAAGGCATATTCGCGATGGAATAGTGGACAATAACCGCAGCAAAGCAAGATTGATTGAGGCTGTTCATCATCTTATAAGTAAATCCGATAAATTATTCTATTTCCCTGCCTATGAATTGGTGATCGACGTCTTACGCGATTACCGTTTTTATGATGTGGATCTTGTTCACCCTAACTATATGGCAACAGAGTTTGTGCTTCAAAAATTTGCTGAGAGCTTTATCACAGAAAGCACACAAAAGCTTATGCAGGAGGTAAAGAATATCGTGATTGCAAGAAAACACAAGGCGTTTCAACCTGAAACAATAGCTCATAAGCAATTTCTAAAAACTCATTTTGAAAAAGCTAACGCATTGCAATCAAAATATCCCTTTCTCAATTTGAAAGAAGAATTGAGCTATTTTGCTGAAAATTGAATCAAAAAAGTTTCTTACTCACTACCATTCACAACTTGCAGATCTTATAAACATTTTTCTGAGTGTATTTTTCTCCGGGCCGTAAGATAGTGTTTGGAAATTTAGAAATATTAATCGCATTCGGATGCTTGTGCGTTTCTAAACAAAACCCTGAATAAGGTCCGTATTCAACATCATTTTTTCCTTTGATCTTCGATAATCCCTGGCCCGTATATAAATGAACTAATGGTTCATTTGTTAATATTTGCAATTTCAAACCCGAGTCTTTAGAAAGAGCTTCAGCAACAATGGAAAGCTGATCGGTTTTTTTATCGATCACAAAGCTTTGATCATATCCTCCATTTAACCCTTCACCAATGGAGCGAAATTCCCTGAAATCATACCTTGTATTGTCAACTGCAATATAATTTCCAGTTGTTACAAGATCTTCATCCTGCTCAAGTACCTTATCTGAATTAATTTTTATTTCATGGTCGGTAATCGTTCCTTCACCATTATTTAAATTGAAATAACTATGATGAGTGAGATTAATAACTGTTGGTTGATCACAATGAGCAGTGTAGATATAGATCAGATCATTTTCATCATTCAGCTCAAAGCAAAGATGTACATCAAGATTGCCTGGAAAACCTTCTTCGCCATCCGGACTATTATATTTTAACTGGAGAATATTGGATTTTTCGTCGAAGGACACAAAATCCCAGACCTTTTTATCAAAACCTTCAAAACCGCCATGAAGCTGGTTAGAACCCCAGTTTTTTGAAACTGGAAATTCCTTATCATCAATTTTAAAAGAGGCGTTTTTAATGCGATTTGTATAGCGTCCAATGGCCGCGCCCATAAAAGATTGTGCATTTAAATATTCAGCGCTGAGGTAATCGACTACATTATCAAATCCAAGAACAATATCATTCATGCTATTATCGGGCATATGAATCTTGTACGCCATGAGAGTAGCGCCATAATTAGTGATTAATGCTTCTGTTCCATTTGCATTGCGCAAACTATACAAATAAATATCTTTACCCGATGGATGAGTAAAACAAAACTGACCGGCTTTTTCCATACAATTCAAAATAACGAATTTTAAATACAATGATGGATATCAAGGAAGAATTTGAAAAACGATTTTCTAAAAAACCTCAAAATATTTTTTTTAGCCCAGGGCGGGTAAATTTGATCGGAGAGCATATTGATTACAATGGCGGCCGAGTGATGCCTTGCGCTATTAGCTTGGGAACATATCTCGCTGTCTCAAAAAATACGGATAAAGTATTTCGCTTTCAATGTCTCAATTTTCCAGAAACAGCAACATTGCATTTGCAAAACTCGTATTCTCGCTCCGGCAAAGAATGGTTTAATTACCCTCTTGGAGTTATTGATTATTTTATTGGCCAAGGCCATTCAGTTTCTGGACTTAACATGTTATTCTCAGGAAATTTGCCTATTGGAGCAGGGCTTTCTTCTTCTGCATCCATTGAAGTGTTGATGGCTTATGCATTGAGTCAATTGTTTCAGTTAAATGTTCCCAATCTTGAAATTGCATTACTGTCAAAAAAGGTGGAGAATGAATTTATTGGTGTTAACTGCGGCATCATGGATCAGTTCGCCGTAACATTCGGAGAAATAAATAAAGCCATTTTGTTGAATTGCGATACACTTGATTATGAACTGTTGCCTTTTGAAACCGGCGACTACATTCTTGCCATCATCAATACAAATAAAACAAGAACATTGGCTGATTCAAAATATAATGAACGTTTTGCGGAATGTGGGGCTGCGTTGAAAGCGTTGAAAAAAGAGATCAATGCAAACCATTTATGCGACGTGGATATACAAAACTTTCAATCTCACAGGCACTTAATTAATAATGATATCTTGGAAAAAAGAGCCTTGCATGTTATTTCTGAAAATTTTCGGGTAGCAGAAGCTGCTAAGTCACTGAAAGCAGGCAAGCTAAAAGAATTCGGACAATTAATGTATGCATCTCACCAATCCCTAAAAGATTTGTATGAGGTTTCTGGTGTTGAATTGGATACCATTGTTGAATTCTGTAAAAATTATGAGAATTGTATTGGCGCTCGCATGACGGGAGCGGGCTTTGGTGGCTGTGCAATTGCTTTGGTAAAAAAAGAAAAGATGGAAGATTTTACTGAAAAGCTGAGGACATATTATAAAAGCAAAATTGGTTACGAGCCTTCAGTATTTGCTTCTGCAATTGGTGATGGAGTGAGAGAAATTGCTTAGACGTATGAATAATCTCCCGCTATTTTGATTTTTCGTAGTTCACCAGTAACTCATTCAAGCTCTTTAGTTCTTTAGCTTTAGTTGTATCGCTGAAAATTTCATCAATCCTATTCATGATTAATTCATATTCTTCATGGTTAGATATTTTTTCCTTTTTCAATATTTTTTTAATGGCCTTAATTCGGTCTTTGTCAACCGTATTATAATTGATTTGAAACTTCTCTTTCATTAAGTTTTTAAATTCTATAGCCATTGTTAAAGGCATATGATTGATTACTTGATCATCAATGTCCAAGCTCATTACTTTTAAGGGTTTCATTTTTTCATCTTGATAGGCGTTTTCTACTGACCTGTAGGTTTCCCACAAGCCTTCCACCAATTCTGGAGAGGCGGACATTTTTTGAATCATGAATTGAATGTATAAAAGGCACTTATCCCTTAAAAACTTTAATTCTGAATTTTCCATAAACGAGTGATAGTAAAAATCAATTAATGCATGCGGTCTCCACGGGGTATTAATTGCTGTATTATCCTTGCTTCATATTCTAGCCATTCTTTCCAGCGTTTACGAACTTTTTGTTTGTTTATATAAGTTTCAGCTAATTCAATAAATAAAGTGTAATGTCCGGCTTCACTTTCCATAAAGCGCCGGTAAAATTGCCGCAAGTATTCATCATCGAGGCCTTCACTAAGCCTTTTGAAACGTTCACAGCTTCTTGCTTCTATCAAGGCACAAATAAGAAGCTTGTCGAGCAATCTGTCTTCATCAGAGCCGCCTTTTATTTCGAATTTCAAAAGCTCATTCACGTATTCATCTTTCCTTTGCTTGCCCAATTTTAAATTTCTTTTCTGAAGCTCGGAGAGCACTAAGCGAAAATGCCCCCATTCTTCAGTAACAATAGGAGATAGTTCATTAACTAATTTCTCTTTTTCACTATACCGTTGAATGATGGAAATGCAGGAAGTAGCAGCTTTTTGCTCGCAATAAGCATGGTCAGTAAGAATATCCTCCAGTGATTTTTCAGCCAGATTTACCCAACGTGGATCTGTTGGTAATTGTAGTCCAAGAATGTTTTTTGTGTCCTGTGAAAGTTCCATTAACCCAAAAATAGGATAGATGTTATTTAATGTTCGTTCTTTTCTTTCCGGAAAATCTGTTAGCCTATCAACAAAAAATCAAAATTGCTCAGAGAATACAAAAGCTTATTTTTTTTCTTGCTGACCCGGTTTTAAATATTTGTCCAGAAATTCCAATGTTCGTTTTGAAGTGGTGATTTGATTTTCCTTTTTTACAAAGCCATGTCCCTCATCCGGGTAAACGACATACTCAACAGGCACTCCGTTTTTCTTTACCCCCTCTACAATTTCATCGCTCTCTACCTTCAGCACACGTACATCATTTGCTCCCTGAAATACGATCAGTGGCTTGCGAATCTGCTGGTAGTGAAAAAGAGGCGATGTATTTTTTAGCAATATGCTATCAGATGTATATGGGTCACCCATTTCTTCGTATAAAGCCTTACGGAATGATTCCCAATAGGGCGGGACACTCTTCAAAGTTCGCAACCAGTTAGCCACTCCGAAAAGGTCAACACCGACCTTAAATTCCTCAGATTGAAATGCAAGAGCACTCAGTACCATGCACCCCCCATAGCTACCACCATAAATACCAACAGAACTGCTGTCAATATAATCTTGTTGCCCCAGCCATTTCTTTCCCCATACACAATCTTTCAAGTCACCATTTGCATGATCCTTATTATCCATTTTATAAAACGCTTTACCATACCCGCTGCTGCCACGGTTATTTACTGCAAGTATTGCATAACCATGATTTACTAAATACTGAATGGAGTTGCTGAAACCTACGCGACTTTGTCCTCCGGGACCTCCATGAACCCAAATAAGAGCAGGCACTTTATTGTTTTTGGTTGCCTGCAGGGGCTTATAATAGATTGCCGGGATTTCTTTACCATCAAATGATTTAAAGCGAACGATCTCTGCTTTTACCAGGTCATTTTCATTAATTTCTTTATTGAGCGAAGAAGTAAGCTTTTTTAAATTTTTGTTCTCTAGATTATACACATATATATTCTCAGGACTTGTGCTGCTGCCCACTGTAAGCAATAGATTTTTTTCACTGGGCGATATAGTTACGCTTGATATATCAGCATCTTTTATTTCGGGAAAATTTATTTGCTGACCTGTGGCATGATCAAAGAGCAACACTTTATTTTTTCCATCCTCGTTTATAAAAATCGTATGATATTTTTCTTTTTCACTTAAGCTCATGTTTGCAACATCCCATTTATCCTCATAAATTTTTTCTGATTTGCCGGTATTGATATTATACTTTACCAAATAACTAAATTCATTGCTATCGTTGGTAGTATAATATATAATGCTATCATTCCTTTCAAAAGCGGCGGGATACCATGTAGCCTCATTGTCATTGCTGATACGTTTCATTGTTTTAGCGTTACGGTCATAGAGATACAGATCGTTTTTATCTGTAGTAATGCTTTTGTTCAAAGCAATAAAGCGTTCGCTTCTGCTTATACCGTTTGCACTAAATCCTGAATCATTTTGATAAAGCATGGAAGCCTTCCATGTCGTGGTATCGAGTTTCCAGACATCAAAAAATTTTGGATTGCGTTTATTACTGCTTATATACATTACTTTTTTATCATCACTCCACCCAACAAAACTATTCCTGCTGTTTGGCCATGGTGTAAGATCTCTTGTTGTTGTGTCTCCTTTTGTCATTAAGTATAAATGATAATTTTCATTACCTGCCACATCGTGGGTAAAAATAAATTTATCTGTATTCGGCAGATAGTCCACTGCAAAAAACGATTCCTTTTTGGAAGCAGTAAGCGGTTGTATGGATGAGTCTGCAATGTTCAGCTCATATACATTGTAAATACCTGTGCTATTGTTATCAATAAGAATTTTGCTCTCGGTTGAATTGAAACCTGCAGCTTCCACAGAAATATTATTATACAACTGCTCAATTGTGTATTGCTTAGAAGGCGTCAGGCTTTGATCTTGCTGCAAATTGCATGATGCAATGAAAACTAGTATTAAACTGAAGTAAAGGATTTGTTTTTTCATAATTTATCTCGACTTTAAGGTCAAGATAAATCATTTTTTAGTGAAACAATTCAATATACTGGTCAATTGCAAGATCATAAAAGCATGTTTAATAGCCTGAAAAATAGCTGGCAAAGCCTTTGCCGTTAAACTTCCTTGCCTTACCTTTGCCGCCACAAATAATCGGATACAAAATCGGATGAATTATTAAAAAAATTAAAAGATGCCATTAACAAAAGAGAAAAAATCAACCACTTTTGCAGACTTCGGGGGTAAAGAAAACAATACCGGGTCAATTGAAGGCCAGATTGCATTATTAACGGAGCGCATTAGTCAAATCTCAAACCACTTACAAGACAATAAAAAAGACTTCTCCACTCATCGCGGTCTGATGCAGCTTGTAGGTAAGCGTAAGCGTTTGCTAAATTACCTTCAAAAGCATAACCTGAATGGTTACCGCCAACTAATTGAAAAGCTCGGAATCAGAAAATAAGCCAACCCAAATCCGCCTAAGGCGGACTTTTAGTTTCTTAAGCAATCTCTTAAACTCGTGAGCTTTTCAAATTGCTGAATAGCGATATTAATGTACAAGAGTGCGACGCAACGGAAGCTAAATAGTAGCAAAAAGTCGGGCTAATAATCTTCTAACCCCAATGATAAATTCTTTTTTATGCTTACACAACCAATTCGCAAAACATTTGATATAGGCGATGGCCGGCAGGTAACTATTGAAACTGGCCGGCTTGCACGCCAGGCCGATGGTTCAGTTACTGTAACCCAGGGTAATTGTATTTTACTGGCTACAGTAGTCGCTAACAAGGAACCAAGGGAAGGGCAAGATTTTTTTCCTTTAACTGTCGATTATCAAGAAAAATTTGCTTCTGCAGGCCGTATTCCTGGTTCATTTTTTAAACGAGAGGGCAGACTGAGTGATTATGAAGTGTTGATCAGCCGACTCATTGACCGGGCGCTTCGCCCATTGTTCCCCGAGGATTATTTGTGTGATGTGCAAGTGCTGGTTACACTTATTTCAAGTGATAATGAGGTAATGCCAGATTCAATGGCTTGCTTGGCGGCTTCGGCAGCGCTGGCTGTTTCTGACATTCCAATTCAAGAAATCATTTCAGAGGTGAGGGTAGCTAGAATAGGCGAAGAGTTTAAAGTAAATCCAAATAGGAGTGAGTTAGCTAATGCGGATCTGGAATTTATTATTGCTGCCACGGAAAAAAATATTATGATGGTGGAGGGAGAGGCCACAGAGTGCAGCGAAGAAGATTTGATAAAAGCGATTGAAGTAGGTCATACGGCCATTAAAACTCAGATTGAAGCACAAAAGGAATTGCGTGAATTAGCCAGGCCAAAAGCAAAACGTGAATACGCAAAACCTGAGCATAATGAAGAATTGAAAGCGAAAATAAATGCATTTGCTGAATCAAAAATTTTTGAAATAGCAAAGGGTGCTCTTAGCAAGCATGAGCGCAACGATAAATTTGATGAAATAAAGGAGGAGTTGATTGAGTATTTAAAGAAGGAATATAATGTGGGAGAAGAAGAAGAACTGGATGAGAAAATTCAAAAGCAAGCCAACAATTATTATCACGATTTGCAGTATCATGTTATTCGCAATATGATTCTGAATGACCGGGTTCGTTTGGATGGAAGAGGCTTGGAAGAAGTTCGTCCTTTAGATATGGAGGCAGACGTATTGCCTTCGCCTCACGGTTCAGCTTTATTTACAAGAGGCGAAACACAATCATTGACCACAGTAACGTTAGGAACACCGCTTGATGAGTTGTTGATTGAAAGCGCAGCTACTTCAGAATACTCAAAATTTATTTTGCATTATAATTTCCCTCCTTTTTCAACCGGTGAGGTAAAGCCAATGAGGGGCCCCGGGCGCAGGGAAGTGGGGCATGGCAATCTCGCTATGCGATCACTAAGAAAAATGATGCCTACAGGCGGCGATTTTGCTTATACTGTGAGGATAGTAAGTGATATTCTTGAATCAAACGGTTCATCATCGATGGCCACTGTTTGTGCCGGCTCTCTTGCCTTGATGGATGCAGGTGTGCCAATAGGGAAACATGTATCTGGCGTGGCCATGGGATTGATCACTAAAGACGGAAAATTCGCTGTGCTTACAGATATTCTTGGTGATGAAGACCATTTAGGTGATATGGACTTTAAAGTAACAGGAACCAGGGATGGAATTTGTGGAGTGCAAATGGATATAAAAGTGGATGGCTTGCCTATGGATGTGATGAGGCAAGCACTGGAGCAAGCGAGAAGAGGGCGTTTGCACATTCTTGATTCAATGTATAATTGTGTTTCTGAACCGAGAAGTGAAGTAAAACCACATGCTCCTCGCATGTTGAAAATGTTTATTGATAGAGAATTTATTGGTGCAGTAATAGGACCCGGCGGTAAGGTAATTCAGGAAATGCAACGTGAAACCGGAACTACTATCAATATTGAAGAGAAGAACAATATGGGCGAAGTAAGCATTTTTGGTACGAATAAGGATGGCGTGGAAAGAGCCCATAATTGGATAAAAGGAATTGTAGCTGTACCGACAGTAGGTGATGTATATGAAGCTACCGTAAAATCCATTATGCCTTTTGGCGCTTTTGTAGAATTTCTTCCCGGAAAACAAGGCCTTGTTCATATTTCAGAAGTGAGCTGGAAAAGGCTAGAAACATTGGAAGGTATATTGAAAGAAGGAGATAAAGTGAAAGTAAAACTCATCGGCACCGATCCTAAATCAGGAAAATTCAAATTGTCGAGAAAAGCTTTACTACCAAAACCTGAAAGACAAGACAGGCCGCAGGATAAGCCTGCAGAAAGTTAATAACTAAATGACCCCGATAAACTCGGGGTTTTTAATTATGACAGATTTTTTAAAAGTAGAATTTGAATTTTTAAGTAAAGAACAAAAAGAGATCATTATTGCTTTTCTTACAGAAATGAATTACGAAGGCTTTGAAGAAGAAGGTGATTTATTAAAAGCATATGTGTCTTCAAATTTGTATGATCAAAATGAACTGAAAACTTTAGCTGCTAAACACAATCTGTCTTTTTCAATTACCGAAATTGAGAATAAGAATTGGAATCAATTATGGGAGTCAAAATTTGATCCGGTTATTATTGATGATGCTTCTCACAAAGCCCCTTGGGTTGCCATTCGAGCAGATTTTCACAAACCGATTAAAAATGTTGAACATGAAATCATCATTACTCCAAAAATGAGTTTTGGTACAGGGCATCATGCCACTACTTTTATGATGATAAAAATGATGAGCGAGATCAATTTTACCGGAAAAGTGGTTTTAGACTTTGGTACTGGCACTGGCATTCTTGCCATTTTGTCTGAAAAACTGGGGGCGTCAAAGATTGTCGCTATAGACAATGATGATCAAAGCATTAGAAATGCAAGTGAAAATTTCAGCTCAAATAATTGTACAAAAATCCAATTATTAGAAGCTTCCTCGGCTGAAGGGGATAATCAATTTGACGTTATTCTTGCGAATATTATAAAAACTGTAATAAAAAACAATTTGCAGGCGTTTGTTAAACAGTTGACACCTGGTGGCGTAATTCTTTTGAGCGGCCTTTTAGAAGATGATGAACAAGAAATACTAGAAGTGTCAATGAAAAATAATCTGATCTTAAAAAAGAAAATTAAAGCTAGAAACTGGATTTGCTTACAAATGATAAATGAACAAAATATTAATCGATTAGTAAATTAGCGCTAAAAAAAGCCAGAATAATTCGTATTTTTGTCGTTCCAACTTCAACCAAGGTTCTATGAACGAACTATTTATTATCGTTCTTGCATATTTGATTGGCAGCATTCCCACATCTGTTTGGGTTAGCAAATATTTCTTCGATTTTGATATTCGAAATTATGGCAGCGGCAACGCAGGCGCTACAAATACTTATCGTATTCTTGGTCCGGCCTGGGGTACATTGGTAATGATCATTGATATGTTAAAGGGTATCGTTGCCGTTAAGCTAGCATTGCTTTTACCTGGCTATGTAGAAAATGAAACCCGTTTTATCAATCTTCAAATTGGTCTTGGTCTTGCTGCTGTAATTGGACATATTTTCCCCATATGGGCCGAATTTCGTGGTGGTAAAGGAATAGCAACTCTTTTCGGAATGGTGTTAGGCATTCAACCGATTGTTGCCGTTTGTTGTGTAGGTGTTTTTCTTTTGGTTTTATACCTCACGCGGTTTGTTTCACTCAGTTCGATTCTTGCAAGCATAGCCTTTCCAATTTTTATTTTGGTGATTTTTAATGAACCCGAGCATTTGTACAGAATATTTGCCATTGCAGTAGGATTGCTTGTACTTCTTACTCATCAAAAAAACATTGGCCGCCTTCTTAAAGGCAGTGAAAATAAGGTTCCTATTTTCAAATACAGGGATCGCCGCCGCCAGCGTCGCCGGTCTTCTTCACAACATTAAGATTGAATTCTCTATTTAGTTTCCGTTATATAATGTTTGGTATAATCATTGATTTTTTTTATTAAAAGTACATTATGATAAAAAAAATAATCTTTAGCATTTTAATAGCAGCAGGTATCGTTGCATGCTCAAAAAATGCTATCACTGGAAGAAGTCAATTTAAACTACTTCCTGAATCTGAATTGCAGTCGATGGCTACAACACAATATCAACAGTTCTTATCAACAAATAAAGTAGTTACAAGCAATACAAACAGAGATGCTGAAATGGTAACTCGTGTAGGAGACAGAATTAGGAGGGCCGTTGAATCGTATTATGCAAGCAAAGGTTTATCAAAAGAATTAGAAGGATATCATTGGGAATATCATTTGGTGGAAGATAATCAAGCTAATGCTTGGTGTATGCCCGGAGGAAAAATTGTTGTTTATACCGGCTTGCTGCCTTATACACAAAATGAGGCAGCGCTGGCTGTGGTGTTGGGACATGAGGTAACACATGCTATTTTCCAGCACGGCAACGAAAGAATGAGTCAGGCATTAGGTGCAGAAGCAGTAAACCTAGGATTACAAGTCGCCTTAGCAAATAAGCCGGCAGAAACGAGAAATCTTTTTCTATCTGCTTATGGTGCAGGTGCGCAAATAGGTGTGCTGTTGCCATTTTCGCGCAAACATGAATTGGAAGCAGATCACTATGGTTTGATATGGGCGGCTATGGCTGGCTACAATCCAAGGGAAGCAATTCCTCTTTGGGAAAGAATGGAAAAAGCCGGCGGAGGACAACGACCTCCGGAATTTTTAAGCACTCACCCATCGGAAGGTAGAAGAATTGATCAATTAAATAAATATATGCCTGAAGCATTAAAATATTATAAGCCAATAAGAGGCTAAAAAAATTGATTTGAACCAAAAAACCCTTTCAGAGAGCTATCTGTAAGGGTTTTCTTTTTGAAAAAATGTTCAAACTACGATAGATTTTTGTACCTTTGCGCTTCCTACTTTGTGAACGCAGCAGTAGTTCTGCGAACCAAGGCCTGTTGCTGATAACACTTTAAAAATTCTTTCAAAGTATGTCACAAACGTTGTTTGAAAAGTTACAATTTGCAGACGAAAAAAATCTTTTAATTCAGGGTCTGCCTTCCTCCATCGAAAAGCAGTTTTGCAAACTCTCATTTGCCAAGAACATGACTCCGCTTCTTAAAAGCAGGAAGATAGATTTTGCTCTTGTGTTCGCGGTGAATGAAAGTCAGCTTAACGGCATTTTAAGGGATGTTATGCCTGCCTTAAAGGAAGATTCAAAATTTTGGGTAGCTTATCCAAAAATCACTTCAAAAATCGTTACTGATCTAAATCGGGACAGCAGTTGGAATCAATTAACTTCTGCTGGCTATGAAAGCGTGCATGAAGTGGCACTGGATCATGTTTGGAGCGCTGCCCGTTTTGAAAAAGGCGGTAGCAAAAGAGTTAGGCATAAGATGCCAATGGAAATGGAAGAGGTCTGAGATCTTTTGAATTTTTTTAAACCATCCCGATATTCGATAAGCTCAATATTGGGGTGGTTTTTTATTTTATACCACTGCTTTAGGCGAAGTGGTATTTTTGGAAATGACTCATTTAAATGTCGAAATCAAGGCTAAATGCAGCGACCCGGCATTCATCAGGCAATACCTCAAACTAAATAATGCTGAATTCAAGGGCACGGATCACCAGACCGACACTTATTTCCAAGCTTCAAACGGAAGGTTGAAATTAAGAGAAGGCAATATTGAAAATAATTTGATCTTCTATGAACGGAATGATCAGGCTGGAGTGAAAGACTCACACTTCCAATTAGTAAAGGTTGAAGATTCAAAGGCCTTGAAAGAGGTTCTAAAAAAATCATTGGGAATTAAAATTGTCGTTGAAAAGAAAAGGGAAATCTATTTTATCAAAAATGTAAAATTTCACCTTGATGAAGTTGAGGGGCTAGGAAGTTTCGCAGAAATAGAAGCGAGCAATCTTTATGCAGAAATTTCAAAGGATGAATTACAAAAGCAATGCAAATTCTATTTAAAAAAATTTGGGATAAAAGATCAAGATCTAATTGCTGTTTCCTATAGTGACATGTTGTTAGCATCGCAAAAATAATTTGTATTTTTAAATATGGATTTTGAGATAAGAGAACCTATAGTTGCCTATGGTAAAAAAGATTTCGCTATTGAGGAATATCTTGAATTCGAACGTGGCTCAATAGAGAAACATGAATATTATCAAGGTGAAATTTTGCTATGTCGGGTGCAAGTGACATGCACAACGTAATATTTAAAAAATTTATATGGCGATCTTGCTTATCGATTAAAACGCAAGCCTTGTCAACCTTATGGTAGCGATATGAGAGTTCATATTCCAGAAAACACCTTATTTACTTATCCCGATATTTCTATTTTTTGTAAGGACATTACAGCTGAGGGCAATGACAATGATAATTTCACCGAGCCTTCCGTTATTATTGAAATCCTTTCTCCTTCTACAAAAAATTATGATAGGGGTGATAAATTTAAATTGTACCGAGATATACCTACACTAAAAGAATACATACTCGTCGATTCAGAAAGCATAAACATTGAAGCTTTTCGCCTCAATGAACATAATCATTGGGAGTTGGAAGAATACAAAAAAATGGAAGATACTCTTTCCATCCAAACTGTTCAGCTATCATTATCGTTAAGTGAAATTTATGAGGGAATAAAAGTTTAAAAAGTAGTTATCGCAATATTACTGTTCCTAACTTGTCTGTAATCACTTTTTCCATTTGCTTCAAGTGTTCGTGTGTCCGGAACAATACTTCCTGCTCTTCTTTTGAATGAGTTCTCTCCAGATCGGCATGATTTTCATTCAGCATTCTTTTTATTTTGCGAAGCTTAAGATAGTTTAATGCTGATTCAACCTCTCCATGAGTTCTGTCTTCATCCATTTTTAAAAAACTCATCAATTGTTGGTCATTATCCCTTGCCACCGTTTGAATAAACTGCTCATAGCTCTGTTCAAATAGTTGCTTTTGATATCCAGTTGCCTGACTATACTCTTTTCTCCAATGTTCGCTTTCTTCGTAGGGAAAATTAAGTAATGAAACGGCCAGAGAGCTCAACTTTGTATCAGAATGATAAATAAAAAAATTTTTATTTACTTGCTCAGGTGCCGCCTGTATCTGTTCTTTAAAAACATTGATCAGCCTAATGACATCCGGATTATCGAATAAACTTTCATCAATCATTTCGGAAAAAATATAATCCGCTATTAATTGATGACCATCCCAGTTTTTCGTTCCATACTCTAAAATAATTCGCGCTAATTCTCTTTCTTGTAATTCGTCCTTGAATAATAAATTGAAAGTGGAATCATCATAATCTGTTTCTTGCGCCTTCTTTGCATTTTCTTCATGATGTTTGGCTTCTTCAAACGGTAAAGCCTTCTCCTGGGTTATAATCCTGTTACGAATGAATTTATTTACCAGCGCATGCAAACCACTTTCATCAATTTTTAAGATCTCTGAACATTGCTTAATGTAATCCTGTTGTTTGGTAAAATCCTCGGCCTTGTTGATCCTGGATATTGTCTCTGCAATTTGGTTAACCACTTCGGCTTTTTTGTTCGAATCAGAACCAGCATCTTTCAAAGCAACTTCAAGCTGGAACAGAATAAAATCCCGTTTATTTTTTTGTACAAATTCTCTGAATGCTGAAGCGCCAACTTTGTTTACATAGCTATCCGGATCCTCATTGTCCGGAATTAAAACCAATTTTACATTTAAGCCTTCTTCCAAGGCCATGTCCAATCCACGCAAGGCCGCCTTTACTCCGGCTGCATCACCATCGTAAATGATCGTAAGATTGTTTGTGTATTTTTTTACCAGCCTCAGTTGGTCTGTAGTTAGAGATGTACCGCCGCTTGCTACTACATTTTCAATACCGACTTGATGAAGAGAGATCACATCTGTATAACCTTCTACCAGCAAACATTCATCAGCTTTGTCAATCGGTTGTCTGGCAAAATAAGAGCCGTAAAGAATTTTGCTTTTTACATAAATTTCATTTTCCGGTGTGTTGATGTATTTAGGCGCTTTGTCATTATTCTTTAAAATCCGTGCACCAAAGCCAAGAACTTTTCCGCTGTGATTATGTACCGGAAAGATCACGCGACCTCTATAATTATCCTGTAATTGATCATTTCGATTTACAACCAAGCCGGTTTTTAAAAGCAATTCAGGATTATATTGTTGAGCAATTGCCAATTTTGCAAGAGCATCACGTTGTTCTGGTGAATAACCGAGTTGAAATTTCTTTATGACCTCTTCCCGAAACCCTCGTTCTTTTAAATAACTCAGACCAATATCTTGTCCTTCCTCTGTTTCAAATAATTGGCGGGTAAAAAATTGCTGGGCGAAACCGTTAATGATGTAAAGGCTGTCAGCCGCCTGCATTTGCTGGCGTTGCTCATCCGTAGTAAATGTTTCTTCAATTTCGATCCCATATTTATTGGCAATCCATTTTAAGGCCTCTACATAACTATATTTCTCATGCTCCATAATGAAGCTGATGCTATTGCCACTGCGGCCACAGCCAAAGCATTTGTAAATCTCTTTTGAAGGGGAAACAGTAAACGAGGGTGTCTTTTCATTATGAAACGGGCAAAGACCCAGATAGTTAGCGCCACGTTTCTTTAATTTCACAAAGCCGCCGATTATATCAATAATATCAATGCGATTAAGTATTTCCTGTATTGTGGATTGAGAAATCATGGAACAGGCAAATATAAGAAACCACTCCTGTGAAAAATGAAATGTGAATAACAGTAAATATTAATAACCACGGCAATATTGCAGGACAATTATTTTCTGGTTTTCGCTACTGATTTACCCGAAGAAGAAGAATATCTTTTGGAGTGAGTACTTTTTTTAGCTACTGATTTTTTGTGAACGCGTCGAACAACAGGTTCATGATAAACAATATCGCCATCCTCATCAACAGTAGGGCCACCCTGTTGGTAATCACCAAAAAGATCATAAGCCTTGCGTGCAATGTTATAAATATTTGAATTGTACCGATTGCCGATTACAATGATGGTCACATCTTCATCAGGCAATTTTGCAAAGGCTGCATTGGTGCCATGCCAACGACCATTGTGATAGATGACTTTTTTGCCATTTTTCAACATCAACAACCGCCAACCAAAACCATAATTGTGTGTACCAGGTTTTTCGTTGCTATACGGTGTAAATGCGGAATCGAGCAAAGCAGCGTTTATCACTTGGCCTTGTGATAAAGCCGACGACCATTTTAACAGATCTCTTGGCGTAGTATAAATATTTTTATCACCATAAGTATTTTCAAGAAAATCCCAGGGCCAAACTCCGCCATTAGGTTGATATGATTTGATAGCCGTTACTGAATCGGCAAGTGAAAAAACATAAGTGTCATTCATCTGGAGAGGCTGAAAAAAGTTTTTCTTCAAATAATCTGGATAGGGCATGGCAGTAACCTTTTCCACAATCATAGCCAGCAATACAAAATTGGTATTGGAATAGCTGAATCTTGTGCCGGCTTTAAATTCGGCACGCGGGTGCATGGTGTATAATGAATTCAATACATCCTGATTCGTGGCATATTGATTTTTATTCCAGCCCATTTTTTCCAGATAATGAACATAATTTGGCAAGCCACTGCGGTGATTCATCAGCATTTTAACGGTAACGCCATTGTATGGCAGGTTAGGAAAAAAAGTAGAAAGGGAATCATCAAGCTTGATCCTTCCTTCCTGAATTAATCTCAGCACGGCCGCGGCAGCAAAGTTTTTTGATACTGAGGCAATATGCATCGGGCTGTTCTCTCCAAGCGGTTCTTTTGTACGGAGATCCTTATAACCCTTATATTGCTCATAGATGATCGAGCTTCCTTTCGCCACCAAAATACCGCCGTTAAAAGTTCTGTTATTGACCAAATATTTGTCAAAAAAGGTTTTAACTGCATTATAATAACGGCTGGAATCTTCTTTTGCTAATGGCTGGAAAGTTACGACAGGAGGGGGGGCAGCGGCATACTCCGCTTGCTGACTATTTGATTTTTCAGCAGTTACATGACAGCCCACAACTAATGTAAATCCAATGCTATATAAAGTATTTCTCAAGGGGTATTAGTTTTTATAAGGTAATGGTTGTGCTATATAACGTTATTTCCATTCAGTATTGTATTATTCGGAAAAATACTTAAACAAGAATTAGGCCTTTCTACTTATTTATCAACTTATGTGCATATTTGCAAAATATGAAAGTTACGAAAACGAGTTATCCCAAAGAAAAAATACGTATTCTGTTCCTGGAAAATATCAGTGATTTAGCTGTAAGAAACTTTAGTAAACATGGCTATATACAGGTTGAAAAAATTAGCAAAGCGCTGAGTGAGGAGGATCTGATAAAAGAAATCAAGGACGTTCATATTCTTGGCATCAGGTCAAAAACACACATCACAACAAAGGTTTTAGAAGCAGCAAAAAAATTGCAAGCCATTGGCTGCTTTTGCATCGGAGTAAATCAGGTGGACCTTAGGTCTGCAACAAAAAATGGAGTAGTTGTTTTCAATGCGCCCTATTCTAATACCAGGTCTGTGGCTGAATTAGTGATCGGCGCCGCGATCATGCTTATTCGCAGAATACCCGATAAAAATAAGGCAGCTCATGAAGGTTTTTGGATGAAAGAATCAAAGGGCAGCTATGAGCTGCGTGGAAAAACCTTAGGTATTATCGGCTATGGAAATATAGGCTCACAAGTAAGTGTGCTGGCAGAAGCTTTTGGAATGAAAGTGATTTTTTATGATGTAGAAACAAAGCTCCCCTTAGGAAATGCAGAGGATGCTAAATCGCTCAAAGAATTATTAAAGAAAGCCGATGTAGTGACCCTGCATGTGCCGGAAACAGCGCAAACAAAAAATCTTATTAATAAAAGCAATTTAAAATTTTTTAAAAAGGGCTCTATATTGATCAATTACGCAAGGGGAGAAGTGGTTGATCTTGAAGCCTTGCAAGATGTGATGGCAGATGGTCAAATTAGCGGGGCCGCGATTGATGTTTACCCCTGGGAACCGGAAAAAAATGGCGATAAATTTAAAACGCCTTTGCAAAATACATCCAATGTAATTCTTACCCCGCACATCGGCGGTTCAACTGAAGAGGCGCAGCAAAATATCGGTGAAGATGTAAGCATGAAACTTTTCAATTATCTGGAAAAAGGAATTACAAATGGCTCACACACCGTACCGGGCTTATCCTTGCCGCCGCAAGAAGGTGCGCACCGCATTTTGCATATCCATAATAATGTACCTGGTGTTCTATCCGAAATAAATACACAGTTATCAAAACATAATATTAATATTCTCGCTCAATATTTAAAGACCAATGATGAAATCGGTTATGTGGTGCTTGATGTTGATAAAAAAATTTCCGGCCAGGCATTTCAGCTATTAAAAGAGGTTAAGCAAACAATTAAGGTAAGATTATTGTATTAAGCATGGATATCTGACAACGAAGGGTACGATAGTGTGGCCATAATTACAATATTTTCAAAAATTATTGAAAATTGTGTAACTTTGTACTTGTAACTCTAGGTCTTTAATCTTAATGTATGAAACTCGTAATCATTGGCGGCGGTTTTGGAGGTTTGAAATTGGCGAGGAAACTCAATAACAAACCAGGTTTTGAAGTTATTCTTATTGATAAAGTAAATTATCATCAGTTCCAGCCTTTAATGTATCAAGTTGCAACGGCAGGCTTGGATGCCAGCAATATTTCTTTCCCGTTGCGAAAAGTTTTTCATAAAAGTAAAAATGTAAGAATTCGCCTGGCTGAAGTAAAGGAAATTATTCCCGACCAAAATAAGGTCATTACTACCACGGAGGAAATTAGTTACGACATATTGGTGATTGCAACCGGAACCGAAACAAATTTTTTTGGTAATAAGCAATTGATCCAATATGCTTTTCCAATGAAGTCAACAGTGGAAGCATTACAACTACGGCATAAGCTGATCCGCAATTTTGAAGAAGCGCTTTTGGTAAAAGACCCGGATGAACTGCAGCGGTTGATGAATATTGTAGTAGTAGGAGGCGGACCTACCGGTGTTGAGCTTTCAGGTGCATTGGCCGAGATGAAACACTATGTATTGCCCAAAGATTACCCCGAGCTTGACTTCAAAAAGATGAATATTTATTTGCTGGAAGGTGGTCCAAAAACTCTTGGAAATATGAGCGAGCGGTCTTCTGAAGATTCATATAGATACTTAACAAAGCTTGGAGTGAAAGTGCTTACAAATACCATTGTAAGTAATTTCGATGGCAATAATGTTCAATTAAAAGACGGCAGCTCTATACCTGCAAAAACAGTGATCTGGGCTGCTGGTGTAACTGGCGCTATTCCTCCGGGCATTGATAAAACTTTAATTGTAAAGGGAAATCGTTTGATTGTTGACAAGCAAGCAAGACTGAAGGGCTTCACTAATATTTATGTCATCGGCGATCTTGCTTACATGGAGACTCCAAAATATCCCGAAGGCCATCCTCAATTGGCTGCAGTGGCCATACAGCAAGGAAAGTTTGTGGCAGAAAATTTAATAAACCTGCAGCGCAATGATACAAGGCTCGATGAGTTTGAATACCGTGATAAGGGAACTATGGCAACCGTTGGACGTAATCTAGCTGTCGTTGACTTTCCAAAACCAAAGCTGCATTTCGGAGGATTTATTGCCTGGCTTATTTGGATGAGCTTGCACCTAATGTTGATATTGGGTGTAAAAAATCGTTTTTTTGTTTTTAGCAATTGGGTGTATAACTACTTTACTTATGATCAAAGCTTACGATTGATCTTTCCTGAGTTTTACAAGACAAAAAAAAATGAAGAGGTTAAAATTCCTGAAAGCAGAATGGCGGAAACCTATCATGATAAATGACGAGGTATAAAAAAAGATCATTAAATAAGGAAGTTACTCCCATTTAATGATCTGAATTCGAAGAATCATATTTTTGTATGAACTATTTGGTTTGCCCGATCATAGTTTGGAGCCATCCCGTAGCAAAGCCAATAATCACCAACACAATAAGAACTAATAAAAATATCAACCAAGGTGAAATAACGGCTCTTCTTCTGGGTGCAATAGCTGTTGTTCTATGACTGTCAAATCTTTTTGTTTCTACGGGTCGCAGATCACGAGTCTTAATCAACCGGCCTGCATACAATGACATAAAATTATCGGCTTCAACTTGAGAGTTTACTACCTGCTCGGCAATAAAATCTTCCCTTTCACCACGAACTTCGTAGGCTTGTAATGCAACCGGGAATTCATCTCTTCTAAGTTCCATAGTCTTTGTTTTACTATGTTGAATTAAAATTCCATGCCGGTAAATAGATCAGATTAAGAATAATTATAAACTCTTAAGAAATTTTTTTGCTCTTGTCTTAAACGCTACTGTTTCATATTCCCATCTTTCTTCAATGATCAGCTTGATCTCATTTTTTATTTCAGGGTAATGTTTGGAAAGATTTTGCAGAATAGTCAGAGAGAAAGCTTTAATCGCGACAGGTTCGTCAGTAGATGAGATATAACTAAAACAAATGTCCATGACCTCGCCGTGAAATTTTTCGGGAATATCGACATGCTGCAATAGCCTAACCGTATTTCTTTTTACGGAATCATGAATGCCTGGTTTGTGCAAATTCTTGATGAGCTTTGAAAAATGTTTTGCAATAAAATGGGGATGATCGATGACGCAGTAGCTGAGAGGCCAGGCAGCCCGCTGATTGATCCTATATTCGGAATTCAGAAATAAATTGAAGAGTTCATCAAATCTTTCTTGTGAATGGCCAACCCATTTCACGATCTTATTACAGTTTGCTTTTGAATGTTCGGCTAATATGGTTTCCCGGAGATCCATAAACAAAGAAGGTGACCGCAGTCACCTTCAAAGTTAGTCTAGTTGCGACGACCGAACAGGCGAAGTAAAAACAAGAAAAGGTTGATGAAATCGAGATAAAGATTTAAAGCGCCGAGAATAGAAACTTTTTTTACGTCGGATGCAGGAACATCTGCATACTGAATTCCGGAGCCAATATTTTTTAATTTTTGAACATCATAGGCGGTGAGACCGGTAAATACCATCACACCGATAAAGCTGATGACATAATCCCATGTTTCACTGCGCATAAAAAAGTTGATGATCGAAGCGATGATAATGCCGATCAAACCCATGATCATGATACGACCAAATTTTGTAAGGTCTTGTTTAGTAGTGTAACCCATAAAGGCCATTACACCAAACATGGCAGCAGCTGATAAGAAGCAGCCTAAAATAGAGCTCGCCGCATAATTTAATAATATAAGACTAAAACTGATGCCATTGATGGCCGAATAAATCAGGAACAAAAGCATTAATACCGGGGCGGATAATCTTGAAAATCCAAACGACATCAATAATACAAATCCTAGCGGTGCTAATAAAACAATATAGCCAAGCGCATTCAAACTAGCGCCCGTCTCACTAACATTATACAGATACAATAACAAAGACAGATTCGTGGAAAACAAATAAGCAAACAAAGCGGAAATTCCGAGGGCTACGAACATGTAAGCAAATACATTGGCCATGAAATTTTTTACCTGCGTTTGCTCAACAGGTTGTACAAGGGATAGGTCGGTTGAGGAATTGTGCTGATTTTGAGCATCCATAGTTTAAAGATTTCAGTAAATGTAATTAGTAATCATCAATTTCCTGAGCTCGATATTTTAACCGTCTCATTTTTCTTATAATTTACATTATGTTAAGTCGCCCCGGGAAAGAGAAGTAAAATGCTAGCCCTGCGAGACGTGGGAACTTGTACCCTTTCCTATTGGGGTGATTGACCCAGAAGAAAGGGAATTGTTGAATTAGGAAAAAGGCAATCGAGATCCCAACCCTTGAGCCTCCTTTAAATGTCAGCAATCTCTTCTTCTCTTTTTAAAGAGCTTTAAATTAGGCAAATTCTTCATTCGCCGTTTGGCTCAATTTGTAAAAAAAACAAAATCAAACGATTTAGAAATAATGTAATGTTATCAATAAAGCCAAGAAAAGAGAATAGCCGGTTTGTTTGGCGAATTCTTCACTGTAGTTCGAATCTTCCCCTTCTCAACATTTAAGAATCCCTAAGTCTCAGAAGTCTAAAAATAAAAAGGACCCCAAGAGAAATCAAGGGGTCGCCCATTAAACCTTTTTTTAAACCTCTATTAAGTATAAAGGGAGGCCAATATATTACATTATTTTATTTTCTCATAATTAAAACAAAAATATTTAGTAAACTCAGCAAGAATTTGTTAGCGAAGCATTTGTATAGCGCTAACCCCTTGTGGAGTACAGTAAAAATAAAGCCTCTTGCTCAGGAGGCTTTTCAAAAACTTCAACCATTACTCTATTTTATCGAAGCATATTTTTTATTGAACTCATCAGCCTTGGGCTTATTTGCTTTGATCGTGTACATATCTTCCAGCATGATGTACATGTTCTTCAACGTATGTTTATCCTTTGCAGTCATGGTAGCTCCTTTTTGTTCCATCAAGGATGCTACTTTTTCTGTATAAGGAATAGCCAGATCGTATTTGACAACGGCCTTTGCCTTGAGATCAGCTTTCTTTTTTACGTCTTCTGGCTTAGTACCCTTGACTTTATCGGCTTCCGTTACATAGTCAAGCCCTTGGTTATAGTAAAGCTGAGAAATGATCAAGTTTGAGCTGAGCGGATCATAATCCTTGGCCAGTGTTTTTTTGATTTCAGTTTCAATTTTAGCAGCCACAGCATCATAATCGGCCGGCTTTTTATCAGAGGAGTTTTTGATGTACAAGTAATCAAACATTTCCGATGCATAAGAAAGAACATTGCTCAAGGTATCCGGTTGCAAGGCGATCAATTCTTCATAGCTGCTGAATAACAAAGGAAAATCATTATTGGCTCTCGCCCAATCAAGCTTTATGGTAATGAAATAAGGATCCTTGGGATATACTTGTCTTCCGAGATCGACATATTTTTTAAAATTGGCTTCGTCTTTTTTTGTTTTATATTGAAAAGCCAGGAACTGATAAGGAATAATATAATCTGGCTCCCTTCCTATTTTGGCCTCAGCAAGCTTGGAGAAATAAATAGTAGCATCTTCAGCCTTGTCAAGCTTCATCGCCGTATAGCCCGCCATAAACACCATGCCCGTATCAATCTTCGGCACACTGTAACCACTATAGGAAAGATTTTTTGATTTTAAGTAATCGCCGTATTCAATTGTTTTTTTATAAGCTTCAAAAGCTGCGGCCATATTATTGTCCTGATAAGCTTTGGCCGCCTTGTTGGCAACGCCTTCATAAGCCACAAAACCGGTTTTGTAAAGATCAAGCAACATTCTTTTATTGTTGGGATCAATATCATATGCTTTTTTGAAAGCTTCAAAAGCTTGGTTGTAAGCATCGGGAACTGAAGCTTTATATTTATCATCAGTGGCTAACGCATTATAAATCTGTGCTTTTGCATACCACGCGTCGGCATTTTTTGAGTTGGGATCGGCTGTTAATTTGTCGATGGCTTCTTTGGCTTTGTCGTTGCTTTTTCCTAGTTGCTTTAGTGCATCTTCTACTGTTTGCGCACCTGCAAAAAAGCTGGTTATGGCAAGAAGCGCTGCAAGAATTGATTTGCGCATGTTTTGTTGTTTTTAAATAATGAGATTTTTATTATTCAGCACCTTCTTCAGATGACTCTTCAGGTCGATTGGTTGCCTGCTCATCCCCATCATTATCAGTGGCAGGAGTGCCTCCGTTTGAATCATCCGGATTTGTTTCTCCATTCTCCGGATGTCCGTTTCCATTCACCTCCTCTACCTCTAATTTTGTGATCGCGGCAATTTCATCGCCCTCGTCGAGCTTGATCAATTTTACACCTTGGGTAGCTCTTCCCTGTTCGCTAATGTCACTTACTTTCATTCGGATGATAACTCCGCTTTTACAAGTGATCATTAGATCTTCTTTTTGGGCTACATCCAACATGCCCACAAGCTTACCTGTTTTTTCAGTTACATTGATCGTCTTTACACCCTTGCCCCCACGATTGGTAAAACGGTATTCATCAATAGCTGTTCGTTTTCCAAAACCTTTTTCACTTACCACCAGAACGGTTCTTGATTCACCCACTTCAGGATTTATACAGATCATTCCCACCACCTCATCATTTGCATCATCCACTTCTATGCCAGCAACACCAATAGCTCCTCTGCCCGTTGGGCGAACTTTGAATTCTGAAAAACGGATCGCTCTTCCGCTTTTCACAGCCATCATGATCTCAGAATTTCCATCTGTCATCTTTGCTTTTAGCAATTCATCGCCTTCATTAATGGTAATGGCGTTCACACCCGTCAATCTTGGGCGACTAAAATCTTCAAGCGCCGTTTTTTTAATGATCCCTCGTTTGGTGCAAAGAACAATATTATGCGATTTTACAAATTCCTCGTCTTTTAAATCCTTCACATCAATGATGGCTCTGATTTTATCATCGCCAGGCAATTGAATAAGATTTTGAATAGCCCTTCCCTTGCTGGTTTTCTCCCCTTCAGGAATTTCATATACGTTCAACCAATAACACCTTCCCTTTTCGGTGAAGAATAGCATGGTATGATGCGAAGAAGCCACAAATAAATGCTCGATATAATCTTCTTCCCTCGTTCTTCCTCCAATGGAGCCACGGCCACCACGACGTTGCAAGCGGTATTCATCCGCCGGAGTTCTTTTTATATAGCCATGATGTGAGATCGTGATCACCACATCTTCTTCCTTGATAAGATCTTTGATCTTTACTTCATCTTCCAAATAAGTGATCTCAGTTTTTCTTGCGTCGCCGAACTTATCTTTTATTTCTTGCAGTTCTTTTTTGATCACATCAAACCTCATCGGTTCATTGGCCAGCAATTCATTTAAGTGAGCGATCAATTTCACTAATTCATCATATTCTTGTTTGATCTTTTCTCTCTCCATTCCGGTAAGCCGCTGTAAGCGCAGTTCCAGAATAGCTTTTGCCTGAATCTCATCAATTCCCCAGCCAGCATTGACCAAGTTGTCTTTTGCAATTTCGGGAGTAGCTGAAGCACGGATCAACGCGATCACTTCATCCAAATGATCAAGGGCAATTAAATAACCTTGTAAAAGATGAGCTTTTTTCTCAGCTTCTTTTAATTCAAATTTTGTACGACGAACCACCACCTCATGTCTGAACTCAATAAACTCAACGATCATTTCCTTCAAGTTCAGCGTACGAGGCCTTCCTTTTATGAGAGCAACATTGTTAACGCCGTACGAAGTTTGCAGCTCAGTGTATTTATAAAGCTGGTTGATGACTACATTAGCCACGGCATCGCGTTTGAGATCGATCACAATGCGAGTGCCCTCTTTTTCATTCGACTCATTATTTACGTGTGCGATACCTTCGATCATGCTATCTTTAACCAGATCGCCGATCTTTTCTGTCAGTGTATCACGATTTACCTGATAGGGCACTTCGGTAATGATGATCTGCTCACGACCACTTGCTTTGGTATCGATATTTAATTTTCCGCGTAGCACTACTCTGCCGCGGCCAAAATGCATGGCTGCCCTCACTCCTTCAATGCCATAAATAATTCCGCCTGTCGGAAAATCAGGAGCCTTGATATATCGCATCAATTCTTCAATGGTAATATCCCTCTTGTCCACATAGGCGATACATCCATCAATCACTTCGCTGAGGTTATGCGGCAACATATTCGTTGCCATCCCCACTGCAATACCACTTGAACCATTGATCAGCAGTTGAGGAACCCGGGTGGGCAATACAATAGGTTCTTGGAGCGAATCGTCAAAATTTAGCTGAAAGTCCACCGTCTCCTTATCAATATCGCTCATAATATATCCTGCTATGCGCTGAAGCCTTGCTTCCGTATACCGCATGGCTGCAGGACCTTCTCCATCCTGACTTCCAAAATTTCCCTGCTTTTCCACCATCGGGTATCGTATGTTCCATTCCTGCCCCATTCTTACCAGGGCATCATATACAGCCGTATCGCCATGTGGGTGATATTTACCCAGCACCTCCCCTACAATACGGGCACATTTTTTCGTTGGCTTGTTGTAATCCAACCCCAACTCATTCATGGCATGCAATATGCGACGGTGTACCGGCTTTAAACCATCCCTCACATCGGGCAAGGCACGACCTACTATTACCGACATTGAGTAATCAATGTAGGCGGTCTTCATTTGCTCTTCAATGTTAACGGGGATAATTCGATTTTGATCGTTCGTTTCCTGCGGCGTTAAATTATCTTCCATGCTTATTTATTGCTGAATTTTTTGTTTTTGTCATCAGCCCTGCCTGCCGTCAGGCAGGTTTTGTGCTCCGATTGACCCTCGATATTTATCGAAATTGCGACGCAATTCCTTCATCGTCCAGAGCCTTAATCGAGCTGTTTTTCCGAGCTTGCAAATGTAGTTTTTTATATGCTCATAACCTGATGAAACGAATTGTTTTTTGGCCTGATTTTTCCACTTCTATGAATTGTAAAAATTAGTGATAACGATAGTTTTATAACAAGCCTTTTACACTCGGCGGCATAAAATTTTCGTTCTTTTACATCGGAAAAATGTGACCAATGCCTTCATACCGTTTACTTCGCAGCAATAAAGAAACAGGTCCGTACAGTTTGAACGACCTTGTGACGCTTGGATTGAAGCCTTACGATCTGATTTGGGTTGACGGACGAAGCGCAGCCTGGCGTTACCCCAGTGAGGTGGCAGAGCTTAAAGATTTTGCTCCTGTTGTAGAAGAACAACCCTACGACCGCTTTTATAAAAAAAATGCTGAACCTGAAGCGGTGGAAACAGCACCACCGATAAAAGAGGTCACTATTTCTCCCCGCGAAGAAATGCAACCTCAAAAAAAATTCAAAGAAAATATTGTAAAGGAAGAACAGGTAAAGAAAGAAGAACCTGCACTTAAAAAAGAGGAACCCGTTCAAAGGATCACACCTGAAATACCAAAACCTTCCTACCAAACATTTCAGTCGCAGCCACAGCCTCAACCTAAAAAACAAATATTTGTCTCCCTGCCTGAAAAAAATGGATTTGATCAGGGATTTGATAACTATCAACCTAATCAATACCAACACGAACAATACCAGCAATATTTGCCAAAATCCAAACCAGTAGAGGAAAAACCAATTCCGGTTCAAGAGAGATCATACACTCCTATTGACATTCATGAGTCGGATGACGCTACACTGGAAACTAAATACACTCAATCGCTCGACGATATTAAGGAGATGTATATAAATACTCTGGTTCAGCGTAAAACAAGAAACAGAAGAAAAGAAATTTTTAAAAAATATTTGAAGCCAGCTTTATTGCCATTATTTCTAGTGCTTTCAGGAGTTGCGATCGGTTTTGTGATCACCAACAAAAAAAATTCTACTAAAGCCATCCAAAGTGTTTCAACTACTCCTCAGCAAACTTTGCCTGAACAAAAAAATGAGGCAGTCGTTGATGATAATAAAGGTGATAATAAAATTTTACAGGAGCAGGAAAAAGAAAATTTGATCTCAAAAGCAGACAGGAAAAACAAGAAATTGATTCAGCCGCAAGTATTGATTCAAACCAAGCCAAATAAAAATGTCCCTACTGTTCCAAAGGCCATAATCCCAGAAAAAAAAGAAAAAGCGGTTTTTGTTCCTGATGATGAAATAGCAACTGTTCAGAAAAAAAATGTCGAAGTTGATCCTAGCACCGGTGAAAGAAAAAGAGTTGTTCGCAATAATGATGAAATAGATACCAGAGAAAATGTCAGGAATAACAATTCAGAATATTCAACTAAAAAAAATAATTCAGAGCAGCGTTCTTTTATTGAAACAGGTCGTAAAAACATTTGGGATCTTGTATCTGTAAAAACGAATAATTATGTCCGCGGAGCTTTTGGTGGAATTAGAGGGCTTGAACTAACGGTATCTAATCGGTCAGGCTTTTTGCTTGATGAAGTGAATGTTGAATTGCAGATCATGAAACCGAGTGAACAACCCTTACGAACAGATATCATCACTTTTAGAAATATCTCAGCCAACGGCGCCATTACGGTTAGAGTGCCCGACAGCCAACGGGGCATTCGAGTTGATTATCGAATTACAAATATTGAATCAAAACAGTGGCAAAGGAGTACGGCGGGATTATAGGCCTCACCCTCCTGCTCCCTCTCCTTTGGAGAGGGAGCGGCGCTTCTCAATAATTCCACGCATCTAGTTTTTCCACTTCAACTATAAAAAAATATTCGGCATTTAGATTTGTGCGCTGGATTTCTCCTTAGTGAGAGTTAGAGGGGGCTTTTCTCTAATGAATCAAAACTACTTTCTCTGCTCCCCACTCATTTTCCGCAGTAATATATTTTACAAGATAGGTTGCGTTCGGATAAGAGCCGAGGCTTAGTCGCCATTTGGTTTGTTTTTCATTTGTTTCAATGCGCATTAAAATTTTCCCGGTAAAATCAGTAATGTAAATTTCTTTGAGGTGTTTTTTACTTTCAATCGTAATGTTTCCCTGCGTAGGATTTGGATAGATCTTTATTTTTTCAATATTGTCCGGAGTATTCCTAAAAACATCAACTTCTTTTTGCTCCGAACATTTATTCGCAAATACCATTTGTTTAATTACTCTTTCCAATAAGGAATTAAGGAACTCTACATTAAAAGCATCTGTTGTGGGTTTTATGTGCGGGAGCCCTACTCCACTGTCATCAGTAAGAAAAACATAAGTTCCGTTTGTGGCCAAGGCTATGCTGCGCATAATAAACTCTGTGGACTTGTCTGCTCCGCTGCATACTACCGGAACAACGCGAATGCCTTTTGCTGCTGCTTTTTGAATGAGCTGAAACATTTTTTCTTTGGCCTCATCATGCGGAGGGGCATCCAACACCAGAAATAAAATGCGGCTGCGTGCCGTTTCACTCCAATGCAAACTATCTAAGGCCGTCTGCAAGGCTACATCAACAGCCTCAGGCATATCACCACCGCCACCCGCCCGCTGAAGTTTGATGAAGTTCAAAACTTTCAGCAGATCAGTTTGAAAATCGATATGCCGGCTCAGGTATTCGTCTCCCCTATCCCGGTAAAAAACAGAACCCATATGCAGGTCAAGATCAGGATACCGGGCAAACGTATTACGTATGACATCTTCCAATTCTACCTTTAAAAAATCGATCTCATCACTCATGCTGCCGGTTGCGTCAACAGCAAAGACAATATCAACTGTATTCGATACTGAACAGGCTTGATTCAATTCCATTTTATTGATGCCATTTGCAAAAGAAGAGGGCGATTGAATATCGTTTGAACCCTTGCTTATGATTTCATAATTCGATTGATCTTTTTGTCCTTGCATGCCTGCCCATAATTCGGCCTTGCCTGTATTATCGGTAACGGCAGACCAAACTGTATCGTTCGTTGTTTTATTAATTAAAAAAACGGGCTGACCAATTATTGCAATATGATCTTTGTTTTGCAATTGCACGCTATAGCGTTGTTTGGGATACAATCCCCAATGGTCGCTATGTGTTTTAAATTCACTTTCTTGAAAATCTTCCCACATTTTCCATTTATTAAAATCATTTACCTCGCCGGCCGTAAGTAATCCTGATGTATAAATGACAGAATCCTTTTTGCCGGGAACTGAATCAAGCATGAATAATTTTTTGTTGGAGATAGAAGTATTTTCTCTACGGCGTGAAACAGAGCCAAAAACTGGTGAATGAGAATATGTAGCCCTCTTGGTTTCGTCGGCAGATGCTACAGTCTTATCTAATGAGCGGCCATCAAAATCAAACCCTTCACTTCGCGATGGCATTGCCGATAATTTTTGCCGTTTACTAAGTAGCACAACTTCGAAATTCGAATCGGCCGCCGTTTTTTCCGTGACTATTACCTTGTATGGCTCATACCCTTCTCCCGAAAAAATTAAGGTATCAGGAAGCTTTTTTGCAATGATGGTAAACCGTCCTTCGGTATTTGTTACAACAGAGATCGATTTTCCTTTGAATTCAACTTTTACATGTGATGCTGCTAAGCCACTTTCTCTTAGCACCCTGCCTGAAATTTTTTGAGCAGAAATAGAAATAGTGGTGATCAAAGCAAGAAGAAAAAAGATGGCCGGTAAAAATCTCATAACAAGGTTTTAGGTTTAGATGTGTTGACCAGCCATTTTACATAAGAGAAACAAAAAATAATAGGACTAATCGTAAATTACCTGGTAAAGTTTCTTTTATTTCGCCTCAATTAAACGCTGATGAAAAAGATTTTATTATTTGGGGCTGGCAAATCGGCTACGGTTTTGATTGATTATTTGCTTGAGAATGCAGAAAAAGAAAACTGGCAATTAACGGTAGTTGATGCGGATTTGGGGTTAATAAAATCGAAAATCGGCGACTCTCCAAAGGGGATTGCCGTATCTTTTGATATCAACAATGTAGAAGAAAGGAAAAAATATGTCGCGGAGGCAGACATCGTTATTTCTTTACTTCCTCCCGCTTTACACTATCTTGTTGCGCAGGATTGTGTTCAGCTAAATAGAAATTTACTTACCGCCTCTTATGTTGATGACAATATCAAACAACTGGCACCGGAGATGGCCAATCGTCAATTACTATTTCTTTGTGAAATGGGCCTAGATCCCGGCATTGACCACATGAGTGCAATGAAGATGATTGATGAAATTCATTCAAAGGGCGGTCGTGTTATTTCTTTTCAGTCTCATTGCGGTGGCCTTATAGCACCCGAAAGCGATAATAATCCCTGGCGGTATAAGATAAGCTGGAATCCGCGCAGTGTGGTATTGGCAGGAAAAACCGGAGCACATTTTAAAGAAAATAGCGAAGAAAAATTTTTGAAATATGAAGAGCTATTTTTACCTGACCGTGTTATTGAAATTCCTGAGCTTGGGTATTTAAGCTGGTATCCAAATCGAGATTCGTTGAGCTATGCTTCACTTTATGGCTTGGAAGACGCAAATACATTTATCCGAACAACTCTACGTTATCCTGATTTTATTTACGGTTGGAAAAATGTGATTGAACTAAAGTTAACCGATGAAACTCCAAAATACCAGACCAATGGAAAAAGCCTCTACGAGATCTTTAAAGAACATATGGATAAAAACGGTTTTGGTGCGTGGCTGGAGCAAAAACTGACAGAACGTTTTTCGCAAACAAAAGAAATGCTGAATAATCTTGTAAAACTGATGGAAGCGGAAAAAGAAGCAGAGGAGGAAAACCTTGAGATCCCAGAAGAATTTATGAGTGTGGATGAAAAAGGCAACATCACAGAAATTGAGCTTGACGAAGTAAAAAATCGCGCCGCTAGTTTCCTTGCCTATAAAATGCATGAAGCCAATCTTACCCTGAAACAGTTGTTTTTTCTTGGATTAGACGATAAAGAAACTTTTATGAATAAAGGACTCTGCAGCGCTGCCGACATTTTGCAATTCGCCATAGAAAAAAAGCTCGCCTTGGAACCAGATGATAAGGATATGATCGTAATGATGCACGAAATTCAGTACGAAATAAAAGGTCAAAAGTCTGAAATAAAAAGTTCGTTGATAGTGAAAGGAGAAAACAATTTAAGAACAGCGATGGCAAAAACAGTTGGGCTTCCTTTGGGCATTGCTGCCAAGCTAATTTTGAATGGAACTATACAATTAAAAGGGCTTCATATCCCCGTCAACAAAGAAATTTATGAACCAGTTTTAAAAGAACTGGAAAATGATGGCATTAAATTTCATGATATAAAAAATGTATTGCAATGAATTGTAAAGTTTCTGCTGAAGAAGCGATGCAGTAATTATTAAAGCAGAGTGAATTTCCCTTTACGGTGGTCATGAAAAATGGGAGCATGACTGTCGAATATTTTTCTCCGCAGAAAATAGATGAGCAAACACCGCACAAAAGATGAATTGTATGTCATCATTAAAGGTCACGCCACGCTTCTCAGGGGTGGTAAAAGAATAAGCTACAAAAAATCATATATCATTTTTGTGCCTGCAGGCATGAACCATTGGTTTGAAAATTTTAGCGATGATTTTGCTACATGGGTAATATTTTATAGAGCCGCTGGTGGAGAGAACCGTAGCTATTTAACCAATAATTTTATCAATTCTGCCACTCCTTCTGTTGCCGGTTTTTCGATAGCTGTTACATTATAAACCGAGGAGGTGTATGGAATTCTTTTATCGATAATAAATTTTGGAATTTCCCATGGTGCATAATTTACCAAACCTGCAGCAGGATAAACGACCAACGAAGTTCCTACCACGGCAAAAATATCGGCACTGTGTACAATAGGTATGGCTTCTTCAATCAGCGGCACGGGTTCCTCAAACCAAACGATATGAGGACGGTATTGACATCCGTCTTCAGCACAATCGCCCAGCATAATATCTCCTCTTATTTCTTTTACCAGTTCCTGTGTTTTTTCACTCCGCATTTTAAATATTTCGCCATGCAAGTGCAATATTTTTGTTGAACCGGCTCTTTCATGCAGATCGTCTATATTTTGTGTAATGATGTGAACATCGAAATGTTTTTCTAATTCTGCCAGCCCCTGATGAGCAGCGTTAGGATTTGCTTCTGCAACATTTTTACGGCGCATATTATAAAAATCCAAAACAAGCTGGGGGTCTTTTCTCCAAGCCCTGGGTGTGGCAACCTCTTCAATATTGTACCCCTCCCATAAACCATCGCTGTCGCGAAAAGTTTTTAAACCGCTTTCCGCACTAATACCGGCACCAGTGAGAACGACAAGTTTCTTTTTACTCATTTACCAAAGATAATCATGCATTTCTTTTTTGCGTTTTAGCTAATGACCATCGCTTGTACGCAAACCAGCAAATAAAAGCTAAAAGAAATAAAGGCCAGATCGAAATTATTCCAACAAAAATGTCCCCTATCCAACTCCACCCATTTTTAAATGATTGCCAGACTTTAGTACCGTACGATACGTCTGCGCCATTTTTTGCAGTTGCATCCAGTACTTCGAAATACGTCAGATTTATAGTGCTGTAAGCAGAGGAACGAGATAAATATTCTATTCGTCCGGTTGCCGCTTCAATATCTTCCTGTATACCGTTAATTTCATTTTGCACGTTCAGAATTTCTTGCATATTCCTTGCTTGTTTCAATAAATCTAGGTAACGCAGTCGCACTTGCTTTTTTGCTTCCATACGGGATTTTGTATCAACAATAGCAGTCGTTACATCCTCTGACGTAATTTTCTTTTCAATAATTTTCTCCTCCCCTTTTGTAAGTTCAGTCACAAGATTATTAAACTGATCAACCGGAACTTTAATAGTTATAATGTTTTCAACCTTGTAATCAGTTTGATTTTGTTCTTCCTGCGCTACGTATCCTCCAAGCTTTTTAATCTTTTCTTTTGTCAAATCACTGAATGATTTGTAATTCTTAACCTCAAGGTTGATCGTCGCAGTTTTAATAATTTTTTTGTCCCAATCTACTTTCGATTCGGAATTCGCATTTGTCGCTGTTTGAGGTTTCGGTACAGAGGGTGGTGCTTGTGTTGTATCAGCTGTCTGATCGGATTGAGGTATTTTATTTATTTCTTCTTCTTCTTTGTTCTGTGGTGATATTGAACGCTCTTCTGCAAGTCTACCATTGCAAGCAGCGAGGAGCAAAATAAGGCTTGTTACTAGCACAGTTGATTTAAACAATTTCATGGCTATATTTTTTTAGTGAATAGATGCAGTAAACATCCTTTTGCATAATCAAAAAGCCGTTAGCTTTTTTATTTTACCCGTTGAAAATAAAGTGAAGTGCTGTCCTGATCTTTTAAAATCAAAACGGTTGAATCAATCTTTTCAATATTCCATTTTGTTTTAGCAGTATCAGACTTATCCCATAGCAAAAGATATTTTCCATCCATAAACTTGTAGTGAGTAGTATCTTCGAGTTTTTGTTCGTTTCCTTCCAATATCAGCCCATCTTTTAAAAATTCAAGCTGGTATTTATGTCCGGCAGTGTCAGGAGCTAATAATAAGCCTAGCAAAGCGGAAGAATGTTTTGCTTTGCTTACATCAATCGAATCAACATTCCATTTACCAAGAATAAGTTCTTTCGAATTTGAAGGGGAGTTTTTTTGTTTTTTAGTGAAGTAAAAATAAGCTCCAGCACCGATGGCTGCGATGAGCAGCACGATGAAAATTTGTTTCATGGCTATACTTTTTTATTTGAGAGAATCAGAAATTGATTCCATCATTCAATAAAAAGTAACCCATCAAAGTTGTTAAAGGAAAAAATTGTTTATTGACTTTTGACCACTGACCAATAACTTATCTCACTTCTCTCCCGCCATTTCCATAATTACACTCCACTCCTTTTCTGTAACTGGTTGCACCGACAAACGGCCAATGCGAACGAGCGCCATATCCTTTAACCGTTTATCTTTTTTTATTGCATCTAATGAAACAGGTTTTTTCAATTTTTTGTGAGGCTTGAGCTCAACGGCTACCCATGTCGTTTCCTTTGTTGTTGGATCCTGGTAAGCTTCCTTACCCACTTTGGCAATACCCACAATTTCCAAACCTTCATTACTATGATAATATAAAACCTCATCACCTTTTTTCATGGATTTAAGATGATTGCGTGCTGCATAATTGCGTACACCGGTCCAGTCCGTTTGCTTGTCTTTTTCCAGTTGTTCCCAACTGTATGCATCAGGTTCAGATTTTACCAGCCAGTAAGCCATGACTTTGAGTTTAAAGTTTAAGGTTTAAAGTTAAGCTTCTTCCACTTGCATCTCTTGCCGAAAAAAATTATTGTTTACGAAAAAAACGCGTTGTTGGTTTTCAAAATTACAGTTGATTTTTCTTCTTAAAAATATTTCTTGCCCGGCAATCCAACTCTTTATTACTATACGTATTTGTATTCGTTGTACGCATGCGCAACCCGACCTTGAAACTAAAGCAATTTGAAAATCACAAACAAAAATTTTTAAAAACTCTTTTATGAAACAAATAAAATCATTCACATTATTACTGGTTGCTGCCTTTCTAATGAATGCTTCTTTTGCGCAAGGTAAAATGGCGACAGAAAAAACTGTCAGCGTGGGTGGCGCTCCCATGTATCCTTCCAAAAACATCATTGAAAACGCAATGAACTCGAAAGATCATACAACGTTAGTAGCTGCTGTAAAAGCTGCCGGTCTGGTTCAAACCCTGCAAAGTCCTGGTCCATTCACCGTATTTGCTCCCACGAATGCTGCTTTTGATATGTTGCCCAAAGGCACTATTGAAAATTTGCTAAAAGCCGAGAACAAAGCCATGCTCACAAAAATTCTCACTTATCATGTTATTGCTGGTAGTTGGGATAGCAAAGCCTTAGCTGAAAAAATAAAAGCCGGAAAAGGTGTTGCCGAGTTGACGACTGTTTCTGGCGGAAAATTATGGGCCAGTATGAAAGGAAATAAAATCGTTTTAAAAGATGAGAACGGTGGCTGGGCAACTATTACTATTAAAAACGTATATCAAAGCAATGGGGTGATCCATGTCATTGACCATGTAGTTACTCCAAAATAATTGCTGAGGCTGGTTTTAAATTTAGCCCGTTTGGCGATTCCTGAGAGGGTCGCCAATTTTTTTTAAATAGCCAATCTAAAAAGATGTGGCTGTCGTATATAGGGTAACTTAATCCGTCAAAAGTCATTTTAAATAGTTCGTATGTGCAGGGCAAACCAGCCGGCATTCCATTTTTGGAGGCCGGCTTTTTATTTGTAACTTTTGAATCTCAATGGCTTAAATAACCGTATAACTAGCTGATGAAAAAGATTGACAAAAAACATCCTCTTGCTATCAGATGGTTTCATTGGATTAATTTTCCGGTATTGGGTGTTATGATCTGGAGCGGGCTGCTTATTTATTGGGCCAATGACGTTTACAAAGTTGGCTTTGGCGATAAGACTCTTATCAAATTTTTTCCACAATCTTTTTATGAAGCTTTCCATATTCCATTTCGCCTTGCCGAAGGAATGGCCTATCATTTTGTTTTCATGTGGTTATTCTTCTTCAATGGCATTTTATATGTGCTTTATACCATTTTTTCGGGCGAATGGCGATATCTATTACCCAACCGACGATCATGGAAAGAAGCTTGGCAGGTATTGCTTCATGATCTTCATATAAGAAAAACAAAACCGCCACAAGAAAAATACAACGCTGCACAACGCATCGCTTATACTGCCATTATTATCATGGGCATTGGCTCTATCCTTACTGGCTTGGCGATTTATAAGCCCGTTCAACTTGGCTGGCTAACCCTGATATTTGGCGGATATAAGATGTCAAGGATCATTCACTTTGCTTTGACCATTGGATATGTTTTATTTTTCCTGATCCACATTATTCAAGTGATTTTTGCAGGATGGAATAATTTCCGTGCTATGGTTACCGGTTTTGAAGTAGTGAAAATAAAAGAAGAGTCAATCCAAATTGAACCAATCGAAATTGAACCGGTTCCAGTAGCAGAGGTTTTAGAAATACCGCAGACAGACGACGATAAGGGGCATGGTGAAGCTCCCCAATAAAATTATTTATATGTCAAACTTTGTCTCTAACCTTTTCAAGAGTAATAAAAAATTGACGGTTGATGAATATATCGTTAAGAAAACAATTACTTCTTTCTTTTTTCTTTTCATTTTTTTTGGCGGATGCATTTGGGCTTGGAAATGGGTGAGGCATCAGCCATTGGATGGAGGCATTCGTGGTGGCATTCAACAACCGCTCAGAGATGTATTGAATACCAATGAAGCAGTATTTTCTAAAATATTTTCAAAAAAGCATCTTACAAAAACCTACCCTGTTTCCGCAGCTATAAAAAATGTAAGGCCTAATGGAAATCTTGGTATGGGAAATGATTTTGATCCGGCAACTTGGCAATTATATGTCATCAAAAAAAAAGGTGATACCCTTGCATTGAAGCTCGATGATTTGAAAAAACTTCCAAAAACGGATATCGTTTTCAATTTTAAATGCATTGAAGGATGGAACCAGATCACGCATTGGGCAGGTGTTAAGTTTTCTGATTTTGTCAAGGCCTATGGATTGAACGAAGAAGCAGCGATGAAATATGTTGGACTTATGACGCCAGATGAAGAATATTATGTGGGCATTGATATGGCAAGTATCCTGCATCCTCAAACCATATTATGTTACGAGTTAAACGGTGCGCCTCTTCCTATGAGAGAAGGTTATCCTCTTCGCCTTATCATTCCTGTCAAATATGGTATTAAGCATCTAAAGCGAATTGGCACTATATATTTTGATAACAATCGTCCCCCGGATTATTGGGCTGAACGAGGATATGATTATTATTCGGGGTTATGAAGCCCATCGCAAAAAAGCCCATCCCACAGTCTTTAAATTAAATTTTCTCTCAAACTGCCTTCCCTTTGGGAAGGCAAATCGAGTGAGGTTACAGTTTTGATGACTGTGGGATGGGCATTGGGCTTTTACCATCCACTAGCAAGCACATCTGAAATGTGCATAGTTTTTAAAGAATAACCTTTGTGTTTAATATAGCCATCTAAATGCATTAAACAAGAAAGATCGGTAGAGATAAGATATTCAGCTTGGGTAGCTAAAGCATTCTCTACTTTTTGTTCTCCCATTGCAATCGAGATTGGTTCAAATTTTACGGCGAAAGTTCCGCCAAAGCCACAGCAAGTTTCCACATCGTTCAATTCAACCAATTCCAGGCCTTTTACATTGGCAAGAAGTTTTCTTGGCTCTTGCTTTATTCTGCATTCACGCAAGCCGGCACAGCTATCATGATAAGTGGCTTTTGCCTTTAAAGTAGCACCTACATTAAATATCTGAAGCACTTTTACCATAAATTCAGAAAATTCATAAGTGCGTTTTGAAAGATCTTTCACATCGTTATGAACGGAAGAATTGTCGAATAGCTTTGAATAATAATTGCGCACAAAGCCAACGCAGCTTGCACTGGGGGCAACTACATAATCGATCCCTTCAAAGTCTTTGATAAATTTATTGCAAACAGATTTTGACTCTTCCCAAAAACCCGCATTAAAAGCAGCTTGACCACAGCAAGTTTGATTTACATTGTAGGTAACGGTACAACCAATTTTCTCCAGCACCTTGATCATACTAAAAGCGGTTTGGGGGTACAACTGGTCAACAAAACAGGGTATGAAGAGTTGAATGTTCATTTTTCTCTCTGAAATTGAAATTGATCGTCGAGCATTGAACATTTGAAAAGAAAAAAAATTCAGTAATCAATATTCAATGCTCAATATTCAGTTACTACTTAAATTGTTTTTTTAATGCAATCATTTTAATCGCAGTGATCGCAGCTTCTTCGCCTTTATGTCCGTGCCTGCCCCCAATTCGGTCTTTTGCTTGTTCTTCGTTGTCAACAGTCAGCACGCCAAAAATAGTTGGCACAGGCAATAAAAGATTTAATTGAAGAACACCTTCTGTTACTGAATTGCATACATAAGTGAAATGTGGAGTGCCTCCACGAATTACACATCCGAGAGCAATAAATGCATCGGGCTTTTTTTTCTTTTTACCGTGATCCCAAAAATTTTTTATCGCATACGGAATTTCAACGGCGCCGGGAACAGTTATCGTAATTAATTTTTTTAGTCCAAGCTCCTTCAATTTTTTTATACAGCCTTTTTCCAATTCATCAACAATGGCAGCATTCCATTCAGTTTTTACAATAATAACAAAGGCATCCTTTTGAAGAATGCCTGTAGTATTTTTCAGATTGCTTTTATTAACGTCTGCCATGTTATTCAGTAGTGTAAACTCCAAGGCGAGCAAGATATTTATCTGCTTCAGATCCTCTTTGGGTATTGGGAAATTTTTCCTTTAATTCCTTAAAAAGTTTAATGGCCTCTTTGTTATCATTCAATTTTGATTGTGCCAGATAAGCAGCTAAAAAAAGCGCTTCCGAAGAGTTTTCAATATCCTCTTTAAAATGACTAGCAGCTTTTTTATAGTAATCAAGCGCATCTTTATTCTTACCCTGGTCAGCATAAGCATCGCCTAACAATTTATACGCCCTTGCCTGGAAAAATTTAGAGCTCGTACTAAAATCCTTCAAATATTTAACTGCATTCGCATTATCGTTTATAAGCAAATAACATTCACCTGCATATAGTTTGGCAATGTTGGCCGCATCAGTTCCTTTAAACTTTGTGATCACCTTTAAAAACCCAACATTAGCGCCATCACCATTTAACGCAAACCTAATAAGTGAATCCGGATTCTGAGAAAGCAATGCTTTACGATGATAACTTTCAGCTTTGAATAAAGCGTCTGCTGCCTGTTCTTCTTTCGGTTCTTTATAAAATTTTTTATATCCAAAATAGCCGCCGGCAACTAAAATGATCAAAACGCAAACAATCATTACTGGCCTGTTATATTTTGTCCAGAAATCCTTGGCTCTTTCGACTACCAATTGGTTAGGATCATCATGCACATCATATTTCTTAACCGCCATAAATTAAGTTTCTTTTATAATGTTTAAAGATTTAATCAACGATAAAAGGATAATTTGGATCGGCATACACATCTTTCAACACTTCATCATCGTTCGGGAAAGGGCTTTCTTCGGCAAATTTTACTGATTCAGCAACGGCCTTTTCAACCCTTGCATCAATAGTTTTTATCTGTTCTTCTGAAGCCAATTTATTATCGTAAATATTTTTCAACAACCTCTGTATGGGATCTTTTCCTTTGTATTCTTCTACTTCATCTTTCGAACGGTACTTCTGCGGATCACTAATGGAATGACCTTTGTAACGGTAGGTTTTCATTTCAAGCAAGGTTGGACCGCCTTTTTCTCTTGCTCTTTTTACGGCTCTTGTTACATTTTCGTGAACTGCTTCTGCACTCATGCCGTCAACTGCATCACCGGGCATTTCATAAGCGTCAGCAAGCTTGTAAATATCAATTACGTTCGATGTGCGCTCCACTGATGTGCCCATTGCGTAATTATTATTTTCACAAATAAAAATCACTGGCAACTTCCAGAGCATAGCAAGATTAAATGTTTCATGCATTATGCCTTGTCTGGCTGCGCCATCACCAAAAAAACAAAGCACCACATTATCAGTACCGCGATATTGTTCGGCAAATGCCAACCCCGCACCTGTGCCTATCTGTGCGCCAACAATTCCGTGTCCTCCATAAAAATTTACTGACTTGCCAAAAAAATGCATGCTGCCGCCCTTGCCTTTTGCATTGCCGGTGGCTTTTCCGTAGAGTTCAGCCATGCATGAATTTACTGACACCCCCTTTGAAATAGCGAGCCCGTGATCGCGATAAGCTGTAATAAAGAGATCTTCCGGCCTTGTCGCAGTCATGCAACCTGCAGCAATGGCTTCCTGTCCAATATAAGCATGAAAAAAACCACGGATCTTTCCTTCCATCTTATATTTCTCCTCAGCCATCAATTCAAACTGGCGTATCAACTGCATTAGTTCATACCAGTATAAATAAGTTTCCTTCGAAAAAATGGTAGCCACCTGCTAAAATTTGAGCCGCAAAAATAAGGGTAAATGAGCAAATTATGCGTTTTGATTTTTGTTGGTTTTCAGTGAGTAAAATTAATTGGCCTGAGTTTTTCTCTTACAATATAAAAACAGCGAATATGAAATCTAAAGATAAAAAAGCAAAAGAATTTTCACTTTTCTTCGATCGTATGGCAACAAAGGTTACCAAAGCTTCAGGCAAGCCTGCCGCCTTTATCATTGCCTGCTTGCTGATCATTATTTGGGGAATTACTGGCCCGATCTTTCACTATTCAGATACTTGGCAACTGGTGATAAATACCAGTACTACCATTATTACTTTTTTAATGGTGTTTATTATCCAGCAAACGCAAAATAAGGACACTATTGCTTTACAAATAAAGTTGAACGAACTAATAGCAAGCAGCGAAGCTGCGAGCAACCGATTGGTAAATGTTGAAGACCTCACTACCGATGATTTGGAAATGTTGAAAAACTTCTACATTAAACTGTCAAGTCTTTCAAAAAAAGAAAGGGACTTGCATGCCTCACATTCCCTTGATGAAGCTGAGGCAAAACATAAAAAAAAATTGGAGGGTTCAGATACGAGGGCAACAAAAAAGCGGTAACAATAGTTGCCGCTTTGTGTTGCTTATTTTATTTCTTCTAATCTTTTGGATTCAATGCTTGATCAATTCGCGTAACAAGATCCTGCAAATGGTATTTGCTCATTTCATCCTGGACAGTGGGAAGAACAACTCTAATATCATTGCGCAAGGATACTAGCTGAGCCCGAACAACACTTTTGATATCCGATTTATCTGCATTTAATTGAGGCCGAGGAGTGCCTCCAAAATTTATCACTATGCTTACTTCAGAAGTTCTTGGTGGCGCAATTATGCTACTGAGTATGTTGACATAAGATTTTTGCAAATTTCTTCGATAGACATCAATTTTCTTTTTGGTTGTCAGCTCGCTCCAAATTCCTTTTTTTAGGTCTGAGAACAGATCTGTGATGCTATAGGCCTGACTCCCCTCTTCTGCTTCAAATTGAATCAGCTTGTTTAATGTGTTTGTACTAAATAAACGATTAAGAACATTATCCTGTATAGTACCAATTGTTACGAGTGGAGTGCCCCCAATGCGATCATAAATTCTATTATCTGCTAACCAGATTGGCGTATTGAATAATTGCTTATTTAAAAAATCAATAGCCTCTTTTTGTTTTGCCTTTGGAGTGTAATCATATACGTTGCCATCTTGTTCCCAAACTTTTGGAGTTAAGTAAATACCACCAACATTTCTTGATACATGACCCATGTAGCGGCTAAACTGTCCTGTTATTTGCCCATGGATCTCCGTAAGACTTTTATAATCCCTGTTATCTTGTTTTGTCCATTCCAATAATTTGGGCATGGCATATTGAAGATTTTTGATACCGTATGTGCTTGCTTTGATTGCATCATCTCCAAGATCTTCTGTTTGTGAACGTGGATCATCTTGATTGCTTTCACCATCGCCCCACCAAAGACGATGATTTTTTAAACTATCAATGACCCATTTGTTGACAAAAGCTTTTTCATCATCACCATCCTTAAATTGATAAAAACGCTTGTAGCCCCATTCAATAGCCCACTTGTCATAATCACCGATTCGGGGAAACAAGCCTATCTCAGATATATGATCTTCCGGTTGAGCTACATAATTGAAACGGGCATAGTCCATAATTGAAGGGGTATGACCATTAGCTTCAACCCAAGCCTTATTGCGTAAATTCTCCACAGGCACTGACGAACTTGAACCAAAATTATGACGAAGCCCTAATGTATGACCCACTTCATGCGAAGAAACAAAACGAATCAACTGACCCATGAGCTCATCGCTAAAAACCATTTTTCTTGCAGCTGTATCGCTAGGTGCAGCTTGTATCATATACCAATTCTGCAAAAGCTCCATAACATTATGATACCAGTTGATGTGGCTTTCCATGATCTCGCCGCTGCGAGGATCGGAAATGCTTGGGCCGCTTGCATTCGCTACATCCGAAGGCTTATAAACAATAGCTGAATAGCGAGCATCTTCAAGGCTCCACTCGGGATCATCTTTTTTAGAAGGAGCTGCCTTTGCAACAATCGCATTTTTAAAACCAGCTTTTTCAAAAGCTATATTCCAATCATTTACTCCTTGTATCAAATAAGGAACCCATTTTTTGGGAGTGGCAGGATCGATATAAAATATGATTTGCTTTTTTGGTTCCACCAACTCACCACGTTTGTATTTTTCCATATCCTCCTCTTTTGGTTCCAGTCTCCAGCGTTTAACCAGTTGAACAGATTCAACACCTTGAGGATTGGCATCATAGTCAGTATAACCTACAGTGAAATATCCAACTCGTGCATCAAAATATCTTGATTGCATAGATGTTTTGGGCAATAAGACCATTGAGCTGTTTAATTCAACAGTTAGATTGCCACCCGTGGGAATACCGACCGCTCCCGGAGGAGTTGTGCCCGGCAATCCAACAGATCGCGAATAAGTTTTTACTGTTGTGATCTCAACATTGATCGGGAATGATCTTATTCCTACTATATATGATTTATCGGATTGTAAACCGCCGATGCGATTGGCTGATTTTAAATTACTGTTGAAAAATAAAACATCATTATCACTATTCACATAATCAGTAACCTCTACAACACTGCTGGCCGAATCCTTTCCGAATGCTTTAATGTCGAAAGATGCAGCAATAGGTTGAATGTTCGAATTGGTAACGGCCCAAAACATAGGAGAAGTAGAATCCTTAGCATACTCTGCATAAGAAATAGTGCGAAGAAAAACTTTGTTGTTGGGCCCTTTCTCAAAACGTACCACATTCTGTCCTATCTGGTCGCCGGCATAGCCAAAAAAACCATTGCGCATGCCAGCGGCCGCTTTTGAAATGCGATTTACGGCCAGTATATCGCGACCCAGCAATGAGTCAGGAATTTCAAAAAAATACTTATCATCAATCTTGTGCACTTTGAATAGGCCATCATCGGTTTTTGCCTTGTCTGTAATAATTTCTTTGTAAGGTCTGGGCGCCGTAGAACGGGTAGGACCACCAGGTGCGGTTCGTGCAGTATCTCTTTGCTGTGCAAACAACGTGTTTGCAAGTGCAATAGCCATTCCGCACACGCAGAAATACTTTAGTGATTTTATCATATAAATGCTTGCTTGTTTTTAAAAATGATGAAGGAGGCAATATACTAAAGGAATACATACTTCCCTTTTCTATTAACAATTTTTACAAGAGTGGTTAAGAACAAATGTGAAGGATGATAGCTTGAACTTTCAACAAAATAAAAAACCATCCCGACATGTCGGGACGGTTTTTATGATTATCTATTCACTATTATCTTTTTTCTATTCGCTATCTTTTTTCTCACTTCCCTTTTTCTTTCCCTTCGGAGCAAACATAGCCAGCATGCGGCGGCCTTCCATTTTAGGCATGCTTTCCAAATTTCCTACTTCAGCAAGCCGCTCGGCAAACTTCAACAGCAATAATTGTCCTCTGTCTTGGAATTGTATTGCACGCCCTTTGAACTGCACATAAGCTTTTACCTTATTGCCATCCTTTAAAAAATTTTCGGCATGCTTAGCTTTAAAATTAAAATCGTGCTCATCCGTGTTAGGAGTAAAACGAATTTCTTTCACCTCAGAGACCTTGGCATTTGCCTTCATCTCCTTTTCTTTTTTCTTTTTGTCGTATAAAAATTTATTATAGTCAATGATCTTGCAAACTGGTGGGTCGGCATTAGGAGAAATTTCTACAAGATCAAGTCCCTGGTCTTGCGCCATTTTAAGAGCTTCACTCGTTGGATAAACTCCTACTTCTATATTATCTCCAACTAATCTTACCTGCTGTGCCCTGATGAAATGATTAATACGATGTTCTGCTTCTTTGCGAGGAGCAAATCGCCCCCTGTTAAAACCACCTTTATTGAACCCTCCACCACCTGGTTTTTGGAATCCGCCAGGTTTTGCTTGAAAACTTTTGTTCGGTACTGCCATTTAAAACTATTAACTGATGCTCTATCCCTTGAGCAATGTATTTTGTTTTTAATATTCCTTTTGGGATGAAAGGAATTTTTTATTGTTATTATCTGTTATTTATTCACTTTTTCTTTCTTCAATTTCATTTTTTATATCGCTCATAAACTCTTCCACAAGTTTCGCTCCCAAATCCCCTTTACCTTGTCTGCGGACAGAGACTTTTTGTTCATTCATTTCTTTTTCACCTATTACCAACATATACGGAATTTTCAATAACTCAGTATCACGAATTTTCTTTCCAATCTTTTCATTTCTATCATCTATTTCTGCACGAATATCTGCTTTTTTCAACTTATGCAAAATAGTTTTACCGTAGTCTATAAACTTATCGCTGATCGGCAAAATCTTTACCTGCAACGGTGACAACCAAACGGGGAGTTTTCCGGCATAATGCTCAAGTAAAAATCCTATAAAACGCTCATGTGTTCCCAGTGGAGCACGATGAATGATCAAGGGGGTTTCAGCCTTATTGTCCTGGTTGGTAAATTCAAGTTTGAATCTTCTGCCTTGCGCGAAATCCACCTGGTTAGTCGCTAATGTAAATTCTTTGCCGATTGTGCTCCATATCTGCACATCGATCTTTGGGCCATAAAAGGCTGCCTCGTCCGGAACCTCTACGTAAGGCGTATTGGTTTTGATCAACACATCACGAACTAACTGCTCTGTTTCAATCCACAGCTCAGGTTCATCTACATATTTTTTTCCCAAGTTGTTAGGGCTATGCAGAGACAAACGCATCACATATTTATCAATACCAAAAATCTTAAAATATCTCAGATACATGTCATTGACGGCCTTAAACTCTTCATAAAACTGTTGCTTGGTACAATAGATGTGCGCATCATTCATGTGCAGGCAACGCACACGCATTAGGCCAAACAATTCGCCGCTTTGCTCATAACGGTAGCAAGTCCCGTATTCTGCTAACCTCAATGGAAGATCCTTATAGCTTTTCGGTTCAGCAGCAAAGATCTTGTGATGGTGGGGGCAATTCATTGCCTTCAGATAATATTTAACCCCTTCTAGTTCCATCGAAGGATACATGCTATCCTTGTAATAAGGAAGATGGCCGCTGGTGAGATACAGGCTTTCTTTTGCTATATGAGGAGTTACTACCCGTTTGTATCCGGCTTCTTCCTCGGTTTCCTTCGCAAGTTTTTCCAACTCTTCAATAATAATAGCGCCATTAGGCATCCATAAAGGAAGACCCGGACCTACATCATCATCAAAAGTAAAAATGCTAAGCTCCTTTCCAAGCTTTCGATGATCTCTTTTCTTTGCTTCCTCTAGCATGTTCAAATATTCATCGAGCTCTTTTTGTGAAGGAAAAGTGACACCATATATCCTTGTAAGCATTTTATTTTTCTCGTCTCCTTTCCAATAAGCACCGGCAATGTTTGTAAGCTTGATGGCTTTTATAAAACCTGTATTGGGAATATGGGGTCCTCGACAGAGGTCAGTAAAATTTCCCTGCGTGTAAAAAGTGATCTCTCCATCATTCAATCCTTGCAGCAAGTCTAGTTTGTATTCATCACCTTTATCCAAAAAATATTTTACCGCATCTTTTTTTGAAATCTCTTTTCGGGTATAGCTATTATTTTGCTTCGCCAGTTCATTCATTTTCTTTTCAAGCTTCGCCAGATCCTCTTCATTCATTTTTCTGTCACCTAAATCCATATCATAATAAAATCCATTTTCAACTGGCGGGCCTACCCAAAATTTTACACCAGGAAATAAAGACTCTACAGCTTCTGCCATCAGGTGGGCAGATGAATGCCAGAAAGTGTTTTTGCCATCGGGATCATTCCATGTAAGTAATTTTAATGAAGCGTCTTCATTGATTGGTCTTGTAGCATCCCATATTTGTCCATTTACATTTGCAGCAAGAACTTTCTTCGCCAGTCCTTCGGAAATTGATTTAGCAATATCCAATGCCGTGCTTCCTTTTTCATACTGTCGTATAGCTCCATCAGGAAAAGTAATATTGATCATTTTGAGTTGCCTTCTTTTAATAGTAAGGCCTCTATTTAATGGAGCGCAAAATTAACAAACTCTTGTCGCAGTGCCATAAGTTGTGATACGAAGTTATTCGTTAGTTTTACAGTGTGATGAAACGAATTTTAGTACAGTCATGTGCAATCTCATTTTGTCTGTCCCTCCTTTGTCTTTTTTCTTCGGCGCAGGATCTCACCGGTATATGGAAAGGATATTTTATTACAGATGGCGGTGAGCAATATAAGCTCGAATTTCAAGTAAAGCAAAACAAAAGCTCATCAGTTACGGGCGTTTCATATTCTTATTTAGATGTTCGGTTTTATGGAAAAGCTACAATGACCGGGAATCTCAAAAAAACGGAAAAGAAGTTCCAAATACAAGAGCTTAGAACAGTTGAAGTAAAAAATCTTGGTGGTGGCGGCACTTGCCTCATGAACTATGTTTTCAATTATTCAAAATCAGGTAAAGAAGAATTTTTGGAAGGAACATTTTTAGGAAAATCAGAAGATCGAAGAAACCCAAAAAATAATGGTGAATGGGGAGATTGTGGTGGAGGCACGGTATATCTGCGTAAGGTTCAAACTTCTGATTTTTATGTGGAACCTTTTTTACGTGATAGGCCTGTAGTAAAAAATGATACCATAAAAAACCAGCGAAGAATAAATTTGCCTGTTACAAGAAATACTCCGCCAAAAACAAATTCATCAACGGTTAAAAAAACAAATCCGCCCGTTGTAAAAAAAACTCAAACCTCTACTACAAACAGGCAAACCGGAAAATCGAACACTCAAATTAAAACCGATACCATAAGCAAAATGGTTATTCAGCCGCAGGTTAAAAATCCTGCGATTCAAAAAACGATCATCACTCCCAATATTTTAAAAACGAGAGAAAATGCCCTGGCACAAACCATCACTGTAAATTCTGAAGAGGTGACCATCAAGCTTTATGATAACGGGCAAATTGATGATGATACCATTTCCGTTTTTGTTGATAAGCAATTAATGCTTTCTCATAAAAGATTAAGCGCCGCTCCGATTACGCTTACTCTAAAGTTTAATGAAAATGATGACGAGCATGAAGTAGTGATGGTAGCTGAAAATCTTGGGCGCATACCTCCTAATACATCGTTAATGGTTATTAACGCTGGTGATAAACGGTATCAAGTGCAGATTACCTCAACAGAGCAAAAAAATGCTATGGTGCGATTTAGGTATGAAAAACCTTTTTGACAAAACCGTTCAAGTATTTTTTAAATACCAGTAAGCCTTTCTTATTATCTTCAATTTATGTCCCGGTTCATTGCCGCAATCATTTTTTTTTGCTTCGTCAGTACAGCTCAATCCCAAAATTTAACTGGCACTTGGCGGGGAAAACTTACCCAAAGCCCTGGGGGTTGTTTTCCTGTTTATTTTATCGAAATGCAACTAAGAATTGAAGGCCTTAAAGTGTACGGTTCATCTTATCACTTCTCCGATGTAAACAATTTTGTGAAAGAAAATTTTGAAGGCGTTTATGATGCGAAGAATAAATCGCTTACAATTCAGGAAACAGGGCCTAAAACATTTCATGTTCCGCCTGATTGCATTCCTTGTATCAAGCATTATAATTTAGCTTTTAACCAGGTAAAAGATTCGCAAACTCTCAGCGGCGATTGGGGCGGTAGAATGATGAACAGCCAGGTTACTTGTCCACCGGGAAAAATTCTTCTTACTAAAGAAGCTTCTTCCATTTTTAATGAAATAAAAGTTGATACAGGAAATCTCAGACTTGATTTTTATGATAACGCAGAAATTGATGGAGATACAATTTCTGTTTCGGTGGATAATCAAATGGTAGTAACACATCAGCGGCTTGCAGCAAAACCGGTTTCTGTTGGCATCAGGATCGATTTTGTAAATACAGAACATGAAGTGATCATGATTGCCGAAAATGAAGGCACCATACCTCCCAATACAGCCTTGCTAATCGTAACAGCGGGTGATAAGCGCTATCGGCTTTTTTTGAGCTCAGATGTGGATCAGAAAAAAGTTCTCGTGAGGTTTATTTATGAAAAACCAAAGTGAAGATTCAAGATACAAGGCACAAGGCACAAGCCTTGGATATTATTGTGCCTAGTCCCTTGTACCTTCTCAAAAGCCTCTTTGAGTTGCTGCCGGTGGCTGCGGCATTTCTTTTCTCGGTAATTTCTCATCACGCATAGCAGCATCATAAACAAAGCTTGCTACGATAGTTGCTATCTGCTTGAGGTCATCTGCTATCAGGTGATCATATGTATCCATATTTGTGTGATGAGTCCTGGTATCGTATTCTATCGGATCCTGTATGAACTGAAACCCCGGCAAGCCTACCCGGTCAAAGGATTGATGGTCTGTTCCGCCGGTGTTTGATATAGTTACTGTTGCTGCACCAAGGTCACTAAAAGGCTGCAGCCATTGAGTAAAAATATCCCTCACTTTATCATTACCCTGTAAATAAATTCCACGAACTTTTCCTGTGCCATTATCTATATTGAAATAAGAAGAAAATTTATCATACTCCGGTTTTAAAATCCACTTGCCGTTTGCCGTATCAGCAAAATGACTTTTTACATAAGCTCTCGATCCCAGCAACCCTTCTTCCTCCCCACTCCATAAAGCAATTCTGATTGTTCGCCTTGGGCGAATATTTAGTGCTTTTATAATGCGAACAACTTCCATCATGACTGAACAACCTGCAGCATTATCTGTTGCTCCGGTTGCACTATGCCATGAATCCAGATGACCTCCAAGCATTACAATTTCATCTTTCAACTTTGAATCGGTGCCTTTTATTTCAGCAACAACATTATATGCTTTCAGATCAGGATTGGTAAATGCAGTTTTTACATCCATTTCGAGTTTAATAGGAATACCTGCTTTCACTAATCGGATGAGCGTTTGATAATCTTCCATGGCAATAACTATATCCAAAAGATTTTCAGGGGAAGTTCCTGAATAAGCGCCTCCACCTTGCACGCCTATTGTTCCATCTTTTCCTCTTGGTTGGTAACTAAAAGCTGCAAGTGCATTTTCTTTAAGTGCCATTTCCTTTAAGCGATTTGCCAATTGAGTTGCCCCTTGGCTAGCTCTGAAACGCCGTATTTGTGCTGTATCCGTATTTTGAAATTGTCTAGGCTGCTGGGGTTGTGCTTTTGCCATTTTATCCAGTTCCTCATCAGTAAATCTGTGGGCATCAGGCGTAAAACTTTGCTTTAATGTATCCGTTCTGTCGAGTAAAATAATTTTACCGGCAAGCTTGCCCCGATATTTTTCCAGATCTGTTGAATCCTTTAGATTAACTAGAATAATCTCTCCATTTTTCAAGCCGTTTGTTCCTTTGGTCCAACTCTTTGGAAAAGCGATCAAAGGTTTGTAGTAAGGAATTGTCATGGCTACATAGCTTTTTTGCAATTCCCATCCTTTTCCAAACTCGCCCCATGCTTCCAATTGTGCATTTGACAAGCCCCATCGGGTCATTTCATCTTTTGCCCAATTTGCTGCGCGAAAAAATCCGGGTGAACTTGTGAGTCTCGGACCACTTACATCAGTGAGATGAAAAGCTATATCCATGACGTGAGAATTTTCAAGACCTTCCTTGCGGATTTTGTTCAACATATCCATATCCAGCTTTTCTTGAGCTGAAACAAAAACACAAAAGAATAATAGTGCGGAAAAAGTGAAGAATAGTTTTCTCATTTTGTTATGGTTTAAGTAAAAGGAAGATACAATCATTTTTATTTACTGAAAATTCTTGATATGATGAGCGGTAATATTTTTTATGATAATTGCACTTTTAGACTTGCATCAGCAACATAATGTTGAGTCGCGAACTCAGTTGCCGGCAACCATATTGAACAAATTTTGGAAAATTTTAAATCGGCATAATTTTTTGGCATCTATTTCATAAAACATTTTTTTATGGAAAACATGAATCAACTGAGAGACTTGCTGAAACACGAAATTAAAGATCTGTATTCAGCCGAAGAGCAGATCATTGAGGCCTTGCCAAAAATGATCGAAAAAGCAAACAATAAAGATTTAAAGAAGGCTTTAAAGCAACATTTGGAGATAACCGAAAAACAAAAGGATCGCTTAGATCAGGTATTAGAAGCAATGAATGAAGAAAGAGAAGAAGAAGGCGAAGGCCCATTAGGTTTGTTTAAAGGCGAAGAGAGATGCCTGGCTATGGAAGGATTGATAAAAGAAGGCGAAAAGTTGATGAAAGAAGATATGAGCCCGGAAGTATCGGATGCCGCGATCATTGCTGCCGCTCAAAAAATTGAACACTATGAAATTTCTTCGTATGGCACTGCACGGACCTATGCAGAGGAATTAAACTTAAATGAAATTGAAGATATGTTGAAGCAAACATTAGACGAAGAATATGAAGCTGATGATTTGTTAACTGAACTGGCTGAAAGCCGTGTAAATGAAAAAGCAATTCACGAATCAGGATCAGGCTCTGCAAGGCAATCGGGCCGGAGTGGTTCACAAAGTGAATCTTCTAATGGCAAAGGAGCTCGCATCCGTAGCACAGCAATGGAAAAAGCCTCATCATCAAGAAGCAGTTCTTCGAGAAGTGGTTCCTCCGGAAAATCAAGCCGGAGCAGTGCTTCGCCAAAGAAAACCAAAAATTCATCAGGCAGGGACCGGTCTTCATCGTCACGCAGCAGGTCATCACGTTAATAACAGCAAGTCTATTATTCATAAAAACGGTAAGGAACACATTCTTTTATATAGAAATGTGTTCCTTTCATGGCATATGAATTGTGCCTTCGTGATAAAAATATTTTATGGGAAAAGATCATAGAGGTCAGCCTTCAGGCTCAAACAAACAAGAAGGTTTAGGAATAAAACGGGACATGCCAGCAGAGAATCTGAAACGAAATGAAGAGATCAGAGAAAAATATACAAAGAATGAAGATGATTTGGCAGAAAACGTAAAACAAAAGCATCCTAACAGAAATCGAAATAAAAAAAATGCGACAAATGCCGGCGGTTATCGGCAATAGAATTTTATACTTCAAATAAATCTTTTTGCTAATTCCCCAGAATGGGGAATTTTTGTGATTTCTTTTAAGGTTAATTATTCATCAGCCCTGCCTATTGGAAAAGCATTCACCCTTTGAAAATTGGAATTATCAGTTAACTCAACTTTGTTATACATTATCTCTTAACCAAAAATTAAAACCAATGAAAAAGTTTCTAATTATTGCTTCATTTGTGCTGATCTGTTTTTTTACTTCCTGCAGTAACGGTACTGGAAGTAATGCACAGGGTGAAAAAAATATTGCTACTGTTCACGCTATTAATGATGCTATTGAATCGGGAGATATTAATAAGTTTGATCAATATATAGCAGCAGATGGTGTGGACCATGCAGGAGAACACGGAGATATAAAAGGATTAGATAGCATAAAAGCTAACCTTAAAAAATTCCATGACGAGTATCCAGACATGAAGCTTGAAGAAGTGCAGGATGCGGCTAACGGTGATTATGTTTTTTCTTTAACACGATTCACAGGCACTAACGCAGTTCCTTCTATGGGAGCACCGGCAGGAACTCATTTTGATATGACTTCTGTTCAAGTTGTAAAATTCAATAACGATGGTAAAGCGACTGAACATTGGGAGTACATGACAATGGCTGACATGATGAAAATGATGCCTCAAAATATGGGAAACATGGGCATTGATACTACGAATAAAATGAAAATGGATACTACAAAACACTAATAACTGTCGAAGTAAAAAACAAAGCGGGAATATTGAGCCCGCTTTATTTTTAAATTATTTCTACTCTTTCTATTGAGATGATGACGATAGCCTAGATGGTGTGGCAAAAGTATCGGGAAAAGCAAAATTCAGCGCTGAGCATCAACCGACCAGGCTTCTCAGCGGAAACGGAACCGTTCATTTTATTCAGGAATTTTAAAAACAGAGGGACATTGGTGGATTGGAGAAATTGCAATAGTTGGAGCTGCTTCTGCAGTAGCGAATGCTGTGTTCAATGCAACCGGAGAAAGGATCAGACATTTGCCAATAACCTTGGATAAGCTGCTATAATTAAATATAATGATGCAAACGGGTGCTCTTACATAAATTCTTTAATATCCTGCATCAATCGTAAAGCGATATTATTGGCTTTAGTTTCAAAATCACTTTCTGCATAAATACGAATGATAGGTTCGGTGTTTGAAGTGCGTAAATGCACCCAGTCGGTATCGAATTCAATTTTCAACCCATCTTCTGTGTTGACAGGCTGGTTCTTGTATTTCTTTTTTATTTTATCAAAAATATCTTTTACGTTAAACCCATTTTCGAGCTCGATCTTGTTCTTGGAAATAAAATAATCGGGATATGATTTACGCAACGATTTAATTGTTTTCTTTTGTGCCGCCAAATGCGACAGAAATAAACCAATACCAATCAGGGCATCGCGGCCATAATGAAAATCCGGAACAATAATGCCGCCATTTCCTTCGCCACCGATCACAGCATTTACCTCTTTCATTTTATTTACTACATTCACCTCCCCTACCGCCGACGGAAAATATTCGCCCCCATGCCCGATCGTTACTTCCTTTAAAGCCTTCGTGCTGCTCATGTTGCTAACCGTATTCCCCTGTTTTTTGCTCAACACATAATCTGCCACAGCTACCAGCGTATATTCTTCACCAAACATGCTTCCATCCTCGCATACAAAACATAAACGGTCAACATCGGGATCAACAGCAATGCCCAGGTCAGCATTGAGCTTGACTACTTCATTGCTTAATGCTGTTAGGTTTTCAGGTAAAGGTTCCGGATTATGAGCAAATCTTCCATTTACCTCTTTATTTAAAAGAATGATATCATTTACTCCCAAAGCTCTTAATAAGGCAGGAACAAAAATGGCTCCGGTTGAGTTCACTGCATCCACTACGATTTTAAAATTTCTTTTACCGATAGCTTTTGCATTTACCAGTGGATAATTTACAATTGCATCAACATGCTTTTGCAAATAAGTTTCATTTAGAGTTATCGTTCCCAGTCTTTCAACAGCGGCGAAACTAAAATCTTCTTTAGCCGCCTTTTCCAAAACCTTTGAACCGAGCTCTGCTGAAATGAATTCGCCTTCATGGTTAAGCAATTTCAAAGCATTCCATTCTTTTGGATTATGACTAGCTGTCAAGATAATTCCACCATCGGCTTTTTCCATTTTTACAGCTATCTCAACGGTAGGTGTTGTTGACAGACCAAGATCAACTACCTCAATGCCCAAGGCAACCAGCGTGCTGCTGACAAGGTTGCGGATCATTTCACCACTAATTCGTCCATCCCGCCCGATTACGATTTTTGTAGAAGTCGTTTTAGCAGAATGATTTTGTTTTAAAATGCTGCCAAATGCTGCCGAAAATTTTACGACATCAATGGGAGAAAGTGACTCGCCGGGTTTTCCTCCTATCATTCCTCTGATTCCTGAAATACTTTTGATCAATGCCACGTTAAATTCAAAGGTTTAAGGTTCTGTTTCGGTTAATTAAAAATGCGGAAAACAAAAATAAGAATAGATAAGGTATGTGATTTGATTCCTTGGAAATAAATATTTACCGCCCATAAATTAAAAGCCGTGATCAAAATCAATGATATTTGTTAAAGAAAATCTCACCATGGCAAGGATCAGCACAACTTCATGGTACAAAAGGTGGTTTAATTCACCTTTTTACCATAGGCTTTATTTCGAAAGAGATGAAAAAGAAGCAAAGGAATTTATTCATAAGCTGATCCGTTTTTTGGAGCCGCCGACTGATAGCCGCATGTTGGACGTAGCTTGTGGTAGAGGTCGCCATAGCCGAATACTGGCTGACATGGGATTTGATGTAACAGGTATTGATCTTTCCTTTAATAGCATTGATTGGGCTAAACAGTTCGAAAAAGAAAATCTGAGTTTTTTTCAGCATGATATGCGACTGCCTTTTTGGATAAATTATTTTGATTATGCGTTTAATTTTTTTACCAGCTTCGGATATTTTGCTACCAGGCGCGAGCATGACGATGCAATGAGAACCATCGCCGCCAGTTTAAAGCCTGGAGGTTTTTTTGTGATCGATTATTTGAATGTTCATTATGCAGAAGATCGTCTTGTACATGACGAGCTAAAAAATATTGCTGGCACTTCGTATGAAATCCATCGCTGGCAAGACGACTCTCATTTTTACAAAAGGATTATTGTAAGTGATGCCTCGCTTATAGCCCCCGAAGAATACACAGAGAAGGTGGCTAAGTTTTCGTTGGGCGATTTTACTGACATGTTTTCTTTTCAGAACATGCAAGTAATGGAAGTTTTCGGCGATTACAATTTAGACCCCTATGATGTAAGAAAAACACCAAGACTGATCATTGTAGCAAGAAAAAAACGAAATAATCACCTCCCCGAAAAAGAAAAACAATTACACAGTGATGGAAGACGGACTGATGCGTTAACTTAAGGTTCAAGACACAAGGTTCAAGAAATAATAACTGCCAAAGTTTGTCCCTTGAATCTTGTGCCTTATTTTTTATTATTCATCAACATCCACCTAGCAGTCTCATAATACGCGGTTGTTACCTCAGACATTTTTGCTTTGATAGACTTTACTTCCTGCCAGCTATAGTTTAATCTGTTACCATTGACAGGAAAAATTTGCTCCTGTGGAAAGTTTATATTCTTCGTGAAGTAATAATTATCTGTTACCATGCCTATAGTGCCATCCTGATTAATGATAAATGCATAATTGTTTTTTAAAGAGGGATCAAGAAGGTTTCTTCCTAAAGTGGTGTTTACATAAGGTTGCTGGACCATGCCCGCAATGGTAGGCAGCACATCGATCTGTGAAGCCACTTCTTTTTTTCTTTTGGGGTGCAATAAATAAGGAGCATAGAATAAAAGAGGAACATGCTCATCAGTAAGGCGCTGATCCGTCCATGCGGAAGGATAGATTGCTTTTGCATTGCCCGATACTCCGTGGTCACCAATAAAAACAAAAATGGTATTATGAAAATAACTTTCTTTTGAAGCCGCTTCCATGAACTTCCGGAAACAAAAATCAGAATATCGAAAACTGTTGAACTCATTCACCGATTCAAAGCCATATTTGCGTAGCGTATCAATAGGCAGCTCCAATTTTTGAAAAGAACTGTCTTCTTGCGGTATCATAAATGGCCGGTGATTATCGGCTGTTTGAATGATGGCAAAGAACGGTTTTGTTTGTTTTTTCAATCGCTCGTTGGCTTCAAGAAAAAGATTTTTATCGCTGATGCCCCACACATTTATTTTGGGAGAACGAAATTTTCCTTCCGTGATCATTTGAAGACCGTCAATATTATGCAGCAAGCCGCCAAAATTATTGAACTCGGGATTACCTCCTAGAAAATAGTATTTATCGTAGCCCTCAAAATGGTTGATGATGGTATGCTGTTGCAGGGCTAGCGGATTACGCGTAGAAAATTTATACAACTGTGCATCCGGAATTCCCGTTATAACGGCAAAAAGCCCACGGGCGGTTCCGTAATGAGGAGAAAAACATCGTTCAAAAAAAATTCCGTTGTTGCATAACTCATTAAAAAAGGGAGTTGTATTCAGCGGGTTTCCGCTCATGCTGCTTTTATACATGCTGAACGATTCACATAAAACAAGTACAACATTGGGTCGGCTTTCCAGTGAATTGCTTCCCGGCATAATTTCCCTTCGATAATCTAACCTATTTTTTGAAGGCAATTGCATCCAATCGGCCATGAGCGGAAAGGCCTCCCTTGCCTTCTTTTCATTGAATTGCGGACGACGCAATCTTAGTGTGCTAAAAAAATTCTGCAGCGGATTTAAAGCGATGTAGGATTTAAATCCATCTCTTAATACAAAACAGCTGTTCCACTTTAAAGATGAAAAGCCAAGATTTCCATATACAAACAACGCCAGTACAATCGAAGCAATTACAAACCACTTACGACGATACGGTATGCCTAATCCATTCGTTTTAATGATCACCCTCCAATGCCCTTGGATAAATAGCCATCTGAAAAAAAGAACGGTGATAGCTAGTCCGATTATCATCCATGTCATGGGATAAGTTTGCCATAGCATTTGTAGAGACTCCTTTGGGTCCTCATAAAAATTCAATGCTCCTGCATCAAGTCGGGTATTATTGTATGAGAAATTTCCAAAATCGGCAGCAAAAAAGAAAAACACAAGAAAACTCATTAAGGCGAGATACCAGGTCCACCATTTTTTATTTTTTGCTGAATAAAAAGGTGAAAATTTTGGAATAAGACTGAAAAAAATAATCGGCGAAAGCAGTATTGCTATCCAGCGAAGGTCATATCGAATACCCAGCAAGAATGACGGCAACAGATCACTAAAAGAAAGATCCTTTGGTTTAAAAGCAATAAAAGTGGCCAACCTGAATAGCGTAAAGATTAGCAAGAAAATAAAAAAAAGGTTAATTACCCACAAAATGGTTTTTGGTATTTTTAACCGTATAAGCATGATGTTAAGTGCCAGTTACCTTTTTGAAAAGGACTACAAAAGAAGGGAATTTCAATGGTTTCAACAACCCTTCGCTGTTAATTTTTACATCCTGTACATTTGCAGCCGCACTTGATGAATACCCTGCTTAGCATATTGCAAAGTCTTGATCGGTTTGATCATTGGTTGTTTCAAAAGATCAATGGACAATGGACAAACTCTTTTTTTGATTTTCTTTTTCCTTATTTCCGGCAAGCAAATTTTTGGATGCCCTTGTATTTATTTCTGTTTGTGCTCATCGCTCTTAATTTCAAACGCAACTGGTGGTGGTGGATCATATTTTTTTTATGTACTGTAGCTTTAACTGATATGGTGGGCACACGTGTGTTTAAACATGTATTTGAACGTTTGCGGCCCTGTAATGATCCCTCATTTGCTTCATCGGTTCGTTTATTACTTAAAAATTGTGCAGGTGGTTACAGCTTTGTATCCAATCATGCGGCTAATCATTTTGGATTAGCTACTTTTTTTTATTTCACGCTCAGGCGTTATTTACCAAAATGGACATGGATTGCTTGGCTGTGGGCATTTTCCGTTGCTTATGCACAAATATATGTAGGCATACATTACCCGTTTGATGTTGTTGGCGGTGCAATTCTTGGCATTTTGTTTGGCTTATTCATTGCCATGTTTTTCAATAAAAAGTTTGGATTCGCTAACTTCGACGCACAACCAACTGTTACCCGTTAATGGATATAGTTATTTTGTTATGCCTCATACTGTTGAACGGATTATTTGTGATGTCGGAAATTGCGTTGGTTTCTGCACGTAAACCCCGTCTCGAAAGCCAAGCTGAAAAAGGCGATCGCAAAGCAAAAGCAGCTTTAGACCTTTCCAACAATCCGGAAATATTTTTATCCGCAGCGCAAATCGGTATCACACTGATCGCTATTCTTACCGGTGTGTACTCAGGCGAAAGGTTTGGAAAAAGCCTTCAGCCTTATGTTGAAAAAATAGAAATTTTAAAACCCTATGCCGCAACGATAGCCACAACGATCATCGTTATTCTGGTTACTTTTCTTTCCATCATTTTTGGTGAGTTGATCCCGAAAAGATTTGGCTTGCTAAGGGCCGAAAAACTTGCCAAGCTCGTTGCAGGTCCAATGCGCATATTTGCTAAAGCCACTCACCCGATAGTATGGCTGTTGAATTTGGTAAGCAATCTTTTCTTTTCCATTTTTAATATTAAGCGATCACAATCTGACGCTGTTACTGAAGAAGAGATCAAAGCCATGGTAACTGAGGGTACCGAGGCAGGCACCATTGATGAAGCGGAGCAGCAAATCATTGAACGTGTTTTTCATTTGGGTGATCGCAATATCACTTCCCTCATGACACATCGAAGTGATATCATTTGGTTCGACCTGAATGAAAACGAAGAAAGGATGAAAGACAAAATCATTCATGAGCCACATTCGGTGTATCCCATTTGCGATGGTGATATTGATCAATTGAAAGGTGTGGTGTCTATCAAAGACCTTTATGTTACTGATGATCTCACTCTGTTTAAGGACATTATGAAACCTGCCTTGTTTGTGCCAGAGAATAATTCTGCTTACCAGGTTATGGAAAAATTCAAGGAATCAAAAATTCATTCTGCTTTTATTGTTGACGAATACGGAAGCATTCTTGGCATGATCACTCTCAATGATATTTTGGAAGCCATTATTGGAGATATTCCTGAGGCCAACCTTGCCGATTATGAAATAAGACAAAGGGGAGATGGTTCTTATTTGATCGATGGGCAAATACCGTTTTATGATTTTCTTGTTTTTTTTGATAAAGCAGATTGGCTGCACGAAGGCGAGCATGAGTTTGACACGCTTGCAGGATTTATTTTACACCAGCTTGAACGTATTCCCCAATCAGGAGATAAAATGGAATGGCGTGGATTTAATTTTGAGATCATGGACATGGATGGGCACCGGATTGATAAAGTATTAGTTACTATAAGTAAAGAAATAATGGATGAGATGGAAGAATGATGCGGATGTCTGGATGAGTCACTATTATAGTCGCTCTTATAAATTTTTTAAAAGATTATTCCAAAACTCTGTCATCCGGCAGGGTTTTTTATTATTTTTCCGGCCACAGAAATATAGTTGAGTGCCCTTGCTCCACTTTGAGCAGATCGACTTTCTTTTTTAATGATAATTTGATTCTATGAAAAAAACAATTGGTTTAATTGTCCTTGTTCTTATTATCGTAGCGGTATTCGTTGGATGGAAAGTATTTGGGCCTACCCTAAAACAACCCGAGGGAAAATTTTTTTACATATACACTGGATCGAGTTATAATAAGGCAGCTGCTGAGCTGGTAAATAACAAAATTATTTCGAACACCCGTTGGTTCAATCTTGTCTCAAAACTTTTAAAATACAAAATAGTTAAGCCGGGAAAATATGAGATCAGAAATAGGATGAGCCTTTTTGGTCTTGTACGTATGTTAAAGAACGGCAAGCAATTACCTGTTGATCTTGTCATCATTAAATTCAGAACTAAAGAAGAATTTGCCAAACGTATTGGAAAAGAATTTGAAACAGATTCTTTGCAGATGATCAGCTTTCTGAATAATAGTGATTCGCTCAGGCATTATGATTTAGATACCAATACATGGGCTTGTGCCATTATTCCCGATACCTATACTTATTTCTGGAATTCAACGCCGACAAAAATTTTCAGCAAGCTATACTCGGCATCTCAAAAATTTTGGACAGCAGATCGCAAACAAAAATTAAGAGATAAGGGCCTCACTCCTATCCAGGTCTATATCCTTGCTTCCATTATTGAAGAAGAAACCAATTCAAAAACCGATAAAACGAATATCGCCAGCGTTTACATGAATCGAATGGCTAAAGGCATGCTGCTGCAAGCCGATCCCACTGTAAAATTTGCTATGAAGGATTTTGGTTTGAAACGCATTTATGAAAAATATCTGGCCTTTCAATCTCCATATAACACTTACATCAATAAAGGTTTGCCTCCCGGCCCAATTTGTACACCTTCTGTCGAAACTTTAGAAGCGGTTATCAATGCTCCTAAAACAGATTATATTTATTTTGTGGCGAATAGCGATTTAAATGGCGGCTCTATTTTCACGTCGAATTATGAGGACCACATGAAATACGCAAAACTGTATCAGGAAGCTTTGAACAAACAAGATTCGATACGAAAAGCCAAACAAAATAACCAATAGTGTTTTCTTTTACTCAAATACGCCAAAAAATCATTTCCTCATTCCCAGCCAGTTGGCTGATTAATCAAAGCAAAAAAATTCAGTTCCCGGGGTTTTATGGCATTCCTCTTTATGATGTCGTCAAATTTTTTTATCAACAAGTTCGCAGGGTGGGATTAACAGAAAGAACTTCTGCTATCTCTTTCAATTTTATCATGGCTGTTCCGCCAATGATCATTTTTCTATTTACTCTTATTCCATATCTGCCAATTTCTCAAGCTCTCATCAATCAGCTTTATGAATTGATACGTGACATCATACCCGGTAAAAATAATTATCAACCAATCATTGAATTTTTGGATGATTTTCTCAACAATCAGCGATATGGTCTTTTGTCTGTAGGTTTTCTATTAGCACTGTATTATTCATCCAATGCCATGGCGGGCATTATGCGTGCCTTTGATAAAAATTATATCGGTTTTAGAAAAAGATCATTCTGGGAAGCCAAAAAAACGGCTCTGCAGCTTACGCTGATACTCTTTTTATTAGTCATTGTATCGCTTGTTTTGTTAATCATGCAAGGAAGTATCTTAAGATGGCTTGGTATTGAATCGGCTTGGCTTCGAAACATCATTGTAAATGCCCGCTGGATCATTATTATTCTTTTATTTCTTGCTTCCATTTCATTTATCTATCGCCATGCTCCATTTGTTCATAAAAAATGGAGACTCGTAAATCCAGGTTCGGTACTGGCAACCACGCTCATGATTTTCTTCATCATTCTGTTTTCATACTGGGTAAATCATTTTTCAAATTATAATAAACTATATGGTTCCATCGGTACCCTTCTGCTCCTGATGTTATTAATTTATTTCAATTCTCTTGTTCTGCTTATTGGTTTTGAACTGAACGTTAGCATCAATTCCCTTAAACATGAAGCGGATGAAAGGAAAAAATTGGAAACAAGCGGCAATCAATCAGCCTGATTTTTGCTGTAACTTAGAGGCAAAAGTTACAAAGGTTCAAAGGTTGCATGGAGATTTATTACTAATGAGTTTCCGATTTAATCTTTTAAACTTTTAACTTCTTAAACGTCTTAAACTTTTAAGTATGAAAAAAATATTCTTTGCAGCAATACCCTTGGCCATGGTTGCCATTTTTGCCTTTAAAACGGTAAGCGATCCTTTACCCATTGGTTCATCACTTCCGCAGGCCGATAAAAAAATGAAAGATATTAGTGGTAAGGAATTTTCTTTTAAAGATGCCATGAATAAAAACGGGCTGCTGGTGATGTTTAGCTGCAATACCTGCCCTATTGTTCATAAATATCAATCAAGAACCATTGAAGTTTGCAAATATGCGCAAGGCAAGCAGATTGGAGTCATTCTATTAAACTCAAATGAAGCATACAGAAACAACGGCGACGCTTACGATGATATGAAGAGTTATGCAAAGGAACAATCCTATAACTGGCCTTACGTGGTCGATAATAACTCTTCAATGGCCGATGCTTTTGGCGCTACAAGAACGCCGGAATGTTTTCTTTTTAATGCCGCCGGAAAATTAGTATATCATGGTGCTATCGATGACAATCAGAACGGACCAGATGAGGTAACCCGTAAACATCTCACCGTTGCTATGGATGAAATGCTAGGGGGAAAAGAGGTTTCTGTAAAAAATACAAGGTCTGTCGGATGTACAATTAAGCGGCTGAATTGAGAAAGCAGAATAAAAGAATTCAGAATACAGAATAAAATTCCCGCAGCGAGGCGGGATTTTTCATTGGAGATAAAAAAAATTAAAAAAATTTGTGGAACGGTAAAAAAATTGCATCACAATTCTGGTTCACTACACTCCATTTCTTAACTTGTCCCGCCAAGGCGGGACCAAAAAACCGGCTTATGAACTTCCCTTTAATCATTAGTCGCCTGCTTATCATTGGCTTTTTTGCTTTAATCAGTTATGGTCTTACTGCCAGCATTGCTGTAAAAAGCACAATGGGCATTATTCTGGCTATTATTAGCTTAGCGGCATCAGTTGTATTTCTTTATTTATTGCCTAAGCTATTTCAGCAACCAAATGAAGAGGAAATCTCCGAAGGGTGAAATATGCTTTGAAATTTTGGAGTGAGTTCTGCCTTAAGAAAGGGCAATTTTATTTACTCTAATTAGCTTTCCTAGGCATGAGCATAGCCTCTATCTCTTTCCCCAGCTTTTCTTTTGAGAGCTGGTCTTCAAAAAATTTATGGTAGCCTGTAGCATTATTTACAAAAAGGCTGGAAGGCATTCCTCCTGTCCAGCTTGTATCTATTTTAGGACAGAAATAATCTGCATTTGTTTCATTTAGCCAAACAACAGGATAAGCCAGCTTTAGTTTTTGAGCCATTTGATTTACTTTGGCTGGGTATGCTTCTTTTAGATCAAGGCTAACAAATATCAGGGAAACATTTTTTGATGCATACTGGTGAACCAATTCCTGAAAATAAGGCATCTCTTCGATGCAAGGCACACAAAAAGTTGCCCAAAAATTTACGATCAAAGGTGTCTTGCTTTCCTTGATTGTTTTTGCAAGATCAGTGACTTTAATTGATTTGATTTGTTGGGCATCAATACTCGTGGCTAAAAGCAGAAAAGTTATTATAAAAATTGTTTTCATATTGTATTCTTCAAAGATAAGCTGCCGACAGAATAAAGTTTCAAACTCTGCCGGTTTTATAATTTGATTATATTTATAGTTGCTTTATTTCGGTTAAATTCAGTCACAATTAATAAACCTGCTCATGAAATATCCTCCTTTTCAAAACTATATCGGTGGCGCATTTGTGGATACGACCTCAGAAAAAAAGCTGAATGTCATTTCTCCCGTTGATGGGGCCTTACTTTCTAGCGTTCCCTTGTCGAACGCCAAAGATCTCGATGCTGCTGTAAAAGCCGCAAAAGCAGCCTTTCCTATTTGGAGCAAGTTTCCTATAAAAGAACGGGTGCAAGTTTTTTTCCGCTATAAATATTTGCTGGAAAAAAATTTAAAGGAGCTGGCCGAACTAGTGCAGGAAGAAAACGGTAAAACTTATAATGAAGCCGTTGCGGAAATTGAAAAAAGCATAGAACTCACTGAATTTGCTTGCTCATTGCCGCAATTAGTTACAGGAGAAGTTTTAGAAGTAAGCAAAGGAGTTGAATGTCGAACAGAACATGTGCCTCTGGGTGTTGTTGCCTCTATTGTACCTTTTAATTTTCCAAGCATGGTTCCAAACTGGACAATGCCAAATGCTATTGCTCTTGGAAATTGCATGATCTTGAAGCCATCAGAGAAAGTTCCTTTGAGTTCCGGAAGATTAGCCATATTATTAAAAGAAGCCGGATTGCCTAATGGAGTTTTTAATATTGTAAATGGAGATAGTGAAATTGTAGAAGCCATTTGTGATCATCCTGGCATACAAGCAGTATCCTTTGTCGGTTCAACCAAAGTTGCCAAAATAGTTTATCAACGATCAACACATAATTTTAAAAGAGCTCTTGCTCTCGGAGGAGCGAAAAATCACCTGATGGTATTGCCTGATGCAAAAGCTGAAATGACGGCTCAAAATGTGGCTGCCAGTATGAGTGGTTGTGCCGGCCAGCGATGTATGGCTGCAAGTGCTATGGTTGGCGTGGGGAATATTGATCACATCATTCAAAAAATTTGTGAGGAAGCAAAAAAGATTGTTCCCGGAAAAAACCTCGGAGCAGTTATTAGCAGAGAAGCAAAAGAAAGAATTGAAAGATATATCACGGAGGCTGAGCAACAGGGAGCAAAAGTTTTAGTGGATGGCCGCGGTGCAAAAGTAGAAGGAAAAGAAAATGGAACTTATGTTGGCCCGACAGTGATCGATTATGTAAAACCTGATATGGCAATTGCAAAAGAAGAAGTTTTTGGTCCTGTGCTTAGCATTATGCGAACAGAAACAGTTGATGAGGCTATTGCTATCGAGAATTCAAATCCTTATGGAAATGCTGCATCAGTGTTTACACAAAACGGTGGTTATGCCAGATATGTAATGGAAAAAGCTAGCGCCGGAATGATTGGAGTAAATGTGGGAGTGCCGGTGCCAAGGGAGCCCTTCAGCTTTGGCGGATGGAATGAAAGTAAGTTTGGAGTGGGTGATATTACCGGAAAAAGCTCGATTGAATTCTGGACAAAGTTGAAAAAGAGTACAACTAAATGGAATCCTGAGGCAGGGATTAATTGGATGAGTTGATCCCCCTGTCCCCGCCTAAGGCGGGGAACTTAGGATGAAAAGTTCTTTAAAATTTAATGAGGTCACAGTTTGTGACCTCCAATTAAAAAGAGTTTTAATGGCAAGAATATGATCCCGTAGTGATCGAATATTAATAGAACAATTGTTATTTGGTTTTACTCAACTCCATAGAAGTTGAACTCTTTGAATCGAATGTTTCTCCTTCGGAATTAAGAAATGGAAAATAAAAGTTGAGTAGAATTCCAGTATGCACAAGTGTGCGGCGCCTGCCTACCGACAGGCAGGCAACAAATGCTAAATAGAAAATAAAAAGTTGACTAAATAAAAATTATAAAATGTCTGAAACAAAAACTATCTCAAAATCAAAAGAAATGCAAAACCCCTCTTTAGGGGATGGGGGTGAAAACAATCAAATTCTTCAAGATAACCAAGATTACACTCTATTTTCTTGGAGCAAGCAAAAAGGAACTAACCCGATTGCCGTGAAATATGGTGAAGGGGTTTACCTCTACGACTATGATGGTAAACGCTACATCGATTTTTCTTCAGGACTGATGAATGTGAACATCGGTCATGGCAATCAGCGTGTAACAGAGGCTGTAGTAAAGCAAATGCAGGAAGTGAGTTATGTAACACCAAGCTGCATAACAAAAGTGCGGGGCGAGTTAGGAAAGAAGCTGGCGGAGATTTGCCCCGGCGATCTGAATAAAGCATTTTTTACCTTATGCGGCGCTTCATCCATTGAAAATGGAATTAAGCTAGCGCGGCTTTATACAGGGCGACATAAAATTTTGAGCCGCTATCAATCGTACCACGGTGCGTCATACGGAGCTATCACGGCAAGCGGCGATCCGCGGCGACTTCCTGTCGATGCGCAGCAAGCGCCAAACTTTGTTCATTTTGATCTTCCTTATTCATATCGTTGGTCACATGGTGAAGAAACATTACTCAATGATTCTGTGTCGCAGCTTGAACGCATCATTGCGTACGAAGGACCGGCAAATATTGCTGCCATTTTGTTAGAAGGTCAATCTGGTTCTTCAGGTTGTTTTTTGTATCCAGCCGGATATTTAAAAGCCGTGCGGGAGCTTTGTAATAAACATGGCATCTTATTGATCATGGACGAGGTGATGAGTGGTTTTGGTCGTACAGGAAAATGGTTTGGCTTTCAGCACCATGAAATCATTCCTGATATGATTGCAATGGCCAAAGGCCTTACTTCAGGTTATTTACCTTTTGGCTGTTTAATGGTGAGTGATAAAATTGTTGCCAAATATGACGATGCCGTGCTACCACTTGGTCTCACCTACTCTGCTCATCCTGTTTGTTGTGCTGCAGCTTTAGAAATGCTGAAAATTTATGAAGATGAAAACTTAATTGAAAATGCTGTTGCTATGGGAAAATATATGGATGAACAAATTGAAATGTTAAAGAAAAAACATCCCAGCATTGGCGATTGGAGAAATATAGGCTTATTGGGTTGTCTTGAATTAGTAAAGAATCGAGATACTAAAGAACCGATGGCTCCTTTCAACGCAAAACCTGATGAAATGATTGTGATGAATAAGGTTGCCGCAAGATTGAAAGAACTAGGCATGTACACGTTTGTAAGATGGAGTTTTATTTTTATTGCGCCGCCGCTATGCATTACAAAAGAACAAATTGATGAAGGGTTGGCGATTATTAGTGATGCAATATCAATAGCCGACGGTCATCTAATTAAAACTCCTTAGGAGTTTAATATTTATAGAACTATCAAAAAACGAACCGCGACTCCGTAGGAGTCGAACGATGAAACAAAATAAAATGCCGAACACCTACACACAATTATATGTTCAATTTGTATTTGCAGTAAAAGGAAGGGAAAGCTTAATTCATTTCTCTTGGAAAAATGAGTTATATAAATATATCACCGGCATTGTTCAAAATAGCAAGAGTAAAATGCTTGCAATAAATGGAATGAGTGATCACATACACATTTTTATTGGTTACAAACCTTCAGTTTCAATTCCAGATCTAATCAAAGACATAAAATTAGCCAGCGGACAATGGATCAATAACAAAAAATTTATAAAACAGCATTTCAACTGGCAAGAAGGTTATGGCGCTTTCTCATACAGTCAATCACACATTGATGACGTATGTCAGTATATCGCCAACCAGGAATTACATCATCAAAAGAAAACTTTCAGAGAAGAATATGTTGAGTTTTTAAAGAATTTTAATATTGATTACGACGAAAAATATCTTTTTGAATTTTATGAAGATTTGAATTCAACTCCTACGGAGTTGAAAACATCTTCAAACTTATAGTGCTATAAATATTGGTCTCCTACGGAGACCAAGACATAACATGCAGGTAAAACAGGAAAATAGCAACTCCCTTATTAATGAAGACCTCGCTCCTATTCCGCAAGACAAACGTAAGTGGGGTACATGGAATTATGCAGCCTTGTGGATCAGCATGAGCTTGTGCATACCTACGTATATGCTGGCAAGTTCACTAATTGAAGGGGGCATGAATTGGTGGCAAGCTATTCTTACCATTTTTCTCGGCAACACAATTGTTTTGGTCCCTATGATATTGAATGGGCATGCCGGCGCTAAATATGGTATTCCATTTCCTGTTTTTGCAAGAGCAAGCTTCGGAGTTAAAGGAGCAAATATTCCGGCAGTGCTGCGTGCAATTGTTGCGTGTGGCTGGTTTGGCATTCAAACTTGGATCGGTGGTTTTGCTATTTATCAAATGTTGAGGCTTTGGGTTCCATCCTTAGAAACTCTTCCTCAAATTTTTCCTTCGTGGACAGGCTTAACAACCGGCCCTGCTATTTGCTTTTTTATTTTCTGGTTGCTGAATATGTTTATCGTTTATCTCGGAGTGGAAAGTATTAGGAAATTACTGGTGTTCAAAGCGATCTTTCTTCCCATTGCCGCATTGGCATTGCTGTTCTGGGCCATAAATGCAGCAAAAGGATTAGGTCCCATACTAGACCAGCCGTCTAAATTTAAAAGCGGTTCTCAATTTTTCAATTTCTTTTTTCCTGCGCTCACCGGCATGGTTGGTTTTTGGGCAACACTTTCACTAAACATTCCTGATTTTACGCGATATGCGAAAAGTCAGAGTGCACAAATAAAAGGTCAAGCTATTGGCCTTCCCCCTTCCATGACCTTATTTGCATTCATTGGTGTAGCTGTTACTTCAGCTACTGCAATTGTTTATGGAAATACAATTTGGGATCCTGTACAGCTAGCAGGAAAATTTGAAAACAAAATCATGGTGAGTTTTGCCATGATCGCAGTAGCCATTTCAACCCTGGCAACAAATATTGCCGCAAATATTGTAAGTCCTGCAAATGATTTTTCAAATCTTTGGCCAAAGAAAATAAATTTCAAAATTGGCGGATACATCACCGGCATTCTTGGTGTATTGATCTTTCCTTGGAAATTAATTGCGGATCCCACAGGTTACATTTTCCAATGGCTTATTGCTTATTCAAGTTTGCTTGGGCCGGTTGGTGGCATCATGATAGCTGACTATTATTTTATAAAAAAACAAAAACTTGCAGCAGATGATTTATATCGGTTGCAAGGAAATTACAGTTATAAAAACGGATTTAATCATGCTGCGATCATTGCTTTAATATTGGGGGTATTGCCAAATTTGCCGGGATTTCTTTTACAGATCAAAGTGATTTCGTCCACAGCATTTCCTTCTTGGATCTCACAACTGTATAACTATGCATGGTTTGTTGGATTTTTTGTTTCAGGGATAATTTATTTAGTGATCACGCGCTATAAAACTTCAAATCAATCAATCAAAGAGCCCGTTTATGTCACTGTTGATTAAAAATGGAAGAATTATTACTGCCGATGCAGATTATATAGCCGATATTTTTATCGAAGGAGAAACAATTTCTGCCATCGGAGAGGATCTATCCGCATTTGCGGACACGAAGCATGCTCCATCCCTACAAATAATCGATGCAACCGGAAAATTTATTTTCCCGGGTGGTATTGATCCTCATGTTCACCTGGACATGCCTTTTATGGGAACGTTTTCGAGTGATAATTATGAAACAGGTACGAGGGCAGCTTTATTTGGCGGAACAACCATGGTCATTGATTTTGTTTTGCAAAAACAAGGCAATTCTTTACAAGCAGCGCTTGACGAGTGGAGAGGAAGGTCTGATGGCAATTGCATTGGTGATTACAGCTTTCACATGGCAGTAACAGATTTTAATGAGAATACAAAGAAAGAGATTAAGCATTTTATAGAAAGAGAAGGTATCAGTTCTTTTAAAACTTTCATGGCCTACAAGGGTGCATTGATGATTGATGACAGGCAAATGATTGGATTGATGGAAGAAGTAAAGCAACACGGAGGTTTGATCAATGTGCATGCTACAAATGGAGATATGATCGATTATTTAATAGCCAAGCATAGAAGCGAAGGAAAGCTTTCACCTCTTTATCATTATTTATCACAGCCGGAAGTAACAGAAGCTGAAGCCAGTGAAAGATTTTCAGACATGGCATATTATACCGGTTGTCCCGGATACATAGTGCATCTAACTTGCGAAGGAGCGTTGAACGCCGTGCGAAATGCTACAAGAAGAAATCAAAAGGTGTTTGTAGAAACATGCATTCAATATTTGATTCTTGATGCTTCACTGTATGAAAAAAATTTTGAGGGAGCAAAATGGGTCATGAGTCCGCCCCTTCGACAAAAAAAAGATCAGGATACTTTATGGGCAGGAATTAATCAAGGATTAGTGCAAGTTGTTGCAACCGATCATTGCCCGTTCAAATGGGAGCAGAAACTAATGGGTAAAGATGATTTTTCAAAAATTCCGAATGGCCACCCTGCTATTGAAAACAGAATGGAACTATTATATAGCGAAGGCGTTCACAAAGGAAAAATTACGTTGAATAAATATGTCGAAGTGGCTTGCACCAATCCGGCGAAAATATTCGGCATGTTTCCAAGAAAAGGAACAGTTGCAGTGGGAAGTGATGCAGATATTGTAATTTTTGATCCAACGGAAAAACATGTTCTATCGGCCCAAGCACATCATATGAATGTTGATTATTCAGGATATGAAGGCTGGGAAATAACGGGAAAAGTAAATACGGTTTTGTTAAGGGGTAAGGTGGCAATTGAAAAAAATGAATGTAAATTGGAAAAAGGTTATGGAAAATTTATTAAGCGGAATAAAGTTGATTCAAAAATTTAAACCCCCTGCCACTAAAGGAGGAACTTAGATTGAGATAATTTTTGATGAATAATAATTCAAGAGACGAAATGCCTATTTACAAAAGCTGATTGATATTTTTTGCTTGGCCTCACCTCTCCTTCAGGAGAGGAGACCGAGAGGTGAGGTTAATAACTAAAAATGATATACTATGCCTCGAAAAGTAAAATCCGGATTAATACAAATGAGTCTTCCGAAAACCGAAGGTGAAGGAACCATTGAAGAGATCAAAGAAGCTATGGTACAAAAACACATTCCATTGATTGAAGAAGCTGGTAAAAAAGGAGTACAAATTCTTTGTATGCAGGAGATTTTCAATACACCTTATTTCTGCCCCGGTCAGGACAAGGCATGGTATGAATCAGCTGAAACTGTGCCTGGCCCTACCATTGAGCGGATGCAGGAATATGCAAAGAAATTTAACATGGTGATGATTGTGCCGGTGTATGAAAAAGAGCAAGCTGGCGTTTTATATAATACGGCAGCCGTGATTGATGCTGACGGAAGTTATTTAGGCAAATACCGAAAAAATCATATTCCGCATACTTCGGGGTTCTGGGAAAAATTTTTCTTTAAGCCTGGAAATTTGGGCTATCCGGTTTTTCAAACGAGGTATGCAAAAGTTGGAGTGTATATCTGTTATGACCGACATTTTCCCGATGGCGCAAGAATTCTTGGTTTGAATGGAGCAGAGATCGTTTATAATCCTTCAGCAACTGTTGCAGGCTTGTCGCAATATTTATGGAAGCTTGAGCAACCTGCCCATGCTGCAGCCAACGGATATTTTATGGGATGCATCAATCGTGTGGGAACAGAGAAACCTTGGAATCTTGGAAAGTTTTATGGCTCTTCTTATTTCGTTGATCCGCGAGGACAAATTTTTGCACAGGCAAGTGAAGATAAAGATGAATTACTGATAGCAGAGTTTGATTTGGATATGATCGAAGAAGTAAGAAGTGTTTGGCAATTCTTTAGAGATCGCCGCCCCGAAACTTATGGGAAATTAGTTGAATTGTAGCCCTAAAATTTCATTTATGAATTCAACCACAGAGAACACAAAGTTTTTCACAAAGCGCACAGAGCAAATACAGTTGAATGAGCTGTCTGGGCTAATTATTGGGTTCGCTATTGAGGTACATACTGCTCTTGGGCCTGGGTTATTGGAAAGTTCATACAAAGAATGTCTTTATTATAAAATCGGAAAATCGGGATTATTTATTGAGAAAGAAAAACCAATGCCTCTTGTGTATGAAGGAGTAAAACTTGAATGTGGTTACAGAATTGATTTGTTGATTGAAAACAAACTGATTGTTGAAATTAAAAGTGTTGAAGCATTAAACGATATTCATCTTGCACAAACTCTTACTTATTTAAAATTAGGAAATCATAAGCTTGGGTTACTGATAAACTTTAACGTACTAAAATTAAAAGACGGAATCAAGCGTGTGATCAACGGCACTTTGTGAACTCTGTGCTATACTTTGTGCTCTTTGTGGTTAAAAATAAATTATGGCTATTTTAAATAACAGGTTAACTATTGAACAATACGAGCAAAATTTCAGCGACATTCACCCGCCGTTCGAAAATAAAGAAGCGGCGCTGGTAGAAGCTAATCGTTGTTTGTTTTGTTATGATGCTCCCTGTACCAAGTCCTGCCCTACTGGAATTAATATTCCAAAGTTCATTAAGCAAATCACAACAGATAATATCAAGGGATCAGCACACACCATTTTTGTATCAAACATTTTTGGTGGTGGCTGCTCAAAGGTTTGTCCCGTAGAAAAATTATGCGAGGGCGCCTGTGTTTATAATCTCTTGCATGAGGAAGCAATCCCTATTGCAAAGCTGCAACGCTATTCAACAGAAAAAGCAATTGAAGAAAAATGGAAGCTGTTTGATCGAAAGCCACCCACTGGAAAAAAAGTTGCCATTGTCGGAGCCGGGCCGGCCGGATTAAGCTGTGCTCATGTGCTATCGCGAGAAGGAGTTGATGTTACAGTTTATGAAAAGGAACCCAAAGGTGGCGGGTTGATGACTTACGGTATTGCGGCTTACAAAGTAACACCTGAATTCTGTCAGGATGAAGTTGACTTTATTACTTCGCTAGGCGGTATTGAGATCAAATATAATTACGAGCTTGGAAAAAACCTGCCTGCCCTGCCTACCGGACAGGCAGGCGGCAGGCAAGGTATTTTACTCAATGAATTGCAGCAACAGTATGATGCTGTGTATTTGGGCATTGGTGTTGGCCTGGCAAATAAGCTAGGTATTCCGGGAGAAGACCTAGAAGGTGTAGAAGATGCCATTACCTTTATTTACAATCTGCGAAGCAAAACGTATCCGGAAATTTCCGTTGGTGATAGAGTGGCCGTGATCGGTATGGGCATGACAGCCATTGATGCAGCCACACAAGCAAAGCGGCTGGGAGCAAAAGAAGTGACGATGGTTTATCGAAGATCGGAAGCTGAAAAAAATTGTACACAGTTTGAATTGGATCTTGCAAAATTGGATGGATGTAAAATGCAATGGCTGGCCGCTCCCAAAGAAATTGTTGGTGAAAATGGAAAAGTAAAAGCTCTTGTTTGTGATATAATGAAATTAGGTGCCCTTGATCATTCGGGGAAACCTGCTCCTGAGCTTACAGGCAAAACAATTACTCTTGAAGTGGACATGATCATTAAAGCAACGGGACAAAGACCATTTGCAGACCTGGTAAATGAGAATGGAATTGAAAACAGTAAAGGAAAAGTTGTTTTAAAAGAAAACTCATCAACAAATATTGTGGGCGTCTTTGCAGGTGGTGATTGTGTAAATGGTGGAAAGGAAGTGGTAGATGCTGTGCAGGCTGGTAAAGATGGTGCGGCTGCAATTCTTTCTTATTTAGGCATGGCATAGTATTTCACCTGACAACAAAATTGTGACTTAGTAAAATCAATATGATCTACTATGAGACTTCAAACATTTATGATTGTTGTTTTAAGTTTTATTTTCTTCGTGTTCTCCGCCAAAGGGCAATCCCCGGAGGAAAATAAGAAAGTCATTACACGATATCTTCTGGAAATCATCAATCACAGAAAGCTTGAATTATTAGGAGAAGTGTTTCCGGAAAAATTTATTCGGCATGATTTGAACGACAGCACGGACACATGGATGACGGTCGCTGATCAGCAAAAACGTTTGAGCGATTTGCTTCAGGCCTTTCCGGATTTCTATTATACTATAAGCGACATTATTGCCGAGGGAGATAAAGTAGTAGTACGAGCTGTATGGCACGGCACCCAAAAAAACACGTTCATGAAAACAGAATCATCAGGCAATCGCGTAAATTATTTAAGTGAGATTATCTTTTACAGATTAGAGAATGGAAAAATCATTGAGCGCTGGACGCAACTCGATCTGTTTAATCTTTTTAAAAAAATGAAAGGCGAAAAAAGCGAATGAACGGCGCTATAATCACCAAATATGAAAAATAAATTAACCACAGAGCACACAAAGAGGAATCACAGAGAAACACAGAGATTCTCTGTGTACTCCGTGTAAAATCTCCGTGACCTCTGTGGTAAAAAAATATTTTTATGGCAGATATAACCTCAAACTTCCTCGGCATCAAATCTCCCAATCCATTTTGGCTGGCGAGTGCGCCGCCTACTGATAAAAAATATAATGTGCTGCGTGCATTGGAGGCCGGCTGGGGCGGCGTGGTTTGGAAAACATTGGGAACGCAGATAAAAAATGTTTCATCACGTTACTCTGCTGTTAGCTTCAATAACACAAGAGTGATGGGCTTTAATAATATCGAGCTGATCACAGATAGACCGCTGCATATTAATTTGAAAGAGATTGCAGAGGTCGTAAAAGAATTTCCAGACCGCGCAATGATCGTTTCGTTGATGGCCGACAACACGAAAGAGAAATGGCATGAATTGATAAAACAAGTTGAAGATACCGGAGCACACGGTTTAGAATTAAATTTTGGTTGCCCGCATGGAATGACGGAACGCGGCATGGGAGCGGCTGTGGGTCAAGATCCTGAAATTGCAAAAATGGTAGTTGAATGGGTAATGGAAGCAGCCACTATTCCGGTTATTACCAAGCTTACTCCAAATGTGCATTCGGTTGTGCCTACTGGTCGTGCAGCCGTGCAGGCCGGGTCAAATGCATTGTCATTAATCAATACCATTCAATCGGTAACGGGAATTGATCTTGATACTTTCGTTCCCAATCCGAATGTAGGTGGCCAATCTGCTTTTGGTGGCTATTGTGGCCCTGCTGTAAAACCGATCGCGTTAAAAATGCTCACCACTATCAGTCAAGACCCTGTAACAAGAAAGGTTCCGGTTTCAGGAATTGGGGGAATTAGCACGTGGAAAGATGCAGCAGAATTTATGCTGCTCGGCTCCACTACGGTGCAAGTTTGTACGGCTGTTATGAAATATGGTTTTCGAATTATTGAAGATATGTGCGAAGGCCTTAGCAACTGGATGGATGAAAAAGGTTTTAAAACCATCTATGATTTCATTGGCAAATCGGTTCCTACCCTCACCAGCTGGGAAGATCTTGATATCAACTATCATATTATTGCCAACATTGACCAAGATAAATGCATACACTGCGGACTTTGTTATATTGCTTGCGAAGATGCTTCACATCAATCTATCAACTTAACTTATGGCAAGCCTTATAATACTTACACTGTAAAAGATGAAGAATGTGTGGGCTGCAACCTCTGTAAAATTGTTTGCCCGGTTGATGATTGCATTACTATGGTTGTTCATCGCAAGGGCGAAGAATATCTGAACTGGAAAGAATTTCAGAAAAGAGGATTGCCTCTCAACGACCACTAAGCCCATCCCGACCTTCCCGAAGGGAAGGCCATCAGCGCATAACCCAGATAATTGAAGACTCTTCTAATTTGTTTGGATTTGCAGTGTTGATGTGAAAGAACAAAATGTTTGTATTTGTAATGTGGCACCGCTCATTCCCTATCGGGGAAAGAGAAGGTAATAGAGTCCGTATAAAATTTCAGAAAAGAGGTTTGCCGCTGAATGATCATTGAGCACACTGAGCTTGACGAAGTGTGCAGGATTATGTTACCAACTTCAGTATTTCATGGCATCGCCTGTTGTGTCACTCACTTGTGCGTCCCGTTTTTATGGCGGCATTATTAGTTGGGATAAAGGTTGCAAAAAATTATCTTGTAGAACGTTAGCCATTGTTTACAAAATTTAACGACTTATGAAAGAGTTATTACAAAACTTCCCAAAAGGTATCAGTTTCTGTTTTTTCATGTTCGCTATAATTTTTGCTACTATAATTAGAATCATTCTTAGCTACTTTAAAGCTTTAGCTCATAAGAAAGGAGAAACAAAGGCTAATGGGCATCAATCTACCACTAACTACTTTAAGCAATCATTTTTAAGTTGCAGCGGTAAACATGAAATTGACGACCATTTTATTCCCTTTTTTATAGGGTTATTTGAACTCATAATGATACCGTTACTTATAGAATATTCTCTATTCAAAGAAATTGCCGCTTGGTTTGGGTTTAAGGCGATTGGAACATGGACAACTCAAAATCCTAGGACAGCTTATAACCGATTTCTATTCGGAAATATTCTATCATTAGTAGGTTCATATTTTCTCTGGAAGTTATTCTTTCTTTGACGGCTTCCAAAAATGAATTACTTTTATTTATCTACTCCATTACCTCTGTAAGACTTCACTAGGCACTGATTTAGCACTAATAGTTTATTGAATTGTTTTCGGCTTTTATGGCTGACAATTTTTATTAGGGATAGTAAGAACAGATTATTATTTTGTGACAATATGGAATCTTTTTTAAAATGGGCAGGTGGAAAAAGATGGCTAATTTCCAAAGCTGACCGATTGCTCCCAGATTTGAATAAAGTGAATCGTTACTTTGAGCCCTTCTTAGGTGGAGGCTCTATGTTTTTTCATTTGCAGCCTCAAACGGCATATTTGAGCGATGTAAATGCAGACCTAATAAATTCATACTTAGTAATACGAGATAATTGTTATGAACTTTATAAGATACTGCGGAAATATCATAAGTTACATTCAGAGGACTTCTACTATCAGATTAGATCTTCAAATCCTAGAACACCGTTACAAAGAGCAGCCCGATTTATTTATCTAAATAGAACTTGCTGGAATGGCCTATATAGAGTAAATAAAAAGGGAAAATTCAATGTGCCAATAGGTAGCAAAAAAAATGTTATTCTCGATGATGATAAGTTTGAGCAGCTTTCAGCTATTTTAAAATCAGCCCATCTTGAAGCCTGCGACTTTGAAGTTACTATAGACAAAGCTGCGAAAGACGATTTTGTTTTTATTGATCCTCCGTACACTGTTAAACATAATTTGAATGGATTTATTAAATACAATGAAAATATTTTTTCATGGCAAGATCAAGTAAGGCTAAAAAACTCGATATCGAGAGCAGTCAATAGAGGTGCTTACGTTTTGGTGATGAATGCTAATCATAAATCCATTGAAGAATTATATCATGGCACTGGCAAAATGTTTTTGCTAAATCGAGCAAGTGTAATAGCAGGAAATTCTGAAGCAAGAGGCATTTACAGCGAACTCGCTATAAAGAGCTGGTAGTATGAATTTTTTTAAGATAAACTTTAAAAGCCGATTTTGGAAAAGCTCTGGAAACATTGCTCTGTTATTGGTGTTTACTTTCCTTCCGTTAATAGTTAATATCATTATTGCGGCGATCCCTAGTGGTGACAGAAAAGCAGCGATGGCTGAAAAGATCGTTCCTGGTGAAGTGTTAGCTTATTGTTTGAGCCTGATTGCACCCTTATTTATTTTTTTACTAAAAACACATGGAAATAGTTTTAAGATTCCTGCACTTAAGCCAATGTTCATTATTTCATTTATCGTTTATTTCCTTTCTCTCATTTTGACCTTGATTGCAAAAAACGGATTAATTGCAGGCATTGATTTAAAATCCGGGCATAAAGATTTATACTTCTGGCTTTCAATTTCTTTTTTGCTTTGTGCAATTCTGCTTCGTTTGTACACCGATTATCAGGACGGTAGGTTCTCAGATTATAAACAACAGATTGACAAACAACAGCAAAATTTTAATGATTTATTTCGCAATAGCATTAAATAAATATGGATAATAATGAAATTATATTGCCTGTTATAAAAGTCGCTCAAAGAATAGGAACATTTTACTTGGCTGCAATAAGTGCTAAGGAACTTGTCCGAATATCTTATGCGGATGTGAGAAGAATTGAGGAAAGAGATGTGGAAAAATATCTAGGCATTCAGCGACCACTTGACGAAAAGAGAGTTAAACAGATCAAAAAATATCTTTCATCCCCGGATGCATCATTCCCTACGGGAATTGTTTTATCAATCGATCAAAAGTGTACAGAATTTGATGAGGCAGGACAACTTTTATTGAAGCCGTATAATGGCGAATTTCCTGATGAAGAATCGATTCCAATTGATAAAATTGCAAAGATCCTTGATGGACAACATAGGATTGCGGCCTTTGTGAATGAGGATTGGGAATTCGACGAAACATTATGGGAGGCTATCGGTTCCAATTTTGAATTTAATGTTGACATATTTATAGGACTCGATATTGATGAGCAGGCAAATATTTTCGCGACAGTAAATCTTGCTCAAACCAAAGTAAATAGAAGTTTGGTTTACGATTTGGAGGGTTTATCAAAAACGAGAAGTCCATTTAGAACTTGCCATCAAATTGCAGTCGCTCTTGACAGCGCAGATCCAAGAAGTCCTCTATTTGAAAGAATCAAAAGATTGGGAGTTAAAACTAAAAATAGGGAGTCATCTGAGCCATTAACGCAAGCTGCTTTTGTAGAATCGTTAGTTAAATTAATATCTAGAGATCCATTTGCCGATCGTATCCTTTATTTAAAAGGGAAAAAGCCACAACTTGCAACTGAAGAAGAATTAAAAAAGTATCCATTTAGAAACTTATTCATTGAGGAAAAAGACAAGGACATTGCCCTTATAGTTTATAATTATTTCTCGGCAATTAAAAAGAAATGGTCTCAAGCATGGACTGGTAAAGATGTTGAAGGAAATATTTTACCTAGATCAAATGCTTTTAAAGCATTTATGCGCTTTCTTAAAAAAGTTTATATTGAATTGGTTGGGTCAAATATAGGAGAAGTGCCAACTATAGAACAATTTGAAAATGTTTTTTCTAATATAAACGCTTCAGATAATGATTTTACATCTGGAAACTTTAAACCTGGTAGTGCTGGTGAATCTTCTTTTTATAAATTATTACTTGGTGAAGTTACTATCCAAGAATTGAAAAATTAAGTTACTGTTTTTTTCCATCTGCCCGAGGTCTTTTAAAAATTCCGGCAAACAGTAATAAAAAAGCCGCTCACTAGGTGAACGGCTCCAGTTGGCCTTTAGCCTAAGTTTATTTTTTATTCAGCATCTTTTCAAGTAATGTAATTTTCTCTCTTTCACTTTTCAATAGTTCTTCATACAATTCAACCATTTTGTCAATCGGATTAAAATTCAAAGTCGATTGATATGCAATTGAAGTCGAGTTATCATGACTGTGAAATGTAGTTGAAATAATATTTATTGCAGCTTCCTCATTGAAATTTTTGATCGTATCAGCTGGAACCTTCAACGCTGCAGCAACTTTTTCCAACATATCCTTATCCAATGCTTCCTTTTGTTCCAATGCAGAAATCGCTTGCTGGCTTAAACCTAATTCATTGGCAAGAGCATCTTGTTTAATACCGAGTATTTCCCTAATACGTTTTACATTTCTTCCTTCGTGTATGGTTTTTTCTGTCATAGTAGTGAGTTTAATTCTTTCGGAGGCCAAGTCCCTCTCCTTCAGGAGAGGGATTTAGGGTGCGGGGTAAAGATAAATAATCTGCCGTTTGTAAAGCACCTCTATTCAATTGTAAAATACAAATCTCTATAGTAGGAAACGGCAATACTTATCCAGAAATTCATAACTCTAAAATCGAAACCGTGAGAATAACAAAAAATACTCCCAAACTTCCAAAGAAAGCACCTGAACCAGAACTCAAATGGCAAACAAACGAATATGCCCCCTGCCAAGAGTTTCGCTTCCATCTACCCTATTCTTTCCTTCTTCTATGCAAACTTTGGAACAAAACACCCGATGATCTCCTCAGTGATTTTATGGATAATATCGCCTGCGCCAGTTGGAAAAGAGAAGGTAGAGATGAGGCAAAGGCCTTTCTTCAGCAGTATGTATTTGAAATGGGTTATGGTCAGCCGCAATACACCAAAGAAGATATTGCAAAGATGTTTACAGAGTTAGATAACATCGGCAGCCTGTGGCCGGAGAATGCTAAAATGAAAATAATCGAAATGCATGCACGATGGAGAGATGAATACTATAACTGGTGGTATAAGAAATGGCGTAAGAAAAGAAAACCTCTTCCATAGCTCTTCGACAGCAACAACAGAAAATTTTTTCACGCCAACCTGCCTGCCTGCAGGGACGCAAAGGGGCAAAGCTCTTTATGCTCTCTGTGAATAACTCCGTGCCCTTTGTGGTAAAAAATAAAACCACAAAGCACACAGAGAAAGAAACACAAAGTGCACAGAGAAGTTTTCTTGGCGTCTTAATTTACCCTGCCTGCCGGCAGGTTTGCGCCTTTGCTGATGCCTTACATAAAACTGAATAGAACTACTAACCGTACAAGAGTCCTGACGATAAATGTCTTGATGCCGATCATAAGCGTCGGCATGCGACGCAAGAGCAACATCATAGTAGCAATCCAGCCGGGACAATACACTAAACGAATAAAAAAGATGAAACTCTTACTTCAGTGAGTTACGCTGTTGCATAGCCATCTTAAACACTTTGTCAAGCGAGCCGCGGACAACAAGTATTTTGGTTTCCAATATCGCCTCTTCACCAGGTGCCAGTGCAGCTTGCGGATCTACATGCTGACAAGTCAACTCCGGGTTGCTCCACACGTTGCCTGTGTTATGGGTGAAGCTTGCAATAACCCAACTACTATCTTTCGAAAGCGTAGCAATGAAAGGTGCATCAACTGCACGTGACTTGTTGTAGTAAGTTATGCCATCACGTTTTTCTATTCGTTGCGATGGTATCGGCCATGTGAACGATGCGAGGCATCGGGCGGGTAACCATTTATCCAGTGGCATTGTCAGGCGGGCAGGAGTTTCAGAAGCGAGCAGATCGAAACCATTTGCATGGTGGACGTATGTCCGCTCCAATCGAACGTCATGAAATTCCGAAGTAAGCCGTGGATCGATGGGAGCATAGATCAGATCGTAAGTTATATTGGATTTGTTTCTAAACTTGAAGTAAAAGCGAACGCCATCTTCTTCAAGTGTTGCTCGTGCCAGCATATGAACATCCGGAAAATCCTTCTCATATTCCAATGAACGTTCAGACTGTCGCCATATCGGTGGCTCGCCAGTTTGGCCCGGTTGAAACATGTAAGGAAAAGTGGGATCAGTTTTTCCATGCGGTCGTATTGTGAGATGTTCCGGAAAGATGATCTCAATTGACCGATCTGAGGTCAAGTGACCTGGCAACACGATCCGCAAAGTCGGTTGAGTGTTTTCCTCTGCTACTTTGAGTTGCATGCCTTCTTTGTTGCTGATTTTTTGGGAAGCAGTTGAAGATGGTTGGTGACGTGACTGGCAGTTTCCTAATAATGCAATAAGAAGAGAAATTACAATAATAGTTATGAAACTTCTTCTGGGCATTGCTTAATGTAAGATATTATAACTGCATTTATTTATTACGAATCTACTTCGTTACTTCCTGCATACAAAATAAATACTCAGCACTTGTTGGCGTCCTCGCCAAATAGTAACAGACGTGTCAATCAAAAATCATTTACAAGGTTCATCATTCATAACTCATAATTCTAAACTCTCAGTATACAAATAGAAATGTTTAACAAAAAATTCCATCCGCCCTGAGTCTGTCCAGTAGCAACGACAATGTAAATGATTTGAAGATGGCAGACCCCGGGGATACAATACAGTTTATTTCACGCCAACCTGCCTGCCGGCATGCAGGTTTGAGCCTCTGCGTGATGCCTTAAACAGACGCAGAATAGAATTACCAACCGTATAAGAGTCCTGACGATAAATGTCTGAATGCCGACCATAATCGTCGGCATGCGGCACAACAGACACTTAATAATAGCAACAACAGATAAAATCATTAACTTCCTAAACTATGGCAAAAAACAAATTACTAAGAATGGACAATGTCGGCATTGTTGTAGAATCACTCGATAACGCTATCTCATTTTTCACTGAGCTAGGACTGAAACTTGAAGGGCGAATGACAGTTGAAGGAGAATGGGCTGGTCGTGTTACCGGGCTGGGCTCTCAATCCGTAGAGATTGCTATGATGGTTACCCCGGATGGTCATAGTCGTCTCGAACTTTCGAAATTTCTCACTCCTCCAATCATCTCAGATCATCGCAGTGCTCCTGTGAACTCTCTCGGTTACCTACGCGTCATGTTTACTGTTGAAGACATAGATGAAATGGTAACGAGGTTAAGCAAGCATGGTGCTCAGCTTGTTGGTGAAGTGGTTCAGTATGAGGACTCGTATCGGCTATGTTACATTCGCGGAACCGAAGGGCTTCTTGTCGGGCTTGCAGAAGAACTCGGTAAAAAATGAGTAAGGCAGCGCATAACAGCGGTTATTGCGAGACACTTCAACGGTCTAAGGACAAGCAACTAAATTGATATTTCAATAATTAAGAAACAAAATAATTAGAACGTGGAATTCAACCCTAACAACAATATTATTAAACTCTGTCTTCAAGCCATGGACCTGGAAGAAAAAGGCAAACCTGGAGAAACAAGCAGACTATTTCTTCAAGCCTGGAACGAAGCGACAAACGATTTTGAAAAATTTATTGCTGCTCATTATGTGGCTCGCCAGCAACAAAATGTTCCCGACAAATTAGAATGGCTCGAAACAACTTTGCAGCTCGCATTAAAAATAAATAACCCGTCTGTTAATGGAGCTCTTCCCGGTTTATATTCAAACATTGCCAAATGCTATGAGGACTTAAACGACCTTGACAACGCAAAAAAGAATTATGAATTAGCAAATTCATTCACAGGTAAACCATCTGACAACGGTCCCTTTTATCACGGCACGAAAGCAGATCTGCAGGTTGGCGATTTGCTGACAGCAGGGTCCATGTCTAATTATAAGTCAGAACTCATAATGAACCATATTTATTTCACAGCCCTGGTGAATGGGGCAGGACTTGCTGCGGCATTAGCTAAAGGTGATGGACATGAACGAGTTTATATAGTTGAACCGACAGGGAGTTTTGAAAATGACCCCAACGTTACAGACAAAAAATTTCCGGGCAATCCTACACGTTCATATCGCAGCCAGGCACCATTGAAGATCGTTGGTGAAGAAACAGATTGGGTGAGACAAACACCTGAGCAAATCCAAAAATGGCGTGAAAAGTTAGCCAATATCAAAGGAGATATTATTAATTGATTTACGCCGGTTGTTGGTGTTCGAATATTAAACTCTTTCTTCTATAGTTCTTCGCAGCAACAACGAAAATGAATTAATTTTCTGTACAAGAACTTGAGTAAAGCAGAGTGTTATGCACATGCTTTAGCGGCAGCGCAAACCTCCCTGCCGGTTTATCTGCCGTAGGCATGACAGGCAGGCTTCAAGCGGCCGACATGAAAATTGGCAATTGATTTAAACAAAATAAAATGAGAAAACTAATTGCAGCAATCAATATGACACTTGACGGGTTTTGCGACCACACGGCAATGATTGCAGATGATGAAATACATCAACATTACAATGAGCTATTAAGTAGCGCAAGCACCGTTTTATACGGAAGGATAACATATCAACTTATGGAAAGTTATTGGCCAACTGTAGTAAAAAACCCTACTGGTAACAAACCAATGGATGAATTTGCAGTAACAATAGACAACATTCCTAAAATTGTTTTTTCCAACACGCTGAAAAATGTTGAATGGAAAACTGCAAAGCTGGCAAAGAGAGACATTAAAGAAGAAGTTTTAGAACTCAAACAACAAGCAGGCAAAGACATTTTAGTTGGCAGCCCGAGCTTAATTGTAACCTTAATGAACCTAAACTTAATTGATGAATTCCAACTCTGTGTTCACCCAATTATTTTAGGGAGCGGTTTAACATCATTATTAAAAAACATAAACGATAGAATCAATCTTAAGCTGTTAAAAACAAAAACCTTTAGCTGTGGTGCAATAACGCTTTACTATGAGCCGATCAAATAATTATGAATTTAGAATGATGAATTATGAATGTCATATTTTTTACGCCACATTCATCATTCATAACTCATAATTCATAATTTTAAATAACTTCACAGTTTAAAATAATGAGCACCATAATTACAATTCTCCTTGTAGTGGCAGCCATCATTGCCTTGCTGTTATTCATTGCGCTTTTCATGAAGAGAGAACATTATGTCAAGCGTGATATTATCATCAATGCGCCGCGGCAAAAAGTATTTGACTTTGTAAAACTGATCGAAAACCAGGAAAAGTTCAACAAACATGCAATGGTTGCCCCCGACAGGAAAAAGGAATTCAAAGGAAAAGACGGAACAGTTGGATATATTTATTCCTGGAGCGGAAATAAAAATGCCGGTGTAGGAGAAAAGGAAATTATGAACATCATTGAAGGGAAAAAAGTTGAAATGGAAATTCGGTTTACAAAACCAATGGTAGCCTCTGCTACTGTGATCATGGATACAGAATCTTTATCCGATGATCAAACCAAAGTATACTGGAGCAATGCCGGTACATTGAAATATCCTGTTAACATATTCATACCGATGATGGAAAAAAATGTTGCAAAAGGCATGGATGAAAGTTTGAATACTCTGAAAAACATTCTCGAAAAGTGATCACAACACAAGGCAGTCGGGTAAATAATTAATTATGAATTTAGAATGATGAATTATGAATTGAAACCACATTCATAACTCATAATTCATAATTCTAAACTCTAAACCCTTCTCGTAGTAACAACCACTATCTCTTAAGCTCCAATAGTACCTGTCTTGACCTTTCCAGCCCGCTTGTAATACGCAATAATAACTCCGGTTGTTGTAACAGAACTCTCCATTAATGTAAATGCTGCCGGAATCGGGCCATTATCAAACAATTTTTTTCCTTTACCAAGAGTCAAAGGGTGAATTTTGAGCCATAGTTCGTCCACCAGGTCATTCTTAAGCAGAAGCTGAATGAGTTTACTACTGCCCCAAACCTGAATATCTGAACCTTTTGACTTTTTAATTTTCTTGATATCAGCCACGCCTTTGATGAAAATTGAGTTTTTCCAATCTGACTTTTTTCTGGTTTTGGACAGGACGTATTTTGTGCCATCATTAATGCCTGGCCAGAAGTCTGCATGTTTAGGCCAATATCCTTCCCAAATCTCAAATGTCTTTCTGCCCAAAAGATATTCTGCAGGTTGCTGCAATTCTTTTTTCACGACCTTACTATAAGCTTCGTCACCATAGGGCTCGGTCCAACCGCCATATTTGAAACCGCCTGATGTATCTTCCTTGGGCCCACCAGGTGCCTGCATCACTCCATCTAATGATATCATTGATAACACAATTATTTTTCTCATATTATTTCGCCTCCTCTTTTAATTTATTTAAAATGCTTGTGCAAAATAGGTTTTGTTACGATACAAATCTCGCCAACAAAGTTCTACTGTCGTTGCGATAAAGTTGTCAACAGATTTTCCAGGTAGTTCAATGTCATTGTAAAGCCTTCCTGGAAGCCCATTTCAATCATCTTCTCTAAGCGGGCAAGGGATTCATTATAAATAGTAATACTGACTTTTGTCATTCCGTTTTGTTCACTGAAATTCAGATCCCATTCAGAACCGGGCAATTCAGGGTTTTCATCTTTGTCTGCAAAAGCATTCAAGAATTTGAAATTGGTTTTCGGAGTAATGGAAGTATATTTCTGAATTGACCAACGCTCTTGTCCTTCCGGGCTTACCATAGCATAAAATCTTCGTCCGCCAACTTCAAAATTCATAGATTTTGTTTTTGATGCCCAGGGTTTAGGTGCCCACCATTGGTCAAGAATTTCTTGTTTGGTAAAAGCATCCCATACCAGCGAAAGCCCGGCAGCAAATTCCCTGTTTACGAATACCGTTTTTGTTGCTTTGTCAACGATAAAATCAAATAGCAAATCATTTTTCATTTTTTCTGTTTTTTAATTGTTGATAATACTTTGTCAAGTTGATTGAATCTGGTTTCCCAAATTTTCCTGAATTGGTTAAGCCATTTGTCAATCTCCTTCATTTTTTCAATTTCAAGTGAGTAGTAAATTTCCCTGCCTTGTTGTTCCTGTTTTACCAGTTCGCATTCGGTGAGTATGCGAAGGTGTTTAGAAACAGATTGCCGGGTAGTGTTGAAGTTGTCTGCAATGGCGTTTGGTGTCATTGCCTGCAATGCAATTAAGGTAATGATTGCCCGCCTTGTCGGGTCGGCTATTGCCTGAAAAATGTCTCGTCTCATATTGGTTAAATTTTTGTTTGCGAAGCCAATCGGTTGCAAATATATGTGCAACTATTCGGTTTCGCAATTTTTTTTTCAGATTGAAAGAAAGTCAGTTGGAATTGTCGGCTTGGAGGGTCGTCATAAAATTAACGCCGTTGTTGGTGTTCGAATAATAAACTTTTTCTTCTATAGTTCTCCACGCCAACAACTGATTTTATTTCACGCCACATTCATAACTCATAATTCCCGTCCGATCCGGCACGGGCGGGCATAATTCTAAAATCTGAAATAGCAGCAAATTTTGGATATTTATGCCATGACAGATAACAAAAGCTTTTTGGCGAAACATAAGGCAATTATAATTTACAGCATCAGCCTGGCTTTTCTGTTATTTCTTCTCAAATGGCTTGAACTTCGCTTTATCATTTTTCACCACTCTTTTGAAATTTATATCGGGTTTATTGCTATCATTTTTACTTCACTGGGAATATGGCTTGCCGTAAAACTTTCAAAACCAAAAATTGAAACCATAGTGGTAGAAAAAGAAGTGTATGTAACACGGAATGAAAACCTGCCCGACCGGCAGGCGGGTTTTGTTCTGAATACATCACTTGTCTCCCAACTTGAACTACGCAAACGAGAGTTGGAAATATTGGGTTTATTGGCACAAGGACACAGCAACCAGGAAATTGCCGCAAAACTTTTCGTTTCATTAAGCACCGTCAAAACACACATTCAAAATCTTTTTGAAAAGTTAGATGTGAAAAGACGGATACAGGCAGTTGAAAAGGCAAAAAGGCTAAATCTAATACCTTAAAAACCTCATACCTGCCGGCAGGCAGGCAGGCTTTGGTGTAAAAATAAGCGGCACAACTTGTCCCGACCAGTCGGGAGCAGAAAAATAGCCGAAAGTATGACCGGAAAAACTTGTGCATTAGCCATATTTGCACTAACAAAAAATAAAAAATGAAAAAGAATATTATCATCTACGGGCTTATTGCAGGCATTGTGGTTTCTACTTTAATGCTGTTTAATGTACACAGTCTAAGCTATCGTGAAGGCAAATTTGACTATGACAGAGGTCTGCTTATCGGGTATGCTACTATGCTCATCGCCTTTTCATTGGTGTATGTCGGCATTCGCAATTACAGAAATAAATACAATAACGGAGTGATCAGTTTTGGTAAAGCATTTAAAATCGGGATCATGATGGTTTTGATAGCCTCGACCATTTATGTTGTTGCCTGGCTGATTGACTACTATTTTTTCACACCCGATTTTATGGAAAAATATTCAGCAGCCATGCTTGACAAACTGAAAGCAGGTGGAGCAAGCCAAATAGAAATAGATAAGCAAACAAAAGAAATGGCGGACTTCGCCACGAAGTTTAAAAATCCATTCTTTACTGCAATGATGACTTACGCGGAAATTTTGCCGGTGGGTTTAGTTGTTACGCTGATAAGCTCACTTATTTTGAAAAGAAAAACCCTGCCTGTCGGCAGGCAGGAGTAAAAAATTAAACAGAAAAAGAACACGGGAAAATTAGCAGTAATAAAAATGAAAGAAACTACCGCCAGCATAAAATATCTATCAATAGAAATTTTAATTTTATAGACAATGAAAAGAATGTCATTGACGATAATACTAATTGCTACTTCGTTTCTATTAGGTTTCGCTTTTAAGACAATAATATCTAACAAAAAAATACAAAAAATGAAAAAAGTAACAGGAATAGGAGGTATTTTCTTCAAATGTAAAGACCCAAAGGCAATTAACGAATGGTATAAAACACACCTTGGGTTTGACACAAGCCCATATGGAACAAGCTTTGAATGGCGGGAGATTGATGACAGTACTAAAAAGGGACTTACCCAGTGGAATCCTTTTGCAGAAAACACAAAATATTTTGAGCCTTCAACCAAAGACTTTATGATAAACTATAGAGTAGAGAATTTAGAAGCATTGGTTGAAGAATTAAGAAAGGAAAACGTAACTATCGTAGACAAAATTGAAACATATGATTATGGAAAATTTGTTCATATTTTAGACATTGAAGGAAATAAAATTCAATTGTGGGAGCCTAAAGATTAGAATATGATTAAATTGTTGGTCAACGAACGAAATAAATAACTCAAAAACGCCTACCGCTAACATAGTATTCCGTCCGCACAGGTCTTGCCCCACAACCAGTACAAAATAATTGAATGAAGAGGGCAGAACTGATGTTAATATATCATCATCTTCTTTCCATAGTTCTTCGCAGCACACTTAATTTTGCTTAAAAAATCAATATGTCAACCAACAGCGTAACATTACACAGAGTGCTTAAAGCCACTCCCGAAAAAGTTTATCGTGCCTTTACTGACGCCAATGCCATGGCATCCTGGCTTCCTCCTTATGGATATCTATGCGTGGTTCATAATCTGGATGCGAAAGTTGGCGGGAGTTACAAGATGTCCTTTATCAATTTTTCTACTGGCAATGGACATTCTTTTGGCGGAAAGTTTTTGGAACTCAAGCCGGGTGAATTCTTAAAATACACGGATGTATTTGATGACCCGAATTTGCCGGGAGAAATGATCACTTCGGTTTGGCTTAAAAAAGTTTCGGCCGGTACAGAACTTAAAGTAACACAGGAAGGCATCCCTGCTATGATCCCGGCAGATATGTGTTATTTGGGATGGCAGGAGTCATTGGAAAAATTGAAGAAATTAGTTGAACCGGAAATCCCGGATATGTAAATTCCAGGTGATCAAGCCATCAGTATCTTCCTTCCATAGTTACTCGAATTCCTTAATAAGAACAAAAAGTGATTTATGTCATTTACGTTGTTGGTGTTCCAGCATCAGCGTCTTTCTTCCACAGTCCTTCACAACAACAACCGAAAAATCTCTGTGCTCTCTGTGTAGAAACTTTGTGACCTCTGGCGTAAAAATAAAACCACAAAATTCCATACCTTTCGTTTAATCACAGTAACCTTTGTTAATCTCTATTCAGTTTTCTCTTTAATCAACAGCATTTCAACAAAAAACTATTAACAAAAAACCGCTATCCAATGCAAAGAAGAGAATTTCTTAGAAGCAACTCAATTTTATTTGGCGCACTTCCTTTTATTCATGCTGAACGGTTCAATATTTTTAAAACCAGGTTTTTTACGGATGATGTTGTTAAAATCAAGATTGGAAAACTTGAGTGTACTGTATTCCGAGATTACATGTTCAAATACCTGGCAAAGGATTTTTTTATGAATGCAAAAGAAGAGGAGCTGAATCAATCATTGAATAAATATCACATAACGGCGGACAATATCCCCTCCCCTTTTATAGCAGTATTGGTTCAACACGATGATAAAAAAATACTCATTGATACCGGTGTCGGTTTTTCGGAAAAACCGATCATTGTTAGGGGTAATTCAATTTTGTTCAAGGGCAGATTACACCAGTTGTTGCAGCAAGAGAATATAAAAAAAGAAGACATCACCGATGTCATCATTACGCATTTTCACCCCGATCATATTGGCGGAATATTTTCAGAAGACGACAAATTGAATTTTCCCAACGCACGATTTCACATGCACGAACACGAATGGGGTTATTGGCATTCAACACAGTCGGATAATCAGCCAGCCCAGTTCAAATACTTTATCGAAAAGAACATTACAAAGCTAAAAGAACGTAATCTGCAATTAATTAAAAATGACTTCGTTGATATGTTGCCGGGAATAACAGCAGTGAAAGCTGATGGACATACTCCAGGACAGATTGCATTAATCATTCATTCTGAAAAGAAGCATCTATTGTATATTTCTGACAGCTTCCTTCACCCGCTTCATATTGAGAGGTTAAACTGGCAAACTAATTATGACCTAGATCATGAAAAAGCGAAACAATCACGAGTTAAACTTCTTGAATTAGCTTATAAAGAAAATATGCTTGTGAATGCATTTCATTTTGATTTCCCCTGTCTAGGGCGAATTGATAAACATGATAACGGTTGGATATGGAATTACTCTGAGAAGTAAGGTACTTGGTTGGTTATAACCTTCACACAACATTGTCATCCTGCCGTCTTATATATTCTCACCAGCATTTCATGTAATTCCGAGTGGTTAGCTTTTAATAGATCAGGACGCTCAAAAAAATGCTCCGAAATAACTGCAAAAAATTCTACTTGATTGGTAGCGCCATACATATCGATATCTGAACCTTGTCTTCGCATTTGCTGAATGGTTATATCCATTAAGTTTATCCATCGGTTTATATATTGTCTTTCCAAAATAATTTCCGGAACGCCATCCATTGTTCCATCCATTTTATCGATCAAATGAACAAACTCATGAATGGCGGTGTTGCGGTTATCTTGGTTATTAATAAATCCCTGCCGCAATTGCCATTTTGAAATGATCATCACATTTTGCATGGCGCCCGAGCCTACCATTCCCGTAATGGGACGATGCATTCCAGCCTGATCAAAATCCTCATTGAATGTTCCGGGGTATAGCAAAACCTCATGAAGGTTTACATATTGCCAATCGGGAAAAGAATAAACAGGGATAATGGCACCTGCAGCAATAAATATCCGGTCAATATCTTCAACTATCGCGTTCACCCCTGTTATTTGTACGGCGGAAAGAAAATGCTGGACCCTCTCTTCAAATTTTTTCCTTCCATCTTCATCGAGTTGCTGGTAAAACTTCACATAATCATTCAACAGCAGCTTGTAATTATCAGGTAACGGAATGATGTCCGCTATTCTTTTTGTTTTGAATACAAACAGTATGATCAGAACTATTAACCCTAATACAAAAAGAATTTGGAGAACTATAACCATAAAAAAGATGAAGTTAAGCAAAGGATTTTATGTCTTTACAAGCTATAATCATTATGGTGGAAGTTTAAAAAGATAGAGAATAAGGAAAAGAAACCCAGATACAAAGAAGCTATGGCAAAAAACTTTTGATGAAAAAAGTCAAATGTTCACAAAATTTGTTAAAACAAAAACCGGCAATGCCCCAACAATTATCTTCAACTATCCATACTAGGTTAGCAATCTTCCAGTTTTCATCCTTTCTCTTCAATCATTAAGGAAAAAACCTTAGTTATTCAGTTACACCTTCCGCATTTGTCATTCAATTGTAATTTAAAAAAGCTTTTTTTAAGAGAAGAATACACCTAATTTTATTATACGAACTCTAAACATCTCCTTAGAGTTTGCCACTACATTCCTGTTTATTTTCCCTTTTAGATTTCAATCGTACACTATGATTTGTGTTTTACAATTAAAACAACTAATTGTCATGACGAGAAAAATATTATTAATTGACGATGATGAAGATGAATTTGAAGTTTTTGAGGATGCATTGCACACAATCGATAAAGCGATCAAATGCTCTTTGGCCAAAAATTTAAATAATGCCCTTGAGTATTTACAGTACAATTCTCCGGAGTATATTTTTATTGATTTCAATATGCCAAGGGAAAATGGTCTCGATTGTCTTTCAGAATTAAGGAATTTAAGAAAGCTCGAGAACAGCAGAATCATTTTGTATTCAAATTATATTAGTGAAGAAATGCGCCAAGAGGCAATGGCACTAGGAGCTTATAGATGTATTCAAAAACCTAGTATGATAAATTTACTAGTGAAAAGATTGAAAGAGATTGTATAAGCTTTATGATGTTTTTTGAGCAGGAAAATAGCATTTAAAGGTTGTGCATTCTGGCGTGCATTCTGAAGCAATAAAACCACTGTGCAAATCCATGATTTTTTTACAAATGGCAAGCCCAATCCCCGATCCTTTCTGCTTGCCTTTTTCGTGCAAGCGATAGAACATGGTAAATATTTTTTCTCCTTCCTGCGGGTCAAAGCCAATTCCATTGTCAATCACTGATATCATGTTATAAGTAACATCTTTTATGGCAGCCGAATGTTCAATGTTGGCACCATTTTCAACCGAATGCCTGATTTCAATAATAGGGCTTAATTCTTCTTTTCTAAATTTAATAGCATTACTGATCAGGTGATAAAAAAGAAGCGAGATTAATGGAGGATAACCAATGATAACAGGTAATTGATCAGTTAGAACCACTGCCTTTTCAATTTTAATCTTTTCATCAAGACCGTTTAAAACAATGGCAAGGCACTCGTTGAGATCAACATGGGTCATTTGTTCCTCAGAATGAATTTTTGAAAAAGCTATAATATCATCAGTTAGCAATTTCATTTTTTGTATAGCAGCCTGTGCCCTCCTGATATTTGCTCTTCCAGCGTCGGATAAATTTCTGGCATCGTTATTTACAATAAACTCCATGGAGTTGTACAAATTCTTCAACGTTTCATTATAATCATTTGCAGCAATCGTATTGAAAGTTTTCAATTCAGAGCCTAAAGCTTCTAATTCCCTGTTTTTTGTAAACAAAGCTCTATTTAACTGCATAATCTTTTCTTCAGCCTGTTTTGCCATGGTTACATCTTCCTTATATACAACAAGCCCATTATTGAATTTTTTTGCCTTAATATGATACCATTTATTCAAATCATTTTCTACAAGATTAAAGATCACATCAATCGGTTCACCACTTTCAACCACTTTTACAAACTGGTCAAAAAGACCGGTCTCTTTTTTCCAAGGATATACAGACAGAATAAAATGGCCACTGAGATCCTCATTGCCACCATGAACGGCTTTACTTCCCATCAGATATTTAAAATCAGTAATAACATGGTTCGTATCTCTTACCGCTTCAAGCACCTGTACCTCATTTGAAATTGTTTCAAAAACGGCTTTAAGTAGTAGATCATCCAAATTCAAACTCATATGAAAAAACAATCATTTTATGTAATTAGTTAATGCAAATTCAGCCGATAAACTCTTGTTATAGGCTAAAAACCTAAATAGAAATAATACAATTGGTAATGGTAAACCCCAAACCGGGCCTAGTGTTGACAAGAAATTAGTGGCTAAAAATCTGTATGTAAAATTCCGGCTTGAAAAGCGGTCGAAACATGAAGATAAGTAAGGAGAATGAAAAAAAAAGTGATTGTGAAAAATTTTAATTATAAAATATCAGATCAAAATTTAATCTCATAAACCGGTGAGGTATAAGTTTTGTAGCTTTTAAAAAATGAATAAGGATCCCAATGAAGAAAGACAAAAAAAATTTCAAGTTACCATTGGGGAGAAAATTGCATTCGTGGAGATCATATCTTTAAAAAATCATATTTGCGCAGTAGAATTTCCAGGGCATGAGCCTATATTTATTACCCAGGTTAGAGATAAGAATAATAACCTGTGTTGGATATCAATACCACAAGGGAATGACGATTTAGCTGTAGTCATAGGTAGTTATATTGAAGAACAATTTAGTTCTGAAAATCAGTAAAATTATCTCAGGGACCTTAAAAATCCAGAGACAATTTTTTTTAGTTCATTCTTGTCTGTATTCAAAACACAAAACTCTTTTGCAATAAATTTTATTATGAATCTTTCTATAGGAACCTTCATTGGAAGGACTGGAAAATATCGAATCTGTTTTTAATAAATTAAAGGCAATTAGCAGTTTTATACAACAATGGGAGACCCAAGTAAAATTGGAACAAGAACTTGTGTATATTGAGTTAGCAGCAAGTTTGGGGTGACACTCAAAATTCTTGATTTTGATATACATTTTATATGACTCAATTAGAGGTAAGCATTTATATTCTAACCAATCGAATTATGAAAAGAGTAATATTCTCATTTATTTGTTGTTGCCTTATAGATTTAATTAGTTTGCACTCACAGATCGTCAAATTAGACAAAAACAAACTTGAAGCAGTTAACGTATCAATGTCAATCGAAAAGTTGATGGGAAAAGAGGTAGTGAAGGTCATAAAAGATTCTGCTATAAAAGAATTTGATGAACCAACTTTTGCTAAAATAAAAGGAATTGATTTCAAAAACGGTACCATTGAAGTTAAAGTATTGAGCAGACTTCTGCCCAATGCGCCAGAGCTGGCGCGAGGTTTTATTGGAATTGCTTTTAGAATAAACGATAGTAACTCAAAATTCGAAAGCATCTATGTCCGTCCGACTAATGGAAGAGCCAACAACCAACTAAGAAGAAATCGTTCTATTCAATATTTTTCTTTTCCCGAATACAAGTTTGAGCGACTTAGAAAAGAAGCTCCGGGAGAATATGAATCATATGCAGATATGGGATTAAATGAGTGGATAAAATTGAAGATTGTAGTAATCGACAATTATGCAAGGCTTTTTATAAACGATAATAAACAGCCATCACTGATTGTAAGCGATTTGAAACATGGAGCAAATTCCTCAGGAACGATTGGACTGTGGGTTGATGTAGGAACAGAAGGTTTCTTTTCTGATTTAAAGATCCAGAAAGACAAATGATTGTTTTATAACAGCTGGTATAAAGCCTGTTGCTAGGCCGGGACCAACGATTTTAATTTTCCCAATGCTCAATATCATTGCCTAAAACCTCTACAAGATGCTGTGCGATTTTGGATTTTAATGGCGTTTTCCATCCGCCTTTATCTTTTGTGAAAGTGATTTCAGTAATTGGATATTTATCTGTTGAGTATATTAGTTCAGCCTTGTATTGATTTGGGGTCAATTTAAATTTGTAGACTTTATACTGATATTTTTTTCCATTCCAAATTACCGTTGCAGGGAAAATGAATTCCATTCTGGCTAGTTGTCCTATCAAGTTATCAAAATATAAAGAGACAACAATATTTTTTTTTATCTTTCATTCTATATATACATAAAACATGAAAAGGTTCCTTTACAGAACCTTTACCGTCGGGCAGACTGGATTCGAACCAGCGACCCCTACGTCCCGAACGTAGTGCGCTACCGGGCTGCGCTACTGCCCGAAATGAAGCACGAATTTATTGTTTCTACGCAGAACTTAAAAATGCAACAGTATTATTCGCCATTAAACTGAGGAGCAGGCATTTTACCTTCCCATTTCTTTATTCGATTTGATAGTTTTATAAGCACAGAGCTACTTGCCATATACAACAGCATAAAAGGAAAAATTTTAAATAGCCCTCGCTTGGTCGAATTATCAATATCCAATAATGGCAGTAAATGGCCAATAAGAGGATAGCCAAAATAAACTAATAATAAAGCATAAAGCCAATTCTTGGATTGTTTGTTACTGCGGCTCCATATTTTATCCAAAATAAAAATCAACAGAAAAATAAAAATAAAATAGGCGTAAAGTTGAATTCCGTAGTGGCTAAACAAAAGTTTACTATTCATATCCTTAAAACGTTTAAAAAGAAGATTAAAATCAAAAAGATGAGGATTTAGCTGGGATTCGATATTGTAAAACGCAGGCAAATAAAAATCAATATAAATTTTAATAGACAATAAATACAGTAACCCAGAGGGCAATAAAAACAAAGCGCAGGACATAAATAAATTAGGGAGGCGAATTTTTTTCTTCATACCATCCCATAAAAGAAAGAACATAACAAGCCCAGCGAATATCAGGGTCTCGGATCGAATGTAAGTTGCAATAGCCATCAATATTCCAGCAAGAACTATTTTATTTTTTTCCCGTGTTTTAAGATAGTCGAACAGAAAATAAATAGAAAGAAAGAAGAAAACGGCGTTGCTGTAATCAAACAAGACCATGAAACTATATGCATACATTTCTGGAATAGCGACAAAAAAAATTATAAGCAGCCCTGCAACTAAACTATGAATACGTAAGAGAAGAGCATGGTATAAAAAAATTAAAAAGCTGATAAAAACAGCGCTTAACCAAATTTGTCCGAAGGGAAACCCGGCATATTTATAAATGATCTGAAGAGACGTAATAAATGGAGGTTTAAATTGATTGTTGGTCGTTTCCAGATTTACAGTAAAGACAGAATTGATCATGTTTTTTTCCTTTACAGTATATTCAGCTATTACTTCAGGACCGGAAGTAAGATCCCGCGGAGTAGGCGGAAAATAATAACATCGCCATGCACTAATGAAAACGATAAAAGAGATCACTATTAAAAAAGGTATGTGGTATAGCTTAAATCCAAAATGAGCGTTTCGAAATAAAAATTTTATTTGTTGAATGCTTCGCCTGAATCTGCAATTGAGTGCAGCAGATGTTAACAGCAATGAAATAAAAATGTTGGCAGCTGTTAACGGAATAAAAAATAATTGCAGCAAAAAAGGAATTATAGAAAAGACGGCTATCCCAAGTAAGATGGCCAGTGGCAGAAAAAGACCGGGCTTTAATCTTATTCCGCATAAAGACAATACTCCAGAACCCGTAAAAAATTGTAGAAAAGTCAAAATTAAAATGGTGAAAATGGAGCTCATAAACTAACTCCCATTTTTTTGAAAAGGGTAATTGAATCCTGCAGATCTTTTGAATTCACTACCGTATCAATAGCAATCTTCCCGTTCTTTACTCCTACTCGCCAGGTGGCGTTGGCGGCTTTCCCACTATTAGCCCAAATGGTTCTAACACCAGTATAATAATAGAATACGGCAGGCTCGGGAACATGAAAGTCGACTCCATAATGCTTAAAGTAATTCGTTGGAGGGAGAAGAACCAAGCTAGCCGCTTTAATACTCTTTTTTTTAAGAGAGTCCGAAATGGCTTTTGAATAAATATAATCTGTTCTCCACCGTTCGATCTTTCGGTGTTCTAAGTCCAGATCTTCTTTTTGTTTTTTAAACTCCTTCAAGTAAACAAAAACCTTTTCATTCAGCCATTTCCGGTTTTGAGGTAATATAAAAAAAACTGTTATTAATAGAATATTGAAGACAAATAATATAAGTTGCTTTTTCATTTTCATAACTAAGTTCTATAAAAAATGATTGAAGTTAAAATAACAAACCCACAGGCTCTACCTGTGGGTTTTTGTCGAGTTGAGGGTGCCAAGTTCGAACCAATTTATAGCTGACCTCAACAAAATTGCCGAATTTTTTCTTAAAAAACACGGTGTTCTGGGTTCAATGTGTTCTAATAACTAGAATACTTCATCACCCTCAAACACAATGATATCACCGGCTATCAATTGAAAAACCGGCGGAATACAATTTGCTTTTCAACCTCTTTCTAATATTTAATCAAAAGTTCCAAGAAAACGAATTATAGCAAGTGTGTCAATACTATATTATGTTTTTATCGATCATTTGTTTCCTCAAAAAATCGTAATACATTGCGCCTCTGTTCCTAACCCTGGCATACATTTTTCTTTAATTCTAAAATATGGTAACAGATCATAAAAAGAAACCTCAGGAAAAGAAAGAACACAGAGAACTTGGCTTCGAAACAATCAGTGAAAGAGTTCGCCGCCATTTAAGAGATATCAAAAGTCAAATAACGGATGAGGATGTTAGAAATGTAAGAATTGAATTGAAAGTCGAGAATAAAACCATTTACGATATCTTTCAAAGATGATGGCGAAAGACGAATGCTTCAAAATCTTTAATGCGGCGCTTTATAATTTCAATAGAGGTATCTCACATGCTATTTCATTAAATGAAATTGCAGGTGCTTCAAAGTCGCCAATGGAATACAAGGGCAAAATATAATAAGGAGGTAATGCTATAAGGCTTATATTTTATGACATTGAATATTTCACACATCTACTGACAATCTGCTCACATAATCCAAAACTTAAAGTCATACCGGCACCGCCAAGGCAATTAATAATTGTTACCCCTTCCTCCGGCTGCAAAACAAGTTCGGTCTCTCCATTCGTCAATTTCGGATAAATGCCATTCCATGTTTCAATGATCGTTTCGTCTTTAAATCTTGCAAATTTTTTTAAATAATCAAGAATCATCTGGTTGATGAAGCGCTTATCAAAAGGATCATGTGTTAGCCCATATTCATGCGAATCGCCTACTGTTAATTCACCGGCCTGGTTCTGCGATACCATTACATGAATACCCCATTTCAAATATTCCGGGTATTCATTTTCAAAATATTCTTTTAATGCCGTTAGCGAAGCAGCAGCCTCAAACGATTTATAATGTACTAATGATAATCCACCGCATAATGCGGGGCCAATACGATCATTTTCCGGTTGCGCTGACATTCGCATCATCTGTAATTTACATTTTGTAACAGGTATGGTTGAATAAAATGATGGATATAAAGTTTCGAAATCAGCACCAGAGCAAACATAAATCTCATCAGCATGGTATTCCTCATCGGCTGTAAAAACAGATGGATAATTAATTTCTGTCACTGTTTTATTCCATAAGCACTCAACCCCATATTTTTCGTTGAGATAAACCGGAATCATTTTTAGTGCTTCTCTTGGATCAACAATTATTTCCCGTGGGCTATACAATGCGCCCAGTAACTTCTGTTCCATAACGGTTGGTGAAGTTTTCGCGACAATATCGGGTGAAAGCAGCCTATACTGACGATGCTTGTACACATCGGCTAATTCGTTCAGTACATTCCATTCATAGCCATTATATGCCAAGTGTAAAGAGCCAGCTTCATCATACCAGATGTTTGCATCATTACAGATCTCTTTCCAGATGCTTGCCGATAATAATGCCCTTTCATACAATTTAACATCAGGCTGACCAATAGGCCAGATCATTCCAAAATTCCTTACGGATGCTCCGACGGCCCGTGCGTTTCTTTCAATGAGCTTTACATCATATTTTCTTACTGCCAAGGCTCTCGCTGTTGCAAGACCTACAATACCTGCGCCCACAACTATTGCGGTTTTATGCATAACTTAAATTTGAAGGAATATTGAAATATCGCTGATATTTTTTTCTAAAGTAGATGGAAGAAAAAATAGTGAGAGAAATGCCAATTAATGAAATTATTAAGATCATTTTTACAAAAAAATCACTGTATGAAATATTGATGCGGCTAAAATTTTTTACCAGCAATATTACATCACTTCCTAAATAGCCGAAAGAATCGGCCACATAAATAATGAAACCTGCCGTGCTGATATATCTGAATGTAGCGATCAATCTTTCAAACAGCATGCAATTGAAAGGCACATAGCCCATATATAATCCTATACCGGTTATCGTCATCCACCAAAATGCGGAAAGCTGGTTGTACTCAAAGAGGAAAGTAGCGATCAATGACAAAATAAAACCAATGATGATGAGAAAATGATTTATCATAAAAGCCGTGATATTCCTCTTGATATATACCAGTAAGCTCATCAGTAACAAAACCAATATTGAAGCGGGAATTTCAGTTTTCGTAAAAACGGAAATCGCGTTTTCATGACCTGTTTCCTTCCAGATATTAGCTGCAAAATTGCTTCTGTAATCCCGCATGATGGTAAGCATCACATACACTATTATCAATGTGACCAAACCCGGAAAAAAAGTTTTAAAAAAATCAACCCTTTCTTTTTTATTCATAAGGCTTCGTTCGGTTCTCAGCAACACGTCATTTTCATTGGGCGGCGGGGTTTTTTCAAGTAGCCATGTAAAAAACAACAGCGGCAATAAAAATATCAGGCCCGTTGCCCATGGCATCCACCACTGATCAACACCCCATTCAACCATAATAAATTTTCCAACGCTTTGCGCAAAACCTGATGCAAAAATGAAACTGGAAGCCAATGCAGCCCCAAGAAATTCCGTTGTCTTCCTACCTTCAAGATAACTAAATACAAGCCCATAAATAATTCCCAAAGGGAATCCGTTAATCAGCAGAAAAACGATATTGTATGGCGCAGGCACCACGGCAAAAAACAATAAAGCCAGCCATGCTATGCCGATGAATTTTAAAATAAAGAGGGTACGGTTTTTATTTCCTAGTTCAGCAATAAACTTTATACCAAAAAATTTGCTGATAGTGTACCCGGCTGTTTGAGAAATAACCAGCCATATTTTATACTGAATGCCCAAAAAATATATGCCTTCATATTCAGCTACTGTAAATGGTTTTCGAAAAGCATACATGCAAGTGTAAACACAAAAAGCTGATAATGCAGTTAATAAAGCAGGGAGCCATGACGACCTTTTATGTGCAATCGATGAAGACATTACATGATTAGAAAGTGAATTTCAGACAGACTATTTACAACATGCGTAGGACGAAATTCCTCTAGCTGGTCGCTCTTATAAGCGCCGGTTGTAACTGCAATTACATAACTGCAGCCGGCATTTTTTCCTTCTTCAATGTCCACTGCAGTATCACCCACTTTTGCTACCAGCGCAGGATCATCAATACCCGACCTGTACATTAATTTATCAATCATATATGAATGAGGTCTTCCCTCTTCAACTTCATCACTAGCTATATAATCATCAACCAATCCCTTTTGAACCCATTGAAAACGATTTATAATCGCATCGGCTATGCTTTTTGGAAAGCCTGTATTCAATGCAACTGTTACGGAATGTTCTTTTAAATGCTGAAAAAGTTCTTCAGCGCCCGGCGCTGCTTTTACCTCGGGAGAATATTCATAAAAATCAATCATCTCTTCGATAAAATCATGATAAATAGTTTGAATCAGTTCGTCATCAAAATCAACACCATGCTTTTCCAGCATCATTTGAATGGCTAGTTTTTTTTCATAACCCATTAAAGGACTGATTTCTTCGGTTGAGATTATAATGCCCTGCTTTTTAAAAGCATTCTGAAAAGCATTAGCCACAAAATTTTTATCTATCACTGTCGTACCTGCCATATCAAACACTACTAGCTTTACCGGCATACAATTAATTTTAGTGAAAGCTACATTTCAATTGCAAACCATTCTTAAATTATAAATGAAGAAAACATTAATTCTGTCTCATTAAATGATGTAAAGCCATTTGTTTGTAAATGTCAAGTGAGGGAAGAGGAATCTGTTCAATCTTGGCTTTATCATCCCACTCACGGATTTTAATAAATAAAGGTTGAAGATGATCTCTTTCAAATTGTTGAGCTTCTATTTCATCCATTATTCCTCCTTGCTTATCAAGAGTAATCTTGCTGGCTTCAGAAAGTTTATTATAGTAATCTGGATATTTAAATGTGAGATAACGCTTTGCCTCCACATGGCTTTCTACAAGCCTGGCAATTTTTTCTGAAAAGCCTTTATCTCGTAAGTATTGACCTCCCAGACTTTCATGATCCACTGTGCCATAGCCATCCATCGATTGAACAGAAAAAATGTGTTCGCACAAATGCCCAATGTCATGAAAAAAAGCAGCAAGAATCACCTCTTCATCATAGTCCTCAGCCTCTGCCAATTGAGCTGCCTGGCACATGTGCTCAATTTGTGAAACCGGCTCGCCGATGTAATCAGCAGCGCCATATTGGTCGTACAAAGAAAAAATTTCGTCAACAACAGATCGTGCTTGATCAGCTTTCATAAAGTATCATTTACTGTAAATAGTTGAAATTGGTTTCATCACAGGATGGTCGGGTTTAAATTCCATTCCTAATAATGCAGCAACAGTCGTAGCAATCTGCCTCTGATACAATAACTCTTTTGTTTGTATTTCACCTGCGGGCGAAGTATCTGGTCCCATTGCTGCAATCCAGATTTGCCCTGCATCTTTTATTTTCTCGCCATGATGCTTCCACTCTTTTTTTACTGCATCGCCACGGCCATGATCACAGGTAATGATTAGTGTAGTTTTATTTTTATACTCCGGCATTGATTGTACTATTTTCCAAAGATCAGCGATCATGGCATCTTCTGCATGGGCGGCGGCAAGATACTGATCATACATACCTGCATGTGCCAGGTCGTCAGTTTCATCAAATGCAATGTAGAGTATCTTCGGTTTGAATGCTTTCAAATACTCACGGGCAGCAAAATAGGTAAATATATCGGGCCTCACTCCAACTGGTTTGGTCGTAAGAAACTGCATTTCATTAATAAGTTTTAATTGTGGTGTATTGAACTTCAGGGTATCTACGTCCGCATTCACAAAAATCCCGTTTCGCTGATTGTTCAATATGTATGGAAACGCATCCCATGTAGCAAATACGGCAACTTTATTTTTATAATTTGATTGACGATTGATAAACTCGAGCACATTTTCATTTTTATTCCATATTTTATCATTGGAGTTGACACTATCATCAGGATAGCCTGTAAATATTTCATTGTACCCAGGGTATGAGAACCAGTATTTGTTAGCATTATTTACTTTGTTTTCTTTCCATCTGTTGCCATACAACTGACCCTGCGATTGAATAGTAGTCCAGAAAAAAGGGAGAAGCTTTTTTCTTCGATCTTCTGCTAAAGATGCCCAAAACTGTTGTTTTAATGAACCTGTATCCCGAACATATGTACTATCATTGATCAGCACACTATCAGCACCGCCGAATACTTCCTGCCAACGGAACCCGTCAAGAGTAACAATAATGACATTTTCTGTTTTTGCCTGGGCAAATAAGTAATGAAATGATGCAACAAATAAACAGGATAAAAATATTTTCTTCATGGTGTAATTTAAGATTTTGAAAAGGCGAAACTTAGAAAAGAATCGCCCTGAGAAAACTGCTATGCTTGCTACGAGAAGTCTATTGAAGAATCCACATCATTCCATTTATGTCATCATTACCACCAAATTGTGATTGCAATGCGGCTTTGTAATTATCAGCATTGGCGCTGGTTTCAGAACCAGGGTACTTAAAGCGCATGGCTATTCTGGAACCATTTCCAGTGCCAGGTCCTGTTGTAAATATCGGCACGCCAGTTCTTCTATAAGTGAAATATGATTCAAGCCCTGAATGGCGAAACAGAGCGATATATTTCTCTTTTAATATTTGCGTCAGGCCGGAAGCATTATCACCCGCATATAGAACACCAACCTGGTTGTAAAAAGTGTCAAAATTAAAATTCACACTGTAACTGTTATACACTGCTGTTGTACCCGGGCTTCCCGATTGAAGAAAATAAGCACTGAAAGATCCTGACTCTGGAATTCCGTAATATGCCATAGAAGCCTTGATAGCTGCTTTGTAATGGGCTTCTGCATTGCCTAAAGGACCTGAACTAATCCATCCACGATTAATTGCTTCTGCTATATTGAAAAGCATTTCAGGATAACCGATTTGTATGCTTGGTTCGCCTGTGTAAGTTTGATAATAACGCCTGCGATTGATCAATGAATATTGGCCGCTGTTTGCTTTTACATACATAATGCCCAGGTCTTCACCCGGAGGTGCACCCACAAATGCACTGAAACTGGTAGGACTAGTTCCTCCTGCTGTTATTGCGCTTGCCGGTTCTGCTGTTACAAAAACTCTGGGATCACTTGTTTGTGTTAGTAAGCTGATATATGTTGCCGACGTATTATAACGTAATGCATCAAAACCAAAATTATCCGGGCTCATAGGATAATCATTGGTTGGATGAATGAATGCATACTGCATATTATCACTCATACTTGTCATCAACGGATATTTATTCGCGTCGCTCAGTATAGCGGAAAATTGTTGCTTTATATTCAAATCGGCATCACTGGCTTTTTTACTCAGATTAACAAGCAGCCGAAGCTTGAACGTGTTTACAACCTTTCTCCACTTTGATAAATTATTATCGAAATAAATATCACCGCTTAATGTAAGGTTATTAGAACTGATTAACTGACCTAATTCTGTATTCGCTGTATCAAGCCATGCCAATGCTTGTTTAAACACATTTTTTTGCGGATCATATTTCGGTGTAAGGTTTCCACTACCTTTCAAAGCTTCTATCATGGGAATATCACCCATCTGCAAACTCATTTTTGTAAAAAAATATGCTTTGAAAAATTTCGCGAGAGCAGAGTAAGGATTTAGTGTACCGGCGCCATTTTTCAAGGCTTTTTCTTCCATCTTCGTTACATTTTTTAAGGTGCTGAAATAGTTAGTACCGGAACCAAAATCATAACGGTTATTTCCGTAATAGTCATAATTACAACAATAGTATTGGCTCCATCGCTCGAACATTGTATAGGGTGCATCATACATATCATTTAGAATACCGTTGAACGGCAGAGCGGGAGGAACACTTGTCGGTTTATTTTCATTTACATTCATTTCCTCGAAAGTTTTCTTACAGCCCGCAACAATGAAAATAAAACTTGCTATAAGAAAAATATGATTATACTTTTTCATTTTCTGTTTCATCTGTGTATTTTTTATTTTTTTAAAAAGGTCAGATGGAATTCGTCATAAAATTTTCATCGCTGTTTGGTATAATAGCTTGAAAATTTTATGGCTCATTTCATTTAAAATTTAGAAAACTACATTTATGTTGAAACCATAACGCCGTGTCGTAGGCGATTGTAAACCCGTGCCGCTGGTTGAATAATTGTACTGGTCAAGATCTACATCTTTAAAGCGTTTGTCTTTATAGAAATACAAAAGATTTCTTCCAACCAATGAAACACTGGCCCTGCTGATGAATGTTTTGTTTAGCAGTTTCGAAGGTAGATCATAACTAATAGTAATCTCTCTGAGCTTTGCAAAAGTCTTGCTCATCAGGTTTGCTTCATTTATGTTATAATATTTACTTAGATAATCCTGAACCTGGGTAGTATGGGTATTAGCAGCAAATTGCAAATCTTTATAATTCAGAATAGCCCCTGTTTGTCCGTCATAATTAATAGCAACACCATTTGAAACGACCACGCCTTCTCCCACATAAGCTCCCTTGTAATTGGGATCACCTGCGTGATCGTTATCAGATTTTCTGGCAACTCCAATTGCACCTTCTGCTGTTTCAATATTTCTTCCGCCGCGCATGGTTTTATTATGCATGTAATCAGTAGTAACACCCCCAACACTTCCGTCAAACTGAAAACCTAAGGACAAACTTTTCCATGAAACTTTATTATAGATGCTCCATTGGTATTTTGCATTCAGATATCCCAGAAACTGGGCTACAGGATTGGACAGTGGCTTGCCGGCGGCATCATTAATGATTTGACCATCCGGAGTCCTTACAAAAGCACTGCTGTAAAATTTATCTACACGATCACCTTTTTTGAAGAAAGTATTGTACACGGTTTGACCGGGAGGCAGCTCTTCATATTTATCCTGGAAAGTAGAAACATTTACTAAAATATCCCAGTTGATCCCTTTTGCTGTTTTTATCGGCATTCCCGATAGAGAAAATTCGTATCCTGTCTTTTTTGTTTTGAGTGCATTGAGAAAATAATAACTATATCCTGTAGCTGTAGAAATAGGGTTTTGCAAAATTCTTGGACCATCGATATATTGAAAAGCAGTAGCGCTTAAACCAACACGGTTTTTCAAAAAACGAATATCAAATCCTTCTTCATAATTCACACGATTGAAGGTTTTAATTTCCGGATCGTAAAGATTGCTGGAGTAATAAGCCGCAGACTGTCCGTTATAAGGTTTACCTGTTGAGTAAGCAGCAGCTAAAGAATAGTCTGGCCCGCCATAGGGTGAAATATAATTGTTGCCATAGTCAAGGGGATAATCATATAATGAATTGCCCGAAGGGGTATTTCCAAATGCTGAGATTGTTGAGAAAGGAGCTAAGCCAATCGTAGCTGATGTAGCATCGCCATGTACCGTTGCATATGAACCCCTGATCTTAAAAAATGAAATTGTTTCAGGCAATTTGATGTAGTCTGAAATAACTGAAGCCACTGAAATGCTCGGATAGAAATAGCTGTCATTATTTTTGGGAAGAGCAGACGATTTATCAACTCTGCCGGTAAAGGAAATAGTTGCATATTTATCTAGAGAAGCATCGAGCGAATAATAAGCACTGAACACTCTCATATCAGATGCAAAACTGTTTGCCTGAACCGGGTTACGCGAGTTGCTAAAACTATAAACATTAGGTACATTCAGATAATCGGTAGAAGTGAAATTTGAATTATACATGAAGGAGCGGATGTTTCCTCCAACGAGACCTGACAGATTCAGGAATTTTTTAACTGAGTAATTATAATTCAGCAACACTTCTGTATTGTTCTCAAAAAGATTTCTATGGTCCTCACGATAATCTCCCAAGCCCCCTTCCCTGCTGTACGGATGGGCAGAAAAAGGCATTTTTTCAGTACGTAATAAATTATAAGTTGTGACCTGTGTACGACCGGTAAGGTTCAAATTTTTATTGATCATATAATTAGTAGAAACATATCCGTAGATATCATTCTTGTAATGCCCTCTCAACCATTCATTCACCATGAACCATGGATTGTGATAACGCTGGTATTCCGCATGAATGGATTGTATCCCCACTTTGCCTGGTTGCCATTCACCTTTAATGTCAGGGGCCAGTATATCCCAGTCCGCACCCATCCAAACAGAAATATTATAGATCAAACTATTGGGACCATAATCCACATCAGGAAAATTAGGAGTGTACTGCCTGTTGTAATTTAGATTAGCTTCAATCTTTAATTTTTTCGAGGGATTGAAAGAGCCATACATATTAAAGTTGCTAATGTTCAACTCCATATTGGGTATAATACTTTGCTGATAAGAATGCGAAAGTGAAAATCGCAGATTATAATTATCACCATTTGCGTTTAGTGAAATATTATTTGTGGTTTGAAAACCCGTTCTTAAAAATCTATCCAGGTTATTTTTTCCGCGAGCAACCCAGGGTGTGGGTTTGATGTGCCCTGTGTATTTAAGACCACCTGGAAAAGTTGTGGTGAAGGTTTGGTTAGGATCATATTGCCCATCATATTGCGGAATGAGCTGTCCTTCAAATCTTGGACCCCAAACATCATAGTCATTATCATTCAACCCACCACCTTTACCATCACCAAACGCATACAAGGCATTTTCGCCAGGGCCATATTCGTCCTGCACTCTGGGGAAAGCGAGAAATCCTTTATCAATTGAATTTGTTGAGTTCAATTCAACGGTGAATCCCTTACGATTCTTATTTCCTTTTTTAGTTGTAATAAGGATTGCTCCATATTGAGCGCGGCTTCCGTATAAAGCTGCGGCAGTGGGGCCTTTTAGTACTGTAACTGATTCGACATCATCGGGGCTTATATTCCATGTGTCGGAACTGATAGGAATTCCATCCACAACATATAAAGTGATTTCATTTCCTCTCAAGAGAACAACAGGTTTCCTTAATAATTCAGCAGATGGCCCTACAGAAAGACCTGCTATCTTTCCTGTTAAACCGGTTATGGGATTTTGATCTCTTGCTTTTACCAGGTCCTCACCTTTTACTTCCTGCACTGCGTAACCAATTCTCCTCAGTTCCTTTTTTATGCCAAATGCTGTTATTACGACTTCAGCTAAGTTTTTAGAATTGCTAGTTAATGCAATCAGACTTGCCTGTGCAGCTTTTATTTCCAATGGCAAAAAACTTATATGACTAATTACCAGCACATCGTCATCTTTTGCTTCTATCGAAAATTGTCCATCAGCATTGGTAAGCGTCTGCCGGCTAGTTCCTTTTATTGCTATCGTAGCCTGGCTAACAGGTTTTTGATTTTCATCTACCACATTTCCACTCACGATCCGTTGCGCCATAGTTATGTATGACATCGTAAGCAAGAAAATAACAAAACAGATTTTTTTACAACGGGGAAAAAACTGAAGCAGCATAAAAGTTGATTTGGTTTCAGTGAGGAATTTGACGTGGCGAAATTCAGGCTGCAATGTGAAGGGAATCTTACGGAGATATGAACGAATGATTAATGAAAAGTAAAGTTTGTATAAAGTTTCAGTCGGTAACTTCTATGTAACAAAAAATTCTTATGAGCAAGGGGAGAAGTTAAATCAGATTATGAATAGAACTAGAAAAGGACATAGAGAGAAGTTTCATTTTTATTTTGGTCGGGCCGATTCACTACTTACAAAAATGTTCGATAGAAAATATTTTGCATGTTACAACAGGGTCAAATGTATCGAGACCTTTTATTCTGGACTAGGGTTCAATCGCATTTTAACCTTGAATGAAAGGGTACGGCAGCAAGGTCAGCAATAGTGTGATGAACATAGAATAGAAATTGATCAGTATGCAGTTCAGAAAGTCGAAATAATCGAGGGGGTCAGCCAGTTTTTTATAAATGGTTTTGCGAAACTATTTCTCTGTTTCTTTCTTATTCGCCTTATGTTTTTTTACTTGCTATTTTTCAACGTAAACGGCGGCCTTCAATAAAAACGGCGTGAAATATTCACGCCGTCCTCACCACAATTGTTATTTGGAGAACCGAAATTTAACGCTTTTGAACTAATCCCAGCCATTGTTAATCCGAACGGATAATAATGCGTCTCCTCAATCAACGGTCCCCGGATGTGAGTTACCTGCAAGTTGTCAAAGAACACATCAATGTTTTCAGTTTCATTGCTAACGTAAATATACAAATAATCACTTTTTGTAAGTTCCCAGTTATTTCTGACATGATTAAAAATACTGCCGCTTCCCTGAACCTGTTCAAATCCACTGTTTTTGCCATCATTTGTAATGACAGGTTTAAACTGTTCATCGAGCAATATCCAATTTATATAGGCCTTAGGCTTTCCTGTTGCATATCCCTGGTTGTTTAGAAACCTACTAGCCGCATTTAAACTTAGCCCACTACTAGTTAACTCGCCACTGGTAGCTTTATTTCCAGCAACCGATGCGACATTGTTTGACAATGCAGCCGCAAGATCAGTCAGTGGGCTTTGAGCAGAACCCGGAGAACCACCGCTCCAGTAACTGTTTACCATCAAATTAATTTTGTCACCAGCCATAACTTTTAATACTATCGCAGGCCCAATCTTATTGCCGTCGCCTCTGACCTTCGCTACTTTTTGTGCTCCCCCTGGGTAACCACCCGGTGCGTCGGTTCTTGTTGCCGGTAAATTACTGTAGAAGCCCTCTTCAATACTTTGATTTGCAATTTCCATTGTTGCGGCAGGATAAGCATCTGTTTTTTGTTCCTCAGTCAAAACCATTCGCACATTTTCCAAGTGATCTTTCAAAAAATAGTCAAAGACGAAAGAATTGGTCTGTGTATTCCATCTTATCCTTCCTTCCTCGTGTCCAATAAATTGCAGCGTATCATTTTCATATACAGCGCCACCGATGTATAAAGTTGTTTTCAATGGTTTGCCCGTTTCATTCACTTCTTTTTTTAATTTATTTCCTGCAGCGTCATAAGTGTAGGTTATCGTCCCTTTTCCAGTAACGTTAATCATCGAGGGAAGATTTAGATGATTGTATGTAATGGAACTGATGGCTTTATTATTATCCAGCGTAAGATTGCCATTTACATCATAGCTATAATCATCGCTGCTTCCATTACTACCATCTTTAAAATCACCAAGCTTTGTATTCGGATCGCTACCTGCATCGGTAACTTTTGCAAGCTTGTTGCTGTTGGTTTGATAGCTGTAATTTAGCTCATCAATTAATGAAGAACCGGTGATCTTCCACCCTTTTTGATTCATCGTTAAAATATTTCCATTCATGTCATAGCTGAGGTTGCTGACGCTAAAATCCACACTCGCATTTTTGTTGAAGCTGCCATCGGTGTATTGATTAAAGTCAGCACTGGTTAATCGATTAACCGCATCATAGGTAAAATCATATTTTCTTTTTTCACCATCGCCCTTGCTTTTCCATACCATGCCTTCGATATTGACATCGTATTGTGCTACAGCATTTCTTTAGCGCAAGTTTAACGGCCTCTTCGAGGCCGATGCTTCGTTGCAAACGAAGCACAACATTCTATAATTTTTATTTTTCTTATTGAAGGCAAGAACAAACTAACGAGAACAGGGGAACGGGCATGAGTAAAAATACAAATAACTATTCACCGAGTCCGCTCCACGCAAAGCTCGGCTGGGAGACTCGGTGAGGAAAAA
>DASYQS010000037.1:0-37105 GCA_036005185.1 Chitinophagaceae bacterium | reverse complement strand
ATCGACCCACGTGCCCTTGATGATGCGGGTGCCATGTGTGCTGCTATGATCAAAACGTTTCGTGCTGGCAGCCAACAAAATTTGAGACCAATCATTGATAATTATATAAACTATATTTCAACTAAAGAATTCCGGTTAAGTGATGGCACGCTTGCACGAAATCGCCCTCAAAAAAATACCCTCTGGTTAGATGATCTTTACATGAGTGTTCCGGCTCTTGCCCAGGCAGGAAAACTAACAGGCGAAAAAAAATATTTTGATGATGCAGTAAAACAAGTGCTGCAATTTTCAAAACGTATGTTTAATAAAGAGCTAGGGGTTTATATGCATGGTTGGGTTGAAGGCATGCAAGTGCATCCCGAATTTCATTGGGCAAGAGCCAATGGTTGGGCTATCATGGCGATGACGGAGTTACTGGACGTGTTGCCTAAAAATCATCCAAACAGAAAAACGGTATTGGAACAACTACAAGCTCACATCAAAGGGTTGGCGTCTTATCAATCAGACAGAGGGTTGTGGCACCAGTTATTAGATAAAAATGATTCTTACTTAGAAACTTCGGCATCGGCTATCTACACCTATTGTATTGCAAAGGCAATCAATAAAGGCTGGATTGATAAAATGGCTTATGCACCTATGTGCTTGTTAGCATGGAATGCTGTTGCTTCAAAAGTAAATGTGATCGGTCAGGTTGAAGGAACTTGTGTAGGAACAGGAATGGCTTTCGATCCCATATTTTACTATTATCGCCCTACCAATGTTTTTGCGGCACATGGATATGGACCGGTACTGTTAGCAGGTGCAGAAATCATCAACCTATTAAAATCTCATTCGTTTGATATAAACGATAGTTCAATTCAATTAAAAGATCAATGAAATGGTTAAGAGAAGCGATATAAAAATTTTGTCATTTGCAATTTTATGTCTTGTAATTTCAAAAACTCATGCACAGCGTCTGATGGAAAATCTGGATCGCGGTGTAGCAGCTGTTCGTAACACGGAAGGAAAAGTTTTTGTAAGCTGGCGGTTATTGGGGACTGATCCTGAAAATATTTCTTTCAATCTTTATCGTGGCATAGGCAATGGAAAAGCTGAAAAATTAAACAAACAACCAATCACAAAAACGACAAGCTTCATTGACGACAATACGGATACCCTTCAGCAAAGATCTTACTTAGTAAAAATTATTTCGAAAGGCAAAGAAACAGAAACAAGCAAGCCCTTTATTTTAAAACCGGGAAATGTTCCTTATTTCTCTATTCCACTCCAAACACTTGCGGGTTATGCACCCAATGATGCGAGTGTTGGCGATCTGGATGGCGATGGGGAATATGAAATTGTTTTGCATCAGGTTGGAAGATCACATGATAATAGCCAAGCAGGAATGACCGATCCTCCAATTTTTCAGGCATATAAATTAAATGCCAGTTTGCTTTGGACGATTAATCTCGGAAAAAATATTCGTGAAGGTGCCCACTATACCCAGTTCATGGTTTATGATCTGGATGGAGATGGAAGAGCCGAAGTAGCGATGAAAACCGCAGATGGTAGTATAGATGCAAAAGGAAATGTAATTGGCGATTCAACAAAGGATTGGCGAAATGAACGTGGTTATATTTTAGCAGGACCTGAATATCTCACCATCTTTGATGGATTAACAGGTAAAGCCTTAGTCACAACCGATTTTATTCCTCCACGTTACCCTTCCACTCTTACGCCAACGACAGATCAGTTAAAAGAAATGTGGGGTGACGGTTATGGTAATCGTATGGATCGCTTTCTTGGTGCCATTGCTTACCTCGATGGGAAAACTCCAAGCTTAATCATGACAAGAGGCTATTACACACGTTCAGTGCTGACTGCATGGAATTGGCGGAATGGAAAACTTACAAAACTCTGGACTTTTGATAGTGATGATTCATTACACCCGGAAAATAGAATTTATCGTGGTCAGGGCAATCATAATTTAAGTATTGCCGATGTGGATGATGACGGGAAAGATGAAATTGTTTTTGGAGCAATGACGATTGATGATAATGGAAAGGGACTTTATTCAACAAAATTGGGCCACGGTGATGCGCTGCATGTTTCTGATCTTGACCCTGCGCATCCGGGACTTGAAGTATTCGATATACAAGAAAGGTTTGATGATGCCGGCGCTAATTTTCGTGATGCAAAAACGGGCGAAGTGCTTTGGAAAAAAGCCTCGGTAAAAGCAGGTACCGATGGGGAGGGTCCCGGCAGAGGTTTGGCTCTTGACATTGATCCACGCTACTCCGGCTATGAATGCTGGGTTGCAGGAGCTGGCATTACAGGTTTGTTTGATTGCAAGGGAAATAAAATTGCCGAAACAACTCCTGCATGCAACATGGGAATTTTTTGGGATGGCGATGTGTTGAGTGAAATATTGAACAATACCAACATTGACAAATGGGATTATAATAACACCAAAACAAATCGCTTGCTTGATGCATCGCAGTTCGGCTGCAGAAGTAACAATGGTACAAAAGCAAACCCCGTTTTATCAGCAGATATTTGGGGTGATTGGAGAGAAGAAGTGATTTACAGAACAACAGATAACAAAGAATTGAGAATTTTTACAACCAGCATTCCTACTGATAAGCGATTTTATACCTTGATGCACGATCCTCAATATCGCTTAAGCATTGCCTGGCAAAACGTGGCATACAATCAACCACCGCATACAAGTTTTTATTTTGGCGAAGGCATGAAAAATCCGCCAAAGCCAAATATTGTTTTGGTGAAACCGAAGAATAACAATATCGCTGTTATAAAATGATCGATGCATTAAAAACCTTCTCGTTGATTACACCAATAACCAGAAGTTTTTTTCTTATTAGTTATTGTATGCTGAGTATTATCGCCGCTGCTCAGCGTATAAAGTATAATTTCAACCCGGGCTGGAAAGTTTTTGTTTGCGATGATTCTTCGGCATGCCAAAACAATTTTGATGATAGGGAATGGAAAAGTGCAACACTGCCCTATGCATGGAATGAAGATGAGGCTTTCAAAAAAGATATTGCTGATCTTTCCACCGGGATTGCCTGGTACAGAAAACATTTTAAGTTGCCTGCCCCAGCAAAGGGGCAAAAAATTTTTTTAGAGTTTGAGGGAATTCGCCAGGCTGGTGAATTTTATCTCAATGGTAAACCGATTGGCATTCACGAAAATGGTGTTATGGCATTTGGCTTTGACATAACCGATCTTTCAAAGTTTGGTGATGAGGAAAACATATTATCTGCTCGTATTAATAACGATTGGAACTATCAGGAAAAAGCTACAAAAACCAAATTTCAATGGGAGGATAAAAACTTCAATGCTAACTATGGTGGCATCAACAAAAACGTTTACCTGCATATTGTTCCGAAAATTTATCAAACACTGCCATTATATAGCAACCTCGGCACAACAGGCGTTTACATTTATGCTGATCATTATGATATCAAAGGAAAGTCGGCAGTTATCCATGCAGAATCGGAGGTAAAAAATGAAAGTAATGAAACACAACATGTATCCTATAAAGTTTCTATTATTGATTTGAATGGCAAACTAGTAAAAACATTTAATGGTGATCAAATTATCATAGCACCTAATGAAACAAAAATGGTGAAAGCATCCGCACCCGTAATAGGATTAAATTTTTGGAGCTGGGGCTACGGTTATTTGTACGATGTGCAAACTACATTGCACATGAATGGAAAACCCATGGACTTAGTAACTACCAAAACAGGTTTCCGCAAAACAGAGTTTAAAAACGGAATGATCTATCTCAATGATCGTGTGATCATGATACATGGCTATGCTCAACGCACAACCAATGAATGGCCAGCCATTGGTGTATCAGTACCTGCATGGATGAGTGATTACAGCAATGGCCTGATCGTGGAAGGCAATGGTAATTTAGTAAGATGGATGCACATTACACCATGGAAACAAGATGTAGAAAGTTGCGATCGCATTGGTCTTATGCAAGCCATGCCGGCCGGTGATGCAGAAGGTGATGTAACAGGGATTAGATGGGAACAAAGAAAAGCAGTGATGAGGGATGCGATCATTTATAACCGCAATAATCCAAGCATTATTTTTTATGAGAGCGGTAACAAAGGTGTGCGGGAATCGAACATGCAGGACATGAAAGACATCAAAGAAAAATATGATCCATATGGCGGCAGGGCTATTGGCAGCCGGGAAATGCTGGACAGTAAAATTGCAGAATATGGAGGTGAAATGCTATACACCAATAAAAGTGCTCGCATGCCACTTTGGGCCATGGAATATTCAAGAGATGAGGGATCAAGAAAATATTGGGATGATTACACACCTCCATATCATCAGGATGGAGTGGGACCCTTGCATCGAGGGCAGGATGCGTCTGCATACAATCGCAATATGGAAAGCCACGCGGTGGAAAATGTAAAGCGCTGGTTTGAATTTTGGAACGAAAGACCGGGTACGGGCAAACGGGTAAGCAGTGGTGGTGTGAACATTGGTTGGACAGAAGCCAATTCACATCACCGTGGTGAAGAGAACTATCGCAGAAGCGGTGAAGTAGATGCGCTGAGAATTAAAAAGCAAAATTTTTATGCCAACCAGGTCATGTGGGATGGATGGGTAAATCCTGAGAAACATCACATGCACATCATAGGCCACTGGAACTATGAGCCCGGAGTAAAGAAAAATATTTATGTGGTTTCTACCTCTGATAAAGTTGAACTGAAAGTAAATGGTCAATCTCTTGGTTATGGAACAAAAAGCGATGGTTTTCTTTTCACTTTTAAAAACGTAGAGTGGAAACCCGGAAATATTAGCGCCATTGGTTATGATGCAAATAATAAACAGGTTTGCAGTGATGCGATCAATACAGTTGGTAATCCTGTTGCGCTTCGGTTAACGGTTGTAAAGAGACCAACCGATTTTGTTGCCGATGGACATGACCTGGTATTAATAGAAGTGGAAGTGATAGATGCAAGAGGCCATCGCTGTCCGACAGCACTGAATATGATCAATTATACCCTAGATGGTCCGGCAGAATGGAGAGGCGGAATGGCAATGGGACCTGGTAATTACATATTGACAAAAAATTTTCCTGTTGAAAATGGCGTAAACAGATTTTTGGTCCGTTCTACAACGCAACCGGGAACAATCACCATTAAAGCAGCTTCGGAGGGATTAGAAGCAATGCTTAATTTAACGACAAAACCATTTGTCATGGAAAATGGATTATCCAAGACATTGCCCTCGGCAGGTCTCAAAAGCCGTTTGGATAGAGGCCCTACACCTTTAACACCATCATATACCGTTACCCGCACGCCGGTTTCCATCATAACTGCTACTGCCGGAGTGCATGCTGACAGTGTCTTTGCCAGCTACGACGACAATGAAAGAACCGAATGGGTGAATGATGGTAATTTATCAACAGCATGGATTGAATATGAGTTGGAACGTACTGCAACAATAAATGAGATTGTAATAAAGTTGAACAATTTTCGCTCAAGAAGATATCCTTTAATCATTACGGTTGATGGCAAAGAAGCTTTCAATGGAAGTACACAAACAACACTTGGTTATTATACTATCAAATGCAAACCTCAAATAGGTAAAATAATAAGGATTCAATTGAAAGATGCTTCTGCAAATAAAAGAGAGAATATTGGACTAGAAGTATCCGGAAAAAAACTGGATGATGGAGTAATGAGAGATGACGCAAAAGCAAAAGGAACGCTGAGTATTCTTGAAGTAGAAGTTTATGAAGCTCTAAAAACAAAACAACAATGAGGATATCGACAATAGTAGTTCTGTTTTTGTTTTTAAATTTTAGTCAATTTGTTGAAGCCCAAAAATCTTCAAGGCCTAACATCATTTTTATTTTAGCTGATGACTTAGGTTATGGTGACGTTGGCTGCTACGGCCAGCAAAAAATAGCAACACCGAATATTGACAATCTTGCAAAAATGGGAGTAAAGTTTACGCAATTTTATTCCGGCTCTACTGTTTGTGCACCAGCACGCAGCAGTTTTATGACGGGCTTACATACCGGACATACAGCTATTCGCGGCAATCGCGGAGTATCACCCGAAGGACAGGTTCCTTTGCCAGATTCCGTTATAACTATTGCGCAATTATTGCAAAAAGCTGGTTATACAACTGCAGCTTTTGGTAAATGGTCGTTAGGTTTTATTACCAGTTCGGGTGATCCGCAAAAAAAAGGTTTTGACGAGTTTTATGGATACAATTGTCAAACACTGGCGCATAATTATTATCCTGATCATTTATGGCATAATCATAAGCGGATCGATTTGTCTGGAAACTTGAAATATGACTCAGCTTATTCTGCTGACCTGATTCACGCTCAAGCCATGAATTTTTTAAATGCAAAACATGGACAACCATTTTTTCTTTACTTGCCTTATACATTGCCTCATGCCGATGTGATTGTACCGCATGATGCTGTGTATGAATATTACGTCAAAAAATTTAATGAACAACCTGTGCCTATACCTAAACCGGATGAAGAGAATTCTCATTTTGATAAATACCCACATGCCGCATTTGCGGCGATGGTAGCAAGGTTAGATAAATATGTGGGTGAGATCATGCAATTGTTGAAGGAAAAAGGAATGGAGGAAAATACGCTGCTGATTTTTACAAGTGATAACGGCCCTCATAAAGAAAAAGGTGGAGATCCTGTTTTTTTTAATAGCAATGGCGGATTCAAAGGTATTAAGAGAGATCTGTATGAAGGCGGCATTCGCGTGCCTTTTATTATTTATCAAAAGCAAATGATACGATCTGATGCTATTGTTACGACGCCATTTGTCTTGTATGATCTTTATCCAACTTTTCTTGAGCTTGCAGGCACCGCTGTTCCCAAAAATATTGATGGTATATCAATGCTTCCCATTTTATCGAATAAAAAACAAAAACAACATGCCTGGTTTTATTGGGAGTTGCACGAAGCCGGAGGAAAGCAAGCGGTAAGAATGGGAGATTGGAAAGCAGTGAAATTGAATGTAAGCAAAAATGCCAATTCGCTAATTGAATTATATGATTTAAAAAATGATCCGCAGGAAAAAAACAATGTTGCTTCAAAATATCCTGAGATCATAAGGCAGATGGAAAAGATCATAAAGGAGGCGCACACTTCAAATAAAGATTGGCCGCTTTTTGGATCAGAGCAGGGAAATAAATAGATCTAAATTTGTCACCCGTAAATTTCTTTGTTTGCAATGTTGATAATAGCAGCCGAACATTTTTCAATATCTTCTTTTGTGGTCATCCATGAGGATACACTAATTCTCATGGATGTTTTTCCCTTCCATACTGTGCCTCCACACCAACAAGTTCCATCGTCCTGAATTTTTTTTATGATTCTGTTTGTTAGCTCGGCACTACCAAACGAAACAAGCACCTGGTTGAGCACAACATCATTTAATATTTCAAAACCTGCATCTTTTAATTTGGAAGCAAAGAGCTGAGCATAGTTGCAGCAACGTTCGATCATATCAGCCACTCCTTTTTTACCCAGTGAATAGATAGCAGCCCACGATTCAATTCCCCTTGCACGCCTCGATAATTCTGGCGTGTACGAACTCGGCTCTGCCTCAGCAGAATCAGGCAAATAAGCAGCGCTTACCGATAAAGCCTCATGTAAAATTTTTGCATCTCTGCACACTACAAGCCCGCTGTCATAGGGAACATTCAGCCATTTGTGCAAATCGATCGCCCAGGAATCTGCCAATTCATATCCTTCTGCTAAATGAAATTTTTCGGAAGACGCTCTTGCCCATAAACCAAAAGCACCATCTACATGCACCCATGCACCTTTTTCTTTTGCTTTGAGACAAACTGTTTTTATCGGGTCAATAGCGCCGGTATTTACATTTCCTGCCTGCACACAAACAAAAGTAAAAGCATCCAGCTCGGGAAGTTTTTCAGCAATTATTCTTCCTTGGTCATCTGTTGGAACCCTTATCAAATTATCTATTCCAAATCCAGCAAACATCAATGCACGCAGCATACTGGCATGCACTTCTTCTCCTACCACTACACGAATAGCCGGTGCACCCATGATGCCTTTCGCTTTGCTGTTCCAGCCATTTTTTTTCAGTATACTGTGGCGGGCAGACAACGCGCCGCAAAAATTTGCCATCGTAGTACCTGTAACAAAACCTGTAGCCGAGTTTTCAGGTAATTGCAAAAGTTTCAATAGCCAGCTGCCTGTAACCTTTTCAAGTTGCGCAGAAACCGGCGATGTTATTTTGAATGCTACATTCTGGTCCCAGGTACCTGCCAGCCAATTCGCCGCTACTGATGCGGGTACCGCACCACCGAATACAAATCCAAAATATCTCCCTCCATTTGTTGCTACCGTGTTTTTTGAACCGATCGCATTCAATATATCGATCACTTCTTCGGGATCCGTTGGAGATTCAGGTAGCGATATTGACAATTTTTCCAGCTCCTTCATTGATTCCTGCGTAGGAAAAACACGCCGGCCTGGCAATTCATTAAGGTATTTTACAGCAAAATCTTTCGCTTTTTCCAGCAATCTGTTTTCTCCCATGTCAACTTTCCTTGGCACTTCAACAGATGTATTTGCGCTTGTCATAGATTAAAAGTTTGAAGTTGTTTCAAATAAAATTAAAGTGAAGCGTGCAGTTCTCAAATCGCCATTCTACCAACGACCGGTTTCGTTAGCCTATCATCACGATTTAAAGAATGAACGGAAAATCCTTTTACAAGGCGGTTATATTAATACCATTGACGAAATGAGATTCTCAGTTAGTCAGCGGGCAACTACCAGTCGTTCATTTTCATATTTCGCAATTTAGATAGCTTTTAATTTTATAAGTTGGTATCCTGTTGATCTAGTCACGTAGCCCTTTTGTGAAAATCGATTTTATTAAAGATTGGTACATCTCTACACCCTTTTTTCAATGTCTGACGGCCAGCAATAGGGCTTACCGCGGCTTTACCTCGTATGGATAATTGGTGTCGTGTTCTTGTATTTTGTTTGCCATTCGTATGTCCGTTACGAGGCAAATCATCCGGAAAAAAATAGATAAAACATATATTAAATTCAAGGCGATGGGATCTGCTATTCAAATCTAATTATTGAAGTCGAAAGTTTCAGACAATGAAACGAACCTGATATTAAATAAACTTTACGAATCAAAATTTAATAAATTTCAAAACCATTCATGCATGAAAAAAAATTTATTTTACATTTTTTTATTCATTGCGAATTTTTTTGCAACAAAAAGCTTTGCACAAAAAATTGATTCTATACCACCAATCATTGGGCCGGCTGGCGCTAACGCAACAATTTCGTGTCCTTCTACACCAAGCTTTACAGCACCAACGGCATCTGATGCACAGGGAGGCGTAATAGTGAGCACAACAGGCCCTGATGTAACGGGAGGTACCGCTTGCAAAAGAGCAGTAACCAGAACGTGGGTTGCAGTAGATTCTGCCGGTAATCACTCAGCCATTGTATCTCAAACGATCACTATTATTGATAATACACCGCCAACCATTGGCAATGCCCGTGCTGATGCAACCATTGAATGCACAGCCTCACTTTCATTTACTGCGCCGACCGCCTCTGATGCATGTAACGGCACTACAGTAAGCACGGTAGGCCCGGATGTTACAATTGGAACATCATGTTCGAGGACTGTAACAAGAACATGGAGAGCAGTAGATGCTTGTGGCAACTCATCGGCAACAAGAAGTCAAACCATCACGATAAGAGACTCACAGGCTCCGACAATTGGAAGTGCCGGTGCTAATGCAACTATTGCTTGTACAGCTACACCATCATTTACCGCACCATCAGCATTTGACGCATGCGGACCAGTAACTGTAAATATTTTAAGTGATGTGATAGTGAGAATCTCTGCTAACAGTTATACAGAAACAAGAACGTGGGGTGCAATAGATGCATGCAGTAATCACTCAGCCACTGTATCTCAAGCGATCACTGTTATTGATACTCAACCGCCAATCATTGGACAAGTTGGCGCTGATGCCACGGTCGAGAGTTCTGCTACACCGTTATTTACTGCACCAACAGCATCTGACGCATGCGGACCAGTAACGGTAAATCTGCTCTCTGATATGATCTCTGATCTAACGGGAGTAGGAGCAATTGCTAACAGTTATAGAGAGACAAAGACATGGGATGCAGTAGATGCAGGTGGTAACCACTCAGGCGCCGTATCTCAAACGATCACTGTCATTGATAACGGCGGGATCATTCAACCAGATGGCAATAGTGCAAGAAGGTCTGCCAACAGGGATGAAATTACCTCAACCAGTATAAGGGTTTATCCCAACCCATCGTATAATAAATTTCGTGTTGACCTGTTCACAAAAACAGCAAAGCCGGTTCAAATAGATCTTTACGACCAATCAGGTCATTTGCTGCAGCGAAAAGAAATTTACTGTACCGCCGGTACTGGCAGTACACTATGGGATATGAGCCGTTATGCGGCAGGTGTTTATTTTATAAAGATCGAAAACCTGGGGTTGAAAAATATCAAGATCATTAAACAATAAAAAAAAGTTTTTCTAGAGAGGGTTTTGACTTAGGAAAAAACTTTCAAATTATAGAGGAATTAATTTTCTGAAGAAATTGGCAATGTAAAAGTGAAAACGGAGCCCTGTCCTTTTTCGCTTTCAACCGATAATTTTCCTTTATGGCGCTGTATGATTTCACTGGCTATAAAAAGACCAATGCCGAAGCCAGGATAAGTTTGTTCACTTTTTCCTTCCACACGGTAAAAGCGTTCAAATATTTTTTCGTGATGCTTTTTCTCAATACCTATTCCATGATCGGCTACACTAACAGATACGGAATTTTCGGCTGCACGGAAAATATTTACTTCAATGGAATTTGTTTTGGGTGAATATTTTATTGCATTTGCCAAGAGGCTGTACACTACTTGCCCAATTCGATCTTTATCACCCAATACTTTGCCATTGGCATGATTACTTATGTTGATGTGATGTTCTGTTGTTGGTTGTATATCATCAACTGTTTTTGCAACGATCTTATACAGATCAAAATTTTGCATGTGTAATTCTAATTTGCCAGAATCAATTCTTGAAAGATCCAATAGTTCGGACATCAGCCTATTTAGCTTTACGATCTGCCTGTCGATTGTAGTCAAAGAGGTGTGTATAGCTTGTGCTGAAAAAGGTTGTTTGGTTTCAGTATGATCTTTGTACATGCTTAATAAAAGCTGCACATAGCCTTTTATAGAAGTAACCGGGGTTTTTAGTTCATGGCTTGCCATTTTAATAAAATTGTCTCGCAATTGTTCATGCATTTTCATTTCATGAATATCAACGCAGGTGCCGATAAACCCCTCGAATTTTCCTTCAGCAGAATACCGCGGTGCGCCGGTCTCCCTCAGCCACCTGTATTCTTCATCTTCTCTTTTAAATCTGTATTCCAATGAATATCCTTTTCGTTCGATAAATGCATCTTCAAAAACTTCATTGCAATGTGAGTAGTCGTCCGGATGCATTCCCTCAATCCATCCATATCCAAGTTCCTGTTCTTTGCTTCTTCCTGTGAATTTTAACCAGCTTTTGTTTACAAAATTGCAAAGCTTATTGGCATCGGTCATCCATATCATTACCGGAGCATTATCCGCCACCTGTCTGAACTGCTCTTTACTTTTTTCTATTTCCATAGTAAAACGCTTCAGGTTATCTTTCATTCGAATGATTGCCGTGCTAAGCACATCATCTTCATTGCGGGGGTCGAATGGTGTATTAAAATTTCCTTTGCCAATAGCATCGGCTGCCTCCGCCAACTGTTTATTGTGTGCCGCAATTTTTGAAATAGATTTAGCCAGATTTCCAATCACATCTTCAGATTCTTTTTTTAACTCAATATTGGTTGACCCCTTTGCTATTTTTTGTGCTGCTTCATTCAAGCCCCGGAGCATTTGGGTAATTACATGAGTTGTATAAAACATGATCACAAATACAAGTACTAATGCTGTTATAAGCAAGCTAAGAGTAAGCTCTTTACTGAATATCTCATCTTTATACGCCTTATTCATTCTGGCTGTTATATGGCGCATAAGGTCTTGTTGAAGTCCCTTCAATTGATCAGTCCCCTCTCTAGAAATTTTCCACCAATCTTCAGCATTATATAAGCTGTCAAATGAAAATTTTTGAAAAACTTTGTTTATATAGTCAACAGTTGGCTTTAATGCTGTAGTATTTCGTATTTTTTTATATTGTTCAATTGAAGAAGTTGATGCTTTTGAGAGAAATTCGGTTTCATAGCTTTTGTAGATCTCATTTACACCTGCCAAGCCATATAGCGTACCAGCCATATTTTGTTTTGTGTATAATACATTATAAAAGTTGGCGCGGATAATTCCCAGATAAGTTGCCATTTCAGACAATATCTTTTGCGAAATAAGATCGGCGAAGACCGGTTTTAAATACCTGTTACTACCAACCGGCACGATTATGTTGAGCGTATTAAGCCTAAAAATGGTAGTGGTGTAATACTGCATAGCCACATCCTGAGAAGCACCGCTATCTATTGCTTTACGAATATTTTCGAGATTTGTAAGAAAAGTATATTCCTTAAAATTCTTCAAAGTAGAATCTTGCCGTTGCTCGAGTTTTTTAATTGCTAAGTCTGTAGCAGGTCGTTGCGCTTCAAGCTGTGCACGGGAGTCAATATCTTTTTTGAGGCCATAAGCAAAACTATGCCTGCGTTCAAGTTGCAAGGCATTGATCAGATCGGAAAAATCTCCTGCTATATTAATACGATCAATATAGCCTGCAAGAAGTTCTGCTTTTTTAGATTTTTCATTATATAATTCACAAGATAAATAAATAATGAGAGCAAGCGGAAATAGAGTAAGAAGCAACAGCTTTACAGGTAAAGAAAGCCTTTTGAAAAAATTATTCATGCTAGGCGGTGACTTTTAAATTTCTTTTTTCATTCTTCTCAATTGCGCTTATGTGGAATGTGTTTATTGATAAGATGATCTATTTTTGAAAGTATATCATTCATATCAAACGGTTTTGAAATAAATTCATCAGCCCCTGCCCCCAGGCAGATTTCTTTTGCATTGGGATGTGCAGAGATCATGATTATAGGTATATGCGATGTAGCAGCGTTTTTTTTCATTTCAGTACACAGGTCGGTTCCGTTTACACCAGATAAAAGCATATCCATGATCACCAGATCAATATCGTTGTTATTCATAGCCTCTTCTGCCAGTTCAGCCCGGTCTGACACAGTGACTTCATATCCCTTATATTCCAGCATCATTTTAATCATTGTACCAATATCCGCATCATCATCTAAAACTAATATCCTTGTTCCTTTATTCATTGTTATATCTTTTTTTGGCAATGGGTAATGTAAAAGTAAAAACAGATCCTTTGCCTTTTTCACTGGTTAGGTGTATGGCACCACCATGGCGCTGAATAATTTCTTTTGCAATAAATAGTCCAATACCAAAACCCGGATAAGTTTGTTCTTCCCGCCCTTCGGCCCTGTAAAACCGATCAAATACTTTTTCATGAAATTTTTTATCGATCCCGATTCCATAATCTTTTATACTTACCGACACCTGTTCCTGATCTGCTTGTTTGATCCATACTTCTACTTTATCTGAATTGGGTGAATATTTAATAGCATTCATAATAACGTTGATCAATACTTGTCCTATTCTATCTCGATCGCCATATAAATTGCAAGCAAAATCGTGAAATAAATTGATATTGTGTTTTGAGTTGATGTAAAGAATATCCTGCACCGTTTCTATGGCCAATTCGTTAAGATTAAATACCTCATGTTTCAATTCAAGCATACCGGTTTCAATTCTTGAAAGATCAAGCAGCTCTGACATCAGTCTTGTTAATCTCGTAATTTGCTTATCGATGCTGATTAATGACGATTTAAGCAATAATGGCGATATTTTTTTTTCTTCCTCTTCCTGATTTTTTAATGCGGTTAAAAGTAATTGTGCGTATCCTTTTATTGAAGTAACCGGAGTTTTTAATTCGTGGCTAGCCATTTTAATAAAATCACTTTTCAACTTGTCAGCCTCAATTGCTTTTCTCAATTCTTCCATTTGCTTTATGCTCTCAGTAATGTCATGGCTTATCACCATTACGGCATACACTTCACCTGCCTCATTAAATAAAGGAATATAATTGTGCTCGTAATAGTTCTCAGATATAGTTGATTTTACTTTATCTCGGATGACGATTTCACCTTTAAAAGCAAGCATAAGATCTTCGTATGACTGTGTACCCTCTACAGATGGGTTTACTTCTGTGATTTTTTTACCTATCAAATTGCCCGCATAATAGCTATTAATAGTTGTCTCTGCCTTTTTATTCAGCGTAATAAACCTTAGTTCCTTATCTACTACCATAATGAGGTCCAGAGAGGAGTTAATGAGTTTTTCAACGAATTGATTTCTTTCGTCGAGTTTTTTATTGATATCTATCAATTGTTGTTCTACCAATTTTTCTAAAGTAATGTCTTGTACGGTCCCAATCATTCGGGAAACTTTTCCTTCATTTGTTAGAATTATTTTTCCGACTGCTCTTAGAATTTTTTTAGTTCCATCAGGCAAAAAAATGGGGTACTCAGACGGTGGGTTTTGGAACTTTGTCTGGCCTTTTTCTTTAAATAATCGCTGTGCTTCCGCGATGTAATTTTTCATTCGTTGTCTTGAGGCTTCAACATCCTGTGACAACATTCGTTCTACTGCTTTTTCAAAACTCACAGGGAAACGTTCATCATTATAACCATAGACCCGATACATTTGCTCAGACCATTGTAAATGATTCGTTTCGAGGTTCCAATCCCAACTGCCTAATTGTGCGATCTGCTGCGCTTCGTTCAACTCCTTATTTTTATTTTCGAGAGTCTTTTCCGATCTCACAATCTCAGTTACGTCTCTTGCCATGATGATAACACCTTCAATTTTTTCTTTTAGAACGAGAGGAATAAAATAAGTATCAACAAAATATTCAGGTTTTGCTATTGATTGTCGTTTATCCAGATAAACAGTTTCTCCGTTAAGTGCTTTTAAAATACTTTCATGCTGAATGGTTCCTTGTGCTTTTGGATTTATTTCAAAGAGATATTTTCCTTTTATATCTTCTCGGGCCAGGGCCATCGCTTGTTCAAACTTTTTGTTTACAGTAATATAGCACAACTCCTTATCAAGGACAGAGATAAATTCAACAGAAGCGTCGATCAATTGCTGAAGAAAGTTTTGAGTATCAGCTAAATCAAAATTTTTTTCTGCCGGTGTTTTGTTCAGATCAATCAGCTCTGCTGTGCGTTGATTTATTTGTTTTTCCAGGGTTTCTGAAAGCTGTTTATACCTTTCTTCGATTTTTTTTCTAGCTAATACTTGCTCTGTTACTTCAGTGGCTATAGACATGATGGCTGTGGTTTTTCCATTCTCATCACGCAATGGCTCATACACGACATTAAACCAACCTGTTTCTAATTTTCCATGTCGAAAAATTTCAACCTGTTGCTCTGTTACGGAATACGTTTTCCCCGTTTCATACCCCCCCTCAAAAATTTTTTCAAGACCTTTCCCTTTCGCTTCAGGAAATACATCAAATAAAGACTTATTTAAAACATCATCTCTTGTTTTATTCCATATTTCAAGACACTTATCGTTGATGACCTCAATAACTAGTGAAGAACTATTGTAAATGACTACAGGTATTGGAGTTTGTTTTAAAAGCTCATGCAATTGCTGCGGGGTGCTTAAAAATGTGTAGGGGTAAGATGATGGTTCTTTAAGCATGTTTTGGTTGTTCTTTAAACTACACGGCTATCCTTTAAATGAATAATCAGCTTGTTTGAAGAGGAAGAGTGACGGTAAATATAGAGCCTTTCCCTTTTTCACTTTCAACTATAATAGTTCCCTGATGGCGTTGAATAATTTCGCTGGCGATGAATAACCCGATCCCAAAACCAGGAAATGTTTGTTCGCTTTTTCCTTCTACACGATAAAATCGTTCAAATATCCTAAGATGATCCTTTTTGTCAATGCCAATTCCATAATCTCTTATTCTGATAGTCGCTATTTTATTATTCCCTTCAACAAATACTTCTACGCTGTCTTCGTTAGGTGAGTACTTCATGGCATTTGTCAAAAGATTCACTATTACTTGTGCAATACGATCTTTATCAGCGAATACCTTTCCTTCGAAATCGTTGTTTACAATTATCGCGTGTTTTGAGGCAGTATGTCGCACATCCTGTACTGCTTCTTCAATCAAATCGGCAAGATCAAATTCCGTTTTATGTAACTCTAATTTGCCTGATTCAATTTTAGAAAGGTCAAGCAACTCTGAAACAAGCCTGGTTAGTTTGGCAACCTGTTTTGAAATGGTATATAATGAAGACTTAACTGTTGGCTTTGATAAATGCAATTTTTGCTCATCGGCTTCATTATAAATATTAAGCAGGAGCTGTACATAACCGTTAATAGAAGTAATCGGTGTTTTTAATTCATGGCTTGCCATTTTGATAAAATCATCTTTGCGTTGTTCCAATTTTTTTATCTCGGTAATATCTGTTACAGAACCTGCAAATCCTGAAAAATCTCCATTAAAGTCATAAAAAGGATATCCTTCGGTTAAACCCCAGCGTATTTCTCCATCTGCTCTTTGAAATCTAAATTCAGCATTAAAATATTTTCTTTCTCTGAAGCATTCTTTGAATTTATTTAGTATATACCCTTTATCTTCTTCCAATACGGATTGCACCCAGCCACGATGTATTACCTCATTAAAATTCTTCCCCGTCCATTTAAGCCAGGTATCGCTGACAAACACATTTTCTTCATTTTCATTTGTCATCCATAAAGCTGCTGGCGATGCATTTGAAATTGTTTTAAACAAAAGCTCACTTTCCATTATCTTTTCTCTAAATCTTTTCTGATCATCAATATCAATGCAAGCGCTGATGAACCCCCAAAAATCACCATCGACAGAAAATCTCGGGACAGAATTATCCGATATCCATCGGTACTCACCATCATGGCGGCGAAGACGATATTCTGTATAAAAGCTTTTTTGTTCTTTAAAAGAAGTATTGTAGGTCTCAATGCATTTCTGCACATCATCAGGATGTACGCCTTCCAGCCACCCCTCATTGCTTTCCTCATCCAGCGTTCGGCCAGTGAACTGCAGCCAAGTCTTATTGAAATAATCATCAAATTTATCAGTGCCTGACATCCAGATCATGGCAGGAACATTATCAGCCATGGTCTCAAACAGCTCCACACTTTCTTTTAACTCCTCTTCTTTCGTTTTTTCGTCCGTAATATCGAGCATGGTACCAATAAGTCTTTCAGGAAAATAATTGGAATTAAAGAAAACCTTTCCCTGTGCCCTTACCCAGCGCATCTCTTTGTCATAATACCGGTAAATGCGCAAAAGCATATCAAATTGCCCACTGCCTGCAGGATTGATAGCTGCTTTCACTTGCTGCAAAAAGTAATCTTTGTCCTCAGGATATATATGATTAAAAACAGTTTCAAAATCAGGGTTCACATCTTCCGGCAGTCCGCAAATTTTTCTGCTTTCTGGTGAACAATATAGTTTATAATCTTTCGGGCTGTATTCCCATGTGCCTAAATTGGTTGTTTCAACAGCCATTCGAAAGCGCTCCTGATTTTCATGTATCAGCCTCTCTGCCTCTCTCTGCAAAGTGATATTCCTTGCAATTTTTGATACGCCGATTATTTTACCATTTGAGTTTTTAATAGGCGAAATGGTTAAAGAAATATCAAGTAACCTTCCATCTTTTGTAATTCTTTTTGTTTCAAAATGCTCAACTCTTTCCCCCTTTCTCAATCGGCTAAGTATTTCCGGTTCTTCTTCAATACGATCAGGAGGAATTAATCTTGTTATAGACTGACCGATCATTTCTTCTTCTGTATATCCAAATAATTTTTGAGCTGCTAAGTTCCAGCTTGTGACAATTCCATCCAGCGTTTTGCCAATAATCGCATCGTCAGAAGATTGAACAATAGCCGCTAGTTTGGCTTTATGCTCTTCGGCAACTTTTCTTTCCGTGACATCAAGCAGCATATTGACAGCGCCAATAATATTGCCTTCTTCATCAATAATGGGTTGGGGATAAGGCTGAACATTTTTTCTTAATCCATCTGGCCTTTCAATAATAATTTCTTTTCCATAAACTTGACGGCCTTCTTTTAAGGCAATAGCCATTGGACATGAATCAAGTGGAAGTGGCGTAACTCCATCGGATTCATAAATCTTCCACGAACCACACCACATTTCCTTACCTATTTCTGGATGGCGTCCCCAAAGTTCGACAGCAGCCTCATTGTATAAATTGATATAACCATCTTTGTCAGTTGTGTAAACGGCAGCTGGCAAACTCTGTATGAGGGTACGATACTTTTGTTCGCCTTGCTGTAATGCTTGTTCCATTTTTTTTCGATGGGTAATATCAACGATCAAGGCTAAATATCCTTTTACTTGTCCTTCTTGATCGAACTCGGGAGTGTATGAAGCCTGAATGTGGCGATAAGTTTTCTTTTTATAAGGAATCTCGATTTCGTAGCTTACTCTCTCGCCCGCTAATGCTTTTTTCACATTGTCTTTGATACGATCATAAATTTCTACATCTAAAAATTCAATGACCGCTTTTCCAATAATATCATTAGCTGTGATTTCATACCAATCAAGATATGCTTGATTTGCGTATTCGTACTGAAGGTTTTTATTTATATATGCAATGGGAGAGGGAATGAGGTCCATAACAGCAAAACGAGAATTTTGATGGACAGATTCTTCATTTTCACTCGCCATGTTTTTATCATTTAAGCTGGCAAGCTTAACTTTCTGTACGAGGCTCATGGACTAGGTTTTCGGTGACATAATGTTTTTCTTTGGCATTAGCAACTCATAAAAAATGGTACGGCAATTTAAAAAATTTGACGGGAAACTTGCTGATAATTAAGGCTTTTTCTTCATTTTTTAGGTCATTTATTCCTATATTTTTTTAATGGTTTACACCATCACTTTTATGTTGAAATATACCTTCATTATGGGTAAATTTTTTCCCATAGCACTTCACCTTTGTATGCCTAATCAAAGGAATAGTCAGATAGAAATTGGTTTCGTATGATGATCCTGCTTTCTTATTAGAAATAAGGGTAGGGGATCAATCAATAAGAAGCATGAAGTATGCCATATGAGGTTTAAACTTCAAGGGTTGTGTCGAATTGTGCGCCTAACCGGAATAAGTTATACAAGTCAAGGGTTGAATGCACTTCATGGAACCATGAGAACCGTCTCTGCTATTTCACATTTTTATATTCTCGTTATTCCTTATTAGCATGATATTTTAAGAATGATTGCTTATGATAAAGACTGATGTTTTAAAGATATCAAGAAGAAAGCTTAAAGGCATATTACAAAATGCAGAAAAAATGGCCGAGGTGATCAATCTTGTCTATGTTTCCGACAAAGATCCCGGCATTGAAAGAGTGCGAAGAGGAAAAAGCTTTATTTATTTAAAGGATGGGAAAAAGGTTACTGATGAGAAAGATCTTTTACGGATCAGGAAATTGGTTATTCCTCCTGCATGGGAAAATGTATGGATATGCAGGTTATCAAATGGGCATTTGCAAGCAACCGGTCTTGATGCAAAAAAAAGAAAGCAATATCGCTACCATACCTTATGGTCAAGCTTTAGAAACCAAACCAAGTTTTATCAATTGCTGGCATTTGGAAAAAAGCTGCCTGCAATACGTGAGCAAATCGAAAAGGACCTTTCAAAACCCGGTTTGCCATTAGAAAAAGTGTTAGCTGCTGTAGTAATGATCATGCAGGAAACCAATATTCGTGTAGGCAGTAACATGTACGAAAAATTATACGGCTCATTCGGCTTAACTACTTTAAAAGATAAGCACGTAAAAATTAACGGCAGCCTGGTAAAATTCTGTTTCAAAGGCAAAAAGGGAATATATCATGAAATAGATTTGAAAAGTGCCAAGCTTGCCCGGATCGTAAAACAATGCAGAGATATTCCTGGCAAAGAACTTTTTCAATATTATGATGAAAATGGTGAAAAAAAATCAATTGATTCGGGCATGGTAAACGAATACATAAAAACGATATGCTGTGATAATTTTACAACAAAAGATTTCAGAACATGGATGGGTACTGTATATGCCATTGAAATATTTAACCAACTAGGTTTTTTCGAAGTAGAATCAGAGGCGAAAAAGAAAATAGTTCAAGCCCTTGATATGATAGCAAAACGATTGGGCAATACGAGAGCTGTTTGCAAAAAATATTACGTGCATCCTGTAATTCTGGATTTATATCAGAATAACCAGTTAAAAAAGTTTTTAGAAACAGCAAAAGATAAAGCAGAAGAAAAATTTTCAGACGCCGAAGACATTCTTATGAAAATATTGGAAACAGCATAGTAAACTCAAAAAATTTTACTTCCTACTTCAAAGCTTAAAAAAATTTCCCGCCGAAGCGGGAACAGTAAGGAAGTTTTCTCATGCGAACGCTCACCGCGGAATAGCGGCAAGTTTTTTAGTCCTGTTTGTTTTCGCAAAGTAAAGGAAAAAATAATAATATCAGCTTAATTCATATTCACCAGCTTCACCATTCATTCTTTTTTGTTTTTTCAGCCTGTGAATGTTGTAAAATACAATGGTTACAAGGATCATTGCGGCCACCAGCATGCAGAGGATGAATTCGGGCCTTGATTGCTTTAGCCAATATACCTCTATCAAGATAAAGCCATGTATTACGCAAATGATTTTTGAAGTTAGGCCGTGACTAAATCCCGCATTTGTTAATAAATGGTGTATATGAGTTCTATCTGGATTAAACGGAGATTGACCTCTCCATATTCGTAATGCAAATACTCTTATTGCATCAAAAACCGGTATCAGCACCATTCCTAAGGCAAACAGAGGGGCCGTTTTTAAAAGGGGTTGTATGGCAATGCTATTTACTTGTATCAATCTTGTGCAAAGAATAGCGATCACAAAGCCAAGAACCAATGAACCAGTATCGCCCATAAAAATTTTGGCCGGGTTCATATTGAAATATAGAAAAGCTAATACACTGCCTGCTAGCGCAAAAGCAATGAGTGCAAAACTTTTATCGCCACTCATTGTAAGAAAAATACCTAATGTTACGAGGCTCATAAAACTTAATCCTCCTGCCAGGCCATCAATGCCATCAATAAGGTTAAATGCATTTGTAATTCCAACAATGGCAAGAATAGTAAAGGTGTATTGTGCCGGTACGGTTAATTCATTCAAACCAAATAAGCCTCCGAATGTTGTGATACGTATGCCTGATAAGGCGATCAATGTAGCCAATGCTATTTCAACAATGAATTTATATTTAGCTGAAAGATCTTTCAGGTCATCTGTGATCCCCATTGCAAAAAGGATAGCAATGGCCAGAGAGCACATCATAATTTCACCGGTAACAGGAAAGGGAAACCAAAAAAAGAGTGAGACCATCATGCCGGCCATAATCGCAATGCCTCCTAATGTTGGCGTGGGTGCAAAATGTTCTTTTCTTGTACCGGGTAAATCATGCAATCTGTATCTATTAACCAACATGATAACGGGCGGAATGCTGACCATAGCCACAACGAAGGCAGTGATGAAACAGATTAAGGCGAACTTGTAATCGATGAAATTCAGTTCGATCTGAAGCAGTGGAGGAATGGTTTTCATCTAAGGCGCTTGTTTTTCCGATGACTTAAACAGATATTGGACTGGGAAAATAAAAAGAATTATCAAAAAAGCACAATATTATTTTATTGTATAAAAAAGAAAAAATTCTTTAAATATTTCTCAACTAAGATTTTCCCTATCTTGAAACGTATTTTAAATGACTTCTGTAGAAATATTATTTTGGTTATCTGTTGCCATATTGTTCTACTGCTATGTGGGATACGGGCTTATGTTGTTTATATGGAATAACCTGAAACAGTTTTTCATGCCTCATGCAAAACATGTTGATTTTGAGTTATTACCTGTGACCCTGATAATAGCAGCATATAATGAGGAAAGTATTTTGCCTCAAAAAATAAAGAATACGCTCGAAATTGATTATCCTTCCCATCTCCTTCGTGTCATTTTTATTACTGATGGCTCAACAGACGATTCTGCAGATTTGCTTAGTCAATATGAATTTATCACTCTTCTTCATCAAACTGGAAGAAAAGGAAAACCTGCTGCTATAAAAAGAGCTATGCGATTTGTACAAACTCCAATAGTAGTTTTTAGTGATGCAAATTCAATGCTCAATCGTTCTTGCCTTAAAGCTATTGTTCGTCATTATGCAGATGAAAAGGTAGGCGGGGTGGCCGGAGAAAAAAAGATACTTAGGAATCGTTCAGCTTCGATTGTTGGACAAGCGGAGGGACTGTATTGGAGATACGAGTCATTCATGAAACAACAAGATTCACACTTTAATACAGTTGTAGGAGCTGCAGGCGAATTGTTTTCTATTCGTACAGAATTATTTCGTTCATTAGAAGATCATTTAATATTGGATGATTTTGTTATTTCCATGCAAGTGTGTGTGGATGGATACAAAATTAAATACGAGCCAAACGCTTATGCCATTGAAGCACCATCAGCTTCGTTAGCTGATGAAGAAAAAAGAAAAATTCGCATCGCCGCTGGCGCATATCAGTTCATTGATTATTCATGGCAAGACCTCAATATCCTTAAATACCCCTTATTGAGCATCCAATATTTTTCCAGGCGCTTATTAAGATGGATCGCTTGCCCTGTGTTAATTGCTTTTATATTCTTGAGTAATCTTTGGCTTGTAACACATGAACAAGGAATGATCTTTACCTCTTTACTTTTAATTCAGATCATTTTTTATGCGTTGGCATTTTTGGGTCGCTTTTTTATTGCAGCAGGCTGGCGAATAGGAGTTTTTAATGTACCCTTCTATTTTATGTTTATGAATCTCTGCATGGTTAAAGGGTTCTTTTGTTATATCCAGGGCCGCCAAACGGTGCTATGGGAAAAATCAATGCGCGAAGCGGTAAAGTAAAACAGTCATTACAATTATATTTCCAGATTTCAAATTCCTATTCCAACCCTACTTTTGTAAGAAATATTAAACATTTCTTCTTCTGTCAATATATTATCCAATCCCATTGAGTATTTGAAAGGTGTGGGACCTCAACGAGCCGATCTTTTAAAAAAAGAGCTCGACATTTTTACGTTTAATGACCTTCTGAATTATTTCCCCTATCGCCACGTTGATAAAACAAAAGTGAACCTTATCACAGAGATAAATTCTGAAACAGAATATATACAAGTGGCGGGTGTATTGTCCGTGATAGAACTTGTGGGACAAAAACATGGTAAAAGACTAGTTGGGCAACTAGCAGATAAATCAGGTTTTCTTGAATTGGTATGGTTTGAAGGAGTAAACTGGATACAAAAAAATTTGAAACCGGGTCAGAGTTACCTGGTTTATGGAAGGGTTAGTTTTTTTCAGGGCTATCCTCAAATTGTTCATCCTGAAATGGAATTACTTACAGAAGAAACTTATGAGGGTAAAAATTATCTGGAGCCTGTTTATCCCAGCACGGAAAAATTAAAAGCTAAAGGACTTGGCGGAAGACCAATTGGAAAACTAACAAAAGCCATCTTCGGGTTGCTTAAAGAAAAAAATATTCCTGAGAATATTCCTTCAACTATTATACAACAGTTAAAGCTTTTACCTAGGTATGAAGCCTATAAACAAATTCATTTTCCTTCATCTTTAGAGAGCTATGAACAGGCTTTGAGAAGGTTAAAATTCGAAGAGTTTTTTTTATCGCAGCTGCGATTGGGAATGCTGCGCCAACAACGTCATCGTTTTTCAAAAGGCGTTGTGTTTGATAAGGTGGGTGATCTGTTTAATGATTTTTACAGCAATTATCTTCCTTTTGAATTGACTGGTGCACAAAAAAGAGTTATCAAAGAAATAAGAGCTGATACTGCCAAGGGGCATCAAATGAATCGCTTGCTGCAGGGCGATGTGGGCAGTGGCAAAACCATTGTTGCGCTATTGATCATACTCATCGCCATTGACAATGGCTATCAGTCTTGCATGATGGCTCCAACGGAAATACTGGCTCAGCAACATTACAATAATATTGTTGAGCTATTAAAAGATATGCCTGTCACTATTAAGTTATTGACAGGTTCAACAAAAACGGCTGAAAGAAAAAAAATTATAAATGAATTAGCGGATGGTAGTTTGCAAATTCTTGTGGGTACGCATGCTATCATTGAAGAGTCAGTGCAGTTTAAAAACATTGGCTTGGCGATTGTTGATGAGCAACACCGTTTCGGAGTAGCGCAAAGGGCAAGGTTGTGGGAAAAAGCAAAAATACCTCCGCATATCTTGGTAATGACGGCTACACCTATACCGAGAACGTTGGCCATGACGGTTTATGGCGATCTTGATTATAGCATTATGAATGAAATGCCGCCGGGAAGACAACTTATTACCACCGTTCATCGTTATGAAAACAAGCGACCACAGGTAATGGATTTTGTGAAAGCAGAGATAGCAAAGGGAAGACAAGCATACATCATTTTTCCTTTGATAGAGGAAAGTTCAAAATTGGATTACGAGAACCTGATGAAAGGATATGAAAATGTAAAAGCATATTTTCCTGAGCCGAAATATTCGATTAGTATGGTACACGGGCGGCAACCTGTTGTGCAAAAACAAACGAATATGCATCGGTTTGTTACAGGAGATACGCAAATCATGGTCTCAACCACTGTAATTGAAGTGGGTGTGAACATACCGAATGCAAGTGTAATGGTAATTGAAAGCGCAGAAAGATTTGGACTTTCGCAACTTCATCAATTAAGAGGAAGAGTGGGAAGAGGAAAGGAAAAAAGCTACTGCATACTGCTAACCGCAAATGATATCGGACGGGATGCCAGAGAAAGAATGAAAATGATGACCTCGACCAACGATGGTTTTTTAATTGCAGAAAAAGACCTTGACCTCAGAGGGCCCGGCGATATAGAGGGAACAAGGCAAAGCGGTGAATTAAACTTTAAGCTGGCAAGCATAGTCCAAGACAGACCAATACTTGAAGCTGCGAAAAGCATAGCTATGAAAATTTTGGATGAAGATCCCGATCTTGTTTCGGCCGAAAATTTGCTCTTGAAAAATTTCCTATTGCATCAAAAAACTGGTACGGTGTGGAGCAAAATTTCATGATTTAAGTTTTTTGATCCTTTACTTTCCGGAGAAAAACGGTTAGGCCGTCACAAAAAAGTAAAACTACTGCGAGTTAATTCTAAGAGAGAAGATTTTAAAATAATTTTCGGTGATTTTAGTTAAATTGGTAAAAACTTACTTGAACCGTACACTTCACATACTTCTTCTTTATTGCTTACTTCCAGCCGCTGCTCTGAAAGCGCAGTATGGTAATATTGAATTTATTGAAAATAAAGGGCAGTGGGACAACCACATCAAATTTTTAGGGCAAGTTTCTTCCGGTGCCTTTTATGTGGAGCAAAATGGATTTAGAGTTATACAGCATAACCCTGATGACTGGGCAAAAATTGGCGAGCTGACACATCATCATGGAGCAAAGGATTATCATCAGTTGATAAAGGATGCGAGTATGACGGTTCATTCGCACGCTTACAAAGTGGAATTCCTTAATGGGAATCAAAACCCTGAAATTATTGCCGACAAGCTCTTGCCGGGATATAATAATTATTTTATTGGAAACGATCCCACAAAATGGGCTACCGATTGCAAAGTTTTTCAAGGCATAACTATGAAGAATGTTTATCCTGGCGTGGATGTAAGATATTATTCAAACAATGGGGCAGTAAAATATGATCTGATTATAAAGCCGGGGGCTGATATCTCGCGCCTTGCTTTAAAATACCATGGGACTGATAAGCTTGAAATTAAAAACAAAGAGCTGATCATTGGAACCTCGGTGGGTAATCTGAAAGAATTGAATCCTTATAGTTATCAATTTTCAGAAAAAGGAAAAAAAGAAATAAACTGTAAATACAAGCTAAAAAATAATATAGTCAGTTTTGATATTAAAGATTACGATCGCACTTCTACTCTCATTATTGATCCTTCGTTAATATTTTGTTCCTTTTCCGGCAGCACCGCAGATAATTGGGGCTTTACGGCCACGTATGGACCTGATGGGAGCATGTATGGAGGCGGTATTGTTTTCGGCGCTGGCTTTCCTTTTTCTACGGGTGCTTTTCAAACAACATTTGGAGGTGGCAGCTCAAGCGGATGGGGAGCAATTGATATCGGGATCATTAAGCTTACTCCCAATGGAAGCAGCCGGGTTTATGCAACTTATATAGGAGGTAACGGCAATGAAATGCCGCAAAGCTTGATTTGTGATCCTCAGGGCAATCTAGTTATTGCCGGGCGTACAAGCTCTGGTGCAAATTATCCTGTTAAACCTGCAAATAATTCGAATGGTACTGGTGGCGGATTTGACATCATTGTTACAAAATTGAATGCAGCGGGTAACGGACTCATTGGTTCAATGAGGATTGGCGGTGATGGCGACGACGGAGCCAATATTACTCCTTATGGAGGTGGGCCTAACTCATTACAACGTAACTACGGCGATGAAGCAAGAAGTGAGGTGATCCTTGATAATGCCGGTAATATTTATTTGGCTTCCTGTAGCCAATCGTTAAATGGTTTTCCTATTGTTTCGGGTTTTCAAAACGCTAATGCCAGTGGTGCGCACAAACAAGATGCAGTCGTTTTAAAATTAACTCCCGATGTTTCTACTCTTCTTTTTAGTACCTTTTTAGGAGGCACCGGAGATGATGCTGCTTATGTTTTATCCATAAACCCGACAAACGGCAATTTATATGTTGCAGGTGGCACAGCCAGCAGTGATTTTCCCGGAAACAAAGCAGGAGTTATTGGATCTACTTCATTTGGAGGCATCGATGGTTTTGTTGCTGAAATATCAGGTATAACTCTAGTTCGCTCTACATATTTAGGTACCGGGGGTACGGATCAGATTTATGGAATTCAATTTGACAAAAGCGGTTTTCCTTATATAATGGGTCAAACTACAGGTAGTTGGCCGCATATCAACGCTGCTTATTTTGACAACGGAGCAAAGCAATTCATTTCAAAATTACAACCTAATCTTTCTAATTATATTTACTCAACTACATTTGGAAAGAGTGCCGCCCTTCCAAGTATTTCACCAACTGCTTTTTTAGTTGACCGTTGTGAAAATGTTTATGTTTCAGGCTGGGGAGGTTGTTTTGGAGCAGCAGACTTAAATGCCTGTGAATATCCCAACTCAAATACTTTTAATTTACCAGTAACGCCTGATGCTTTGAAAGGCACAACTGATGGTCGCGATTTTTATTTTTTTGTTTTAAAGAAAAATGCCGTCGATAAATTATACGCCAGTTTTTTTGGTGAAAATAATGTTTCTCCAAATGTTGGTTGTGATCATGTTGATGGAGGTACAAGCCGTTTTGATCAGAATGGAGTTATTTACCAAGCCATTTGCGGTAATTGTAAAACCTTTGGAAATATCCCTTTCCCAACCACGCCTGGCGCATGGTCAACGACCAATCCTTCGAATGGGGCTGGATGTAATCTTGCTTTAGTAAAAATAGCTTTTAACCTGGCGGGTGTAAAAGCAGGATTATTATCGACGATAAACGGCGTGCCTCGTGATACGTCCGGCTGTGTTCCTTTAACGGTTGATTTTCGCGATACTATTCAGAATGCAGTAAGCTATGAATGGAACTTTGGTGATGGCAGTCCGCAAATTATTACCACAACTCCCAATACTTCTCACACATTTAATTCAGTGGGCACCTACACCGTTATGCTGGTTGCCATTGACTCTACTACTTGTAATATTCGCGATACATCGTATGTTCATATTCGTGTAGGCGATATTAGAGCTGACATTAATTTCAACCCTGTGAAATTGAATCCTTGCGATTCATTTAAATACAGATTTGATAATTTATCAACCGCCCCTCTTGCATTTACGAATACTTCGTTCACATGGGATTTTGGCGATGGTTCTCCAAGAATTATTGCCGGCACCGCTAGTGTTTTCCATAGCTATAAGGCACCAGGCACTTATAATGTAACACTCGTTCTTACAGATACTTCATATTGCAACGCTCCCGATTCCGTTACTGTGCAACTAAGAGTGGCCGCTTTGGTAAAAGCACAATTTACCACTCCGCCTGCTGGTTGTGTTCCGTATAACGCTGTGTTTACAAATACTTCTTTGGCAGGTCAAACTTTTCAGTGGGATTTTGGTGATGGAAGCACTTCAACGGCAATTAATCCAACGCATCTATATACTGTTGCTGGAAATTATACAATTACCCTGATCGCAAATGATCCGGGTACGTGCAATCTTACTGATACAACGAAATTAACAATTGTTGTAGCTGATAATCCGATTGCAGACTTTAGTTTTGCTCCGGATCCGCCTTTGGAAAACACACCAACTACCTTTACCAACTTGTCTTCACCAGATGCCATACGTTTTATATGGAAGTTTGGTGACGGAGATAGCTTAAAAACAACATCAAGATTGGACGTGCAGCATCAATACAATGCTACAGGAACCTTCAATGCCTGTCTTATTGCTTTTAATGCAGCAGGATGTTCGGATACAGTCTGTAAGCCCGTTAGTGCGATTGTTATACCGGCTGTAGATGTGCCCAATGCATTCACTCCGCTAAAAGGTGATGTGAATAGCAAGATTTTTGTAAAAGGATTTGGTATCACCAAAATGAGATTTATCATTTGGAATCGCTGGGGACAAAAGGTTTTTGAAACGAATGATAGAAATATCGGCTGGGATGGCAAATTTAACGGAGCAGTACAACCAATGGATGTGTATGCATATACCTTAGACGTAGAATTTTTTGACGGAAAGAAAACAACTAAAAAGGGTGATATAACGTTAATCAGATAACAGATAAACTAATAGTGGATAGTGATGAGGAAAGCTTTTTATAAATCAGTGATGCTCGCGATTTGTGCTTTGTGCCTTGTGCCTTGCGCCTTCGCACAGGATCTGCATTTTTCTCAATTTATGAACTCCCCATTGCTCACAAATCCTGCAAATACTGGATTTATTCCTCAGGCAGATTACAGACTTGGAATAAACTATCGCAATCAGTGGTCGGCCATTATGGCTGTTCCTTATAAAACGATGAGCGCTTTTGGAGATGTGCAAGTTTTCAGAGATAGAATTGAAACTGGCTGGATGGGCTTGGGTGGTGTAATACTTCATGATGTTGCAGGAAGTGGTAATCTTACTTCTACTAAGGTTTATGGCTCTGTTGCCTACCATCAAATGATAAATGCCGGAAGCTTAGTGAGTGTGGGCTTTAATGTAGGCTGGGCAAATAAACAGATCAATGTTACCAATCTAAAATTTCCTGATCAGTATGATGGAAAATTTTTCGATAATCATTTGCCAACAGGTGTTGCATTAGCTGCTAATAATATTAATTACCTCGATATACAAGCAGGAGCTAACTATGCCTATTTTCCAAGTGATAAAGTGTATTTTAATGCTGGGTTTTCCGCCATGCATGTTAACCGCCCCAGAGAGTCTTTCTTTGATCAATCCCCAGGTATCGATAATCGCCTCCCTATTCGGTACACAGGTTTTTTAAATGGCAGCTTTAAGCTGAATGATGAATGGATCATTAACCCCAATATCTATTTTTCAGAACAAGCAAAGGCTTCTGAAATTGTTGGCGGCTTAAATGCTCATTACAATTTAACCCCTGAAGGCGATAAAGAATTGATCGGTGGTGTTTATTATCGTTATAAAGATGCCATCATACCCATGTTAGGGCTTGTTTACAAGGATTATACTTTTACATTTACTTACGATGCAACCATGTCAACACTGAGAAATTATAACAATACCCGCGGTGCTTTTGAGTTTTCTCTTATTAAAAATGGATTCTTTACCAGCCGGGCAGATAGGCAATCCATGTGTCCGGATTTTAAAAATTCATACTGATCCTTATTGAAATTTTTACTTTCTTTTAATTTTTGAAATTGCTTTTTTACCCATAAGCAGATCACCTTTGTTATATGATAGGAAAATTGTACCGTGCACTATTTGCTTTTCTTATTTGTTCTTTTCAGTTTATACTGCTCAAGGCGCAATACAGCAATATTGAGTTTATTGAAAATAAAGGACAGTGGGAGAAACAGATTAAATTTTCAGGACAGGTTTTGGCAGGTGCATTTTACGTTGAACAAAACGGATTTAGAGTTTTGCAACATAATCCTGATGAGTGGGCAAAGCTTGCTGAGGAAGCACACGGGCATAATACGAAGGGAAAAACAGAAAAACATGTTCCTATCACTGTTCATTCACACGCTTACAAGGTTGAGTTTTTAAATGGTAACCAGAATCCACAGATCATTGCTGATAAACCTTTGCCGGGGTATAATAATTATTTTATAGGCAATGATCCTTCAAAATGGGCTGCTGATTGCAAAGTTTACCAAGGAATAACCATGAAAAATGTTTATCCCAATGTTGATGTAAGATATTATTCAAATAATGGTACAGTAAAATATGATTTAATTGTAAAGCCCGGAGCTGATGTTTCGCAGATTGCTCTTAAATACCATGGCGCTGATAAGTTGGAAATAAAAAACAAGGAATTGATCATTGGTACATCGGTGGGTGATCTGAAAGAATTAAATCCTTACAGTTATCAGCAAAATGAAAAGGGAAAAACAGAAGTTAGCTGTAAATACAAGCTAAAAAATAATACAATAAGCTTTGATGTTAAAGATTATGATCCTTCTTCCACACTTATCATCGATCCTTCTTTAGTATTTTGTTCTTTCACAGGCAGCTCTGCAGATAATTGGGGTTTTACCGCAACCTATGGGCCCGATGGTAGCATGTTTGGCGGCGGTATTGTTTTTGATTCAGGCTTTCCCGTTTCAACCGGTGCTTTTCAAACAACCTATGGGGGTGGCGTAAGCAGCCGATTTGGAAATAATGGTTTTGATATAGGAATTATTAAGCTTTCACCGAACGGAGCTAATCGTATTTATGCCACCTATATTGGTGGCTCTGGCAATGAGATGCCACAAAGTCTTGTTTGTGATCCGCAAGGTAACTTGATCATTGCCGGCAGAACTAGCTCATCCAACTATCCCACTTTTCCCGATAACAATATTGGTGTGAACAATCCGGGAGGAAATTTTGATATCATACTCACAAAACTAAATGCAGCAGGAAATGGATTGATCGGATCAAAAAGAATTGGAGGCAGCAATGATGATGGAGCTAATATTACACCTTACGGCGGTGGCCCTACTTCTTTGCAGCATAATTATGGTGACGAGGCAAGAAGCGAAGTTATACTTGATAATGCTGGTAATGTTTATCTCGCTTCTTGCACCCAATCAACTAATTTTCCAACTCTTTCTCCCTTTCAATCTGCAAACGGCGGCGGACAGGATGGAGTTGTTATAAAAATGTCGCCTGATCTGTCAACACTATTATTCAGCACATACCTTGGGGGAAATGGTGATGATGCAGCGTATGTTTTAGATATTAACCCCGTAACTGGCAATTTATATGTAGCCGGAGGAACACAAAGCAGTACGAATAGTTTTCCTGGTAATCATGCAGGAACTGTTGGGCCAAGTAATTTCGGCGGTATTGATGGATTTATAGCCATTATTGCAGGCACATCATTAGTACGTTCCACTTTTTTAGGTACGTCGGCTTATGATCAGATTTACGGAATTAAATTCGATACAAAAGGGTTTCCTTATGTAATGGGGCAAACCATGGGCAGCTGGCCTCATATCAACGCAGCTTATTTTAATAATGGCGCCAGACAGTTCATTGCAAAACTGCAACCCGATTTTTCCAATTATGTTTACTCAACAACTTTTGGTACAGCTTCACCAATGCCAAACATTTCACCCACCGCTTTTTTAGTTGACCGTTGTGAAAATGTATATGTTTCCGGTTGGGGTGGCGGATTTGGACCAAGCAATAGCTGGGAATATCCAAATGCTGGAACAACCGGATTGCCAGTAACAGCTGATGCAATCAAAAGCACAACCGATGGAAGAGATTTTTATTTTTTTGTTTTGAAAAGAGATGCTGCTTCACAACTGTATGGTAGCTTTTTTGGGGAGAATAATACCTTTGGTTGCGATCATGTTGACGGCGGTACCAGTCGATTTGATCAGAATGGTATTATTTATCAGGCAATTTGTGCAAATTGCGGCAAGGAGGCAGTATTTCCTACAACACCTGGTGTATGGTCAACAACAAATCCATCAAGAGGTGGTGGAGAATGCAATCTGGCTCTTGTAAAAATTGCATTTAATCTTGCGGGCGTAAAATCCGGAGTATTGTCAACCATTAATGGGGTGCCTCGTGACTCAGCTGGATGTGTTCCATTAACGGTTGATTTTAGCGATACGATTCAAAATGCGGTAAGCTATGAATGGAATTTCGGTGATGGCAGCCCTCAGATCACTACTACAGTTCCCACTACTTCTCATACATTTAATGCGGTGGGTACATACAAAGTGATGCTAGTGGCTATTGACTCTGCAACATGTAATATCCGCGACACATCTTATGTGCACATACGTGTGCAGGATGTTCAGGCTGCTCTTAATTTTAATCCTGTTAAATTGAATCCTTGCGATTCATTTAAATACAGATTTGATAACTTGTCAACGGCTTCTGTTCCATTTAAAAGCACTTCTTTTATTTGGGATTTTGGTGATGGCTCTCCGAGAATAATCGCGGGTACAGAAAGTGTTTTTCATAATTATCGTGCGGCCGGAACTTATAATGTAAAACTTATTCTTACTGATACAACTTATTGTAACGCTCCTGATTCCATAACAATACAACTGAGAGTAGCAGCCTTGGTAAAAGCTCAATTTACTACTCCTCCCGCAGGCTGTGCTCCGTATAATGCGGCGTTTACAAACACTTCGCTGGCGGGTCAAACCTTTCAATGGGATTTTGGTGATGGAAGCACATCAACGGCTATTAACCCAACTCATCTTTATACAACACCGGGTAATTATACAATTACATTGATTGCAAATGATCCCGGCACTTGTAATCTCAGCGATACGACCAGGTTAACCATAATTGTGCAAACTAACCCTACTGCGGATTTCAGCTTTTCTCCCAATCAGCCTATGGAAAATACACCGACCACCTTTACTAACCAATCTTCATCAGATGCCATTCGATTTATCTGGAGGTTTGGTGATGGAGACACGCTGCTAACTACATCAAGAGCGGCTGTATCTCACCAATATAATGCTACAGGAAGTTTTAATGCCTGCCTTATTGCTTTTAATACAGCAGGATGTTCTGATACAATTTGTAAACAAGTAAGTGCATTGGTTGTTCCCGCAGTTGATGTACCGAATGCTTTTACCCCGCTAAGTGGTGATATAAACGGTAAAGTTTTTGTAAGAGGTTTTGGAATTTCTAAAATGAGGTTTATTATTTGGAATCGCTGGGGACAAAAAGTTTTTGAAACAAATGATAGAAATATTGGTTGGGATGGGAAATTCAAAGGCGCTTTTCAGCCAATGGATGTATATGCCTATACACTTGATGTAGAATTTTTTGATGGTAAAAGAGCAACTCGTAAAGGTGATATAACACTAATCAGATAACGGATAGAAATGAATAGAGGATAAGGTTTAGACTTGAACCCTGTGCCTTGCACCTTGATATTGTTGATTTGTACGAATTTTACAGCATATAAGCAAAATCTTATGATGGCAACTGCCTCAAAATCTGCTCTTACTTCCCGGCATATAGAGGAATTTAAAAAAATACTGGGAGAAAAATACGTGTTCATTGATGAAAAATCATTGCATCATTACTCACACGATGAAACGGAGGATCTGCATTTTTTACCGGATGTGGTTATAAAGCCCAGAACAGCTGAAGAGATCAGCGCTATTCTAAAAATTTGTGATCAAAATAAGATTCCCGTCACGCCTCGGGGTGCAGGTACGGGTTTAAGCGGCGGCGCTTTACCGCATTTAGGCGGTGTATTGCTTTCCACCGAAAGAATGAATAACATAATCCATATCGATGAAAAAAATTTGCAGGTTGTAACAGAGCCGGGTGTAATAACAGAAGTGTTGCAAATGGAACTAAAAGAAAAAGGGTTGTTCTATCCACCTGACCCAAGCAGTCGCGGTTCTTGTTTTATCGGTGGAAATATTTCTGAAAACAGCGGAGGCCCGAAAGCCGTGAAATACGGCGTGGTAAGAGATTATGCGTTGAATCTTGAACTGGTTTTGCCTACTGGAGAAATTATTTGGACAGGCGCCAATGTATTGAAAAATGCAACCGGTTATAATCTTACTCAGTTAGTCGTTGGCAGTGAAGGAACTCTCGGCATTGTTACAAAGATTGTTTTGAAGTTATTGCCTTTACCTAAGTATGATTTGTTGATGCTGGTACCTTTTCGCTCGGCCGAAAAGGCTTGCGAAGCTGTGACGGCTATTTTTCGTGCAGGCTATACACCCAGCGGAATGGAGTTTATGGAAAGAGATGCATTGGTGTTTGCTACCAAGTATATCGAAAGCAATGCGGTGATTGTTGAAGATGATGTACAAGCGCATTTGCTAATTGAAGTGGATGGAAATAACATAGATGTGTTAATGCAGGATATGGAAGGAATTGCTGCCATAGTAACGGAATTTGATTGCGGTGAAATTTTATTCGCAGATAATGAACAGCAAAAAGCTGAACTATGGAAAATGCGAAGAAGAATAGGGGAGGCTGTTAAAGCACATTCGATCTACAAGGAAGAAGATACTGTAGTACCAAGAGCGGAATTGCCTGTTCTATTAAAAGGAGTAAAAGATATTGGGAAAAAATATGGTTTTCATTCTGTTTGTTATGGCCATGCCGGTGACGGAAATCTGCATGTAAATATTATTCGCGACACTCTTACTGAAGAGCAATGGAATAGTTCGTTAAAACAAGGTATTCGGGAAATATTTGAATTGGTGAAGCGTTTGGGAGGAACGATTAGCGGCGAGCATGGAATTGGATTGGTGCAAAAGGAATATATGAATATCATTTTTGACAATACGCAAATGCGTTTAATGAAAGAGATCAAAAAGATATTTGACCCAAACAATATTTTGAACGCAGGGAAAATTTTCGACGAATAACTAATTCGCCTGTTCTTATATTAACCACTATGCTTTTAAACGACCCACAAAACAAAGAGTCATAAATGCCTTCAATTGAATTGCAAGAACAACAGGAATTATAAAAATATAAAATCAAGATATATGAAACGATTTATTTTATTACTGACTGTGCTAGTTGCACTGACTCTGCAATTATCAGCGCAGGATGAGAATGAGCAAAAGGAAAAAGGTTTTAAGAAAGAAAATCTTTTTACAGGAGGAAGTATTACAGCTTCTTTTTTTACAGGCGGAACAATTTTAGGAGCAAGCCCGATGTTTGGCTATCAGCTAGCTAACTGGGTCGATGCTGGCATCTTGTTCAATTATACTTACCAAGGTCGTCGTGATTATATTTATTTTGATGATAAGCTGCGCCAGCACGTACTTGGCCCCGGAGTATTTACAAGATTGTACCCCGCTAGATTTCTATTTGTTCAAGGTCAGTTTGAACACAATTTTACCAACCTGACCTATACCGATCCAAGTAATTTCAAAACTAAGACTAAGGACGATGCTAATTCTTTTCTTGTTGGCGCAGGAATAGCAGAAGGCAGGCAAAGAGGTTCTAATAGTTTTTTCTATTTATCTATTCTATTTGATGTTTTAAAAAATCCTAATTCTCCTTACGTTAATAATGTATACGACGGAAATGTGTTAGTGAGAACTGACATAGTTCCTATTATAAGGGCAGGAGTAAATATCGGCTTATTCCAGGGCAGCGGCGGTCGTTATAATGAGGAAAGAGGAAATGGCCGTAAGAGAGCAAGATCTTATGACAGATATTGAGTTAGCTGGGAAGGCTCATTCAGCACAGTGATCCTTTCTTTTGCAGCTTCATAAAGGAAACCATGCTTCTCGAGCCTTTCGATATGAGCAAGCAGGTGATCAAAAAATCCACCGGAATTTAAAATGAAAATTCTTTTATCATGAATAGAGAGTTGGTTCCATGTCAGCATTTCAAATAATTCATCCAATGTACCAAACCCACCTGGTAAAATGATTGCCGCATCGCAGAGCTCATACATTTTTTTCTTACGCTCATGCATATCATCTGCAATAATTAATTCGGTAATGCTGCGATGCTGATGCTCCCACTCCACTAGTACATGTGGTATAACTCCAGTTACCTTTCCATTATATTGCATAACTGCGTCGGCAACAATTCCCATGATCCCGCTACTACCTCCACCATAGATCATTTCGATTTTATTTTCAGCCATCAATTTGCCCAGTTGCTGTGCATGTTTGGTGTAAAGCTCGTCAATACCATTTTTCGATCCGCAGAAAACAGCCAGTGAGGTGATCGACATAGTTTGCAATATTACTTGTTAAAAGGAAAACAAATTTCTTTATCTTCAAAATTCATTACTTCATATTTGCAGATAGTAACAGAAATTTCATTCTTGCCATTGACTAAAAATTAATCTATGTCTCCAGGCTTATTATTCGCTTTTGTAATCGGGTATTTTGTTTTACTTCTCATTGTTGCCTTGTACACTTCACGTAACGCGAACAATGAATCATTTTTTATTGGCAATCGCAATTCAAACTGGATGCTGGTGGCATTTGGCATGATCGGCACTTCTTTATCCGGAGTAACTTTTGTGTCAGTACCCGGAACAGTGGGAGTAGCAGGTTTTGCTTATTTCCAAGTGGTGCTTGGTTATTTTATTGGTTATTTTATTATTGCCTTTGTGTTGCTGCCTCTTTATTATCGATTGAACCTGACTTCCATTTACAATTA
>DASYQS010000036.1:0-13611 GCA_036005185.1 Chitinophagaceae bacterium | reverse complement strand
TTGAATTTGTGCTGAATGGCACAAATTCTTTTCCGGAGTTAAACCTGTTGCGATGCGTTTCCTTTTTTTGACTGCTTTATTGTTGCTAACATTTTCTGTGCTTGCTCAAAGCGAGCATTATAATTTTTCCAGGCTTGATATTTATAATGGTCTTTCACACAATCAGGTTAATGCCATCTTGAAGGATGAAGATGGATTTGTATGGTTCGGCACCATGTCTGGCCTTAACCGTTACGATGGGTATTCCTGCCGAGTATTTCGCAACAAGCACGGCGACAGCACTTCACTATATGATAATTTCGTTAGTTCTCTTTATGAACTTCCCGATGGAAAAATGTGGGTGATGACAAGGGATGCACCATGCATTTATAATTCACATACTGAAAAGTTTGATGCAAACTATCGTAGCTATTTGCTTTCTCTTGGATTGCCTGCCGGGTCAATTATCAATGTTCTGAAAGGAAATAGCGGCAGATATTGGTTTCTTTATGACAGCCTCGACCTTTATTTGTACTCATCTGTAAACAAAAAGGTCCGTGCCTTCCGGCAAAATTTTAAATTCAATCCTGCTGAAAAAATCACTTCCATTAAAGAAACAAAAGATGACAAGTTATGGCTGGTTTATCAAACCGGTTTTCTGCAGTTGTATGATATCAATTTAAACCGGATCATTTTTTCCAGCACTGCTTTGCAAAAACTAAATAAAGGGTACAATTCTTACACCATTTCAGTCGATAACGACGGCGATCTTTGGATATGTTGTTTCACGTATGGACTTTATTTTTTTCATCCGCCGGACAATTCAATTAGGCAGTTCAATGAGGCTTCGTACCCATCGAAATTAAATACAAACCTGACGGTTCAAACGGTTCAGGACAACAATGGCCTAATCTGGGTATCAACAGACCACGGTGGAGTGAACCTCATTGATAAAAAAAACAACTTTACCGTTACTTACCTTTTGAATGATCCCAAGGATGCAAGAAGCCTTAGCCAAAACAGCATTAATGCGCTATATAAAGACAATAATGATATCATTTGGTTGGGAACTTATAAGCAAGGTGTAAATTATTTAAATGGAGACATTGTAAAATTCGCACACTATCATCATCAGGAGTCAAACGCAAAAAGCCTGCAATACGATGATGTCAATCGCTTCGTTGAAGACAAGTCCGGTAACATCTGGATAGGCACCAATGGGGGAGGGCTAATTTACTTTGATAGAAAAAACAGTACGTTCAAACAATACCTGCACGATCCCAACAGTAAAAACAGCTTAAGCAGTAATGTTATTGTGAGCTTATGCATCGATCATGAGGATAAACTTTGGATAGGTGGTTTTTATGGAGGGCTGAGCAGCTTTGACGGAAAAAAGTTTACACATTACAGGCATCATGAAAACGATCTTTCAAGTTTGGCAAACGACAATGTATGGGAAATATTTGAAGACCAGGATCAAAATTTATGGGTAGGTACCCTGGGTGGAGGTCTGGATCTTTTTGACAGAAAAACCAAACGCTTTGAGCATTATCGTTATCGCGAGGGAAAGCCCAGCGCCTTGCTTTCAAATTTTATTTCAGCCATCCTTCAAGACCGCAAAGGGAATTTGTGGATCGGCACCGCATCAGGCATTGCGGTTTTTGAAAAGAATAAAACCACTCCCAGGTTTTACCAGCATACCAATGACGAAAACAGTTTAAGCAATAACAATATCAATTGTCTTTTTGAGGACAGTAAAGGACGAATTTGGGCGGGAACCCGTGAGGGCCTGAATTTGTTCAATGATCAAACAAAAACCTTCCAGATATTCGGTACAACGGAGGGCTTGCCCGACAATACCATTCTAAATATACTGGAAGATAATAATCATCAAACTCTTTGGCTCTCCACACCTAATGGCTTGTGCAACGCCCAGTTGAAACCAAAAGAAAACGGTCTCGGTTTTTCTGTTATCAATTATGATGAGATGAACAATTTGCAGAACCGTGAATTCAATGACAATGCCGCACTCAAAACAAGGTCAGGAGAATTAATTTTCGGAGGGCCTTCGGGGTTCAATATTATCAACCCGGATAAAATACGAGTGCCGGTATATCATTCTAAAATTGTTTTTACAGGCCTGCAAATATTGAACAATGATGTACAAGTGGGAGAAGAGATCAACAATCGTGTTCTATTGCCCAAATCTTTACCGCATCTTCAAAGCATTGATCTGAAGTACAAGGAAAATGTTTTTTCCATTGAATTTGCTTCGCTTGATTTTTCGCATAGTAACCTTGATAAGTATGCTTATATGTTACAGGGATTTAATTCTGATTGGTTATACACAGATGCCAAACAGCGAAGAGTAACTTATACAAACCTCGACCCGGGCCATTATACTTTTAAAGTGAAAATTTTAAATGGAAACGGACTTTGGAGCGATGTAAAAACATTGCAGATAAATATTGCTCCCCCGTTCTGGCGAACACCACTTGCCTATATAATTTACGCATTGATTATTGCAAGTCTGTTGTTCCTTGCACGGAAAATTGCGCTGGACAGGATACACATGCGTTACGAAGTGCACCAACAACGCAGGGAAGCGGAAAGAGCCCATGCTATCGAGCAATTAAAAACAAAATTTTTCACGAATGTCAGTCATGAGTTTCGTACGCCACTAAGCCTCATCATTTCTCCTCTTGATAAGATCATTAAAAACACACCGGACGAAGACCAGAAGAAGCAGCTAAATCTTATTCACCGCAATGCAAAACGATTATTGAACCTGGTGAATCAGCTGCTCGATTTCAGGAAAATTGAAGTGCAGGGATTAAAACTGCATCGATCCATAGGCGACATTGTGAAATTTGCCGAAGATATTAGTTATTCTTTTTTAGATATTGCTGAAAAGAAAAAGATCCAATTTTCATTTTCATCCAATATTGACAACCTCGAAATTTATTTTGATAAAGACAAAATCGAAAAAATTCTTTTCAACCTGCTTTCCAACGCATTTAAATACACTCACGATAATGGTTCGGTAAGTGTGACATTGATTTATACTCCCCGTTCTGCCGGTAAAGAAGAAGCAACACTGGCAATTGAAGTGCAAGACAATGGAATCGGTATTCCGGCAGACAAACACGAGAGGATATTTGAACGGTTCTTTCAAACCGATGTTCCTGAAAGCATGGTGAACCAGGGGACTGGAATTGGTCTGGCCATTACCAAAGAGTTTGTCAAGCTGCATAATGGAATCATTACGGTAAAAAGCGAACCTGAAAAAGGAACCTGTTTTACCGTAGTGCTGCCTGCAAGAAAAATCTACGAACCAGTGATTCGTTCAACTGTCCAGTCGACTCCAATTGAAGATGCAGAGCAAATTATTTTTGAAGAAAGTCAGAACACGGGGAAGAAGAAGACCATTTTGATTGTTGAAGATAATGAAGATCTCCGCTTTTATCTGAAAGAAAACCTGAAAGGTCAATACCATATCGAAGAGGCAATAAATGGTAAGGACGGGTGGGAGAAAATCAAACTAATGAACCCTGACCTTGTTGTAAGCGATATCATGATGCCATTGATGGATGGAATTGAACTGGCAAGGAAAATAAAAACTGATACACTTACGGCACATATTCCTGTTATTCTTTTAACGGCAATGGGCAGTGAAGAAAAGCAAATTGAAGGTTTCCATGCAGGAGTGAATGATTACATAACAAAGCCATTTACTTTTGAAATTCTCGCTTCAAGAATTAAAAACCTTCTGGCCCAGCAAAAATTATTGCAGAAGAGATTTCAAAAACAAATTGAGGTCAATCCAAGTGAAGTCACGGTAACTCCAGTAGATGAAAAATTCTTAAGGCAGGCTTTGGAAGTTGTTGAAAAATTCATAGGCGAGCCTGAGTTTTCAGTAGAGGACTTTAGCCGCGAAATGTGTATGAGTCGCGTAGCCCTATATAAAAAAATACTTTCTCTCACTGGCAAAGCGCCTTTGGAATTTATTCGCTCTATGCGTTTAAAAAGAGCTGCGCAGCTTTTGGAAAAGAGCGGTATGAATGTTTCGGAAATTGCGTACGAGGTTGGCTTCAACAATCCTAAGAACTTTACTAAATATTTTAAAGAAGAATTTAAAGTGCTGCCATCACAATATGTGACAACTAACAAAAATCTGTGAAACACATTTGAATTATGACAAAAATCAGTCTTACTTAACATTTCATACCCCAATCATGAACAATTAACACAGATGTTTCGAATTATACAAGTCTATTTTGCAGTATTGTCATTGCCGGAAAAATCCATTCAGCAAAACTGATGCGATTATTAATAGAGTTATGAAAAATAAAATTGTTTTCATTGCATTGCTTATTCAATGGAGTCTTTATGCTAATGCGCAGTATCAAACAAATACTAATACCGTAAGATCTGACCAATACTTAAACCCAATCTTTGCAGGCGACTACCCCGACCCAAGCATTTTACGCGATGGAGATACCTATTATATCGTTCACTCCTCTTTCGAATATTATCCCGGATTGCTTATCTGGAAGTCAAAAGATTTGATCAATTGGTCACCGGTTACAAATGCATTGCACAAATACGTAGGTTCCGTATGGGCACCGGATTTGGTAAAATATAAAAACAGGTATTACATCTACTTTCCTGCCAATAACACCAACTACGTTGTAATGGCCGATTCAGTCAACGGGAAATGGAGCGACCCAATAGATTTGAAAATTGGTACCATAGATCCGGGACATGCGGTTGATGCTGATGGCAAGCGCTATTTATATTTCAGCAGTGGCGGTTATGTTGCTTTATCCGATGACGGGCTTTCTGTAACCAGCGAATTAAAACATGTTTATGATGGATGGAAGATACCCCGTGAATGGTCTATCGAATGTTTTTGTATGGAAGGCCCAAAGATTGTAAAACGCGGCGAGTATTATTATTTAACCGTTGCCGAAGGTGGAACGGCAGGACCTGCTACAAGTCACATGATTATTTCAGCCCGGTCAAAATCTCCATTTGGCCCCTGGGAAAATTCGCCCTATAACCCAATAGAAAAAACCATGAGCAGTACAGAAAGATGGTGGTCAAAAGGTCACGGTACTTTATTTGAAGATGTAAAGGGTAACTGGTGGATGCTTTTTCATGGATATGAAAAGGGATTTTACAATATGGGTCGGCAAACGTTGCTGCAACCTGTTGAGTGGACAGAAGATGGCTGGTTCAAAACACCTGTCGGAATAAAAACTGATAAACCAATCAAAAGAAGCTCGATTGCGTCAACCAAACCGGTTTTTTCTTTAAGCGATAATTTCAGCGGTACTTCATTAAGGAATCACTGGAAATTTTTCGGTGAGTATGATACAACACGTTTCCATGTGGCGGATAGTTCTGTTGTGATAAAAGCAAAAGGTAATTCTGTCGGCAATTGTTCACCGCTGCTCACTACTCCACCCGATCATTCTTATATCACCGAAGTAGAGCTTTATATTGAAGAAAAAGCAACCGGTGGATTGGTTCTTTTTTATAACAATACTGCATATTCCGGCATTCTTGCAGATAATGAAAACATATTAGCCAATCTTAAGGGTTGGCAGTTTCCTACCGAAAGAAATGCAATAAAAAACCATGTGTTTCTGCGACTGAAAAATATCAACAGCACTGTTGACATGTATTACAGCGCAGATGGCAATAAATGGAACAAGATTGAAAATTCATTAGAAACTTCCGGGTTTCATCATAATGCTTTTGGCGGATTCATGAGCATACGCATAGGGCTTTGCTCGATCGGTGAAGGAGTTGTTAAGTTCAAAAATTTCAGATATCAACCCATTAAATAACTGTAGTTTAATACGCCGGCGCTTAAAAGCAAAACGTGGCTCACCAATTTCAAAAGACGATTATAACAGTAAAGATGGCACTCCATTTTCAAAGAACTGGACATTCGAGAGAACAATGTTTTCTTTTTGAATTTTATTAAACTTTAGTTGCATTAGTGTTCAGACAAACTTAGCTCCCTTAAAAATTTAAGACAACAGAGTAAGAGAAAGAGTTTTATTGAAATAAAGTAATTTTTTTATAAGTGGCGATAAATAACCGCGCCTCTGGCTTTCTTTCAAACAGTGCCATATATTCCTAAAAAGAGCATTACGAAAATATCATAGCTATTTTAGGAAGCACTGTTTACAGGTGCTCAAAATGTTTACGAAGTGGCACCGTTTTGATATACCCTTCATAAAAAAGCCTGCGATTAACATTTCATACCCCAATCAGAAACAAACGACCCCCCTTCCTTAGATTGGATGGAAATAGTTTTGCAGCATTCACTCACGACTGTATTTGCTTATATGAGATTACGACTGCTGCTGTGTGGTTTCCTGTGTTCTTCCCTGTATAATGTTTTATGGGCAGATTCGCCTGCATACATTACAACTCCAGACGGTGTTATTATTTTTACCGATCCATCAGTTACAGGTGCGCCAAATGCCATTAAGCTTGAAGTCGTTTCAGATAATATAATAAGGGTAATCGCCGCTCATGGCAAAGAGATCGCTTCCACCCAAAGCCTGGTTACTGTTTACAATAAAAAACCCGGCCTTTCCTGGAGCATTATTCCTTCAAAAGAAACCCTGACATTAAAAACAAAGGCCCTCACTGCAATTGTCAACCTGAAAACAGGCGCCGTTTCTTTTCGGGATCTGAAAGGAAAAAAAATATTGAGTGAAAAAACCGTGGCAGGACGCAGCTTTCAACCTGCCATATTTGACGGCAAACGCTATTTCAATCTTAGTCAAACTTTTCAAACAACACCAGACGATGCATGGTATGGATTGGGTCAACACCAGGACGGTATTATGAATTACAGGGGACAGCAGGTTACATTCTTTCAAAACAACACCGAGGTAGCGATTCCTTTTTTGATCTCCAGCAAAAATTATGGCATCCTCTGGGATAATTATTCCCTGACAAAAGCCGGAGATGTTCGTCCCTCCCATCAGCTTTCTTCGCTCCGGCTCTTTTCAAAGAAAGGCGAGCAGGGATGGCTCACTGCTTCTTACAGTAATAACAAATCAAACCCTAAAGAGACAATTCTCGAAAGACCAGAGGCAGTCATCAATATGGAGTTTCTCAACGATTCCAAACTTGTTCTTCCCAAAGAATTTAACCCGTCAGCAGGATTAGTAACCTGGGAAGGAAATATTGCAAGTTATTTTACCGGCCTGCATCAATTTAGATTCACATTTGGTGGCTGCCTTAAAGTTTGGGTGAATAATGAATTGGTGGTTGATCGCTGGCGTAAATCATGGAATCCCGCGCCTGCTCTACTTCCTGTTCAGTTTAAAAGCGGAGAAAAAATTGCCATCAAAATTGAATGGATACCGGAAGGTGAATCCTACCTGTCATTAAAATGGCAGGAACCTCTTACAGAGGAAGAACAAAACTCTTACAGCTTTTCTTCTGAAGCAGGCCGGCAAATAGATTATTATTTCATTTATGGAAATAACATGGATGAAGTAATCTCCGGCTACAGAAATCTTACCGGCAAAGCGCCGATTGTTCCAAAATGGGCTCTTGGTTTCTGGCAAAGCCGCGAAAGATACAAGACGCAGGATGAAATTCTTTCCACTATTGATGAATTCAGGAAGAGAAAAATTCCTATCGACAATATTGTTTTGGATTGGAGTTATTGGAAAGAAGCCGAGTGGGGCAGCCAGGATTTTGATGAGACACGTTTCCCTTCTCCCGATAGCATGATTGATGTGTTGCACAAAAAATACAACACGCAAATAATGATCTCTGTATGGCCAAAATTTTATGAAGGTATTTCTACTTACAATGAATTTGATAAGAACGGCTGGCTTTATAAAAGAAACATTGCAGATCGGCAAAGAGACTGGATCGGCAAAGGCTATGTTTCCACTTTTTATGACGCCTTCAATGAAAATGCAAGGAAGGGTTTTTGGGAATTGATCAGCAAAAAAATTTACAGCAAGGGAATTGACGCGTGGTGGATGGATGCAAGCGAACCGGATATTCTTTCAAATGTTAATCCGGAAAAAAGAAAGCTGCAAATGACACCAACTGCATTAGGCCCTGCAGCAGAATATTTGAATGCGTACCCTCTGCAAAACGCAAAAGGAATTTATGAAGGGCAACGTTCCACCGACCCTGACAAAAGAGTTCTCTTATTAACACGTTCAGGTTATGCAGGCTCACAACGATATGCTGCTTCAGTATGGAGTGGTGATATTGGTTCTACCTGGCACGATATGAAGAATCAAATTTCTGCAGGAGTTAATTTTTCCATGTCAGGGCTTCCTTACTGGACAATGGATATTGGCGGTTTTGTTGTTCCCGAAAAATTTGAAAAACCTGATTCAGGAAATTTGGAAGAGTGGAGAGAATTGATGGCACGATGGTCACAGTTTGGTGCCTTTGTTCCTTTGTTCCGTTCGCATGGACAATTTCCCTACAGAGAAATTTTCAACACAGCACCCGATGCCCATCCTGCCTACAGAAGCTTTTTGTATTACGATAAGCTGCGTTATCGCTTGCTTCCTTATATCTATTCATTAGCCGGTGCTGCTTATCATAACAACTGCACCATTATGCGTGGACTGGCAATGGACTTTGCGAAGGACACTGCTGTTCTAAATATCAATGATCAATATTTGTTTGGCCCTTCTTTATTGATCAATCCTGTTTGTGAATACAAACAACGCAACCGAGACTTGTATTTACCAAAATGTGCAGGATGGTATGATCTGTATTCAGGAAAATTTTATGCAGGTGTGCAAAAAATAAATGTTGATGCACCTTATGAAAGAATGCCCGTGTTTGTGAAAGCCGGTTCCATCATTCCCTTCGGACCCGAGTTGCAATACGCTTCGGAAAAACCTGCAGATACGATCACACTTAATGTTTACACCGGTGCAGATGCTTCTTTCAGTTTATATGAAGATGAAGGAACGAATTACAATTATGAGAAAGGAGCATTCTCCGTGATTCCGATAAAATATAGTGAAGCGACAAAAACATTAATTATCGGTGATCGCAAAGGATCATTCAATGGAATGTTGGGAAAAAGAGTTTTCAAAATCAATTTCATTTCACCGGTTAAAACAATGCCCCTGGATTTTAATGTAAGTGATAAGATAATATTCTATGAAGGCAAAAAACTAACAATAAAAATGTGACAAAAAAATTATTCAAAAAGCTTAAATGTTCATGTATGAAACCTTCCAAAACAATTCGCTTAAGATCATTGCTGCGATGGACCATGTTTTTAGTATTACTCGTAAGCACCAATGCCTTTGCTCAGACAAAGATTAGCGGTACAATTATCAACCGGCGTACGTCAGAGCCTGTTGTTGGCGCAACGATTTCTGTTAAGAACACCAACCGGGCAACATTGACAAACGAGGCCGGTCGTTTTAGCATCGATGCCATACAAGGCGATGTACTGGTAATTACATCTGTTGGCTTTACCCCGCAAGAGGTAAGAGTTGCTTCCGGCGAAGTGAGAGTTCAATTACAGGAAGCCGACAATCAAATGGAAAATGTGGTGGTAATTGGTTATGGCACTCAAAAGAAAAAACTGGTTACCGGCGCCAACCTGCAGGTAAAAGGCGAAGACCTTCAAAAACAAAACACCACAAACGCATTGCAGGCCTTGCAGGGACAAGCCGCCGGTGTGCAGATTACCTCTTCTTCTGGCCAGCCGGGTGACGGATTTAATGTCATCATCCGTGGCAAAGGCACCATTGGCAATTTTTCGCCGCTGTTTGTGGTTGACGGGATTCAGGGAGTTGATATTAAATCAATCAACCCTGCCGATATTGAATCCATTGATGTTTTGAAAGATGCTGCTTCTGCTGCCATCTATGGTTCGCAGGCTGCCAACGGTGTTGTGTTGATTACAACAAGAACAGGGAGGCAAAATCAAAAGGCACAAATTACTTTGGATGCTTATTATGGTCTTCAAAATGCTCCCAAGAAAGCTGATTTGTTGAATGCAAGGGAGTACGCTATTATAATGAATGAACAAGCCATCAATTCGGGCAAGGCTCCTTATTTCACAAACGATGTCATTAACAATTTGCCCGTAAATACCAACTGGCTTGATCAAATGTTTGTAGAGAATGTGCCTACTCAAAATTATGTGTTAGGTGTGCAAGGCGGTGGAGCGGGTTCTGTTTATTCAACGTCGCTGGGTTATACCAGCCAGGGAGGAATTGTTGGTGGCTCCGATATTTCTTTTTACGAGCGCTATACATTCAAAATAAACTCTGAGCATAATTTATATCAGAACATCGTAAAAATTGGTGAGCATCTTACATTCAATAATGTAAACAGTCATGGCATTCAAACAGGAGGTCAATACAATAATACTTTACGTGCTGCCTTTTCAACGTCTCCTTTCCTGCCTATGTATGATTCCTTAGGAAACTTTTTCCCTGCTGATAAAGGAGGTTGGTATCCCGGTGGTACACCCGATATGGCATGGGACAATACTGCAGCCAATCCTTATGCATCGATGTATTACAACTCCAATGGAAGGAACAATAGCCAGGGTTTGTTTGGCGACGCATACTTGCAACTGGAACCTATCAAAGGTCTGAAACTTCGCACAAGCCTCGGCCTGAATTACTGGAGTAATCAGAGCCATGGTTTTGGCGCTCCTTATCATCTTTCCATTTTCGCCATTCGCGATACCTCCACCGTTTACCAGTCGATGGGTAACGGCAAGACGCTTCAATTTGATAATACCGTGACCTATGATTTCAGCGTGGCAAAAGATCACAACATCAGTGTAATGGCGGGCAGTTCGGCCATAAAAACAAAGGGCTCCGGGCTGTATGGTACCAACTGGGATTTGCGTGTTGTTGATTTGGACCACGCCTATCTTGATGTTGCTCAAAACAGGGCCGCCGAATCTGACCATCTTTTCGCAAGCGGCGGGCCTTTTGAAGATGCACTAATGTCTTATTTTGGCAGGCTTCAATACAACTTCCGGGAAAAATATTTGTTCAACGCTACCTTTCGTGCCGATGGTTCATCGAAGTTTGCACCTGATCACCGCTGGGGTTACTTCCCTTCCGCTTCTGCAGGATGGGTTGCAACGAGGGAAGATTTTTTTCAAAACATTTCATGGCTAAATTTCTTTAAGCTTCGCGGAAGCTGGGGCCGTGTCGGTAATCAGAGCGTTGCGGCTTATCAGTATTTATCTCCCATAAGCTTCAGCCAGGCCGCATATATTTTCGGTCCTGTTGAAGCTGCAAATACTCAAGGCGCCTATCCGAACCGCCTGGCGAATCCCAAAGTACAATGGGAAACCTCGGAACAAACAAATATTGGCTTTGATGCTACAGTGATTAAAAAATTAAATGTCGCTTTTGACTATTACATCAAAAAAACAAAAGACTGGCTGATCACAGTACCGATACTTGCAACAGCCGGAGCAGATGCTCCACTGATCAATGGTGGCGATGTAAAAAATACCGGTGTTGAATTGTCTTTGAATTATCGCAACAGCATCGGAAAATACTTCAACTATTCACTCGGCGCAAATGGTTCCTATAACAAAAACACAATTGGAAATATTCCTACGAATGATCACATCCTTCATGGCGGCACCAATATTTTATTTGCCAACTCTCTTGAGTTTTACAGGGCAGCAAACGGTTATCCGGTTGGCTATTTCTGGGGGTTAAAAACGGATGGAGTTTTCCAAACTGAAGAGGAGATTAATGCTTACAAAAGCAAAGCCGGTAAACTCATTCAACCCGAAGCAAAGCCTGGTGATCTTCGTTATGTTGATTTAAATGGTGATGGGGTAATTGGTAATGAAGACAGAGCGAAGATCGGTGATCCCAATCCTGATTTCATCTTTGGTTTCAATATATCGCTTGACTACAAAGGCTTTGACTTTTTAGTACAGGCGTCGGGTGTAGCAGGCAATCAGTTGGTTCAATCATGGAAAGGCCCCGGTGGACGCGGTAATTATTCTGCTGAAATTTTAGAACGCTGGACTGGTCCGGGATCATCCAACAGGATTCCAAGAGTAACGGAAGAAGGCGTTAACTGGGCTCAGTTCTCCGACCTGTATGTTTATGACGGTAGCTACCTGCGCATCTCTACAATTACTCTCGGTTATGATTTTGCCAGGATCGCGAAGAAAAATTATCTGAGCAAAGTAAGATTGTATGCTTCCGTATTAAATGCTTTCACATTTACCAAATACAATGGAATGGATCCTGAAATTGGACACAACGATTGGTATTCAACAGGGATTGACCTGGGTTATTATCCAAGGCCAAGAACAATGTTGCTGGGTGCAAGCGTTCGCTTTTAATAAAAAAGAAAATTGAAAATCATGAAAAATTTAAAACTATATATTCCAGTCATCGCTCTTTTGTCGCTGGTAGCATGCAAAAAAAGCTTTCTCGATACTGAGGATGTAACATCGACCACTGAGCAAAATTTTTACAAAACACCTTCGGAGGTCTTCAAAGCACTGGTAGGTGTGTACGATGGCTTGCAACGTGCAGGTTCTTCGGGTTTCGGATTGAGTGTTGTTTCTACAGAAGTAATGTCAGACAATTCATTTGGCGGCACCGGAAATGCAGATGGATTCGGTTTTCAAATGATGGACGAGTTTGACAAGCTTCGTTCTCCTTCCGATCAGGATTTGTTTAGTGATAACTGGGCAGTTTATTACAAGGCTATTTATCGTGCTAACATGCTCCTGTCACATCTTGACCAGGCCGATTGGAAAGGAAATGAAAACCTGCGCAAGGTATATGAATCAGAGGCAAGATTTCTCCGTGCCTACTTGTATTTTGATATGGTAAGGTTTTGGGGCAATATTCCTTTGATCACCAAACCTACAGCAGACAATGTTCCGCAAGCAAGCCCTGACAGTCTTTACAGGCTTATCGCCGATGATTTAAAATTTGCTGCTGCAAATCTTCCATCTACTAGTTATGGAGCCCAGGACCCTGCCACTCGTGGACGAGTAACCAAATGGGCTGCTGAATCATTGCTTGGCCGTGTATTTCTTTACTACACCGGGTACTACAGTAAACCGGATCTTGTAGGCGCCGTTTCTAAATCACAGGCCCTCGCTTATCTCGAAGATGTCATCACTAATGGAGGCTTTGGTCTCATTGACAAGTTCGCCAATCTTTGGCCTGCTGCCTCACTGAAAAATTATGCCGGTGAGGACAACAAGGAAACAGTCTTTGCCATCAAGTATACCTACACCAGCGATTGGAATGGTAACGTTGATGGTAATCACTGGATGGTAATGTTTGGCATCCGCGTTCAATCCATTTACCCGTATGGCTTGGGTTGGGGAGGCTCCACGGTGAATCCTAAGCTTTGGAACGCTTATGATGCAAACGACACCAGGAGAAATGCTTCCATTATTTCTATTGCCGGCGAAAACCTGGATTTCCAAAACACGAAAGACCAGAGAGAATATACCGGTTATTACTGGAAAAAATATACCCCACTCGCCGATTCTGCAGGTAAAAGCCTTGCAGAAAAAATGGGCGGCACCAGTTTCATGATCAGTCAAATCCAGGATTATGTTTCCATCCGTTATGCAGATGT
>DASYQS010000035.1:0-96299 GCA_036005185.1 Chitinophagaceae bacterium | reverse complement strand
AAGCCACTGAGAGAAATAAATCTTGAAGATCGCTCCATGATACGTTTTATATCACTGATCTCCTGCAAGGTGTCTGTCCGTCCGGATGATTCGGATGGATGAGATTGTTGGTTCTGTTCGCTCATAAAAAGCACTTTGTAACACAAAGTACGTAAATGATTTTCTACTTTCAAAATTTTTTGTCGGCTAATTGTCATGCTTTACAGATAAAATAAATGACTGAGCCTGTCGTTCTGTACATTTGTACTTTGTGTATGAGAAGATTGGAAATATTTCTTACCCTGTCCCTAGTAAGCCTGGTATTTAACCTGCATGCCCAGAAAAAAATTATTTCTGGCTTAATCAAAGATTTTCATAGTGATGAACCAGTTCCCTTTGCATCTATTTCATTCAAAGGAACTACAACGGGAATGCTCTCTGACTCTTCCGGCAGCTTTCTTTTTTCATTGAATCATTGGCCATCCGATACATTGGAAATAACGTGCGTAGGCTATCAACCCTTTAAATTTTATATAAGCCCGGCTAAGGATTCTATTACTACACTTATCTGGATGGAAAGAGGAACGTTTAACGAAGGAGTTAAAGTAAAAATAAAGGTAAATAAAGGATTGTTGCTTTGGCGAAAAATAGTCAAAAACAAGCCCAAGAATGATCGGTACCGGTTTGATAATTTTTCATACGAGCTGTATAACAAACTGGAGATTGATCTGAAAAATTTAAATTTTAAAGGTCTTGCAAAACTAAGGCCACTGCGTCCGGTTACTAATCTCATCAACAGCAATATTGATTCAACCGAAATGCCGCCGGTTCTTCCTACCTATCTTACAGAAGCATTGTCCGATTATTATTACCAAAAGAAACCTTTACGGAGAAGGGAAGTGATCAAAGCCGCCAATACCAATGGAGTGGAAAATGAAAGCATTATAAAGTTTTTAGGAGGGATGGATCAAAACATAAACGTTTACAACAATTTTATTCCGGTTTTTGATAAACAATTTGTAAGCCCGGCCAGCGATAACGGGGACGCTTACTATAATTACCGGGTAACAGATACTCAGTTTATTAATCATCATAAATTTTATCACCTTGTTTTTACGCCAAAGCATCATGGTGAAAATAGTTTTGAAGGTGATTGCTGGGTGCATGATACCACCTTTGCTATTCAAAAAATGAATTTGCGATTAGGTAAAGATGCCAATGTAAATTTTTTAGAAAGACTTAGCCTGGTGCAGGAATACAAAATGATCTCAGACAGCACCTGGTTTTTAGCAAAAGATAAATTTGTTGCCGACCTGGCACCTTTCGGAAAAGAATCTCCTTCGTTTGTGGGACGCAAAACAACAACCTATCGGAATGTAGTGGTCAATGATACTTCAGTTGTCAATGAATTGGCAAAAAATAAAATCATTGAAGAAACTATTACGGTTCCTGGTGCCACTGAAAAGGGCGCTGAATTCTGGTCTGCCTCAAGACACGATACGCTCAGCAAGAATGAAAAAGCGATCATCAAAATGATCGATACGCTAATGAATGCTCCAGTGTTTAAACGATTTACCAATACACTGAATTTTGTTGGCACTGGCTATTTGAATGTTGGCAATTATCAGCTTGGCCCCTGGTATAATTTATATTCTTACGATTCATGGGAAGGTTCAAGAGTAAGGTTCGATTTGGGCACTAATTCTAAATTTAATCGAAAGATCTGGCTGCACGCTTATCTTGCTTACGGATTTGGTGACAAAAAATTTAAAGGAAAAGCTGAAGCATTTTATCTCGCTAAAAAACATCCTCGTCTTTACCTGTATGGCTCTTATACCAATGATCTTGACTTTGGCCAGAATTATTATGGTGAAGTTTCATCAGATAACATCTTTTCGTTAGCCATCCGCAAACCAAACGTTCCTTTTAAATATATTAATGTTGACGAAAAACGCTTTGAGTTTTTTAAAGAAACACATTCTGGTTTTTCTATTCTTCCTACTGTAATTCATAAATCTTTTACACCATTGAGAAATCTTCTTTCCAAAGATTCTTTTCAAGTTGATAATGGAGGTAACCCGCTAACAACATTCGAGCTTGGAATTCGATTTCGCTTTGCTTACTTGGAAAAATTTTTAGAGAATAATTTTTTCCGCACCAGCTTAGGAAGCCCTTACCCTATTACCGAAATCTATTTCAGTCACGGCATATACGGTATTTTTAAGAGCGGCTACGATTATTCTAAAATATCAGGAAGTGTTTATGATTATTTTAATATCCCTCCTTATGGGAGTATTTACTATAATGTCTTTGGAGGAAGGACATTTGGAACATTGCCCTATGTGTTGTTAGATATTCACCCGGGAAATGAATTATACTATTACAACAAATATGCTTTCAACATGATGAATAAATATGAATACATCAGTGATAAATATTGGGGTATTCATGTTGAGCATAACATTGGCAATGGCATTTTCCGCCTTTTCCCGAAATTAAAATTCAGGCAGTTTTGGACTGTCAAGACTTTATGGGGAAGTCTAAGCGATGCAAATGTTGCCCTTAATTTCAAAGATGGAGGCAGTTTTCAAACCTTAAATGGCCGCACCTACATGGAAGTGGGTACCGGCATTGATAATATTCTGCATCTTTTTCGTGTCGATTTTATCTGGAGGGTTTTGCCAACCCCTTTGCCAAAAAGTATGACAAAGAAATTCGGAGTATTTGGAAGTTTCAGGTTAAGCTTCTGATTCTATTTATCGCTTATGCCTGCCTGCTACCAGGTATGGGTTCTTGTTCATCATTCGTTTTATGATGAATCCATGAGAATAATTTTTTACCTTCCTGCCTTCGTAATCTTAGACCTCAAACTTCAAACGCGAAACGATTTATGTCATCTCATTACATTCTTGCGCTTGATCAGGGTACTACCAGCAGCCGGAGCATGGTGTTTGACAAACAGGGTAATGTTCTCAGCGTTGTGCAAAAAGAATTCAGACAAATTTTTCCTCAACCCGGCTGGGTAGAACATGATGCTGAAGAGATCTGGAGCACACAATTTGGCACCATGGCTGAAGCAGTGGCTAAAGCCAAGATCACGATGAAACAAATTGCCGGCATCGGCATTACGAATCAGCGAGAAACGACTGTAGTTTGGGAACGTAACACAGGCCGAGCAATTTGCAATGCCATCGTGTGGCAGGATAGAAGGACTGCTGCATTTTGCGATGAATTGAAGAAAAAAAATATTTCCGTAGAGAATCAAAATTTTGTGTCACTACAAGATATAATCAAACAAAAAACGGGGTTGGTAATCGATGCCTATTTCTCTGCAAGCAAATTAAAATGGATATTGGATAATATTAAGGGAGCGAGGCAAAAAGCGGAAAATGGTGAGCTGGCGTTTGGTACTGTCGATTCATGGCTTGTATGGAAATTATCAGGTGGAAAAATTCATGTCACAGATGTTTCCAATGCTTCACGAACCATGTTGCTAAATATTCATACTGGTGAATGGGACGATGAGTTGTTGAATATTTTTACTATTCCAAGATCACTTCTCCCTGAAGTAAAGCCCTCGAGCAAAATTTATGGAGTAACAGGTAATATCATTCCTGACTCACATCTGCCGATAGCCGGCATCGCCGGCGATCAGCAGGCGGCACTGTTTGGGCAAATGTGCACGCAACCTGGCATGGTTAAAAATACTTATGGCACGGGTTGTTTTATGCTAATGAATACAGGTACAAAAGCCATTGCTTCAAAAAATAATTTGCTTACTACTATCGCTTGGAAAATAGAAAATGAAATAGAATATGCACTGGAAGGATCTGTATTCATTGCCGGAGCTGTAGTGCAGTGGCTTCGCGATGGATTAAAAATCATTCGCACCTCAAAGGAGGTGGAAGACTTGTCTGCTGATGCGCCTGATTCAGATGGCGTTTACTTAGTTCCCGCTTTCGCAGGTTTGGGCGCTCCGCATTGGAACCAGCATGCGCGAGGCACTCTATTCGGCCTTACACGAGGCAGCAACAATACACATGTCGCAAGGGCAGCATTAGAAAGCATCGCTTATCAAACTTATGATGTGTTAAAAGCCATGGAAGCCGATGCCGGCATTAGCATTACAGAGCTGCGTGTGGATGGAGGCGCTACAGTAAACAACGCACTTATGCAATTTCAATCTGATATTCTTAACTGCAAAGTGGTGAGGCCAAAGATCACAGAAACAACTGCATTGGGTGCTGCTTACCTCGCAGGTCTTGCGGTTGGTTATTGGAAAAACATTAAGGACATACAACAACAATGGCAAATTGATAAAATTTTTTCTCCTCAAATGGAAGCAACAAAAGCAATTGATTTACTCAAAGGATGGCAACGAGCGATAAAAGCTTCTATTGCTTGGGCAGATTCGTAGTTTTTTATTGTAAAGTCAACGTGCAGGCCTTACCCTTCAGCAGTAATGATAGAGAAGCAAATGAACCTATTTCTGCATGCCCAGTGTCTTCATAGCCCAGAACTGTTGAGACAGTGAGTGTCTTATCCGGTTACCATTGGTGAAATTATATGCCCTGAAAACTCTTCGCAAGCCACCACATGGTAAATACTGCCATTTAATGCCGTAATAATTTGCATCTTAACTATTAATTAAATTGAACAAAAATGATTTTGAAAGCAACTTTTCAAAATCATTTTCCGATACTGACGCATAAAACTAAAATCATGAACAAATTTTCTATCCGCATCCTTGCTGCACTAGCAATTGTTACAATTATGGCGTCATGCAAAAAAGATTATCCATCTTCCAGCGGAAGAAAATTTCGCTTCCAGCTTTATACCAACCAGGATTTTTCAGACAATACGTCCCTCATTAATTTTTCAGTGTTTATCAGGACGGCAAACAGGACCATTTTTGATTCCACTTTGGCTCCAATGCAAATAAAAGATATACCTGATGCAGCGAATAAACTGATATTTGAAAAAACAGTTACCGGAAATGATAATGTTGACCTTGCAGCCGGTTTTCGCTATGAAATTCAAGATGTGGGTATTTCTTGGTATATAGATACCAGTAAAGCAGGGAACCCATTGAAAATAATTGATTTTGCTTTCCAATAACAGTCAAGGACATAAACTTGAGCAATGATTTTATGTCCGCCCGGGGTCTTTATAGTCCAACCTTTATGTCCAGATAGGCCCCGGGGTTTTTAATTATTTTACCCCACATTTTCATCTGGCCTATTCCAGAATGGTTGTAATAACATAAAAATACTAATTGATCAAAATTCTTGATCAGCCTCATATCTTCATAAGCTCAGCTTGCAAGCAACGAGGCAAAAAGTTCTATTTGCCAAGATATTTTTCTTCGATAATATTCATATGATGCAATTCATGCCCTGCAATATGATATCCTAATGCACGCACAGTTGCTTTATTGTTATTGGCCATACCTTCTCTTAGCAAAGCTGCATCATCAAGACCTTGGTATAAAGCAATCGTTGCATATCGAACTGCCTCATATTCGTTCAATATGTTTTCAATGGTTCTATCATTCGCATTTGAAAAAGTTACATAATCATCTTGTTCAAAACCCGGGAGCGCCGTCTTTTCATTTCTTGCAAAGCATAAGGCACGGTATGCATAAATGCGTTCATCATCAATGATATGAACCAATATTTCCTTTATCGTCCATTTGTTGCTTGCGTACCTATACAACAGCTTTTCTTCAGGTAAGGAAAGAATGAATTTTTTAACATCTTCAAATCCGTCTTTCAGATGTTTCAATAATAACCCGTCGTCGGGTACCAGTTTTATATACATGATCGCATATGCCGGATATTCTCCTTGTTTTGGCTTTTCTATTTTCCTCAATAAATCCATTACGGTATTTAAATTCAAAAAGTGAGAAAACAATCGAAGATAGAAATAAAACAAGTTGTTCACGCGAGGTCTTCCAACACACGAAGCTTGGCGGTAAAAACCGCGAGCCGATATTAAAGACCCCGCTTGAACACTATAGCAGCACAACTTGTGTTTTTATTTAAGCTGTAACACTTTGTTGTAACACTGCAATATCTTGATCCGGCTTTATATTTTGATTGATGCGGAAGAAATTGTGAGGATCGTAGCTGTGCTTAATTTTTGCCAGCCGCTCATAGTTTGTCCCAAAAGCTGCATCCACCCTGTTTTCTCCTTCGCTAATAAAATTTACATATACGCCACCGTCGGCATAAGGAGCTGTTTTATCAAAGAATTCTCGAGCCCAATCAATGCACGACGCATCCATAGCACTATCCTCCCACCGTGTATGAACATTCATCACAAAATTTACATTTCTGTGCGGATAGGCTGTAGCATTTGCAGCCACACGGTTTGCAGCTCCTCCGAGTTGGGCAAGAATGATTTCACTAAATGAAGATGGCAGCTTGCCTGTATATTCCAACAGCGTGTCTAATAATTCATCAGAGAGCTTGGTGAAGTTGTGCGACTTCCAGTAATTGCGTGCTCCGGCAGTAAGCAAAGGATCAAATGCTTGCTGCCATGCGGCAAATGGGACAGGTGCTACAACATCTGCGATAGGATTACCAAAGCCACGAAGTGGTTCCAATACTTTTTCACCCTCGCCCATATCTCCCGCATACATAACGGCGATCACCACTACCTCTTTGCCGTGAACATCTTGCGGCAGAAAAGGAAGAGGCGGAGCTTTTCTTAAAATCACCCAACACGTTGCCTTATCAGGAGCTGAGGGAGCAAAGCTTCTGTAATGTTTCAAAACCTCTGCAGCATCTTTGAGTGGATGTACGATCAGTCCTGCAAGCACTTGCGGGCCTACAGGATGAAGTTGAAACTGAAATGAAGTGATGATACCAAAATTTCCTGAGCCTCCACGTATAGCCCAAAACAGATCGGCGTTTTCTCTTTCATTAGCTTGAATTACCTTTCCCTCTGCAGTAACTACTTCAGCTGACAGTAAATTATCAACGGTAAGTCCATATCTTCTGCTAAGCCAGCCAAAACCGCCTCCTAAAGTAAGACCCGCAACACCGGTAGTTGAATTTATTCCCAACGATGTAGCTAAGCCATAGGCTTGTGTTTCATGATCTACGTGGTGAAGAGTAGCACCTGGCGCAACAAATGCCGTGCGTGTTTGTGGATTTACCCAAACCCATTTCATAGGTGAGAGGTCAATTAATAATGCGCCATCAGCTAAAGCCATTCCAGCAATGTTATGCCCTCCGCCCCGAACGCATACCAAGAGATTATGCTCGCGGGCAAATTTTACACTGCTTACAACATCGGCAGTTCCCATACATCTCGCTATGAGTGTGGGCTTCCGGTCGATCATTGCATTCCAGATCTTGCGGGCTTCATCATACTCAGCATCGCCTGTCTGCAGCAAGCTACCTGTGAGCCTTGATTTAAATGCATCAATAACTTCAGTAGAAATTTTGGTGTTTTTTCCATCAAGTGTTTTAATAATTGTATCCATTTATTAGTATTTAATTTTTACAAAAGTTAATGTAATAGCTGAATCTGTTTTCAAGACAAAATCAATCGTGCGAGCATCGGCGAAGTAGATGAATAGTTGCTACCGCCGTAAAATGCTAAGCGGGGTTAAAGGTGAGACTTTAAATTACGGTTCATAAAGGCGATTTGCGAACGGCGAAAGTAAAAACGACAAAAGGCAGCTATTTACTGACGAACTGCTTTTTTGTTTGTTTGAATTTTGCAATGGTTTTGAGCAATGATGTATTTACTACTAGTGACGACACGTTTATGTGAACAAGTGTTGTAAAGTAAAATTAAAATCGATACTTAAATCGACTCACGTACAACTAAGTTCTCAAGATGTCTTGTGCAACGATTTTTGATTTTTTTTTTAGCTCATGACCGCTAGGGAAATCAGGTGCCCCGAAAATTTTGTTTAAGCTGCCATACGATAAGTTGTGATTATTACGAATCAAATATCACAATACCTTCGCGCCTTCATTTTTAATGAAGATTAAAACATAAAATTTTTGAAAAGCAATTTTGCTAAGACCATTAACCATTAAACCATAAAAAAATAGCCATGAAAAAGTTTATTTCTCACATTTTTGTAGGGCTACTCGTAGTCACTGTTGCAGTATCATGCAAAAAGGATTATTCACGCGTAAATACCACTTATCCAGACCCAACCCCAGTTAGCGAACGAAGGATCCGCTACCAGCTTTATACCAACCATGATTTTTCAGACAATAATTCAATGATCACCTTCTCATTATTTATCAGGAATGCAAACAGGACGCTTCTTGACTCCCCTTTAGTTTCTATGAAAATAAAAGACATTCCTGACGCAGCGCATAAACTAATATTTGAGAAAACAGTGACTGGAGATAATTCGGATCTTGCAGCCGGCTTTCGCTACGAAATTCAAAACGTAGGTAATTCCTGGTTTACAGACACCAGCAAAGCAGGGAATGTATATAAGGTAATTGACTATGCCTTTCAGTAATGTTACAATAGATATTCAACTAGGGGTGGCCGACTTATGTGTCGGCGTGCCCCGGATTGAATTTGATTATATCGATCAGCTTTAATAGTCCACGATAAACAGTACTTAAATTAGTAAGCGATGATGTAACTTGTAAATAAAAAATTGAAATGGTTCGACAAGTTTGTTTCGCTTCTATCTAACTATTACCTCCTTCATTCCTTCGCACATTAATTTTATTCTTTGGTAAGCTTCATCAGAATTTTCATTTTTATCAAGCTTTATTTCAATAAGCCCAGGATATTTTCTTATATAAAACGTTGTGTGATCCTCCAAGGCAATTTGACCATCAATCCTTGTATTTACAAATGACATGCTGCTTCTCTTTCCAATACAGTCATCCATATATTTTTCTACGTCCCTTGTTTTGCTTTTATTGAAATGCGCCTTCATTGAATAAAAATGACCAGACTCATTATAGCTAATGTTGATATTGCCGTTATGATAGTGCACACAAGAGATAAGAGTCATGCTGGTCAATGCATAAAATAAGGTAGTAAGTTTTTTCATTGTAATTGTTTGCTGATGGTTAATGATTAATTGAATTGGCTGATGCTAATTCAATTGTTTGCTTAAAGTTGAAGCCGGGAGGAAATCGGTTGAAGTAGAATACAAATTTAATATTGTAACCGAGATTTTGTGTTTGTTTTTATAAATGGTTGTAAATATCTATAACCGGAAGTTGAAAAACAATATCAGCCTTGGCTAGGGCTTCATAAAAAGGCCCCTTTAAGCAGGGGCCAGTAAACCAGAAATAAGTAGTGGTGTTATTTCTTTGGTCTTTTATATTGTGAATACCATGTTATCTTTCCATTCTTTACTTGGTTTATATCATGATAACTGGCTGAATCAACCTTACCGTTTTTATAAGTATCCGTTTCATCATACCAGGTCACGATATAGGCTTCTTTTTTGTCGGTGGCGTACATTTTTTGCCAACCTTGCATATCAATTTTAACTGAGCTCAGGCTGTCACGGTATGTGCTCCACAGTTTGAGAATATCGGCTTTGGGTTTTATCACATGGTCCCCGGCTGAAAAATCAACCGACACGGTATCGCCCAATGCATTTTCTAGTCCGTTCATATTTGCATTTTCCCAGTCCTTATAGCTCATCAATACCATTTTCAGATCGGCATCCGATACATCGGTTGACCAGCTGCTGGAATAAGAGGCCGTGTAAGGGAGATCAACTGTACTTTTTACAGTACTATCTGCCGTGCTGGCTGTGGCAGATTCGACTTTGGCGTTGTTGCACGAGAACAAAACAATTCCTGAAAGGAAGCATAAAAGAATTTTTTTCATACATGATGATTTTTTTGGTGAAAAGAAAAATGGTGAGCTTTCAAGGAAGAATTAAATCGGAAACGAATTAAGTGGGTAGATTAGAATAAAGGAAGATAACCAATGAACAGCAAGGCGGGAAATTAATTTCTGTTTCCGTGTGTCTATATTTAGGTTTTCTAGATCTTCATAAGTAATACTCTTGCGCCCAACTCCTAAGTACAATGGCGTGGTTAGTTACGATTCATTTGCCCTTTTATACCATTTGCTAATTTAAAATGCTCTTTGGTACAGTTAGACTTGTTTACTGCATCTTGAGGATGTAATATTTGTTACCAGTTTTAGGATATGTTAAACAAATGGCTTACCATATTATTGCAAGAATACCGGAAGAGAAAAGCCCGGCAACAACTCAGATGGCAGGCCATTCTTAGCGAAAAAGGAATAGGCATGCGCACTACGATCTTGGAAGTAAAAGAACAAGGTGCTCCTTTCGCTGATTATGTTCAGTGCAGCGTACAAGCTCGTCTTCGAATAAATGGAAAAACTGTAAGCCGTTGGGTGCACACTATGCTGACGAGGGAAAAGATGCTGCGCAAAGGAGACGTTGTACATATTCGCTACCATCCTTCTCATTTGTACAGTGTTTTAATAATAGACTGAAGTCTTTTCATCGGCTGTAATCAATATACATGCAGATTTTCTATTTCAAATCTATTCCAGCTTCTACAGAATAATCGTGAGTTGATTATACTCCTTTTTGCTATACTTTTATTTCAGAAATCTCAGCCTGCATTTCATTTTTAAAAGTTTACCAACTTATGAAGTCAAAAACCAGCGTTTTGATCTTACTTCTCTCAGCCTCCTTTACTCTATTTATTTCTGCACATATTCCATCATTGCATACGCAAACTGCTCCTCCTAATACAAAACGGTATTTATATGTAGCTGTGCCAGGAATCCGCGATTATCTTGGATATGGAGGTCATGGAATTCTTGTTTTTGATATCGATAAAAATCATCAGTTTGTAAAGCGCATTCACACAAATGGCCTCCATCCCGATAAAACTCCTTCAAATGTGAAAGGCATTGCAGTCAGCATTCCTCTCAATAGTATTTATATAAGCACATTAGAATCACTGCAACGTATAGATTTGACAACAGAAAAAATTGTTTGGGAAAAATTTTTTGAAGGTGGCTGTGATCGCATGTCAATTTCACCGGACGGAAAAACCATGTATCTGCCTTCGTTGGAAAAAGGATTTTGGAATGTGGTTGATTGCAGCACCGGCGGTATCATCAAAAAAATTGAAGTTTTTAAAAGAGCGCATAATACTATTTATGGCCCTACCGGAAACTATGTTTACTTAGATGACATAGCCTCGCCCTGGTTATATGTGGCCGATGCAAAAAAACATGAACTAGTAAATAAGATTGGCCCCTTTGGAAATTTTGTTCGCCCCTTTACGATCAATGGCAAAGAAACCCTGACCTATGCAACAGTGGACAGCCTGCTTGGCTTTGAAGTAGGTGACTTGAAAACCGGAAAGAAATTAGCAAGGGTTGAAGTAGAAGGATGGAATATGGGGCCGGTGAGAAGACATGGGAATCCCAGTCATGGGATAGCTCTTACTCCCGACGAAAAAGAATTATGGCTGGCCGACGGGCACAATATGCGTGTGCATGTTTTTAGCGCTGTGCAGCCATATCAACAACTCACTACAATCCCTGTACAGGATATGCCAGGGTGGGTCAGTTTTAGTATTGATGGAAATTATGTCTATCCCTCAAGTGGTGAAGTGATTGAGACTAAAACCCGTAAGATCGTAACCAAACTTCAAGATGAGTTTCACAACAATGTGGCAAGCGAGAAAATGGTTGAAATAGATTTCACAAATAATAAAGCTGTTAAGGCAGGCGATCAATTTGGAATGGGTCGTTTAATAAAATGATCTGTCCGCGAAAAATACCTCGCAATAAAAGTGAAAAGGTAAAAAGTTCATGACAAAGTTTATCGAATAATTTTCACGAGTCTTTAATCGTTTAGCAACAATCCGGCAGAATATTTGATAAATTGGGTAAACCTTTTTAAGCATGTACAAGCGACAACCCCCTCTTGCCTTTTGCATTATTATGGATTTGATTGGTTATGCAACGTACGCGATTCCTTTTTTAGGTGAATTTGCGGACATCGTTTGGGCTCCCATTTCATCCATCATTTTCTTTGTGAGTTTTGGCGGATGGAAAGGAGCTTTGGGAGGCATAGGTAATTTTGTAGAGGAATTATTGCCAGGCACTGATTTTATTCCAAGCTTTACCATCATGTGGTTTATCCAGCAGTACCGGAAAAAAAATGTGAATCCTTCTGCCAAGGCGTTAAGATAATTGCTCAAATAAATAAGAATTCTTTCTAACCTGAATTAATAAATACCGGCAAACTCTTTTATCCCTGCACAATCTTTATTATTTTGTTGCGTTAAAACCTAAGTACTCAACTTACCACCAAACTGCACAAATATCCTATGTCTTTGCTTCGAAAGCATTTCGTTATTTTATTAGCTGCTGCTATATCTCTGCCTTTTTTTACAATAGCCCAAGAAGAAGATAAAAATGTCGTAATAGAAAGTAAGGTACAGTTATTTAGCTTTAATAAAAGTAAAGGTGATAATCCTGTGGAAATACAGGAGCTATATACAGAATTGTACCGCTGTAATGATGTGCGTACAGATATCATGTTTTCTGAAATGTATAATGAAAACGAAGTGATAGCGGATGTGGAACCCAGAGTGGATGATAAAAAAGCCAAATGGATCACGCCTGCTTATGAATATTATTCTGTAGAGAGCATTTTTTATTCAGATGCCAAAGTATGTTACTTTAGATTGCCACTTGAAAAAAAAGGTAGTCATAGCAGTGTAACGCTTAGGAAAATCTATAAGGATCCCCGCTATTTTACAACTATCTATTTCAACGAAAATTACATTACCGAAAACAAAACTGTTGCTTTCGCCATTCCCCGTTGGATGAAGGTGGAAATTAAAGAATACAACCTCGATGGCTACGACATAAAAAAATCGACTAGCTATGATGCCAAGGCAGATGCGGATGTAATTACTTATACCATTAAAAATATGCCTGCTTTAAAACACGAGCCTGCAGCGCCGGGAGGTTCCTATATTTACCCGCACCTGCTTGTAATGTGCAAGCAAGCAGAAATAAATGGCAGCAAGGTTGTTTTTTTTAATACAGTGGCTGATCAATATCAATGGTACCGGCAGTTGGTTCGTGACATTGCTGATGATAAAACAGCATTGGAGCAAAAAGCCAAAGAACTTATCACTGGTATTTCAAATGATAAGGAAAAAATAAAAACAGTATTTAACTGGGTACAGCATAATATCCGCTACATCGCTTTCGAAGATGGTATTGCCGGTTTTAAACCTGCAAAGGCAAGCCTAGTATTGAGCAAAAAATATGGTGATTGTAAAGGAATGGCTAATCTTACACGAATGCTTTTGCAATCGCTGGGTTTCGATGCACGCCTGTGTTGGATCGGCACCAATCATATTGCCTATGATTATTCCACTCCTTCTATGGCAGTGGATAATCATATGATCTGCGCCTTGTTTTTTCAAGGGAAAAAATATTTTCTCGACGCTACCGAAACCAATATCGGTTTTGACGAATATGCCGAACGAATACAGGGGCGTCAAGTACTTATCGAAAACGGAGATAGCTATTTGTTAGAACGAGTGCCATCAGTAACGCCGGAACAAAATATACAAACAGAAAAAGCCGTACTGAGCTTTGATGGTACTAGCAATTTAAAAGGATCTGTAAATATTAGTTATAAAGGGGAGTCCCGTTCTGATCTTTTATCAAGAATTGAAACTATTAAAAAAGATAATCTGCAAAATGCGTTGACAGATTACCTGGCAGAGAGCAATAGCAACTATAACATTAGCGATCTGAACACCAGCAAACTGCTAGGTACAGATTCCATTCTTACTATCAGTTATAAGATGGCTCATAAGGGTGCTGCTTCTTCATTTGGTAATGAAATTTATCTGGAAGCTGATTTCCGCAAAGAAATGGATGGCTTTACTATTGACTCGGTAAAAAGAAAATTTGACGTGATGCTGCCTTTCAAGATGAATATAGTAACTGAAAACTCAATTGCAATTCCTGCCGGATATAAAGTGAAACAATTGCCTGCAAATAAAGAATGGAAGCATCCGAATATGCACGTTACCATTACATACGGCCAAAAAGGGAATAAAATTGAATATAAAAAACAGATCCGGATATCTGATGTTATACTGAAGAAAAAAACTTTTACCGACTGGAACCGGATGATAAGAGAGCTAGGCAGTCAGTATCGTGAACAGATCGTCTTTGAAAAACAATAATTTTCAAACAAATCTTCCAAACCTTTTTTATGAAACCAATAGCACTATTTATTGCATGCAGCATCTTTACGGCGCTACTTCATGCGCAAAAAGATGAATCCAAGGACTATGCAAAAATGAAAGAAGAGCTGAATACAAAAATATTCGGCACTGTTGATCCCGTTTTCAAGGAAAATAAGGTGCCTGAAAAATATAAAGATGAATCCGCCGTGGTGCTGGCGCAAAAGCATTCACTTGAATCTGATTCAAAAATGAAATTCAGGGTTGGACTGTTTGCAAGCAGCGGCCCTAAGTACAGCTTCTTTGATATTTTCAGGAAAAAATTATTTATCAACGATCAGTCAGCATTAAAAGAATATTCTCAGCTGAATTTTAATAAACTTCAATCAAAGGATTGGAGCCCCGTCGGAAAGTTAAAGAACTATACTTTTATCAATATTCGCCTGATAAAACCCAATGGCACCATTAAAACAATTGATGTTGACGAAAGCGCTGTTACAGTAAAAAACGAAAAAGATCAAAAAGAGAACAAGATCGCTATCCCTGACCTGAGCGTCGGAGATATCATTGATTATTATGTGGCGAATTACTATCAGGAAGAAGAAGATAGCCGTGTGACTTCCCTTAACTATGTGCTAGGTGATGATTACCCGATTCTGAATTACGTACTTTCATTACAGTTTGACGCTCGAATTTCCGTCGAATATCAAAGTATAAACGGAGCTCCGGATTTCAAGATCAGCCCTGATGCTGATGGCGGAGGAAATGTGCTTAGCCTGGCCGTTAGCAACGTGCCAAAGATAAAAGGCTTAACATGGTCATCACCTTATAAACAGTTGCCCATCATTCGTCTGAATTATAAACGCGGAACTATTACTCATAGAGATATGCGTGATATTAAAGAAGGTGATGTTTTTAAAGCAAACAATAAATATCCTGATATGATCGAAGCTGAAATGGCTTCTATCTTTAACAATATATGTTATAGCGGAGCAGTAAGCACTCATATTTATAAATCAGAAAGAGCCACAGTAAAAAAAGCTTGGAAAGAATATATTTCAAAACATCCCAAAGCAAATAATCCTGATTCCATTGCGTCATTTGTATTCAGATATATTACATGGAGCGATTATTATGGCAATTTTAATTTAGAAACCAATTACGATAATGCTTATTATCCCATCGATTTACAGGCCCAACTGTACCGTATTGTAAAGTTTGGCTTTATTATGCTCCTCGAATTCAAAACAGATCTCGACTTACTTATATTGCCTGGCAAATACAGTTATGCACGGGAAAATCTATTTAGCGTAGGTGACCTTTCTTTACTTGTAAAAACTCACGAAGGCAAAACACAGTATTTTTCTTTTGCAGATAATTTTGATTATGGCAATACAGTTCCATATTATTTGCAAGGTGAGCAAGCAAAAGAATTTCCGTTTGATACGAAACAATTGTTGGGAGGAAAATTATTATTTGTTTCCCTGAAAGGAAGCAATACAGTTACATTACCTACTACGGACCACAAAATCAATGTGGAATCGGAGATCATTACAGCAAAAATCAATTCTGCAGATCCGCAACTGTTGAATATAAACCGGAAGGTATCTGTAAACGGATCTCTTAAAAAAGACGTTCAGGCCGCCATGACGATTTATGAAGAAATGGCGCAGGAAACAGGTATAGCAGTTGATGTAACAGATGATCTTATTGCCCAAAATAAGAGTCGCAGCAAATCCGTAAGAAAACCGGAAGACGAATTAAAATCATTGCTTGAAAAAGCAAGGACAAAACATAAAGAAGATTTCGAAAAAGAAATTGAACGAAATTATGATACAAAGGCAAAAGAAGTAAAAAGCTATAAGATACTCCATTTTGGAGCCTGTGCTGATATGCCTTTTGAATTTGAAGAAGAGTTCATCATGGATGGCTGGATAAAAAAAGCCGGCAATAATTACATCATGGACATCGGAAAGCTTATTTCAAGCCAGCTTGAAATAAAAAAAGATCAGAGAGAAAGAACGAAAGATATTTACATGTCCTTCCCTCGCAGTTTTTCTTACCATATTGAATTTACTCTTCCTAATGGTTATTCTGCAGAAGGAATTGACAAATTGAATGCAACTATTGAAAACGAAACAGGGGCATTTATTTCCAAAGCAAGAATGGAGGGCAATAAAGTCGTTGCTGATGTCACCAAATATTATACGCATTCATTTGAGCCTGCTGCCAAATGGCCTTTACTCTTGAAATTTCTCGACAAGGCAGTTGAGTTTAACCAGCTAAAAATTCTCATCAAGAAACTTTAAACGACGGATAAAAGTGAGCAGATAATAGATAAAAGTTTACAAAGGAACTTTTATCTATTCATTTTTATCTATTATCTAATTGGCATAGAATGTTGAGAGATGTTTAGCTCTCTTTGTGAATCTTATCGCTGCCTTCTTTTGGTTTAAAATAAGTAAGCTTTATCGCTTTTGCCTTTTCGCGAAATAATGGTGGTACTGCCATCAGCGCATTTTCATGGCTTTCTGCTTCTACGATGGCATAAGCATGGTGATCATTGTCATAGCAACCCCATTCAAAATGAGTAAGGAAATTTGCGTGATATTGTATAAAATGTTTTACAGCCATCCGGCAATCTTCAGCGGTATGCTCCGAAATAATAATGTACCGATCCATTGCGACGAGTTTAGTTAAAGATAAACAGTTTATATTTCCTCCAGGTATTTACGTGTAAACCGTATAGCCATAGCTCCCTCTCCTACAGCAGAAGAAATACCAGTGGTTGCGCCAAACCGCACATCACCTGCTGCAAAAATTCCTGGTACACTTGCCTCGCACAGATATGGTTCCCTATCTTGTTTCCAGACACTATGAAAAGATTTTTCTCTCATCAATTCTCTGCCAGTGAGAATAAAACCGTTTTCGTTTTTCATGACCAGATTATTAAGCCACGACGTGCCTGGTTTGGCACCTATATAGATAAACAAAGCTTTAGCTGGAATTGTTTTTTCTTCTCCGTTTTTACAATTTTTTATTGTTATCTGCTCCAATACCTTGTCACCAGCTACGGCAACCAGTTCGGTGAGGGTTAATATTTTTATATTGGGTGTTTTGCTAATATTCTCGACAAGATAATTAGCAGCAGTTTGTTTCAGCGCATCACGCCTGATAAGTATGTTCACCTCTTTAGCAAACTTGCTCATATACATAGCTGCCTGGCAGGCAGAGTTTCCACCTCCAACGATATATATTACCTCGTTTTTACAAGCATGTGCCTCTATTGAAGCAGCTCCGTAATAAATTCCTGCACCTGTGAATTTTTCAATATTATCAATATCCAAAGTTGTATAGGCAGCTCCTGTGGCAATAATGATCGATTTGCTATGCACTATTGTACCATCACTCATCTCAATAATTTTATAGCCATCTTTTATGCAAATAGTTTTCACCTCCTTAGGCGTAAGAATTTCAGTTCCGAAACGTGTGGTTTGAGAAATAGCTCTTCGTGTAAGTTCAGCCCCTGAGAGTCCTGAAGGAAAGCCCAAATAATTTTCTATGCGGTGACTGCTGCTGGCTTGCCCGCCTGGATTATTTTTCTCTATCAACAAAGTTTTAAGCCCTTCACAGGAGCCATACACCGACGCTGCTAATCCTGCAGGTCCAGCACCGATAATGAGCACATCATACATTTGGCTTAAAGGCTTTTGCTGCAAGCCTACACTGGCTGCCAAGTCAGGCAATTCAGGATTCGAAAGAAAAGAACCGTCCTTCAACACAACAAGCGGCAGATCTGAATAAGATGATTTGGCGCTTACAAGATATTGCTCTGCATCCTTGCTTTCTTCAACATCCATCCACAAATAAGGAACTAAATTTCCTGAAAGAAATTCTTTAAGCTTGTGTGATTTCGGTGACCATTGAAAGCCAATGATGCGTATGCCTTCATGATCAGGTTTATAAAATGCCTGCCAATCCTCGAGCAAATCATTGACGACCGGATATAGTTTTTCTTCAGGAGGATTCCAAGGCTTTAACAGGTAATAATCAAGCTTCACATTATTGATTGCTCTGATCGCCGCTTCTATATCTGAATAGGCAGTGAGTAAAACCTGCTTTGCATTGGGGAAAATTTCCTTTGCTTTTTCAAGGAAAACAATGCCTTCCATTTCAGGCATGCGTTGGTCTGAAATGAATAAGGCCACCGTTTCGTTTTTAAGTTTTAATTCTTTTATAAGATCCAGTGCTTCGTTGGCAGATTCCGTGGCTGCTACTCGGTAATCATCACGATACTCATTTCGAATATCACGTTGAATAGCACGCAATACTTGTACATCGTCGTCAACTATTATAATAAATGGAAGTTTCATTTTCTTATTCAGCTAAACTAGCTTTAATGATCAATTATCAGTCGCAGCAACAACAGGAATGCATACGGCAAACTCAGTCCTTCCCGGGGCTGATTCAACTTTTATTTCTCCATTATGACGTTTCACGATCCTGCTCACTAAATCCAATCCAATGCCTGTTCCTTGTCCTACTTTTTTCGTGGTGAAAAAAGGATCAAATATTCTCGACATGATCTCTTTAGGGATGCCACTACCGTTATCAATAATTTTCACTTTTACATTTTTTTTGTCGCAGGATGTTTCTATGGTCAGCTCACCATTTTTATCGACAGCATAAATAGCATTATCAATAATATTTGTCCACACCTGGTTCAATTCGCCCACATAAGCAGGGATATCAACAAGATCTTTGCAATAAGTTTTGTGTACTGTGATATTTTTTTCCCGAAGCTTGTATCCTAACAATGTAATGGTGTTATCAATATCATTATGAATATTGGTTAGTTGCAATTCATTTGTCCTGTCCATATGTACATGACTCTTAATGGCGCTCACTAGCGTTGAAATTCGAGTAGAAGCCTCCTCGAGATCTTTAATGATTCGTTGAGAGCTTAATAGATTTTCTAGCCAGTAGATCAGCTGGGCCAATACATCTTTACCTGAATTATTGAGTATGCTTTCAAGATCGTGATCTGAAAACCTGGCTTCAGCAAATGTTTCTGCCGCCTCGCGATTTCCTTCGAGACCATTTTTTTGAAACCAATCATCAATGTTATCTTCATTTTCCAATCGCTGCATTGCACCGAGTTTAGTGCTGCTTTTCTTATCTTTTTCTTTTGCTTCTACTAAGTTGCGGATGTTTTGAATATGCTCTGCACTGATACCATGTGACAACAACTTTTCTGTTAGCTTATAATTTAATTTTACTCTCTTCCCCAATTCTGCAGAAATTCTATTGATGGCTGCTGCAGGATTATTCAATTCGTGGGCAATACCTGCGGAAAGTTTTCCAAGAGCATTTACTTTTTCATGCTGTAATTGTATCGTCGCAAAAAGCCTTGCTCTTTCTGTCATGTAGCCAACCAACCTCTGAATAAACTCTGGTGAGCGGCGCTCTAACTCGGGGAAGTGTTGTTTATGCATCCACAACATCCTCAACTTACCTACAGCATAAGCGTAACCTGGCGAGGTTTTCATCCTTGAGTACGGTAGCAAACCGCTTATACCGCCCGTAGCAACATCGTTTCCAAAATTGAAATAATAAACCTGTCTGCCATTTACATCCATGTAAAAGTTTATACTTCCTTCAAGTATAAAATACATTTCGTTGGCAGGATCTCCAAATTTTCGGATCAATACCCCATCTTCAAACTCAAGATACTCTGTATGATCTAAAATCCATTCCAGAAGATCGTCCGGCATACCCTTAACACCGACAACATTTCTCAACTCTTCGACAGTGACAGAAGTCATAATTATAAAATTACGATGCTAACTAGATAAAAATGAATAGATAAAAGATAAAGTTTAACCCAAAGACAGTCCTACCTAATATCGACTTCAACTTAAATGCTAAATAAACGCTGAATAAATTCAGCAAGGCAAGTTAACTTATAACTTCCACCCAACTGAAGTACCAGCGTACCAAAGGATGTTTCTATAACTCAGCCTTAAGTTTATTTTCAAGATCTAGTAACCGTAGTGCTCCCGGATAGCCCTGTCGAATCTTGTCCAATTCATGCGAAAAGGCTTTTTGGCATTGCTGGGCCACCATTCCAATGCTCCTTTTGAAATCGTGATGGTTCCGAATTTTTCGAGATCACTAAAGACTTCAAATACTACATCGGTTTTTCCCAATTCCCTTCTTGGTAAATTAAAAAATACATTGTGCTTTGGCATAGCAGAGTTTTTTGAATGTGATGTAAAATTTGAACGGATAAAATTGATTGAAAATACTAAGTAAATTTCATGAATAGAATAGCACATAAATTCTTAACCGCTGATTGATTAAATTAGCCACTCAATTTTTTTAATATATCCACCAAACCCATCATTAAGAAAAAGAAATAACACAATGAAATTATCCGTTGGACAAAAAGCAACCCGCAGCATAACGCTCACTGCAGATCATGTGAAAACATTTGCTGCCTTAAGTGGCGACTATAACCCGCTTCACTTTGATGAATCGTTTGCAGCAAAAACAAAATTCAAGCGGCTGGTAGTACAGGGTGGGTTGACTACTGGCTTGCTCCATGCTCTTGTTGCTATGGACATGCCCGGCCCAGGCACTGTTTTTTTAAGCCAAAATTGGAAATTTACTGCCCCGGTTTTTATCGACGACACCATAACTGCAGAAGCGGAAGTGATTAGTATACATGAAACAAAGCCGGTAACACAATTAAAGATGAAAATAAACCGGCAAAATGGCGAAACAGTTTTAGAAGGGGAAGCATGGTGCTATACTTTTTCTGCTGATGAATAAAAATGTGAAAGGTAATCGATCTGGCTCATCATTGAAATAACTACTTTCTAATTGAACTAACAATTTGAAAATTTGTTGAAAGGATTATCAATTAACTTTTATCAATGAATAATCTAAATGATAAAGTAGCCTATATAACCGGTGGAAGCAAGGGTATAGGATACGGCATAGCAAAAACCTTACTGGATCATGGTATGAAGGTCGCTATTACCAGCAGGACATTAACTGCAGCAAAGCAAGCTGCTGAATCATTAACCAAAGATCCTTCAAAAGTTCTAGCGCTGGAATCCAATGTAAGCTCTCTCGATTCTGAAACAAAAGCCGTAAAAGCGACGATTGATCATTTTGGTCAATTGGATGTATTGATTGCTAATGCCGGAGTTGGTCATTTTGCACCGATTGAAAGTTTAACAGAGCAAGAATGGAAAGAGACAATTGATACTAACCTTACAGGAGTTTTTAATAGTGTAAAGGCAAGCATTGAAGCACTAAAGAGATCGAAAGGATATATTATTACCATCGCGAGTCTCGCCGGTACCAACTTTTTTGAAAATGGCGCTGCTTATAATGCCAGTAAATTCGGACTTGTTGGTTTTACACAGGCTATTATGCTTGATCTGAGAAAGTATGGTATTAAAGTTACTACCATCATGCCGGGTTCGGTTGCAACTCATTTTAATCACCGTGTGCCTGGTAATGCCGATGCATGGAAGATACAACCTGAAGATATAGGGCAGATCGTAACGGACCTTTTACATATGCATCCACGAACATTACCAAGTAAGATAGAAGTAAGACCATCTATACCTGCCAAATAGTTCAATGGTTAGTGATAATACGTACCGGGCACTGATCATTTTAAGACGGATATCATTTTATGTTATTACACTTATGTAACACATTTTGGCATGTGGTGATTTTCATGTCCAGATAATCATAATCTCCAGCCAACTGACGCGCCTGCATACAAAGGAATATTTCTATAGCTGCTAAAAATGGGTGTGTAAATGAGTTTCCACATGAGCCCGTAAGACGTATGATGCCTGTAACCGATAGAAGGAATGAACCCAGCCTTGTAAGGGTTGTGACCAATGTAATATTTGTCGTCCCATAATTCCAGCTCGGCAAGTGTAACGCCCACACCGACTTCTATAAATGATTTCTCATGTCCAAGATCAAACAAGTAATCAACTCCTACTGGTATGGCCGGGTAATAACCACCAAGGCCCACACCAATGTGCAACCCAAGTCCGGGCTTATTACCCAATTGTCGTTCATAATTCGCGGACAACACAAGACCATTGCCTGCAATTTCGCCGTAGAGGGTATTTTTTCTAAAAGCCTTCTGTGCTGTTAGTTGAGTGGCGATTGCAATAGTAGTGGCGAAGAAAAATAACTTTCTCATAATCAAGTTGCATTTGCAGAGGAGGATATTTTATTAACGTCGTAGGCACATTTATTATTTTACGCTTTAGGATCGCACTTTAGAACAGCAATGAATGGTCTTTCCTTTTTCTTTTTGTACTAGTTAATAAAATCAGCAAATTATATCAGACATATCCCACAATAGAAGCACAAAACTGATCACTGATTATTGATGAGATATAGGAGTAACATGAGAAATCTCTATATTAAAGGGAGAAGAAACCTTCCGGCACCTTCTTCAACCGCTTGAATAGATTGTTCCAATAGCACTGCAGTATTATCGTAAATTTTATTGACAAATAATTTGTTAACCCAAAACATAGAACTATGAGAAAGCAATATGCCATCCCAATCATGCAGCTTTTGCTAATGACATCGATTTGTTTCATAGCAGTTGCTCAGCCGGTCACTACCCCCCGGACACCAAGCCCTGCGGCTTCAGTATCGCAAACCATCGGCATATCGGTTGTTACGGTTAATTACTCTCGACCATCTGTAAAAGGTCGGGAAATATGGGGCAAGCTTGTACCTTATGGATGGAATGCCCAAGGTTTTGGTAATGGTAACTCAGCGCCCTGGCGTGCCGGTGCGAATGAAAATACCACGATTAAATTTTCGCATGACGCGAAAGTAGAAGGCAAACCGGTGCCCGCAGGTGAATACGGGTTATTTTTTGTGATCAACCCCGATAATACAGGCGAATTGATATTATCAAAGGATAGCAGATCGTGGGGGAGTTTTTTTTATGAGCCAAAGAATGACCTGTTCCGCACCAAAATACAATTGCGCGAAATACCTTTTACAGAAATGCTCACTTATGATTTTATCAACAGTACAAAAAACTCCTCTGAACTTGTGCTGAACTGGGAGAAAAAACAGTTTCCGGTAAAAATTGAATTTGCTGTTGATGATATTGTATTGGCAAACGCCGAAGAAGAACTGAAAGGTCCTGTTGGTTTCACCTGGCAGGGGTATGCCAGTGCTGCCAATTACGCCTTGCAAAACAAAACAGATTATGATCAGGCATTGAAATGGATAGACCGGGCGATAGCCATGAATAATTCTTTCTCTACGCTCAGTGTAAAATCAAATATTCTGAGGAGTATGGGCAAAGCAGAAGAAGCTGATAAGATCATGAATGATGCGATTGCTATAGCTAATGAAACCGAATTGAATCAGTATGGATATCAGTTGCTCGGCGCTGGCCAGCACGATAAGGCAATTGAAATTCTTACTTTAAATACAAAACGCTTTCCAAAAAGTGCAAATTGTTTTGATAGCCTGGGTGAAGCTTACGCTACAAGGGGAGACAAAAAAAATGCGATCCTCAATTTCAAAAAGTCACTGAGCATGAACCCTCCTGCGAATGTGAAAGCCAATTCAGAAAAATTTTTGAAAGAATTAGGCGCTTTATAAAAATAAATGCGATGGTTCTGTGCGAGCCATCGCATGAATATTTAATTCTGCTTTGCCGTGTATTTTTTTATTTCGGGAGCAACCTTAGTTCCCAATAGTTCCATAGCATGAAGTATTTTATCATGAGGCATGGCGCCTAAGCTCATTTGCGCCAAAAAACGTGTGTGACCAAATAACTCATGCTCATAAATGATCTTATCAATTACTTGTTGCGGGCTGCCAACCAGCAAAGCACCCTCTGGTTCGGTAGAAGCATCAAACTGTTCTCTTGTACCCGGGGGCCATCCTCTTTCCCTTCCTATTTTTCCCATTACATCTGAGTACGGAGGATAAAATTCATCTCTGGCTTGTTGCGAATCATCGGCAATGTAAGTATGTGAGTTAATACTGAGCTGCATCTTAGTAAGATCATAGCCTGCCTTTTCATACACATTGCGATACAACTGTACATAGGGTACAAACCGGGCAGGCAGTCCGCCAATGATGGCAAGGGCCATTGGTAATCCATGTTCCGCCGCTCGTACTACCGATTCAGGAGTACCTCCCACCCCAACCCATATGGGCAATTTTTTTTGATATGGCCGCGGATACACCCCGCGTTTGTTGACTGTTTGTGTATGTTTCCCTTTCCATGATAAAATTTCATTCTCATTCAGTTGCAAAAGCATTTCCAGCTTTTCGGAGAACAGCTCATCATAATCGTCAAGCTTGTAACCAAACAAAGGAAATGATTCAATAAAGGACCCTCGACCAACCATGATCTCTGCTCGCCCGCCAGATAAGAGATCAATTGTAGCAAATTGTTGAAACACACGGACCGGGTCGTCCGAGCTCAATACGGTAACAGCACTGGATAGCTTTATATTTTTTGTTTTTACAGCGGCAGCACCCAATACCACTGCGGGAGCTGAGATGGCATAATCAGGCCGGTGGTGTTCGCCAACAGCGAATACATCAAGACCAAGCTGATCGGCTAGTTCAATCTCTTCCATTAAATTCAACATTCGCTGATGGGGAGAAATAGTTTGTTTAGTGATAGGATGAGTGCCAATATCTGCAAAAGTATAAATGCCGATTTCCATAAGGCGGCAAAGTTAGTAGATAGTCATTCGTGTTAAGTGAGCGATCTGTTGTAATTATTAATTATTCTTTTTCCAAAAAAGAAAGAATAGTATTTGTTGAAGAATTTACTTTCTTTATTTCACTAAAAATTTCAGGTTGCAAGTGATAAAATGATAGGCTTGAATTACCGTAGATGCTGGTGTATTGAGGAGCAACGGAGAGATTAAGATCTGTAAAAGCACTCTTTACTTTTGTCGCAATCCATTTTGCATTTCTTTTATACTCATCCTTTGTGTAAAGATCAATAGCCGGTATGGTTTTATCTTTTAAAGGCTTTGTAAGAATTACATGAACTACTTCTATTCCAATCGAATTTAGGTATATAAATAATTTAGACAATCCAATGTTTAATCCCCAGGTTCCTTTTCGCGTAGGAAATTTTTGTTTCACTTCAAATGCAATAAACCTTGTTTTATGTTTCACAATAAAATCTATATCCCAAAAAAAACCATCAGGTAACCAGCAATTAGCAAACATTCTTTCAATAGCACATTTTTTTAATGCACCTACAGATTCCAAATAATCGATTGCCTGGTTTATTCTACCAAAACTTCTTTCATTATCGGGCAGTCTATGTGCCTTTATTTTATTTTTTGGATATAATTTTTTTAACCTATCAAAATTGTCAACCAAGAAATTTTTATATTCTTTTTTAAATCTTAAATAATAAAATTTCTTTTCGTCTTCATTAAACGCAATAATAAATGTGTTTGAGTTCGATGCGGCAAAATGCCCTAGTAATTCAATATCGAAAGAAGTAAGAGCATTTATAGAAACAATCAATTTAATTATATGATAACTCCCATCTTTCATCGAAAACCACCAGCTTGATGAAATTTCCTGAAACTGCCCTTTTATAATTTGTTCAAAGAAAAAATGTTCGGTGAACAAGCCTTCTATTCGGGTATGTTTATCTCTGAAAAGCAATTTTTTTAGATCGCTTTTTGAGTCAAAATTTAAGTCATCAATTTCATTACAGGGGTCTTTCATTTTAAAATCTTTTTATCATAGCCAGGCTCAGTCATTTATTGCAATGCTGAAATCTAATTATCAGCTTCCTCAGGCCTAAGTACTTGAATTCAAATGATTTTATCAACCGTGTTTTCACGGTATTTTGATTTGATATTACCTGGTAAATATTATTGCGCACTATCGAAGCGGCATTGCGTATGGGATAATGACGTTGCAGCCAATATTACGATTCAATTTTAGGCCATTAAAATGACGGTTACCCTTTTTATTTATGGCCTTGCACAGGCTTTTGCTGCTGTATTGTTTTTGCAAAACTCATCCATAATGAAATTTCTAATTGCTTAAAAGCAAGGCGAGCAATATTAACGTAGTCTCATAAAAACCAACTCTATTTAGTAGGGTTTATTGTTATGAATCAACTCAGATCTTTTTCGTTTGAGAAAATCCGTTTTTCTTCAACCATTGTATCGTCTTTTCCCGTTGATCGCCCTGGATAATGATTTCTCCATCCTTAGCAGAGCCTCCCGTCCCGCAAAATGCTTTTAACTTCTTTCCAAGCTCCTCCAGATCTTCATTTTTTCCAATAAATCCTTCAACGAGTGTAACTGCTTTGCCCGCTCTGTGTTTTGTATCCAACCTGACTTTTAATTTTTGTTGTGGAGGCTGCAAGGTTTCGACATTTTCATATTTTTCTTCAAAACGAAAATTTGGATCTGTGCTATAAACAAACCCTCTACTATCAGCTTTCTTTTTACTCATATTAAACCCAATGAATGATTAAATAATTACGGCTTTCAAGCTCAAATCCAAGCTTCTTGCCTGATGTACTAATCCTCCTACACTTACATAATCAACTCCTGTTTTTGCATATTCTCCAATATTATCAAGATTAATTCCACCGCTCGCCTCTGTCTCAAATTCTTGGTTAATTATTTTTAAGGCTTTTTCAATTTGCAATGGAGTAAAGTTATCAAGCATAATTCTAAATACTTTGTTTTTGCCAACTTCTACTATCTTCTTCACATCTTCCAAACCTCTTGCTTCTACTTCGATTTTTAATTCCGGCTTTATAGTTTGCACATAATCATAAGCTCTTTGAATAGCCCTTTCCAAGCTTCCGCAAAAATCAATGTGATTATCCTTCAGCATAATCATATCATGCAAACCAAAACGGTGATTCAGCCCACCCCCAATACGCACCGCTTCCTTTTCCAGTAATCTGAAATTTGGTGTTGTTTTTCTTGTATCTAAGATCCTTGTTTTATATCCTTTGAGCTTATTTGTGTACTGCATAGTTAGGGTTGCAATTCCACTCATTCGCTGCATACAATTAAGTAGTAAGCGTTCACATTTCAAGATTGTATGTATTGAGGCATAAACCTCAAACCCAATTTCACCAATCTTCATTTTATCACCATCTTTTTTAAAGGCAGTGAAAACAGCAGAAGGTTCTTTATAAAAAAAAATTTCTCGGGCCACTTCTAAACCTGCCAACACACCTTCTTGCTTTATTTTTAAAACGGCTTTGCCTTTTGTATTAGCAGGAATGCAAGATAAAGTGGAATGATCCCCTTCCCCAATATCTTCATTCAATGCACTATCAATCAAAGCATGTAATTTCTCCTTAAAATCTTTCATTCCGCAAAAGTAAAAAGCCTCACGACATGTCGTGAGGCTTTCATTAAAATCGTTTATTTTAAACCTTGTCAGACGGATTGGAATCGAATTGCTTTTACGAAATCCTTCCCTGTTTTTGTTTTCATAAAAATTGTTGTTCGAAAAGTGCCTGATTTCGTCTGGAGCGTGCCCACACAGTATTGCCCGCCATTCTGATCACCTTTGTGTTTTACCTCAAAGGATTTCACTTCATTGTTATCAAAAAAATCTTTAAGAATAAGGATTGCTTGAGCCTTGCTATAGTTATTGCTCTTATCTGGCAAAGAAATCTCTACATTATCATCCATATACTTGCCAAGCTCGCCAGCCTTGCCATCCTTAAGGGCAACAATCACTTCATCGAGGCTAGTTTCCTGTGTAGTGAATGAAAGCATCACTAGGCTTAAAAAAACGGTAAGTGTAGAAATGATTTTTTTCATATAGAACTGTGTTTTCGCAGTGGTAAGGAACGAAAAATGTGCCATAGTCCATTGGATTTTTTACGGGCTACTAAAATAGTAAAAAGGACATGCTTTTCATAGAATAAATATTAATTCGTTAAATAAAGTAGTTTTACAACGAACATTTCTAAAACGGTATGGAAATATACTCTTATAATAAATTTTAAAGCTTAAATGAACAATAAAAAAGTTATCCTGATAATAATGGACGGCTGGGGATTAGGAAAAGTTGCTTCAGCCGATGCCATTCAACACGCCAAAACACCGTTTGTTAGCTCCCTATATCATAAATATCCTAACACTACTTTAACTACTTGCGGGGAGGCCGTTGGCCTGCCAGAGGGGCAGATGGGCAACTCTGAAGTAGGTCACCTAAACCTTGGCGCGGGACGGATCGTTTATCAGGAGTTACAAAGAATTAATGTAGCCATACGAGATGGATCATTTGCAAAAAATGAAAACTTATTGAATGCTATTCGACGAGCAAAAAAAAATCAAAAGTTTTTGCACCTGATCGGGTTAGTGAGTGATGGGGGTGTACACTCACATATTAATCATTTAAAATCCATTATTGACGTATGCAAAACCGAAGGTCTTAATGATGTTTTTATTCACGCCTTCACAGATGGGAGAGATACTGATCCAAAAAGTGGACTGCGTTTTATGAGTGCGCTGCAATCGCATGTAAATAAAACGGGTGGAAAGATCGCAACTGTTAGTGGCAGATATTATGCGATGGATAGGGATAAACGCTGGGAAAGGATTAAGCTTGCATATGATGCCATGGTAAATGGCAAAGGCGAAAAAGCTACAGATGCGATACAAGCCATTGAAAACTCCTACAAAAAAAATATTACCGATGAGTTTATACTACCTACTGTTATTGTAAATGAAGCACAAAAGCCTCTCGCAAAAATAAATGAGGACGATGTAGTAATTTGTTTCAATTTCAGAACCGACCGCTGTCGCGAAATAACGCAGGTGCTTACCCAAATTGATCTTCCCGATTTTGGAATGAAAAAATTGTCACTGGATTATACTACAATGACTGAGTACGATCGGTCATTCAAAAACGTTCATATTATTTTCAGTAATGACAATTTGAATAATACGCTTGGTGAAGTATTAGAACAGCATAACCTGAAACAAATTCGCATTGCTGAAACCGAAAAATATCCACATGTAACCTTCTTTTTTAGCGGCGGTAGGGAAATCCCATTTGAAGGGGAAAAAAGAATTCTTATTCCTTCACCAAAAGTTGCCACCTATGATTTAAAACCAGAAATGAGTGCCTATGAAGTAACTAATGCGTTACTCCCCGAAATTAACAATCAAACTGCAGATTTTATTTGCCTCAACTATGCTAATGCTGATATGGTGGGACATACCGGTGTTTGGGAAGCGGCTATCAAAGCGATTGAAACCGTTGATCAATGTGTAGAAAAAGTTGTTACAGCTGGCTTAGAGAATGGTTATATAAGTTTTGTTACGGCAGATCATGGCAATTCAGATTATATGATCAATGAAGATGGTACCCCAAACACTGCACATACTTTAAACCCTGTTCCGCTTTTTATAATTGACAAAGAGTGGAACGGGAAAATAAAGGCTGGTAAATTAGCAGATGTTGCGCCTACAATTTTAACGGTGATGAATCTTAATATCCCGAAAGAAATGACAGGTGAAATTTTAATTGAAAATAAATTTGAAAATGTTTAAAAAGATCTTGTTTGTATTGCTGATAATTCTAATTGCCATTCAATTTATTCACCCTACAAAAAATATTTCAACACGTGAGCCGCCACACAATATTTCGAAGGCGTACCATATTCCGGCTGAAGTAAAAACAATTTTAGACAAAGCTTGTATGGACTGCCATAGCAATAATACCCGCTACCTATGGTATTTTAAAATTCAACCCATAGATTGGTGGCTTACAAATCATATAAATGAAGGAAAGAGAGGATTAAATTTCGATGAATATACAAACAGATCTTTACGTTATCAATATCACAAACTTGAGGAAATAGCTGATCAGGTAAAACATGATGAAATGCCTTTGAATTCTTATAATTGGATTCATAAAGATGCTATACTAACTGACCAGGAAAAAAAGACAATAATTGACTGGACGGAATCAATAAGAAATGAAATGAAAGCAAAATATCCGCCAGACAGTTTGATAAGAAAAAAGCCTTCAGGAAAATAATTATGAACCATAAGTTTTGGCCGGTACCACCAATATTCTCGGAAAAAAAGGAAAATTGAATTTTTTACATTTTAGTGCAGCATTATGAAACAAAAATTGTCTAAATTACAGGCAACCAAAGGGAAATTATGACCGAGGAAGCCATTTTAAAAGGCTGTTTACAAAGCGACCCTACCGCACAAAAGGAACTATATAACCGGTATAGCCCTAAAATGTTGTCGGTGTGTTATCGTTTCGCACATAATCGTGAGGATGCAGAGGACATGTTGCAGGAGGGTTTTATCAAGATCTTTTCTCAAATGCATACGTTTGGCAACAGAGGTGCTTTCGAAGGATGGATAAGAAGAATTATTGTACATACTTGTATCAACATTCTTAAGAAGAATAAGAAGTTTAATGAAAGTGTAGATATTATACACGCAACAGCGGTTCAGGTAAGAGAAGAAAGCGTACCATCCATAGTGCAGGCGAAACAAATCGTTGAATGTATAAGAATGTTGCCGATTGGATACCGAACTGTTTTAAACTTGTATGCCATAGAAGGATATAGTCACCGTGAAATAGGTATGATGCTGGATATAGAAGAAAGCACAAGCCGGAGTCAATATACAAGAGCGAAAGCAATGTTAGAGGATATGCTGGTGAGAAAAAAGATTATTCAAAGACCAAAACAAGATATAGAGTGGTTGACTGCCATGAAAAGATAAATGATCCTAATCCCTAAATCGCTGACTGATTATGGAGAGAAATTTTAATAATGAGTTCGAAAGGTTCTTAAAAGAAAATGCTGATCAATACCGGTTGTATCCTTCCACAAAAGTTTGGAAAGGCGTTTATACAGCTCTTCATACACGCCGGAAATGGTTTGGCCTAGGTATTACTTTATTGTTGATAACAGGCGCATTGGTTACTTTACTTATCACTAACTCCTCTAAGCAGGCAATTATCCCCATTAATAAACCAGCTATAGAGAAACAACAAGTTTCTGTTCCTGATGTTAAACTGTATCCAGAGGATAAAAAAGTTAGCTCACATAAATTTCAACGTAATCGTTTAAATCCCGTTTCAATTAATAATCGATCATCCATTTCAGCTACCCGTTTTTATCATGATCCCCTCAATAATGTAATTGGTATAAATCAAAATAATTTTTATAACGATATTTTTACAAACAGTTCCGCACCATTCACCTTTAATATAACTGATGAATTAACTGATCAGGATGTTTTCAACATAACTTCTACCCCGAAAATAGCTGATGTTCCTCAAAAATCAGTCAAGTCAAATTTGTTTGATTGGACTATAGAGAGTGTTTTGAATAGTTTTACACCTTTAACAAAAAGGAATAAAAGATTTTCATTTCAGGTTAATTTTACACCTACAATTAGCTACAGAAAATTATCTGAAAACAAATCATTTTTACGTTCAGCGGCATCGCAGTCAAACACAACTCCTACATATACTCCATTATATGATATTAATAGCGTTGTAACGCATAAGCCCGATATGGGACTTGAGTTTGGATTTACAACAAAATATTCTTTGGCTAATAATTTTAAAGTAAAGGGAGGTCTTCAGTTTAATATTAATCGTTATGACATTAAAGCCTTTAATTATCCTTTAGAAGTAGCTAGAATAGCTTTAAGAGGAAATGCAGGAGTTGATTCTTTTTATACTATCAGCACCCATAGGAATTTCGGAGGTTACAAGTCTGATTGGCTACAAAACTTTTATTTTGAAATATCAATGCCTGTTGGCATAGAAGTAAATCTGATTGGGGATGAAAAAGTACAATTCGGAGTGGCTGGAACTATTCAACCTACTTATGTTTTAGGTGATAGGGCTTACTTGCTTTCTACAGATTATAAGAATTATGCAGAAGTTCCATGGTTGATCCGTCGCTGGAATGCAAGCACGGCTTTAGAAACATTTGTCTCTTATTCAACCGGCAGAATGAAATGGCAAGTTGGTCCACAGGTACGTTATCAGTTACTTTCAAGTTTTGTTGATAAATATCCCGTAAAAGAAAATCTTTTTGACTTTGGTTTAAAGGTTGGCATCTCGCTTAACAAGTAGCCAACACTAACTGCTGCTTTACTTAGAAAACCCTGTTATCGTTAACAGGGTTTTCTGTTGAACAGTTTCCTTTAATTTTATAAATTATTCAAAATTCACTTCTGATGAAGAAAAATTGGGCATTTATAACATTACTGATAACTGTCTTTTACTGGAGTTGCAAGCAGAAAAACAACGATGTTTTTCCTGCCATTGATTTTATAAAGGGGCAAATAGCTCATGTTGACACATCTATGTATCCGATCATTAAACTTGCTTCAGTAACAGATAGCACTTTCGACACTACAAATATTAAAAGAGAAGATTTTAAAACATTAGCAAAGGATTTTCTTGAAATACCGGATATTTCAAAAGAATTTAATGGTAAATACATAGAAGAAAGGATGTTGAACAATGACCTAGGCTTAGTTGTTTTTATTGCTACACCGAAAGATGAAAATCTTGAGGTCCGCCGACAAGAAGTAAGAATTGAGCCAAATCCTCCAAACGACAAGATTAAAAGCATTTATATAGAAAAATTCAAAAATTATAATGACAGTTCAATCATAAAAAGAATGACCTGGGATACAGATAGAAAATTCCAGATTGTAACAATCACGCAGAAAAAAAATGGAGAAGAGAAAACTTCGATCATGAATGTGATCTGGAATGACAATGAAAATTATTAACTCTAATGTGAATGACTCCTGAAGAATATAAAAATATTTCATCCGGAATCCCAAACAATCCTGGCATTTATAAATATTTCGACATAGACAATAATCTAATTTATGTCGGTAAAGCAAAGAATCTTCGCAAACGTGTTACTTCTTATTTTATCAAGACTTTTACAAGTTATAAAACCTATGAACTAGTTCAGCGTATAACAAGAATAGAGTTTACCATTGTAAATTCTGAACAGGACGCGTTTCTTCTGGAAAATTCTTTAATCAAGCAATTTCAACCACGGTTTAATATTAACTTAAAGGATGACAAGAGTTATCCTTACATAGTTATAAAAAATGAACCTTTCCCCAGGGTCTTTTTAACTAGAAAAAAAATTGATGATGGCTCTGAATACTTAGGGCCTTATACTTCAGTAGGCAAAGTAAGGGAGCTATTGAATTTCATAAAACAAACTATTCAACTCAGAACCTGCTCCTTAAATCTTACCGAAAAAAATATAGGAAAAGGGAAATTTAAGGTTTGCCTGGAATACCATTTGGGTAATTGCAAAGGACCTTGTGAACAACTTCAAACTAAGGAAGATTATGATAAAGGGCTTCTGCAATTAAAAAATCTTTTAAAAGGAAAATTGGGTTCGGTCATACAGCATTTTAAAAATGAAATGAATGAATATGCTACCCGTATGGAATTTGAAAAAGCCGAAATTGTCCGTAAAAAAATTGAGTTCATTGAAGGCTATCAATCAAAATCGGTCGTTGTTACACCGAAGCTCGGTGACGTTGATGTTTTTTCTGTTGTGAAGGAGAATGACTCTGCTTATGTTAATTACTTAATGGTACAAAATGGCACGATTGTACAAACGAAAACACTTAAAGTTGAATCACATCTTGATGAAACCATTGAGGAGATTCTCTCATTTTCTATTGCACAGCTTCGGACAACTTTTGGCAGTGAGGCAAGGGAAATTATTCTTCCATTTGCGATAGATTATGCGGAATCTGATGTACTGATAACTGTGCCAAAGGGGGGCGACAAAAAGAAATTGCTTGAGCTTTCTGAAAGAAATGTGGGCTATTTTATTGAAGATCTTAAACAAAAGCAACGTCTAAAACTCGATGCAAAAAACGTTGATAAAGTAAAATTGCTTGAGCAACTGCAAAAAGACTTAAAGCTTCCATTATTTCCTTTTCAAATTGAGTGTTTTGATAACTCCAATTTCCAGGGCAGCTTTCCTGTTTCAGCGATGGTCTCATTCAAAAATGGAGAACCTAGTAAAAAAGATTACCGCCATTTCAATATTAAAACAGTGGAGGGTATAAATGATTTCGCCTCCATGAAAGAAACAGTTTTTAGAAGATATAAAAGACTGCTTGAAGAAGGGCAGCCTTTTCCTCAACTGGTCATCATTGATGGCGGTAAAGGGCAATTAAATGCTGCAGTGGAAGCCTTAGAAAAATTAAAAGTGACTGGAAAAACAACAATAGTAGGTTTGGCAAAAAATGAAGAAGAAGTTTTTTTTCCGGGAGACAAGGAATCCTTGAAGCTCCCGTATAACAGTGATAGCCTCAATCTAATTCGCAGGATAAGGGATGAAGTGCATCGTTTTGGAATTAGTTTTCATCGTTTAAAAAGAAGTAAAGGAACCTTTAAAAACGAATTAGAAGAAATTAAAGGCATTGGAAAAAATACTATTGATCTGCTATTAAAAAAATTCAAATCGGTTAATAATATCAAACAAAAAAGTGAGGAAGAGTTATCTGCATCAATAGGAAAAGCAAAAGCGAGAATTATTTTCAATCATTTTCATTCACCAAATTCATTGACTGACAATAAAAATATAAGTGAGTTTTCAGCAAACGATATTGCATAAAAAAGGGGCCCGGATAGACATCCAGCCCCGTTTTTAAAATCCAATATCCTATGAAAAACCGTAACGAAAATACAACAATTCCGCAGATTTCCTATACTACTTTCAGGTATTTTTAAAAAAAATAAATTATTAAAAGTGAAAGTTTTAAGCAAAAAAAAACCCATACTAAGCGGTATGGGATTTTTACGATGCTAGTTATTTTAAACTCAATAAGACCAAAGATCCTGCTCGTAATTGAATATTCTTTCTTTTATATTGTCTCCTTCGAGTAAAGCAAGAATAGGATCACGCATGTAATTGCGAATGGTCTTATTATTGGGATTATCGAGAGTAGATTTCAGAATATAGCTGCTAAACATACGGCTTTCAAAAAGCTCTTCCCATGTCATTCGGCCCATACCCATATTTTTAGGATTATAGACTTCATATTTTGCCAAAATTGGGCGTAGGTCAGGATAGTAAACCCAGAACATAGGAGCTGCGCCTCTTTCAGTTTTCTTATCAATACCCATAATAGTTTTGCAAGGGGCAATTCCAATAATTCTTACAAACATGCGGCTTGCTTCGCGATCAAATACCCAGTCTTCTTTGAGACGGAATTTAACCACATCATCGGGGTTAACAGTATTACATGTTACAACAAAACTATCAATTTTTGTAGGGTCCTGGATATTGTAAACCGGAACCGTATCACACTCGGTGCCACCGTTGAGATATTTTTCAACATCAGCAACCGCTAATGGAGTAGTAAACCTGTCATCATCGGGACTGAAAGCAGTTACAGAACCATCTCTTATCGCTTTTACTAAAATGCTAACAAAACGTTGGTCGCCGTTGTCATCATTGGTTTTATAACTGAATGTTTGATTGATTTTTTCCCTTGTATCAATTTCTCTCCAAACTCTTTCAGTAAATAATGCATCATCCCAGCGAAGGTGTTCATATGGCAAAGGAGTGCGATCCCGAACCATATTTTTATCGTAAGCGGCATCATTACGAAGGGATTTCTTTAAAGTATCATTAAATCCCCCGACCACAGGAGCCACTACAATTTTTGAATTTCCATAAGGATTATAAGTTGCCTGCTGGTTGTTATTTTGCTGAACTTGCCGCTGCACACCGCTTGTATCGGGGCGATTATTATTCGCTCTCCGCGAACTACGGCGTTGCGCATTTGCGTCGCAAATTGCAACTACAAAAACAGCCAAAAGCAAAGCTTTTACAAATATGGTTCTCATTATTATTTCTTTTTACTTAAGATTAAAAAGCATTGGAGGCAGCTTACGGGTTCTGCCATCAGGACCTACAGCACGAATATCTTCAATAGTAACGAACGAACCCGGACGGCATTTGTTGATAATACTTCTCGCTTCGTTCCATGTAGCACCTGTATTCATTTTCTCATCTATATCAGCAAAACCATCTCCATCACCAGTCATTCGGAAACTTATTACGTTAAACTGTGTTTCATAAAAGAAATTCTCTAAAACTGCTCTTACACCCGGCTGGCTTCTAAAATAGCTAGCTTGAATTTCACCACCTTTATTTGTACCGATCATTGGTGTAGGATCAGGAATAGAACGAACTCTGAATCTGACAGGAGTTGTTTTGCCATCGGGTGTTGTTACACTGATTACACAATTGTCAGTTTCACTACTCACACGTGCCATAAAATGGCCCCCACCTGAACCGCGAATACTTCCGCCGCCTCCTGAAATACCAACCTTCAATTGATCCGCACTTCCACTACCAGATACCGTTACAGGATTATCAACTCCAATGAACAATACGTTCAATTTATCTAATTGTACTGCCGCATTTGACTGCCCAACACTATATTCAACTTTCTTCTCTATTGTTTGAACTTTTCCATCCTGATCTGTATATCTAATTACAACAGGAATAGAATGAGTTCCAATTCCCTCAGCTGTCATTTTAAGATGTGCCGCACCATCTTCGCCAAGTGTAACAGTTTTACCTGCAATAGAAATGACTGGGTTTACTGCTTTACTAAATCCTCCCACACCAGCTGTTATCTCTAAGTTTTGTCCAGGTAATAAATTAGTAGAATTTGCTAATGCTAATGCTGCAACCGCATCTTGGCGATAAACAACTTTACCGACCTGCTCATGACAGAAAGTAACGATTTTATTTTCGGTAACTCTCAGGTCATTCTGGAATTTACTGAGAATAGTTAAGGCAGCAACGGTAGGCACCATATGAAAATAAGCACCTTCCCAAGTTTTACCAGCTCTACTAGTTGAGCTGGTTGGTTTGGAAAGATTTATAGGGAGCGAATTCGTAAACTCTTTAGCAATCAACGGATCTTCTCCTAAAACATCTTTTCTATATTGAGTCAGCATGTTCAAGAGCTTTTGACCCTCACCTTTTTCGATCATGATACGTGTTGCAATATCAAGATTATCTTCCTTGTACCTTTTTGTTGAGTCTTTGGGATCTCCTCCCGACTCTGTAAGAATTCTATCCTTTAAACCTTGAATATAGTTATACACCTCAACTGATTTTTTTTGTACCTGATCCGCTTTAGGATACCATATCTCAGCTTTAGCCCTTGTTCCGGCGTCAGCTAGTTTTTCCTTAAGCGAGGTCATAACATTGTCAGTTGAAGTGCTTATGACGGCATTGGTTTTTTCCAAACTTTTATTAACCGTTTTGAAAGCATTGAGGATCTCTGACGATACATTGAGTGCTAACAGGGCTGTTAACACCAGGTACATCATATTGATCATCTTTTGCCGGGGCTCACGAGGTAAAGCCATGACTTTATGGTTTTTTTAGATTAGTAATGGTGACAATTCAATTTTTGAAAAATCACGGATACGGATTCTATTTATAACGAACCCAATAAAGACCTTAGTATAGTTTATGCGCGACCTTGCATTGCGCTAAGCATATTGCCATAGATCTGGTTCAAACGTCCCAGATTGTTCGCTAACAATGCAATTTGGTCATGTGCTTTCTTCGCATCACCCACACTACCTTCCATAGCCTGTGAAGCTTGTACCAAATTGCTGTAGAACTGGTTCATTGCTTTCAGGTGATTATTGGTATCCTGTAATTCCAACTCATAAATTGTATTCAATGTAGAAAGGTTCTTCGTTAATACCTGAACCTGCTCATGGAATTGTTTTGTTCCTTCAGCAGCCGCATTTAGATGTTGAATGCTTCCAGAAGCGCTCATATAAGCATCTTTCATTTGAGTCAGGGCATGAGTAGCTTCTTTTGTTTTTTGTGTGTAGTCGCCTGTAGCAGCCACAACATCTGTAATATCACTCATTTTATCAACGGTTGAACCGAGTCTTTTAAAATTCTCGCTTAAGCGGCCGAGATTAGCAGGAGTAATATCTGCTTCCTTCAGCATATCTTCCAATTTAGTTAAAGCGGGATTTCCAGAAGCACCAGGTAAGGTAAGCGGAGTTACTTCAAATTTTCCTGTACGAGCTCTTTCCACATCAGGATGTTCATTAATGTTTGGGAAATATCTCTGCCAATGTGGTTCTTCTGGCGGAGGTACAAGAAATGCCATTATCATAAACACGGTGGTTTCAGATAATAATCCCACCATAATGGCGATATCAGCGCCCTGCCAGTGCAGGATTTTCATCATCGCAGCAAAGATTACTACTGCTGCAAAAAAGCTGAATAAGAAATTGAGTGTAACTTGGCCTTTTTGGGTTTTAAAGAAAAGCATAGTAGGGTCGATTTATAGGTTATTAAAATTTACAAGGTTAAAATAAGAATCAGCCAAAAAAAAGGTGTCGCAAATAAAACGTTTGAAATGTACTAGTTATTATTTGCGACACTTAATTATTTCGGTCTAATTTCTATCTATTTTTCCTTTTTGTCTGAGCAGCTGGTAAGTCAATGACTGTACGGAATCCGATATATGATTTAGAAGTGTCCTGGTATTCGTAAGCACGAGTACCCGTTTGAAGGTAATAGCCTACATCCTTCCAGCTTCCTCCCCGTATTACTTTACGTTTCATTTGCGGGGGATCGTCATCCTTAGCATTCCAGCGAACGTCTGGGTTCATATCATGCTGAAAGTTATACGAACCTTCGTAATAAATTGAGGATGTCCATTCGGCTACATTACCTGCCATGCAATACAGACCAAAGTCATTAGGCCAATAGGCATCGGCGCGTACTGTATAAAATCCACCGTCTTCCGGGTAATTTCCACGGCCAGGTTTAAAGTTGGCAAGCAAACATCCTTTTTTGTTTCTTAAGTAATAGTTACCCCAAGGGAACATAGATTCTGAACGACCGCCACGGGCTGCATACTCCCATTGTGCCTCAGTAGGCAGACGGAAATCTGATTCCTGCGCTCTTTTCTTCGATTCAAGGAAAGAATTCAAATAGTGTGTTCTCCAATTACAGAAAGCATCGGCCTGTTTCCATGTCACGCCTACTACAGGATAATTTCCATAAGCAGGGTGTGAGAAATAACGCTGAGTCATTGGTTCATTGTAAGAATATGAAAAGTCTCTTACCCAAACTAAAGTATCAGGATAAGCACGAATGGGAAACCTTTCTATAAAAGATGAACGGGGTTTATTTGCATTTTCTCTTTTCGCAGCTTCTTTTAGATTAAACCTTTCTACCTGATAAACAATTTTTGAAGGATCAATTTCTTTTTTTCCGAATATCCTGTCATCAGGAGCAAGCAAAATATCTGACTGGCCTAATAGTTCAATAGTTTTTGGATCATCCCATTTCAAAGTCTTCATCTTTGCCCAATCAACAAATTCATTGCCCTCTTTATCAGATTTTACATAGCCAATCTTTCTTGCCACTACTGAATCACGAACCCACCAAACATATTTACGATACTCATTGTTAGTGATTTCTGTTGCATCCATCCAGAAGCCGCTAATAGACACTGACTTATTACGGGCACTAAATGCATAGGCTACGTCCTCATCGCTGGGGCCCATGTGAAAAGTTCCCTGTGGAATATAAACCATTCCTGGTGGTTTTGGTAATACATACCTGTTTCCAGGCGCTATACCATTGCCAAGTTGACCATTGTCATTGGTAAACCCACCACTGTTTTTATTCTTTTTTCCGAGAATTCCGCAACTTGATAACAGGATTACTGCTAAAAGGGCGGTGATTGTGTAGTAATGGCTTTTCGCTTTCATACGCTTGGGTATTGGACAAATATAAAGTTTTGATTCAATCGGGATCACAAGGTTATAATTTATTTTTTTATAATCAAAGCTGTTTTACGAGGTAAATTTTCTAACGTTTTATTAAGAATGTTATTGCATTATTTATCAATTTTTGTTCCCTTTATTAAGAAGCCCCAACAGTTGATTTACCTCAGACACTGGTTTTAAACATGAATAAGCCTTGCAGAGATAAATTAAAGGGAGATTAGTAAGTGGTTTTCCTGCCAATAATGGTAATTCTTCGCAACTTGTTGAGGAAGCCAAAAATACTTTGTGAGGAATATATTCGGCTAAAACTTGCTTTGCCACCGAAGAATAATCTTTACCGACTACAACGATTTCCGCAGTATCATAAACCATCTCCATCAGGAGATTGGCCCAAATCCCGAACGAGGTAGGATATCTAACAATCGGATTGCTAAGGGAAGCTATCATTTTCTCAGCCTTTTTTTTCCATTCAGAAATACCAAAAAGTATAGAAAGCTGGTGAATATTATAAGCCATCGTTGCATTGCCCGAAGGGGTTGCTCCATCGTAAACTTCTTTTTTCCTTAGAATGACGTCCTTCTGCTTTATATCTGTAAAAAAGAAAAAATCAGTTTCTTTATCACTAAAGTTTTCAAACACATATTCTGTAATTTTTTTGGCCTTAAATAACCAATCTGAGTTGCTGGTAATTTCTTGCAAATGCAAAAGGGCCTGGATAAGAAAAGCATAACCATCGAGGAAGGCGAAATTTTTTGCCTGATTATTTTTCCATGTGTGATTAAAATGATGGCTTTGTTTATTTTCAAAGTGTTGAAGTAAAAATTGCATGTTATCGATCGCCAGTTGCCGGTAAGCCTCTTTCCCTGTCGCCTCAAAAGCTTTACTGCAAGCGGAATTCATCAAAGCATTCCAGCTTAAGATGATTTTATCATCTAGTAAAGGTTTCACTCTTTTGTTCCTTTCTTCAAGTAAAATAGATTTACCTTTTTGAATAACCTCCTTTAACTTGTCAATTGAAATATTTCTTTCTTTAGCAAAAGACTGTAACGATTTTTTAATATGCAGAATATTTTTCTTTTCCCAATTTCCATTTTCAGTTATATCAAAAAAATCACAGAATATCTCCGATTCGCTACCTAATAATTTTTTGACTTCCTCATATTGCCACACATAGAATTTCCCCTCATCCCCTTCGCTGTCAGCATCAAGGGCTGAATAAAAGCCCCCGGTGGTATGCCTAAGTTCTCTTTGCACAAACTCAATAGTTTCATCAATAATATCCTGATACACTTCTTTTTTTGTTAATTGATAAGCCTCAGAAAGTACTGATACGAGAAGGGCATTGTCATAAAGCATTTTTTCAAAATGAGGAACAAGCCATTTTGTATCCGTTGAGTACCTGGCAAAACCCCCTCCTATCTGGTCGTAAATTCCTCCTTCTATCATTTTGTTTAAGCTAAGACAAGCTTGCTGAAGGGCCTCTTGGTTGCCTGTCACATAATAATATCGTAACAGAAATTGAACAGAAAAGCTTTGAGGAAATTTAGGAGCCCTTCCGAAACCACCCCACTCCCTATCTGCTGATTTCATCAGGTTCTGAAACGCTTCATCGGTTTTTTCTTTTGTAAGAATATCCTCAACATCACCTGGCTGTGGGAGACCGAAAGAATTGGATTGTAAGAGATGCTCAATAAGATTTTCTGCCTGAGAATTTATTTGATCCCTATTTTTTTGAAAGGCAGTAGAAACTGCTAATAAAACCTCTACCCAAGATGAACGGTTAAATGCCCTTTTTGGCGGGAAATATGTGCCCCCATAAAAAGGTTTTGCATCAGGAGTAAGAAAAACATTTAAAGGCCAGCCTCCGCTACCCGTCATTATTTGCACAGCATCCATGTAAATATGGTCAAGATCCGGCCTTTCTTCCCGATCAATTTTAATGTTTACAAAATGCTGATTCATGAGAGAAGCCGTTTCCTCATTTTCAAAGCTTTCTTTTTCCATTACATGACACCAATGGCAAGCCGCATAACCAATACTTACCAGAATAGGTTTATTTTCTGTTTTTGCTTTTTCCAAAGCCTCATCGCCCCATGGATACCAATCAACCGGATTATGAGCATGCTGAAGAAGATATGGGCTTGTTTCTTTTGCTAATCTGTTGATGTGACTCGACATACGCTAAATGCTAAGCGAATTTCGGAAAGAACAAAGATATAGGCCGCAACTTTGATGCCTCTTACTTAGAATTATTTAATATCTATTAAATTCCGAAACGTTTTGTGCCTTACCGAAAATGGCAATCCCGTAACACCTCTGCCTATTCAATGTAAATTCCATGAAAAGCAGCATAAATAAAAAAGCACTCTTGTGGAGTGCTTTCAAAAAATGTTAATGTGCTTTTATTTCTTTTTAGAAAAGGCAAGAAACCGTTCGAGAGCTGAAACCATAGAAGGAGCTTCTGGTTGTGGAGCTTTGATCTCCAATTTTAAGCCCGCCTCCTCTATTGCTTTGGAAGTGTTGTTTCCGAAAGCGCCGATGATAGTACCATTTTGTTTGTACTTCGGCAAATTATCAAATAAACTTTTTACACCGCTTGGAGTAAAAAAGCAAATAATATCGTATTCATTTTTCTGCAGCAATTCTTTTACATCATTGCTTTGCGTACGATACATAAAGGCAAGTGCAAATTCACAACTATTAGCCTTAAGCCAGCTTACAATTTCATTATCCTGCTGATTCTCAGAACATACATATAGAAATTTTTCATTTCCTTTATGCTTATTGATAACATCAAAAAGGCTTTTATTAGTGCCATCTGCGCCGTAAAAAACTTTTCGTTTACGATAGAGAATAAATTTTTGCAGATATAAAGCAACTGCTTCAGTAATACAGAAATACTTGGTATCCTGTGAAACATTTACTTTCAATTCCTCGCACATGCGAAAAAAATGATCAATGGCATTACGACTGGTAAAAATGACACCGGTGTAATTTTGAATTTCAATTTTTTGTTTGCGGAACTCCCTTGCTGGAATAGGCTCGAGACGAATGAAAGGATGAAACTCCAATTCAACATCATACCTTCTTGACAACTCAAAATAAGGCGATTTATCACTCTCGGGCCTCGGCTGGGTAATCAAAATCTTTTTCACGTTTTTGGCCGAAATATCGGCCTTAACCCCGTTTTTTACCATGTGGTTCGTCTTGAAAAGTTTGGCAAAGTTAAGAAATCTATTTTAAAACCAGAGCAATAAAGCTTTGTAGATCAGCAAAAGCGGAACAAATTCGAAAGCACAAAGATATAAAAAGAAATGAAAAGGATTAACTCTTATTTGAGTACGGACTAAACCATATGATAAAATAAATCGATAGCCTAACAACCCAAAGATGCCTATATAAGAGAGTGCAAAAGCCACCTGGTATATGTTTTTGTCTGTGAAAGCGAGCAATATTAAAAAAGGCAAAACATAAATTCCAATGATTTTATTTATCATAAAAACAATAAAGATATAGCCATCAGTAGTTTCACGAATATTAAAAAGCCAGCCGAAAAATTTCAAGCTTAAAAATTTTATTACATAAATAACTGCCAAAGCAACAAAGCAATAAAAGTAAAGAAGCCAAAAACCATAGTCGGTAGCTAGCTGGTAATGTTCCAATACAAAACTTATATAAAATGCCACTGCAGCTAAAAAAAAGAAGTTTAATAATAAAGAGGGGAGAGGGGTTTGAATCAATTGCTCGCCTATTTGCCGTTGCTTTAAAGTAGTTCTGAAAGCAACGCGAAAAAGATCTCCCAGATATTTCGGAAAACTGAACTTTATAAATGCGAAAAAAAGCAATAAAGCGACTAGCGTATAAAATAGGATTTCTTTTCCCTTAAACTCCTTTTTATTAGATGCAATAGAAAGTAGGGATGATGAAAAACCAAAAAATTTATTCATTTGATAGGCATGAAGAATAAAATTCTTCCCTGGATATTGAACAGCGATGGCGGCCCATTCGGTATCTTTTAAAATTGTAGTTGCTATAGAATCTCTATGTAAAGAATCGATTTTTATTTTTGGCAAGGAATCAAAAGAATGGCGAATACGTTTAATTTTAGTCGAAGAGTCACCAGAAGCGCGATTAGCTATCCCCTGCTTTAATGAATCACCCATTTTTGAGGAAGTATCGCTTTGTGCAAGAATAAAACCAGCAAATATGGTTTGGAATAATAATAAAAGGATAAATCGAATCACTGAAACTTAGGTTGTGATGCAAAATTATTCAAGCCGAATCGCTGGCAAAAAGAAACAGCTTATTTCTCACAAATAATTTCTTGACTCAAAATTGGTTAAAAGTAGTTAATGAATCCAAAATGTATTTTAGATTGACGAAGATTGAATGGAATGTCATCTCGCCTACCTATAGCCCAAGCTAGGTTAAATATTCCAATCTTAGTTTCAAATGCAAGTCCCAAGCCTGTGCTTAAATAAGTATGATTGACATCCGTATTTTGGCTATTGTTTCTTCCCCAGCCTCCATCTATCAACGCGTAGAAATATGAATTTTGTGAAATAAGATAATGATATTCCAACACGCCAATTGCATACTGAGATAAATACTGACTTTCTTCATCAAAACCTCTTAACAATCTAAAGCCTCCGATCTGAAATAATTCATTCTTGAAAATATTTGCGCTTTGAAAAATTCCCGCATTGATTGCTGTTTTTATCGTTCCTTGTTTTCCTAAGGGAAAATATTTTATGGCAACAGTCTTTATTCTAAACTGGTAGGTCTTCAGCTTTATAGTATCATATAATTTTTCAAAATTAAATGAGGGGTCATTGGGGTCTTCAAGTTCAATTACCTGGTTATTTTTTTTGATTTTTTTTGTACCTACCGTGGTTGAAATTGTAAATTCCTTTCCTTTTCTTGGGTTACGGTTATAATCTGTTGTATTGATAGTATAGTCTATCCCCACATTAAAGGAGCTGACATCAGCTTCGTCAGGCAAACTATGATTTTGCAACACATAATTAGTATTGATTCCATTGGCAATTGTAAGAAAATGCTGCAGGTATAATTTACCCGACTGAGTTGACGAAAAAATATAACTGCCTCCCAATTGAAGATTGACGTTTAAATAAATACTATCACGACGATACATATCAAATGCGAAATCGATCCCTATCGGGGAGTTAAAAAGATAAGGATGTTGGTAAAAAAGATTTAAACGTTGAGATCTTACCTGTAATTTTTGATAGCTAACGCCAATTGTTTCACCAGCACCTAATGCGTTTTTTAAATTCAGATTTCCTTCTCCGGTAATCAAGAGTTTTTTATTGCTAAACTGGTCGTTATTAGGTAAAAAACCGAACAAAAGATTTATTTGGCTGCTTCGTCTTGGTCTTAAATACAAGTTTAAAACAGAACCCGTAGCCAACAGGGAAATATTAGAGGGTTTTTCTTCTTCGACATAGGTAAGCTCTAGTAATTTTTTTGAAATATTTTGGAGCTTCTGCCTATTGTAAATGCTGCCATCAGCTACATCTAAATAACGCTGAAGAAATTTATTCGAAATTTTCACATCACCATAAACCCTTACGCTATCAATCTTATACAAAGGCCCTTCATCTATTTTTAATAACGCATACACTTTATCGTCAGAAAGCTGCAAACTATCCAAGTAAATTTTAGCAAAAGGATGGCCATTATTTTCTAAATAATCTAAAATTTTTTCCTGCCAGGTTTGAATTTGATTAAAATCCATTGGTTTGTTTGAAAAAAAAATTTGCCTCCACCCTACAGCATTTAATATTGAAGTATTCACATGATCAGTATTCAGTTGTACCCAATGATAAGCTTCACCCAGGAAAAGAACTATTCGGGCCGACATTGTATCATACTGTAAGCTATCCAATGAGGCTGTTACATATCCCTTCGACTGAAGAATAGAGGGAAGCTTATTCACATATTCAATACAAGTTGCCCTTGAAGAAAAACTATTTTGGAGCCCAATTGTATTTATTAAAAAAGCAGAGTCTTTATCAATGGCTTTAATGTTTAGTTCATATTTTTCTTGGGCGTCTGCACATAAACTCAATAAAATGTAAGCAAAAAGAAAAAAAACTAACGATATTGGTTGCTTCAATTTTGTCATTAGTAATGGATGGCTGCCTGATAAAATACTAAAAAGAACCTTGGCAATTTATAAATATTAATCTTTGTATCTATTTTGGCTGGCATTTATATTCATATTCCATTTTGTAAACAAGCTTGCTATTATTGCAATTTCCATTTTACCACTTCTTTACGTCGTAAAAACGAACTGATTGCCGCTTTATTGAGTGAAATAAGTCTTCGCGGAAATTATCTACAAGGCGAAAATATAGAGACCATTTATTTTGGAGGAGGCACCCCCAGCTTATTACAAATTTCAGATTTAAAACTGCTGATTGAAAAAATATCTTCTACTTTCCATATAGAACCATGTGCCGAAATAACAATTGAAATCAACCCAGATGATATTGACCGTGAAAAATTAAAAGCCTTGAAAGAAACTAGCTTTAATCGTTTAAGTATGGGTATTCAATCATTTTTTGACGAAGATTTAAAATGGATGAACAGAGCACATTCTGCAAAACAGGCCCTTGACAATTTACAGTTAGCAAGAAACCACTTTGATAATATCAGCATTGATCTGATCTATGGAACACCTCTGCTCACAAATGAAAAATGGCAACAAAATGTTGAAAGGGCTATTGCTTTTGATATACCGCATTTATCATGTTATGCGCTTACTGTAGAACCCAAAACCCCTCTATACAAAATGATCAGGGATCATCAAAAAGATGATATCAGCCCCGAAAAACAATCAGAGCAGTTTTTGCTATTAATGGAATGGATGGAAGCTTCGGATTATGAGCACTACGAAATTTCCAATTTTGCGAGACCATATTATAGAAGCCAGCATAATTCATCTTACTGGAAAGGAAAAAAATATCTTGGCATCGGCCCTTCGGCTCATTCTTTTGATGGATCGAGCCGTGAATGGAATGTATCGAACAATAACATTTATATTGAATCAATTTGTAAAGGAATAATACCTAGTGAAAAAGAAATTCTTACTCCTACTCAGCAGTTAAATGAATATATTATGACATCATTGCGTACAATAGAAGGTTTGGATTTAAATCATGTGAGAAAGGTTACAAGTTATGAGTTAAGAGTTGCAAGCAAGAAATTTATTGAAAGGAAATTAATGAAAGAAGAAAACAATCATTTAAAGCTTACACGAGAAGGCAAATTACTAGCTGATGGTATTGCAAGTGATTTATTTAAAATTAATTAATTAGATCTGCTACAATGAAATGTCTTACTGAATGCTGTTTTTAGTTGTCTTTTATTGTTTCTATGTCAGTCATAAATCTTGCCTCATTTTTTGCCTGCTGCCGCACCATATCGGTAAGTTTTTTTTCCAGACGATTAATTCGAGCAAAAAGCTTAAGGATAATGAATAAAAAAAGCAGAATGCATATATAGAACAACATATCAGTCCCTCTGCCAACGCCCAATTTTTTTGCAATTACAGTGGTGAGGTCGGGAGACAGAATAAAAAACACTGCAACTCCTGAAAAAATAAATAAGATCAGCAGATCAAACACAGCGCTACGAAGTCGAAAAACATAATAAATAAAAATAATGATCACACCGGTGATCAACAATATCTGTATGCCACTCATCCGAAAATTTTATTTAAAAGTACGTCAAAAAAAATGCGGAAACTATTCCATGCGCTCTGTCCTTTCCGTTTGGAATAATCTGTATAATACACATGAACAGGCACTTCTTTAAATCGCAATTTTGCTTTTTTTATTTGGGCTAAAATCTCTGTTGCATGGGCCATTCGGTTTTCTTGTAATCGTATTGACGAAGCAGCAATACGGTTCATGGCGCGCAAGCCATTATGAGCATCTGTTAATAATAAGCCAGTAAAAAAATAATTAAGATAGCGGGCTATCTTCAATAATAATTTGCGCTTGATTGTAATGTTGTGTGCAGAGCCATTGATGAAACGGGATCCTAACACTACATCTACATCGTTATCCGAAAATGCCTCGAGAAGTTTGTCAATATCATCTGCCGCATGCTGACCATCTGAATCAAACGTAACTATATACTCGGCATTTTTGGATAATGCGAATTCGATCCCTGTTTGCAAAGCAGCCCCCTGCCCCATGTTTATAGCATGCCGTAAAATATAAACCGGCAGGTTTTTAATAAGGGAATAAAGATTTCTTGAAGAACCATCATCCACAATAACCAAGGTATAATTATATGGCAGCAATTCTTTTATCACTGATTGAATGATCTCGTCCTCGTTATACGCAGGAACAATAACGAATACGTTTTTTGGATCAATGTGGGTTAACATGGCATGCATAAAAATAGTATTCATTAAAATATCCTGCCACTTCCTTGTTCATTTCTGAAAGAAAAGATTGAAATTTTGGCAAGTCGCTTTTATGCAGAAAAACCAGAAGCGTAACAGGTTTTTGAGCATTTAAAGATGATGAGTCATTTATTTTGCTGACATCATAAAGGATAGGGATATGCTTAAATAAGCTAATTCTATGACTTAAATAATACCATCCGCTTACAACTGTATTCTCTGTACTGTGCTTTTGCTGTTCTTGATCTATGAGATGTGCAGCATATTTTTGAAATCTGTCTTCAGACTGCCAACTGTATTCTTCCTTATTGAATTTAATAATACGCTTTACATCAAAAAAAACTCCATGAAACATTTCCACGGATAACAATAAAAGAAAAAAATAAAATAAATACTTGATAATTTTTGAAGCCGTATCGGAATACTGAAGCAAAGCAAATATGATTAACTGTATTAAAACTGCTGGCAGGCCATAATATCTTGGCTCCTGTATAAAGGTCCAGAAAACATCAGCATCTTGTGTTTTTGCAACTATTACTGATAATACCACTAATAAAAAAACAACTGCGAAGGAAACAAAGAAACATAAATATAAAAAACTCTCATTCACCGAAAGCCCTTTGAATCCATTTTTATAAAGGCGTCGGACAAACCATGTCAAAACAATAAAAAGAAATAAAACATATATCCATTGAAAAAAATGGAAACCTCCGGCTCCAGTTCTGTTGTCAAAAATTTGTGCTAATGTTTCCGGCTTTATGAATGCAGCTGGAAAAAGCGGGTAAACAGCAAAGAGGTTTTCGGGAAAAAATCCGTGACGGGAATCACTTACAAATGCAGCTGAGCCACTAATGTTTTTTTGATACAACAACAAAGCTCCGAGGCAAACAGATAAGGCTATCAAGGAAAACACGCCAGCCTTTTTTATCTGCGCATTATGATCAAAAATTCCTTTTACAATAAGGAATAAGGGAATCACAAATGCGGCAGGCATCAGCGAATATTTTGTGGCTGCACAAAACAAAAGAAACACCGTTATGAAAGTTGTGGCAGCTATCCAATTTGATCGACTTTTAATAAATGAAAGAGTATAATGGAAAGCGATCAGAAAAAAAGTTATAGCTATTGCGTCGGCTGTACAAATAACATAAAAATCATACATAAAAAAACCGGAAACAAGCGTATAAATATTAACCAGATAACCTGGAGTATTCAAAAGTTTTAACAGAGATCGGGTGATCAATATAAAAATGACTGCGAAAATTATATCAACGGTTAATCCAGCAGCTATGTAATTATGATTAAAAATGGCATAGAAAGGGGCCATGATAAGAGAATAACCGGGAGGCCATTTAATGAGAGGTTGATAGATTATTGTTGAGAGATCGTTTGCAAATACTTGTGCAGTGCTGATGCCATGGCCATGCAATAAATTATCGGTGGCCATTATTTGAAAAGAACGATCAACCCGAATATTGAAAAAATAAATCAATTGGATGACACGTCCGATAATAGCCAATATTAAAATAACAAGAGTTGCCGCTTTTCCGGATAAAACAAGCTTGATTTTGGTAAGATTCAACATGAAAACCTAATTCAAGACAAATATCATTTATTATTGATGAATTGCTTTTTGAAGATAATTGTTGAGCTGGAAAAATAAGGTACGCTTTCTGAAGAGTTGCACTTGCTTCTATAATGATCTATATGTTTCGTTTCGCAGGCTTTTGATGCTTTTGTTTATAAAATTTGTACACTTGCGAAATTATTAAACAAATCACCATTAGTAAGATCGCTGTAGGTCCAAAGCCGTTATATGAGAGCGGGATCATCATTTTTGTTTTCTTAATTTTCAGACAAGCACTTCCTCTATTTGTTTAAAGCCGCCGGCAGGTTTAACATTTTCCCAAAGAATTTTATATACGGTTTCGGCAATGGGCATTTCAGCTTGTATATCCTTATTAATGTTATAAATACATTTTGAAGCGTTATAGCCCTCCGCTATCATACTTAATTCTAGCTGGGCTGCTTTTACGGAATAGCCTTTACCGATCATATTGCCAAACGTACGGTTACGGCTATACAAAGAGTAACAGGTTACCAGCAGGTCGCCGAGATACACCGAAGCCGCATAGTTTGGCGCCTTACGATGCGTAATCGGATCTTCTTCATCATGCTCCCCAACAACAATATGTTCTATACCCGCTTTACGCAGAAAGCCAGCCATTTCATCAGCACTGTTAGCTATGTACACACTCAAAAAATTGTCACCATAATCAAGCCCGTGTGCAATGCCGGCACCTAGCGCATAAATGTTTTTTAACACCGCCGCATACTGAACACCTAAAACATCATGGTTAACAATTGTATTGATGTAGTCGTTTTTAAAATAAGATGCAATTTCTTCAGCTTTGGTTACATCAATACCAGAAAAAGTGAGATAAGACAGCTTTTCCCCAGCAACTTCTTCTGCATGGCAAGGCCCTAAGACAGCAAAATAGTCTTCGAGCAATACACCAAATTGTTTAAGAAGCCAGGCATTTAGCAGAACATTTTGTTCTGGCAATATTCCTTTTACGGCAGAAACGATTTTTTTATTTTCAAAAATAGAAGGATCCATGCTTGCCAGAGTCTGCTCAACAAATGCCGAAGGCACGGCAATAATGATAACATCAGCCTCAGCAATTACTTTTTGTATGTTATTTTCTAAAGAAAGAAGGGATGTATTAAAATAGACCGTACTAAGATAATGAGGATTATGCCCCCTTTTTTGAATTTGACCAATTGTTTCAGCATTTCTTATCCACCATTTTATATGATGACCATTATCGGTTAAAATTTTTGCCAATGCTGTAGCCCAACTGCCACTGCCAATGATGCCAAATTTCTGAACCATGATTTGGGTTGATTATAAGATTATGAGGAAATAAAATTAAATCATTGAGTTTATTCTCTTAAAAAGAAAAAGAGTCGAATAAACCGACTCTTTATTTATCTCATGAATTCTTTAATCGTGGTTCAGACTATTTCTCAAACAACTTATCTTTTGGAACAACCTTTACTTTATTTCCATCCTTTAAAGTTTTACTCACAGCGTTATATGGACCGGTTACTATTTCATCACCAGCATTTAAACCCCTGAGTATTTCAATATAGTTGATATCCTGAATACCCGTTTTTACAATTCTTTTTTTAACCTTGCCATCTTTTTGCAGCACAAAAACCACTTCTTCTAATTCGTTGTTTGCTACCGCAGTATTATTGTTGTTTGGATCATCTTGGTCAGGTTTTTCCTTTTTTTGTTCTTTCTTTTTATCCTCAATGCTTTTATCACTTCCTTTTACTCTCGCTGATACCGAGTTAATAGGAACAGCCAGCACATTATCATGTCTTTTTGTTTTTATGTCGGCGCTGGCGTTCATGCCGGGGCGAAAAATAAATTTCCTTGGGTTCTTAGCATCAAAAAGATCTTTGTATGACTCAGGATTTAGGCGAATGCGAACCTCATAGTTTGTAACGTCATTTGATGAAGAATTCAGGGTGGAGCCGCCAGAAGCAGTGCTGGCAGCAATTTGTGTTACTATACCTTTGAACTTTCTATTATTATATGCATCTACTTCTACATCTGCGCTATCGCCAATATTCACTTTTACAATATCGTTTTCGCCTACATCTACCCTTACTTCCATTACATTCATGTCAGCTACTCTCATCATTTCTGTTCCTACATTAAAGCTGTTCCCTGCAACACGTTCTCCTTTTTTAACTGATAAAGAAGATATAACCCCATTCATGGGCGCAGTTAAAGTTGTTCTGCTCAAATCTTTATTAGCTCTGATAAGGCTGGCCTGCGCACTTTGCACACTAGCTTTATTGCCACGAATAGCTTGCACGGCGGCTGTGTAATTTGCCTTTGCAGATAAATAAGCACTCTCCGCTTGTTCAAACTCGGCTTTTGAAATTACCTTATCGTCCAACAATTGTTTTTGCCTGTCGTATGTTCTTTGTGCCTGGTCCATCGTAGCTTTCAATGCATCCAACTGAGCTTGACTATTTGCCGTCACTGCCTGTTGCTGATTTACAGCTGCCGCTGCCTGGTCGCGTTGCGTTGCGTATATATCGGCATAAATGCGGGCCAATACCTGTCCTTTCTTAACACTATCGCCTTCTTGCACATTTAGCTCGGTGATCTCGCCTGAAATATCGGGACTAATCTTTACCTCGACTTCAGGATATACCTTTCCACTCGCATTTACTGTTTCCGTGATCGTTCGCTTAATTATTTTTTCGGCAGACACTTTCACCCCATCGTCACCTCTACCCGCTATTAACTTGCCAGCGATCAGGATCACGATTAGAATTCCAAGAATGATCAAGATCCATTTAACAGTTTTGTTCATAATACCCCCATCCCATGCAGGGAAGTTTGATTAAAAATTTTTTTGTCACTATCATTTATCATCTTATAAACTATCATCTATAATTTTAGTCCCTGTCCTTTATAAAACTCAAGCACTTTCATTTTAAATACATAGTCATATTGTGCAGAAAGTCTATCAATCTTTGCTCTAAATAAATTGTTCTGACTTATTATTAGATCTATCGTATTTAATAGGCCAACTCCGTAACGCTTGCTTGAAAAATCATATGCTTTTTGCGCCGCTTCTATAGCCTTCGTGCTGGAATTAAATTTTTGCAATGCCGTCATGGCATCAGTATATGCCTTATAAATATCCTGCTTCAAGCTGCTGTTGTCAAGTTCCTGCTGAAGTGCAAGATTTTTGACGGTAAGCTTTTGTTTTTCCCACGTTGTTCTTGCAGATCGCCCATTAAAAATAGGAACACTTAAATTTAAACCTATGCGGCTATTAAAGTTATCTGTGATTTGTGTGTAGTACGGATCAGCAAAAAAAACTGCACCCGTTTTTGGCACAACGACAGGTGCAAGAGATCCACTTACTACGGCAATCGTATCAACGGCACCGGGTATTAAGAATCGAGAAGCATTATTTTTTGCATCTGAATAGTTAGTGTTCAAGCTTCCACCAATGCTTATGTTGGGATACATTGCTCCTTTAGCTGCATCAGCAAATTTTTGTGCAGCAAGCAAACGCAATTGATTTGCTCTTTGCTGGGGCAAATTTTTCAGAGCGAGTTGGTAAACCGACTCCGGTAGAAGTTCAGCAATTGGATCAATAGGAATTAATTCAATAGGTGGATCAGCAACATCAAATGCCACGGCTGCATCGACGTTCAATAGTGATTTGATGAGCAGCAGCGATTGTATTTCGGTACCCGTAGCAGAAATAAGCGTAAAGCTATCCGTAGCTAATTGGGCCTCCAATTGTACCTGGTTTAGTTCAGGAAGACTGCCCGCCCGAACCTGTTTCTTTGTATTTTCAAGCTGCGCAACCGTTTGGCTGATTTGTATGTTACTTGCTTTCACCTGTTCCTTAGCCAGCAAAGCCTGTAAATAAGCGGCTGCTACATTTAATGAAATATCGTCTTTTAGTTTATCAACATTTGCAAAAGCGGCCTGTGCCTCATATTTATTTGCGGCGATTGTATTTTTTTTACTGAACCAATTGAAAACGTCAACATTGCTTTGCAAACTAAATGAGTTATACAAAATTGACTGTGTCGTAAATAAGTTAGTATTTGGATCAATAGAACGACCTGTAGTAACCCCGAGCCCTGAACCAAAATTTAAAGTTGGATATTTTGAGGCGTCGCTTTGAATGTATGTGAGTTTTGCTATTTGTGCCTGAATATCTTGTTGCTTGATAGTGATATTATTTTGCAATGCATATTCCACACATTTCCGCAGGTCCCATTTTTCTTGTCCAAATGATAAAACAGCTATGCCAAAGAAAAGGAAGAGAATAATTAGCCGGTTCATATCCCGCAAAAATAAATGAAATGGAGTGGTGAAAAACTGATAATCGCTAAATGAAGGTTATTTTTTTATTTTATCAAAAGCCTGTGCCAGATCATTTATTAGATATTCGGCCTCTTCCAAACCTGCGTACATCCGTACATACCGGTGTACCGGATCAGCAGCATCAAACTCATCGTTTTTAATGGTGGTACACTTTGGAATTACCAGGCTTTCATGACCGCCCCAGCTTACGGCCATCATGATGTGTTGAAGCGATTCGCAAAAATTTACGATCTCATTCCTACTTTTTGCTTTCAGAACTATAGTCAACAGGCCACAAGCGGCTTTCATTTGCTTTTTAGCCAACTCATATTGAGGAAAGGATTCGTCAAAAGGAAAAATCACTGATTCTACTTTAGGATGTTGTTTTAAGAACTTGATCACTTCATGAGTCGTCCGTGTGATTCGCTCCAGTCTTGTCGGCAAGGTTCTTAATCCTCGGATCAGCAGCCAAGCATTAAAAGGTTGAATGCCGCTTCCTGTATTTAAATATTCGCTATCAAATATCTTTTTTATCATGGCATGCGAACCACTGAGCACTCCACCTAAAGTATCACTATGCCCACCAATATATTTAGTTGCAGTTTGAAGTGCCAGGTCTATTCCCATTTCTATAGGTTGCTGGTACAAAGGAGTGCAATAACTGTTATCGATAATTGTAGTAATTTTTTTTGATCTCGCTAATGCAGCTACAGCTTTTATATCTTGTAAGGCAAAGTCCCAGCTGTTAGGTGATTCCAGGTAATATAGCGCAGTATTGGATCGTGTAGCCTTTTCCCAGTTTTCAATTTTTGTACCGTCGATGTAAGTTGCATTTACTTGGAATCTTGGAAGTATCACATCAAACATTCTTTGAGCCCACGTATATGGTCCTTTCACCGATACAATATGATCACCGGATTTTACATTAGCCAATATGCTGGCAAATATGGCTGAAGCACCGCTATTAAAAATTAAGCAATCCTCCGCTCCATCCAGTGCTGCGAGTTTTTTTCTGAGAATTTCAACCGTGGGATTTAAGCCACGGCTGTATAGATAACCTTGCATCTCATCTTCCAATGCCTTGGCCAATTCATCAACTTTTTTGTACTCAAAATTGCTGGTTTGAATAATAGGCGCTGAAATGGCATTGAAATAATTTTCCCGTTCCTCTCCCAGTTCATTCAATATAAAGGACAAATCTTTTTGAGTTGGAATGGACATGATGGTTCAAGATTCTTTTTTAGAAAGACTGCGAATAATAAAATAAATAAGTGTAAAGCCTATCAATACCCCTGCCCCTGTTAATGCAATATAAGGTGTATTAAATATTATACTGGTGCATACGAAAATATATGCAGCAATAAATACAAGCGGCTGCAAGGGAAATAACCCCATTTTATAAATACCTGTATTATCCAGTTCTTTTGTTCGTTTGCGTAAAATAAAAATGGTGGATGCGGAAGTTGCCATTCCAAAAGAATCGAGAAATATAGAAAAGCTGAGGATCTTTTCGAAGGTATCGGCGAAGAAAAGCACTATGATGCAGACGGCAGAAAAAACGGAAAGAGAAACTACAAGAACATCTTTTTTTTCGTTTTTCTTTTGAAAAATTTTTGGGAAGACTCCGTCTTCGCTCATTGCATAGACTACTCGTGGGTTGCTCATTAATGAAACATTTACATAAGCCAGCACCGAAAGAAAAAGAAGTCCGGAAAAAAAGTTGGCTCCTCCAACGCCAAACATTTTTCCAACTACCACTGAAGCAATTTCTCCGGTAGATTTCATGTTATTAAACCCAACGATTTTGTAGTAAGCAATGTTTACAGTAAGGTATAGCAAGATGATTACTGCAATACCGATAAAAATTGCACGAGGGATATTTTTGTTTGGCCTATCAACTTCATTGCCGAAATTAATCGTTTGTTGATACCCTCCATAGGTAAATGAAACAGCGATCAGGGTAATTCCGAATGACTTGATCCAATCTTTCCATCCAATTATTTCATTGGGGACAGTTGCAGAGGGATCAGTATTATAAGCCGCCGGGAAGAAGAGTGCTACGATCAACAAAATAATCATGCTGATCTTTATCAGCATTAATATGCTTTGCGTTTTTGCACTCATTTTAAGGCCTAGCAAATTCACTCCATAAAAAATAAAGATGGCGACCATTGCAATCAGCACTTTTATGAAATCTGTAGAAGTATCGCCTAAAAAAACTTTACTGATATAGCCCGCCCCAATTAATGCAACACCTGAAACAGACGCAGCATTTGAAATAAGAATACTTGAGTTCAACCCAAAAGCTATAGAGGGATGATAGGCATAAGAGAAAACTTTATAGTAACCGCCAGTTACAGGATATCTTGAACCAATTTCTGCATAGGTAAGTGCACCGCATAAAGCAACAAGGCCGCCAACAATCCACGCTCCGAAATAAATAGTAGGGTTTATTGCTGCGCTGGCAGCATCCTTGGCTGTCCGAAAAATGCCCATCCCAATCACAAGGCCAATAACAATCATTGTAAAATCAAACAAGCCAAGCTTATTCTTTGCAGTCATGTGTTGAAGATAGGAAAAACGTTCTAACTTAGTTGCATGTACCTATACCATGAATAAAACTTTACTCTATTTAGCTTTTTATTTTTTTGTTCCGTTATTCCTTTTAGCACAGAAAGAAAATCCTGATTCATCAAAAAATCTCAGTGAAGTAATTGTAAGGGCTTATGAACAAAACCGGCAATTAAAACAAACATCAGCCGCTGTCAATTTTATAAGCGACCCTCAACTGGAACGATATAACAATACAAGCATTCTTCCTGCTTTGAACAGCACACCTGGTGTAAGAATGGAAGAACGCTCACCAGGCAGTTACCGAATGAATATACGGGGTAGCACATTGAGATCTCCTTTCGGCGTTCGCAACGTAAAAATTTATTGGGATGAAATTCCTTTTACGGATGCGGGTGGTAATACCTACCTAAACCAACTTAGCTATTATAATTTTAATTCTATTGAAATCATCAAAGGACCGGGTGGAAGTTTGTACGGAGCTGGAACAGGCGGAGTGATATTAATTCATAGTCTTCCTGAAAACTGGCAAAAAGGTTTTGATGCAACTGTATTAGGTGGAAGTTATGGCTTGTTTAACGCAAATCTTCAGTTAAGAGCCGGAAAAGAAAGCTGGCAGAATGTATTAAGTTATTCTCATCAAAATAGCGATGGCTATCGCGATCACACTTCTATGTATCGTGAAGCAGCAAACTGGCAAATGAAAATCTTGAGGTGTCAAAAAGAAGAAATAAAGCTTTCTGTTTTGTATGGTGATTTATACTATCAAACCCCAGGTGCATTAACAAGAGCAGAATATCTTGCTGATCCACGAGCTTCCAGACCAAAAGCAGGAACCCTTCCGAGTGCAGATAGTGCAAAAGCAGCTATTTTTCAAAAAACGGTTTTGGCCGGAATAACAAATAAGTATAGGTTTTCAACTCAGTTTGACAACACGACGATCTTCTACGGCTCATTTTCAGAAATAAAAAATCCTACTTTTCGCAATTATGAAAAAAGAAAGGAGCCGCAATGGGGCGGAAGAACTGTTTTTAAATGGAATCGCCGACTAAATCAATCCTTGTGGCAAATCGTTTTTGGGGGCGAAATCCAAATGGGATTTTTTAATACAAAAACCTATACAAATAAATATGGAAGACCGGATGTGCTGCAGACGAATGACGATATCCACCCGAAGATTTATTCATTATTTGCACAGGCGAACATTCAACTGCCAAAAGACTGGGATGTGACTTTAGGTTTAAGCTCAAACCAAGCATCCATAAAAATCAATCGAGTTTCCGTTTCTAATTTTACCCCGGTAAAGAGGATATTCAATAATGAATTAGCTCCAAGAGTGGCCTTATCAAAAAGGATAGTTGAAAATCTTTGGTTATACGGAAGTGTATCAAAGGGTTTCTCTCCGCCAACAGTTGCCGAGGTATTGCCTTCTACTACAGTTATCAGCACTGACTTACAAGCTGAGCATGGAATAAATTATGAAGCAGGAACAAAAAGCAGTTGGCTGAGTCAAAAATTATATGTTGAAATAAATGCTTTTTATTATCGTTTGAAAAATGCAATTGTTCAGCGAAAGGACGCCAGTAATGCTGATTATTTTACCAATGCCGGCTCGACCAAACAAAGAGGGATAGAATTCCAGTCAAGCTATAAATTTTTTGATCAGCAACATTCATTCATTTCGAATGCCAAAGTATGGATGAGCTATACATGGAATAAGTTCAACTATGACGAGTTTAAGCAATCGACTACAGATTATTCAGGAAAACTGTTGCCAAGTGTAGCACCCAACACAGTAGCTGCAGGATTTGACATGAATATTAAGCAAGACATTTATTCTAACCTCAGCTATTTTTACAGTGATCATATTGCATTGAACGATGCAAATTCTGAATTTGCTTCCCCCTATAATTTATTTGGAATACGGCTTGGCTGTAAAAAATCACTAACATCAAAAATGCAGCTTGACATGTTTATCGGTGGTGAAAATCTATTCAATACAACCTACAGTTTAGGCAATGACATAAATGCTGCCGGTGGTAGATATTATAATGTAGCTCCGGGAAGAAATTTCTATGGCGGGGCCTCAATCCATTTTAATTGATAGCCTTCTCCATGTATGAATGCTCAAGTATTTGCGGGCTGTTAATAATTAATAATAAATAATTCAATCATTCTTTGTTTCACTCCATTACATTTGCTGCTGATTTGGTCCCCGACAAGTCGGGGTTAAAAGGGAAGTCCGGTGAAAATCCGGCGCTATCCCCGTAGCTGTAAGGTTGTGAATGGTGAGTGGTGAATGGTAAGTTTTATCGACCATTGACTATTACCCATTGACCTGCTGACTTCAATACCACTGTTGATGTTTTCCCTCACACATCAGCGGGAAGGTGATCAGCAGAAGCCAAGCCAGAAGACCTGCCAGATCAAACAACATTTAATTTTGCTTTCGGGTGAAAAGCGGAAATGTAAACGCCGGGTGGCATTTATATTCATCTTTATTTTTCCGAAAGCAGTCACAAAAAATTTTTAAAATGAAAAAGAAAATTTTTGTTGTGGCTGCGGTAATTATCAGCAGCCAACTATCTGCGCAACAGGACACGACTTCAAAAACTATGGATGAGGTGGTGATTACTGCCAATAAATTTCCTCAAAAACAAAGCGGAACTGGAAAAGTAATTACGGTTATTACCAGAGATCAGATCGAGCGAAGCGGCGGTAAGGATCTCTCTCAATTATTAAATGAGCAAACAGGCATTGTGGTTAATGGTGCAACCAGCAATCCGGGTAAAGACAAATCACTATTTCTTCGTGGTGCTACAGATAAATACACGCTGATCCTGCTTGATGGTGTTCCCCTAAATGACCCATCAGGTGTCGGTGGCAGTTTTGATTTGCGATTGCTTTCTTTGGATAATATTGAAAGGATTGAAATTCTAAAAGGAAGTCAAAGCACATTGTACGGTTCGAATGCGGTGGCAGGTGTGATCAATATCATTTCAAAAAAACCAATCACCACAAAGCCTCAACTCAATGGCTTGCTTACTTATGGCAGCTATAATACTTTCAAAGGCAATGCAAACATCAGTCAGAAAACAAAATGGCTGGAATACGATCTGAATTATGTGTATTATAACACGGATGGAATCTCGGAAGCGAAGGATACAACCGGCAAAGCAAATTTTGATAAGGATGGTTTTACACAACATGCCTTGCAAACCATCGTAGGCATTAATCTGTCCAATAAATTTAAAATCTCTCCTTATTACCGGTTTACTCAATTCAAAGGGGGTTATGATGCTTTTCAATTTGGAGATGCATCTAATCATTATACCGCATCATTGGTAAATACAGGATTAACGGGACACTACGTTTATAAAGCCGGAACGATACATTTCAATTATGGCTATGACCTAACAAAAAGAAATTATGCAAGTCAATATGGAGAGTTTATTACAAAGGGAAAATTTCATCACGCTGAAACTTATACCGACTATAGTTTTAGTAAAAATGTGCAATTAGTTGCCGGGCTAAACTATCAAAGCTATCGAATTGCTGAAACGGATACGGTCAACAATATTGTTAGTCCTTATGCGTCTTTATATTTCAAAAGCAATAAAGGATTGAATGCGGAGTTAGGCGGCCGATTTAATCATCACAATCAATATGGAAATAATTTTACGTACAGTTTTAATCCATCTTATTTAATAAACAGCAACGTAAAGCTGTTCATCAATCTTACAAGTGGTTTCCGAGCGCCATCTATCAATGAACTTTTTGGTCCTTTTGGTGCCAATCCAAATTTAAAGCCTGAAAAATCAAACACACAGGAGGCAGGCTTGCAAACCGCATTGCTGGAAAGAAAACTGGAATTTATTGTTACCGGGTTCAACCGGTCGATCGATAATGCAATTATCTATGGAAGCAATGGATATGAAAACCGCGATAAGCAGCACGATTATGGTGCCGAGGTTGAAGTGAGTTATGCAGTTAACAAACAAATTACCATCAAAGTAAATTATGCTTATGTTGACGGAAAGATCACACAAAAACTTGCGAGCAAGGATACGAGCTATTATAATTTGATCCGAAGACCCAAGCATAATGCTCATTTATTTGTGGGGTATCAGATCAATAAAAATTTATTCATCAGCAGTTCATTACAGGTCACAGGTAAGCGCATAGATAATAATTATCTCAGCTTTCCCTCAACACAAGTTGATTTGAAAGCTTATGCGCTGTGGAATATGTATGCTGAATATAACCTGTTAAATAAAAAGCTAAACCTTTTTGTTGATGCAAAAAACTTGGTCAACAATAAAGATTATTATGAAGTATATGGTTACAGTGTGCAGGGCTTGAACGTAACAGGAGGTCTTCGTTTTCACTTATAATTATAAAGCTATTCTTATGACAAATATAAAATTTGATCCACGTACCGTTGTTTTATTGGTCTTCATATCTATCACCGCCGCGATAAGAGTGATCTTTAATTTTAATTATGATATTTCTCCATTGGCTAACTTTTCTCCAATCGGAGCCATGGCGCTTTTCGGAGGTGCTTATTTCAACAAGAAGTGGAAGGCATTCGCCTTCCCTTTATTAATGCTTTTTATTTCGGATATCATTTTACACCAAACCGTTTTTAAAGCTTACAGCAAGGGTCTTATATATGGCGAATGGTATTGGGTATATGGGGCTTTTGCTTTGATGACGCTCACAGGAAGATGGTTATTAAAAAAAGTCACGATCAATCGTTTTTTACTCTCTGTTCTGGCTTGTGTTTTTATTCACTGGATCGTAACTGATTTTGGTATCTGGATAGGTTCGAAAACATGGGAGCAAAGTTTAAAAGGTTTTCTTGCTTGTTTGACAGTTGCCATTCCTTATGAATGGCGTTTTCTAGCCGGTACATTGGTATATGGAGTTGTTTTGTTTGGCTTATTTGAATGGATGAAAAGAAAATACACAGTATTGAGAATTGCTGAATGATCCTAGGAGTTTACAAATAGTTGTCCTTCGATAACTAGAGCAACTTATTCATTATTTATTATTCATTATTCACCATGAAAGCATGCTCATTTTTACCTGCGTCAACACGAATGATCTATGACATGGGATTACAGCACTATTTATATGGAGTAACATTCGAATGCCCGGCAGAAGCGTTAAAAGAAAAACCAAAGCTGGTTCGTTGCATATTGGAAGACAAGCAATATTCCAGCGCCGAGATTGACAAAATTTTTTCGGCCAGCAAAGCACAGGGTAAAACTTTGTATTATATCGATGAAGATTTATTACAAAATATACAACCCGATATAATCTTTACGCAAGATGTATGTGAGGTTTGTCAAATAGATACTCAATGCACAGCGGCTGCCGTTGCCAAACTGAAAAAACAACCGCGTTTAATTGCTCTTACACCACAAAATCTGGATGATGTATATCGGACAGCCGTTACCATTGCATCCGCTTTAGGCGAGGAGGAAAAAGCATATAGCTATTTAGCTGCATTAAACCAAAGAACGTCTGGCATACTCGATGAATTGCGAAAACACAGCATGCCATTGAAAAGAGTGGCTTTGCTTGAATGGATTGAGCCCGTCTATAATTGCGGGCATTGGATCCCTTTTCAAATTGCACAGGCAGGTGGCATTGATATGCTGAGCAATCCTGCAGGTGACTCCATTGTAACATCTTGGGAAAAAATTATCAGGTATAACCCTGAAGTGTTAGTGATTGCCCCATGTGGGTTTGAAACAAAAAGAACAAAACAAGAAATGTACCTGCTTACAAAAAAAGAAGGATGGAATGATTTGAAAGCTGTAAAAACAAAACAAGTCTTTCTCGCGGATTATGATTTGTTTACTCAGCCATCGGCATCAACATTGGTCGATGGCATTGAGTTGCTGGCAGCTCTATTTCATCCGGAGTTGTTCAAAATTTCGACCCATCTCGCCAATAAATATTTACCATTTTACAAAACTCCGGCTCATGTGCATGCATGAAGAAAAAACTTGTCCGCGTTGCGAAGGCTTATTCGAATGCAAGCTAGGCTCTATAACAGAGTGTCAATGCTATGGCATTTCGTTGAACAATGAGGAAAGAGCATTTATTGAAGGGCGTTATGATGATTGCTTATGCAAAAACTGTTTGCTTGAGTTGAAAGATCGCTATGTGTTTTTTAAAGAAAAATATTTGTTGGGATGATAAAGGCTTATTTCAATTGGAGCGGTGGAAAGGATTCGTCATTGGCTTTATGGAAAATATTGCAAGAAAAAAAATTCACAATTGAATATTTGCTGACCAGCGTAAACAGTTTTCACAACCGCATCTCCATGCACGGAGTAAGACGAGAATTATTAGAGGCGCAAGCAGTAGCACTAAACATTCCTTTAACCACTATTGAGCTGCCCGAACAACCTGCTATGAGTGAATATGAATCGGCCATGATGGAAAAAATAAATTGGTTGAAGGAGCAAGGAATTACTCACAGCATTTTTGGCGATATTTTTTTAGAAGACCTCAAGAACTATCGAGAGAAGAAGCTGGCAACAGCAGGCGTTGAATGCGTTTTTCCCATCTGGAAAAAAGACACAAAAGAATTGATGCTGGAGTTTATTGAATCAGGTTTTAAAGCCATTATAGTTTGCATCAATGAAAAATTTCTTGATAAAAGCTTTTGCGGAAGGATCATTGATCAAAGTCTTTGTAATGATTTGCCTAAAACAGTTGACATGTGCGGAGAGAATGGTGAGTTTCACACCTTTGTTTATGACAGCCCGATTTTTATGAACCCAATACCTTTTAAAAAAGGTGAGGTAGTGTATAGGGAATACCTCGCACCTGCAAATACCGACGCTGGCCCTCAAACGGAAAAGAACTACGGTTTTTATTTTTGCGATCTGTTGTCAGTTTAGGAATATTTTCATTAGAAAAAAGCCTCGAATTCAACATATTTAGCCTCAATTATCCTATTATCGCAACAAACTGGTCATTTAAATGATAAGCCTTGAAACTACGGGCGAAAGTTTATAAATTTAGTTGCAGAGAATTGATACCATCCATCTGAGAAATTGACCTCGTTTAGCCCTTAACTTCTATATCCGGAAAATTCCGTTCGCTTGGCGTTTATAATCAAAAAATTGCAGTCAATCTAGAGAAAAAGTTTGAAGAGATTACATACTATATTATCCTTATTACTCTGTGGGAATATAATTTTTGCGCAACCAGCCAATGATGATTGTGCGACTGCTCAAGTTATAACTATTCCGACACCACCAGCTTGTCCCAATGGAAATGGAGCCACTATCACTATATCCGGGACAACGGTCAATGCTACTCCAAGTAATCCCTATTTTGCTCAGGCCAATTGTGCAGGTGGAGGCAATCAACAAGTGCCAGCAGCAGATGTTTGGTATTCCTTTGTTGCAACAGGTACTTTACTTCACCTCAACCTTACATCAACATTTTCTAAGCCTAATATTGCAATTTGGACAGGCAGTTGTACCTCACTAATTCCTATAGGTTGTTCAATAGGGGATAATGCTGGTGTGTTAAATTATAGTTTTCCTGCATTAAGTCCAGGAACTACTTACTTTATTCAAATAAGTGGTAATACACCTACCGCACAGGGAAATTTTAGCTTTACTATTGACAATGACATGGATTGTAGCGCTTGTCTCACGTCCGCATCACTTACGGCAACTCCTGCTCCTGTTAATGGAGCGTATCTTCCGGGGCAAACGGTCCAAATTTGTTTTAAAGTTAATGGCTATAACCAAACCAGTTTAAACTGGCTTCATGGAATTGAATACACATTTGGACCCGGTTGGGACTTATCAACATTAACCACCTCAACACCCGCAGAATGTAATGCTAATCCCATTGGCCCTTCCAGTGGTGACGGAACATGGAAATGGTATAATTCTGTTACGCAATCTATTTCGCCGTTTAGTACCCACGGCCCAGGATATTTTTTTGAATCAGATGATGATGCCGAAACTACGAATGCTGGTAATAATTTTGGAGATTACAATGATGGCAGTTGTACATGGACTTTTTGTATAACACTAAAAGTATCGAGCGCTTGTGTAAATGGTCAAAGTCTAAATATTACTGTGAATACTTTGGCCGATGGAGAGTCTGGTTCCTGGACTAGCCCTGCTTGCCTGGGCGATCCTAATTTTACTTTTAGTGCAGTAATGAACTGTTGCCCCCCTGCTTCCACAGCCACTTTGACTCAACCTACTTGTTCATCCCCCACCGGAACTATTACAATTATTACACCTGCACCAGCCAGCGGTATTAGCTACAGCATTGATGGAATCAATTATACTAATACGAATGGCATTTTTACCGGGTTGACACCCAACACCTATAATGTTACGGTAAAAAATGCTTTGGGGTGTGTCTCCGCTCCTACCATCTATACTATTAACAGTGTTCCTTCAGCACCAACAGCGCCCAATGCAATAAGTCCACAAAATTTTTGTAGCAATACTAATCCAACTGTTACCAATCTTACAGCAACAGGCACCAGCTTGCAATGGTACAGTGCTTCAACTGGTGGTTCACCATTAGCTTCAACAACCGCTCTTACAACAGGAACATATTATGTAAGCCAAACAGTAAGTGGCTGTCAGAGTGTAAGAATTTCTGTGAATGTAACGGTAAGCTCGCTTACTCCTGCTGTTTCCATCAGTGCCAGTTCAACTTCCATTTGTTCAGGTGGCAGTGTAACATTTACTGCGACCCCAACCAATGGTGGCATCCCTATTTATCAATGGAAAATTAATGGAGTGAATGTGCCGGGGCAAACATCTGCGACATTTACAAACTCTTCCCTTGCTAACGGCGACGCCGTAACCGTGGTAATGACGAGCAGCGATCCTTGCGCTAATCCAACAACAGTAACAAGCAATACTATTAATATTACTTCGACTTTAGTTACGCCTGCGGTGGCAATCAACGCTTCATCTCCCTCTATTTGTCCAGGTGGAAGTATAACATTTACGGCAACTCCAACCAATGGCGGCACTCCCACTTATCAATGGAAGATTAATGGAGTGAATATAGCGGGGCAAACCTCATCAACCTTCACCACTTCATCACTTGCTAACGGCGACGCCGTAACCGTAGTAATGACGAGCAGCGATCCTTGTGCTAGCCCCGCAACAGTAACAAGCAATCCGATTAATATCAGTTCCACTTCTGTTACTCCTGCTGTAGCAATCAGTGCTAGTTCCACTTCCATTTGTTCAGGTTCTAGTGTAACATTTACAGCTACGCCAACCAATGGCGGCACCCCCACTTATCAATGGAAGATTAATGGAGTGAATATACCGGGGCAAACCTCATCAACCTTCACAACTTCATCACTTGCTAACGGCGACGCCGTAACCGTGGCAATGACGAGCAGCGATCCTTGTGCTAGCCCCGCAACAGTAACAAGCAATCCGATTAATATCAGTTCTACTTCTGTTACTCCTGCCGTAGCAATCAGTGCTAGTTCCACTTCCATTTGTTCAGGCGCCAGTATAACATTTACTGCAACGCCAACCAATGGCGGCACTCCAACTTATCAATGGAAGATCAACGGAGTGAACGTGCCGGGTCAAACGTCATCAACCTTCACAACTTCATCACTCGCTAACGGCGATGATGTAACCGTAGTAATGACAAGCAGCGATCCTTGTGCAAACCCCACAACAGTAACAAGCATTCCCATTAGTATCAATACAACTTCTGTTATTCCTGCTGTAGTAATCAGTGCTAGTTCCACTTCCATTTGTTCAGGCGCCAGTATAACTTTTACTGCAATACCAACCAATGGCGGTACCCCCACTTATCAATGGAAGATTAATGGAGTGAATGCGCCGGGGCAAACCTCATCAACCTTCACTACTTCATCACTTATTAGCGGCGATGCTGTAACCGTGGTAATGACAAGCAGCGATCCTTGTGCTAACCCCGCAACAGTTACTAGCAATCCTGTTAATATCAGTTCCACTTCTGTTACTCCTGCCGTAACAATCAGTGCTAGTTCCACTTCCATTTGTTCGGGTACTAGTATAACACTTACAGCTACGCCAACCAGTGGCGGCACCCCATCTTATCAATGGAAGATCAATGGAGTGAATGTTTCGGGGCAAACATCCGCAACTTTTACAACTTCATCACTTGCTAACGGGGACGCCGTAACCGTAGTAATGACAAGCAGCGATCCTTGTGCTAATCCCGCTACGGTAACAAGCAATCCTGTTAATATCAGTTCAACTTCTGTGACGCCTGCCGTAGCAATCAATGCTTCATCTACTTCTATTTGTTCAAGTGGGAGTATAACCTTTACTGCAACGCCAACCAATGGAGGCACTCCAACTTATCAATGGAAGATCAACGGAGTGAATGTGACAGGACAAACATCTTCTGTCTTTACAACCTCATCACTTGCCAACGGTAACTCCGTTACTGTTGTAATGACAAGCAGCGATCCCTGTGCAAACCCCACAGCAGTGACAAGCAATGCCGTAACCATTCAAGTCAGTCCTGTTATTGCCGGAGTACGCTATACCACACTTACAGCAACAGCAAATGTTCCATTGCAACTGCAAGCAAGAACGCTAGGTAATAATTATACTTACCAATGGTCGCCCTCCATCGGACTCAGTTTTTCAAATATAAAAGACCCGGTATTCAATTTTGATAAGCAAACAGAGTATTTGATCAAGATGACTTCAGGCCTTGGATGCATCACTGTTGATACATTATTAGTGAAGCTGATCAATACGCCTTATGTTTTTGTTCCGAGTGCATGGACGCCAAATGGCGATGGGCACAACGATTATTTGTATCCTCTGACAATCAATATTACTCAACTTAAATATTTCAGGATTTTTAACCGCTGGGGTGTAAAGGTCTTTGAAACAAATATTCTCGGCGAGGGATGGGATGGCAAGTTGCAAGGAAAACCTCAACCCATAGATGTCTATACGTGGACCGTTGAAGCAGTATCTTCAGGCGGATATAATTATAAAAACTCTGGCAGATCTGTATTGCTGAGATAATTTCTCATACTAACGCATTCCACAAAACTTCAACGGGATGTAAAGCTTTGCGGTGCGTTCCATCTTTTATCTGGTGACGGCAACTTGTACCCGCAGCAGCAATAATTGCATCATCTGATTGATTACGAACAGCAGGAAACAAAACAAGTTCTCCGATTTTCATTGATAACTCATAATGTTCTTTCTCATAACCAAAAGAGCCGGCCATGCCACAACAGCCTGAGGGAATTACTTCAACCGAATAATTTTCCGGCAACGATAACATTTTTACTGAAGGAGCAACAGAGGAAATTGCCTTTTGCTGACAATGGCCATGAAGTTTAATAATCTTTTCTTCTTTCGTGAATTGTCCCTTATGGATATTCCCCTTTTCTATTTCTTTTGCAAAAAATTCTTCGATCGTAAAAACATTTCTAGCTAATTCTTTAGCAACCTCAAATTGCTCATCATTTGCTAAATCAATATACTCATCGCGAAAAGTTAGAATAGCCGAAGGTTCAATACCAATCAATGGAGTATCCTCAGTTACCAGCGGACTTAATAAACCAATGTTTTTATTAGCGATCTTTTTTGCCTGCCTCAAAAATCCTTTCGAAAGCCATGCACGCCCGCTTTCGTCATGTTCAGGGATCATCACCTCGTACCCTAATTTTTCCAATAACTGTATAGCCTTAATTCCAATTTCAGTATCATTATAATTTGTAAACTCATCACAGAACAGATAGACTCTTTGGTTACCAGTTACCGGTTTCCGGTAACTGATAAACGGCAACTTTCTTTTATCATACCATTTCTTCAAAGTCGTTTTAGACAGAGCCGGCATTGATCTCTTCACAGCAAAGCCCGAAAATTTTTTTACTATGTTGCTGATGCCAGGCGCAGTCATCATAAAATTGTAAATGCCAGGTGCAACAGCTCCAAGCTTGGCGGTCTTATTAAAATTTGCGATTAGCTTCGAACGAATGGGAATACCATTCGCATCATAATAGTGTTGTAAAAATTCCGCTTTCAGTTTTGCCACATCTACATTGGATGGACATTCGGATTTGCAACCTTTACAGCTCAGGCACAGATCCATTACATCTAGTATCTCTTTATGATCGAAGCGGTTTATTTTTTCAGAGTTTGTCAAAAACTCACGTAATATGTTAGCCCTGGCCCTTGTGGTATCTTTTTCATTTTTGGTAGCCATAAATGAAGGGCACATAGTGCCGCCAGACAAATGGGTCTTTCGACAATCCCCCGATCCATTACATTGCTCGGCATGCTGCAAAATATCCTGATTGTAAAAACGAAAAACAGTTTTAAATGATGGTGTTTGCTTACCTGGGGTGTAACGCAGCATAGTATTCATGGACGGAGTATCAACGATCTTGTTGGGATTAAAAATATTTTCAGGGTCCCAAGCAAGTTTGATCTGCTGTAAAAGCCTATAATTTTTTTCTCCCACCATTTGTTTAATGAATTCACCGCGCAATCTTCCATCCCCATGTTCTCCGCTCAATGAACCGTTATATTTTTTTACCAGAGTAGCAATTTCTTCAGCAATCGTTCGAAATAGCTGATTGCCTTCTTTGGTTTTTAAGTTAATGATAGGACGTAAATGCAACTCACCAGAACCTGCATGCGCATAGTGAACAGAGTATAGACCGTGTTTCTTAAGAATCTCATTAAAGTCCCTGATATATGCAGGCAGATCATGAACGTCAACAGCAGTATCCTCAATTACAGGGACAGCTTTATCATCGCCGGGCAAATTTCCCAGTAATCCTAACCCCGCTTTGCGCAGCGTCCATATTTTTTTTGAATCCTCGCCAAACAATAGCGGGAAATAATAACCCAAGCCCGCAGCCTGCAGATCTGCTTGAACCTTTGCAGCAAGTTCAACAATTTCCTCTCTGTTGGTTTTTGCAAATTCAATAACAAGGATAGCGCCTGGATCACCCTGAACAAAGAATCGATTTTTTCGTTGCTCAATATTATTCTTCGTACACTCAAGAATATAATGATCTATCAACTCGCTGGCGCTTGGCTTGTATTGCAAAGCAATGATATTTGCCCGCAAGGCTTCATCAATGCTGTTAAAATGCACACAAAGCAAACCGGCTTCTTTGGGTGGTAATGGAACAACATTCAATTTTATTTCAGTGAGAAAAGCAAGCGTGCCTTCTGATCCGGCAATCAGTCTGCAAAAATTAAAATCATTTTCTCCTGCAGTGAAAGGCGAAGTATTAAGCAACACATCAACGGCATAACCTGTATTTCTCCGCTCTACTGTTTTCTTAGGAAATTCTTTTCTTATCTCAACTTGATTTTCATAATTACTCAACAGGCTGCGAGTTGTTTTATAAATATTCGCTTCAAGATCGTTGCCCTCGCATTTTTTATGAAATTCCTCGATGCTTAATGTTTTAAATTCTGCCTCAGAGCCATCACTTAGCAAGGCTTTTACTTCTAATAAATGTTCGCGGGTGCTGCGATATACAACAGAGTTGGACCCACAGGAATTATTACCAACCATTCCACCGATCATAGCGCGGTTTGCCGTAGAAGTCTCTGGCCCAAAAAATAATCCATGTGGTTTCAGGAACATATTCAGCTCATCGCGGATAACGCCAGGCTGCACACAAACCCATCCTTGCTCTTTATTCAATTCAAGGATTTGTGTAAAGTATTTTGATACGTCAACTACTATTCCTTTGCCTACAACCTGGCCAGCGAGCGAGGTACCTGCTGTTCGTGGAATAAGCGAAGTTTTTTCAGCATGAGCAAAGGCGATGAGCTTTTTTATATCGCCAACTGTTTTTGGAACAGCTACAGCAAGCGGCATTTCACGATAGGCTGAGGCATCGGTGGCATACAAAATTCTTGTTGTTACATCACTATGCAACTCGCCTTGCAATTGATCAGCCAAATGCTGCAGCTTTACATCAACATCCGAATTTTCTTTCAGCATAGATGGCCGTAAAAATAGGCCGTTTATGGAGGAAGACCATTGTTATTTTTTCACTCAATTCAAATATTTATTTGTTCGGATTTTGATAATTTATCATCCATTTTATACCGAATTTATCGGTGAAGTCGCCATAATAGGCGCCCCAAAACATGTCTTGCATAGGCATTGTAACCTTACCACCTGCGGATAGACCCTTAAATAAACGGTCAGCTTCTTCTTTGCTTTCCGGGGCTATGCAGATGTAAAAATTATTTCCCACCGTTAACTTAAAACCCATTTGTTCCAGAGCATCGGTAGCCATCAAAATATTTCCATTTCCAATAGGCAAGGAAATATGCATTATTTTATTCTGCAGTTCGGGAGGAGTTTTTTTTCCATCAGGCCCTGGCATATCCCCAAAACGCTGCACCATTGCAAATTCGCCACCAAAAACTGATTTGTAAAAATTAAATGCCTCTTCCGTATTACCAGGAAAATTGAGATAAGGATTGAGTGTTGCCATTTTTTTCGTTTTTAATTATTAAAGATCATTTTTTATTTATTGATTTTGCGGCACTGCTTTCTCGTCCATATATAATATCTCCCATTGGTGCCCGTCCAAGTCTGCAAAACTATGGCCATACATCCACCCATGATCTTCCGGTTTTCTGTATATAGACCCACCGGCTTCAGCAGCTTTTTTTACCATCTCATCTACTTTTTCTCTACTTTCTGCATCAATAGCAATCAATGCCTCGGTAGTTTTTTTTGCATCAGCAATTTCCTTTTTAGTAAAAGTTTTAAAGAAGGGTTCTGTCAATAGCATTGCAAAAAGATTTTCGCCAATGATCAGGCAAGCGCCCTGGTCGTTTGTAAAATGAGGATTAAATGAAAATCCAAGCTTGGTAAAAAACTCTTTTGATTTATTAAGATCTTTCACCGGCAGGTTAACAAAAATTTTAGTTGCCATCTTATTTTATTTTTAATTTATAAAAATTGATTGTTAGAATCATCCAAACAATGTTTTTATTGATATTAGTGTGAAGTTTCTAATGGAACCATACACTGCATATCATTTGCATTTACATATACTTCAAGGCAATATCCCTTACTATCGATTCGAGGATCGGACAAAAGTTTTTCAAAAGTTTTATCAACCAACTTTACATCGCGTCGCCAATCTTCCAAATACTCGCTGGCGTACTCACCTTTCCTAATAACAAAAGTTTCCAATTTTAGATTCTTTGCCTCCCCTTCATGCAATTCCTTTGCCGCGGCCCAATAAATAATTTTTCCATTTTTATCAGGGTAAGAAATTCCATAAAATGTTCTTTGCTCTGAATTAGGAAGTAACGCATGTAATTTTTCATGCGCAGCTTCAATTCCTTCAGGAAAAGAAGATGCTTTTAGGCAAGCCACCTTGATGTCTTTGTCGATCACATGCTTTTCTATTGTCATCATAAAATTTTATTTAGAAAAATCAGGAGTAGCAACAAACAGACCATTATGCTGAAAGAATGAACCATTTAAATAATTTTGACTGGTTAAAGATTAATCAATGATCCACTTTCGTCTCATAATGAAGCCCGACCACTCCTGATTTAAATCTCTTTATCGTTAAAAGCTTAAGATTGATTCTGTCCTGAATATTTTTGAACAATGGGATACCATGGCCTAGTATAACCGGGTTAACATTGATACGATAAACATCGATCAACCCCAATTGCATAAAACTATGCGCAAGCGTGGGGCTGCCGAAAATCATCATGCTTTTCCCAGGTTGCTGTTTCAATTTTGAAATTTCTTGGGCAATATTTTCCTTGATCAATCTTGTATTGTTCCATTCTACTTTCTCCAGCGTTCGTGAAAAAACAATTTTATGAATATCTTCTACCCACTGAGCATGACGAAGCTCATTTGCTGAACTGGTTGGGTTGATAAGAACTGTTGGCCAATAATTCTCCATCATTTGATAAGTAACCCGCCCGTATAAGGCTGTATCTGTGGTGCTCGCCAAGTCAATGGCGTCTTCAAAAATTTCTTCATCCATGGTTATCCAATTCATTTCTCCATTGTTTCCAGCAACGAAACCATCAAGTGATACATGCATGAATAAGATAACTCTCCTCATTTCAACCAATGGTTTTGATTCTATGGCCTTGTAAATTTTTTTTAACTGGTAAATGTGTCGTTGTGTATGATACACGACGAAATGAAGCAATTCGAGCTTCGTTATTTCGCCAAATATGGGATGTTTAACGGCATGAAATAAGTTCGCAGCCTTGCCAGCTCGTTTAAGCTGCTCAATGGATTCCCTTAATTCTGCAATCAATGTCTCCCTTTGGTGTTTATTCTGTGCTGGTAAAATAAGCTCCGGCGATTGCAGTTTAGTAGTAAAATCTAAAAATACCTCTCTCAATGTCTGCACTCCTTCGTCTGGCCCCCTGTCAATTGTTTTTCCTTCATCATTTAATGATTTCGTAATTAAGCTATTTGATTTTGTAACATGCTCTGCTACTTGGGCCGCCGTCCAACTGCCTTCAAATGGGACAGTATTTATCTTTTGTTCTGTGAATAATGACACCAACTCTATGAATTCTGAAGTCGCTTTATCAAGCGATGTAAATAATTCTTGTTTGTATAGTTTCTCTGCTATCATAAAGTATTTTTCAGTTCATTTCATTTTTACCATGCACAACATTTCATCATAATTTTTATACCATTCCACAACAGATTTGGTTTTATCAGCGCGATTGTCCTGCATCATCTCATGAAATACTTCTTTTATCGAATCAGTTTTTTAGGCAGTCATTGATTGTCACTGTTAAGTATTCACCCTTTTCAATAGTATATGGCTCGCAATTATATTTACGGCCTCTCCATTATATTTTTCCTCCGCCGCCGCTTTATAAATAATTTTTCCATCGTCATTTATGTAGCTAATGCCATAATAGGAGCGGTTAAACCCGTTATCATGCATACTCATCAGAGAATCAAAGACCGCTTTGATACCCAATGGAAATATTTTTACCTCTAAACCAAAAACCTTCAAATCATCTTTTAAATAATATTTTTCCATGTAGTAATTGTGAATACAAACCTAAAATCATTGAATAAATCTGATGAGGTGCAATCACGGCAATCTTAGGGGTTGATTGCGACAGACGGATTCTTTATCTTTATTGTATGAAGCGAAACCTGAAAAAATTCAACACCATATGAAATTTTTCGTGCTTAGTTTCAATCTCACTTAATCATAACCATAAGAAATTTGCAGATGAAACACGTATCAATTCTTATTCCTCGGGGACATACCAGCCTCGTCAATATTGAAGGAACTCATCAAATACTTTCAGAGGTAAACAATTTGAGAGTTGAAAGAGGAAATACTCCGCTTTTTAAAATTCAGTTGGTGGGGCTGTCGAAAGAAACAAGCCAACCCAGTGGCCTATTTACCGTAAAGCCGGATGTATTGATCAGTGATGTACCAAAAACAGACCTGATCTTTATTCCCGCTTTGCATGGCGATCAAAAAAAAGCAGCAGAGCTTAACGAAGACTTTCTTCCTTGGATCATTAAACAATATCATGGAGGGGCTGAGATAGCAAGTTTTTGCATCGGATCTTTTTTCTTGGGTGCAACCGGTTTATTAAATGGCAAGCAGTGCACTACTCATTGGAGGTTCGTGAACGAATTCAGAAATATGTTCCCTGAAGCCTATGTGGTGGACGATAAGATCATGACGGAAGAGAACGGTATTTATACAAGCGGCGGCGCTTATTCTTATTTGAATTTGCTTATTTATCTTATTGAAAAATATGCAGGTCGGGATATCGCTATTCTTATTGCTAAAGCATTTATGATCGATATAGACAGGATCAGCCAATCGCCATTTATTATTTTCCAGGGGCAAAAAGAGCATGATGATGAGCCTGTAAAAAAAGCGCAGGAGTTTATTGAAAAAAATTACCAGGAAAAAATTACGGTTGATCAACTTGCATCGATGCATGCATTGAGCCGGAGAAATTTGGAGCGCCGGTTTAAGAAAGCTACGGCCAATACAGTAACAGAATACATACAACGGGTTAAAATCGAAGCGGCAAAAAAGTATTTTGAAACAAAAAGGGAAAATATAAACGAGGTAATGTATTCTGTAGGCTATGCAGATACAAAAGCGTTCCGGACAACATTTAAAAAAATTACCGGTTTATCACCGATACAATACCGAAATAAATACAATCGCGAAGGACGGGAACATGAAACCGTTTTTGCAACGAATTAATTCTGCAGGTTAAGCGCTTTTTTCTTTCTGAAATACCAAAGTTTAAATTTCAAAAAGGGGGCAATTAGCTTCATCGTTCTCAACTGCGCATCTCCCTTCACAATTTTCGATACTATTTCTGATCAGTGTTTTTAAGGTTTTAAGCTCTTCAATTTTTTTATCGATAACGGCAATTTTTTCTTCTGCCGCATTTGCCACTCTGTTACAGGAAGCAAGATTGTTGTCTATTAAGGCAATAAGATCAGCCGATTCATTTAAGGTAAAGCCATAGGATTTTATCTTTTTAAAAAGAAGAAGCCGTCTCAAAACGTCATCCGAGTATTCTTTATAATTATTGACCCTTCGTTCCCTGCGACCAAGTTTTATCAGCCCTTGCTTTTCGTAAAACCGGATCGTATCCCGGCTTAATCCTGCTCGCTTGGATAGTTCGCCAATCAACATGATTTAAAAGATTTATTTACTAACAAAGGTACACTATGGACTATACTCCACTGTTTAAGTTTGCATAACGAATTATTTAATAATTGAAAATAAGATCACATGGGCCTGTCGAAATTGATGGCAGCAGCTTTTATGCTTTTTTGCGGATTTACCTGCAATACTCAAACTAAAAAATCGGCTGACAATTGCCAGGACGAATGCTGTAAGGATGACAAGCCTGCAAAAACAAGCTTACAACCAAATCAAACATCATCCATGAACCCAGCATTAAAAAATAAAACCATTGCCTGCAAGCTTACAAGCCCTGAATTGCAAAAACGAAAAGAGCAGGTTATTGCATCTTTAAAAGCAAAAGTGTTAAACAGGCAAGAATTAAAAGATGGGTATAACTATCATTTTAAAGCCACCGATGAAATATTTGATGAAGTAACTAGTTTCATTAAGACCGAGAGACAATGTTGTGATTTTTTTACATTCAATCTCTCCATCTCCGACGAAAATATTTGGCTCACCATAACGGGGCCTGAAGGGGCAAAAGAATTTATTGAGATGGAAATGGGGTTTTGAAATATCTGTAAACCAAACGAATAATTGGCTAAAAGTTAATTGATGACTTTAAGAAACCAAAAGAATTTCATTCGAAGAAGTAACTAATATTGCATTTTAATATTTATTTTCGCTCCAACTAAAACTATCTTCCATCTCACAAACTTATTACGTCCCTATGAATGTAACCGCCACTAACTGGTACACCACTCAGTTTATAACAAACAGCCTCAAACAGTATTTAAAAGAAAAAGGGTTTCGACTCGGCGAACCTGATCAATTTCCTTCCAACTTTGACCATGTTATTATTTCTACCAAACTGCTTTCAAAAGAAATCATTGAAATCAGAGGAACGGTTAACGAAACCACCGAAACAGAGGAGCCGGTTGAAAAAAATGATAACGGTTTTATAGAAGTCATGCATTTTCTTCTGGATATTATGCTCTCCCCCATAAATCTTTTTAACTCCATGAATGGTTATGAAGGAGATCGCTGCCTTTGTTTACCCGATACCGGCGAGTACCGGAAGGTGTTGGATAAGCTAAAAGATTATTTTACTTCCAACCAGTTGCATCTGAAAGTCTATCTCGTAGATCAAAGCGGAACTGTTGATGTTTTTTGTTTAAACCCTAATTAAAAGAACGGCATTAATATAATGCTGCTCTCTTTACCAAACTTGATATATCTCTCTTGATCCTGTAAGGTACATATCCTGATACCCGGCCATTGCTTGTTCCATTTTCTTCATGGCCTCAGTATCCTGTTTAAATTTTTCCCAACTCTGCTCGTAGGCAGTTAAGTTTTCAAACTTGCTTACCATGATTACTCTATTATACTGGCCGGTCATATCGGTCATAACATGCACCAGCTCGCTGCTATCGGACATCGCTTCTTTAAATTTTTTTGCCAGTTTCGAAGCATTGCCGGGCTTGCAAATAAAAATATCGTGTACAATGATCATAACTACAATTTTTATAAATGACAAATAAGAAGATGTTTTCTTCCCTAAATATAAAAAATGTTATGATCGATTGCTTCGGCTATTCAGATTTTAGTATTTGAAAACTTCCCTTATTTTCAGCAAAAACTGATCTTTCTTTCTGCGGCTTATTTCTATTTCTGCATTGTCGCTCATGATAACCAAACCGCCTTCGCCTCGTTGATATTCTTTTACATGAAGCAGATTGATCAGAAAAGATTTATGAATGCGAAGAAAAGAGGTGTCCCTTAGCAGGTTATCATAATCAAGCAATGGTTTTGAAACGGTAACTGTTTTGTTACTTTCTAAGTGAAATATTGTATAGCTGCGTTCGGCCTCGCAATAAATAATGTCTTCCAATTTTAATATAATAAATCCTTTCAGTGTTGGCAGACATAATCGCATTTCTGAGGGATTTCCTGCCTTACTAAGATTATGGAGCAATGCTTTTGTATGCTCGTCTCTTTTTCCTTCCTCCAATCTTTTTTCAACGCGCTGTACTGCTTCTATCAATCTGTCCTCATCAACCGGTTTTAATAAATAATCCGCTGCACTATACTGAAGAGCCTGCAGCATATATTCATTATGTGCCGTAACAAATATTACCTCAAAATCTTTTCCATCTACTTCGGTAAGCAATTCCAAACCGCTTTTTCCCGGCATTTGTATATCCAGAAAAACAACATCGGGATGTACCTCTGCGATCTGTTGTTTTGCCAGTATTGCATTGGAGCAGGTGGCTGCTATATCTACATGCGGGCAATGCGCTTCAAGCATTTTTCTTAAAGCATGGATGCCATCTGGTTCATCATCTACTAAAATTGCTTTCATAATCTTATGTATTTATCATTTTAAATTGCAGAATAACGCGAGTACCTCTTCTGTTTTCGTCTATTTCCTTCAAGTCGGATATATTGAGACTGCATTCCGTATCATATTTTTCATTCATGATCTTGATACGCCCTCTCAAATTTTCAAGGCCTACGGAACGATGAAATGAGTTGTTGGCTTCTTTCATTTTTTCGGATTGACGAATGCCAATGCCATTATCTTCAATGATACAAGTGATCTTGTTATGAGATTGCGTGAACCTGATCGTAATTCTTTTATCCGTTTCAGCGGGCAACAGGCCATGCCAAATCGCATTTTCTACCAAAGGTTGTATCATTAGTGATGGAAAACTCGTTTCACAAACGTCGATATTTTCACCGGTAAAAATGCTGTAAGTAAAAGAATCGTCAAACCGTAATTGTTCCATTTCGAGATAGGCCTTCAAGTATTCTATGTTTTCATCGAGCGTAACAAAGGTATCTCTTGAATGATTCAGCGTCATACGGATCATCAAGGCAAATTTACTCAGGTATCTCGAAGCCTTTTCATTATTTCGATCCAGGATCATTCGTTTAATACTATTCAGCGCATTGAAAACAAAATGGGGGTTCATTTGTGATTGAAGAGCCTTGAGCCTGGCCTCAGCAAGCTGCTCATTGATGGTTGCAAGCTCTTTGTGTTTTGCCTCCAGTGATTTTTCTGATTTTATTTGCGTTAGCCTATTTCCAATAAGTGTAGCTATCGTAGTTAGTATTTTTATGTCTCGCTCACTGAAGTAATTCGGCAGGTGATGTTCAGAATCAAGAACGCCCAGCAATTCATCATTATGAATAATGGGCACCGCTACCTCGCTTAGGCGAAACTCGTCGTCCACCCGGTAACGGCTATCATTGCGCGTATCATTTACCAAGAGCGGCTGCCGGGTTTCTATTACATACCCTACTATTCCTTGGCCAGGCAACACATCGAAAACCTGGTTTGAAATAAATTCAGGCTTGCCTTTGGGGCCAAACGCCGCTTTTTGAACCATTTTTGTTTTGTCTTCATTCCACAAATAGATCATGCAATCAACATAATCCATTCTTCCCATGAGATTATTGGTCACATCCCACAGCACTTCTCCTTCAGTTTGTTTTGCTGCCAGCGAGGAGGAAAAATAATTGGTGATCTGCTCAAGCTCGAACTGGTTCTTGTAATCATCAGCCTTCAGCTTCTCGATATGGGTTTTTTCCATTTCTTTTTCTCGAGCCATTTCTATTCTCCAGCGAATCAATAAATATATCAGCACGATAGCAATGACTGCCAGCGGTATCCGAAACCAATTTTTTTTCCAGAAGGGCGGCAATACAACAAAGCTCATCTCCTTTATTTGCTCGGGCCACCGGTTACTCAATGAAAAAACTTTTACCTGTATCCTGTAAGTTCCTGGTGAAAGATTAGAAATGCTGAATGAAGATTGCTTGCCCAGTTGCTGCCAGGGAACTTCATGATTAGCACTTAAAATACGGTAGGCAAAGCCTTGATTGTTGCCATCCAAAAAATTGATAGTTCCGATTGTGATCATTATTTCATTATCGCGCCATGAAGTAGTGATGTTTTGACCGGGAAGGAAAATATTTTTTTCTCCATTGATCGTAAGATTTTCTACAAACAGCTTTGGAGGTGATTTTTTTTGCAGGATTTCGAAAGGATTGAACCTTACAATTGCATTTGAAAAGCTCAGATATAACTGTTGCGCAGTGCTATCATAAAAAAATCTTGCATTCCTGGTTACGACCCCCATGTCAGGGAATCCATCCTCTTTTCCGAAACTTACGATTTTAAAATTGCGTAGATCCATACAAGCAACACCTACAACGCCCGCCATCCACAGTTTGTTGCCAATGATGGTCATCGATGAAATATTGTTATTCGGCAATCCGGCACTGGTGGTAAAATGCAAAAAGTGTCGCCGGTTAATATCATAACCGCACAAGCCATTGTTTCGGGCATTGAACCAAACGATGTTTTGACGATCTATTACAAAAGAATTTATCTGCTTGTCAAGCATTTTAATAAAAGGAAACGAATCGATCGACATATCAAAACTATCCAGATCGGTATTGTACCTGGCCAGTCCATGACCTGACATCCAGATATGACCATTTCTATCTTCCTCGATGCCATTCGGCATTTCTAATAATTTGCGATAAGGAGGAATCAAAGTAAAACTCTGAGCCTTGGTATTATACTTGTAAATGTTGTCGGAGCCTATCCACACATTGCCCTCTTCATCGTTAAACAGATCGTTTGTCCAGTCGGCACCCACATCCCAGTTTGGGGGTATGATCCTTTTTATTTTTTGATTTACCTCATCGAAGAGAAAAGGCAGATGATAGGTTCCCAGTAACAAGGTAGAAGGGCCGGTTGATGCAATTGAGGTAATGATGTTATTTCGCTTATCGACGCTATCAAACAAGATCTGTTTCTCTAACTGAAAGGTTTTTTTATCAAAAACAAATAATCCCCCTTCACCCATTGATGCCACATAGATTTTATTTGCAGATACATGAATATCATCCAACCGCACGTTTGGAAATGAGTCTTGTATAGCCAAAGGCAAAAAAGAAACATCTACCTGAGATCTTCCCGGATCTTGCCGAAACAATCCTTTATTGGTAGCTATCCATAAGCGATTGTCTTTATCCTTTAGTACAGACTGGCATAAATAAGAAGAAAAATATTTTTCAGGATAAAATTTAACTGAGCCTGTTTCAGGATAAAAACGCATTTTGTAAAATCCCGAGGAATGCCCCGTTATATAAAAAACCGTGTCACTTATGGGAAGCAGCCTGGAACGCCAGGCAAATTCGGAAACAATGGGGCTAAACGGTAACTTGGAGACAGTCTTTTTATTTTGAATTGTATTAACATACACAAGGGTGTCGCTTTGCGCTTTCAGAATAAAAAGCTTCCCTGGTTTTTGCTGAAAAAAGAAAAAAGAATAAGCAGGGCGGGTCAGAAACTCTGCCATCAAGGGGCAATCGTTAGCCGTCATTTCCTTGAGCTTTCTTTTTTCTTTCTCATAAACATATAATTTGTGTCTTGCAATAATCAGCAGCCGCTTACTATCTAAACTCAGCAGTCGCTCTCCGGCAAAAAAATGTTCGTAGGGAACTTCCTCGTCTTTATAAAAATCAAATCTTGATACCAGTTTATAATGATTATCATAATGATAAAATCCCGAGCGTGACAAGATATAGACGTTGCCTTTCTCATCTCCCGCTGTTCCCATGATCAAATTGAATTTATACTGATATTGTTGATTGTGATAAGGAATAAATATGTTATGCCTCTCATCGGTTTTTGTATTGATGATATGCACTCCCGATGGATAGATGGCAAGCTGGTTTTTATTAAGCCATGTCATCGCCGATATGCTCTCAGCGGGAAGTGAAAGACTATCGCTGGTACTGTGAAATTGAATAAACTCCCTGCCATTATACCGATTGAGTCCAAAGCTTGTAGCGATCCATATATAACCGGTAGAGTCCTGTGTAATATCCGTGATCATGTTATCGGTTAACCCATCTGCTGTTGTGTAACGAACAAAATTATTTTCAGAAAGCTCCTGTCCCGTCAGACGATCCATCGGTAGCAAGAATAGTAAGCAGATAATTATTCGAAGTGGCTTCCTCAGTTTCACTTGGCTGTTTCTTTGTTTAAAGTTACTTGATTGTAATGCAAAATTCCTATGCTTTTGACGGGTAAAAAACAGGGGCCCCGTTGGGAAAACGAGGTTTTCCTTTTGAATGACTGTATGGACAGATGGAAAGAAGAAGCAGGTAAAATATTTTTTTAAGGCCTGTTCCGGTTGGAAAAAAAAGGCGGCCGGTTGGAAAAGCGCAGCGGTGGAGGCTTTCCAATGTTTTTAATATTGTACTGCGATTAAATAGCATACCATTATACCATTCGAAAACCTTTAACCTTGCCTGACCGGCAGGCAGGCATTAAACCTTATCCGAATGTTATAAAACAAGTGAAAGCAAAATGGCGTCGATCTCGAAAAATGGAAACAAGAATCACATTGATGCATCAAGCAAACCCACCTTTAAAATGATGAGGCTTTATGCTTGCTGCTGCAAAATAATTCTAAAGTAAATTTTAGGTGAGAGCAATAACCTGCATTGCTTTTAGCCCGAAAGAAGACAATTTAAATTGACTTGAGATGAAGGCGATCTTTCAGAAAGACTTTTTTAAGAAGCACCGCAAAAAAGCGTTGCTCATTTATTTATGTTGGTGGGTTTTTAAAGGGCTTTTGTTTTTTTTAGCGGGGTGGCTATTTAATTGATGAAGACCGAACAGAAAATTTTTATACGATCATTATTCATTAAACATTACCCTGTCTACCGACAGGCAGGCATTAAACCATTATCACCATGCAAACAAAAGAAATTCAAGGTAAGCTATGGAGCTCCGCACCGGCAGATTGGGCAAAATATCTTGAGCCTACATTTATTCCAATGTACCGGGCTGTTTTAAACCGATTGAATCTTGACGAAGAAAAAATGTTATTGGATGCGGGGTGCGGATCAGGATTGTTTTTAAGCATGGCTTCGGCTACGGGTGCATGGATCAACGGCATTGATGCTGCTCCGGGTTTGCTAGCTCTTAGCAAAAACAGATTGCCCGATGCCACATTATTGATCGAAGATCTGGAAGCCATGCCATTCAGTGATGAAAGTTTTGATGTTGTTACAGGCTTTAATTCATTTCAATATGCAGGGAGTTTTGAAAATGCATTGGCAGAAGCCAGACGAGTTGTAAAAAAGCAAGGAAAAGTGGTGATCGGAATTTGGGGCAGAGAAGAAGAATACGAAGCGGGAATAGTGTTTAAGGCTGTTGCTTCTTTATTACCGCCGCCAGGAACACCGGCCCCTTTTGATTTGAGCGAAGAAGGAAAAGTGGAAGCGATCTGCAAAACGGTTGGCCTGAAAGTGATCGAAAAGCAAAGCGTGTTTTGTCCTTGGCAGTTTTCGAGTGCAGAAGCATTAGAGCGTGGATTTTTGTGCACAGGCCCTTGCGTAAAAGCGGTACAACATACCAGTGAACAAAAAGTAAAACAAGCAATCATTGAAAGCTCACAGCCATTCAATTTGGCTGATGATGTTTATTATATGCGAAATCAGTTCACCTTTTTTATTACCGAAAAAATCTGATCGATCATCGCTACCATTCAGCAAAGATTTACGCTGAAAAAAAGAACAATTATCGCAGACTTCAATTTCAGAAAACAATGAAAATTCTTTCAATTATCACTTTACCTAATCATTAAGCCTTAAAATTTCAACATGACAACGACATCTTTTCGGATGAACAGACATCTTATTGGCCGTTTTTTACTGACGACAATGATCGTCTTTATTTTAGTAAGCTCCTGTACAAAGCGGGATGAGATCGCTAACCGCAGTCATCAGCCTTCCAATCAAGTTTCGGATGTATTGGATAAATGGATGAGCATGCAACTACGGTTAATGAAGAATGCAGTTGGTATTCCCAACCAGGCATTCTCGAGACATTTTGCATACGCAGGCATCGCTGCAGTGGAATCATTAGCTCCTGATCTTCCGGCCCATTTACACTGGCGCAATAAATGGAATGGATTATCGGGCCTGCCATTCATTGATCATGCTGTTCATTATTATTATCCGGCTAATATGAACGCTGCCATGGCCGCGATCAATAAATCATTATTTCCGAATGCCAGCAACGATGATAAAGCAGCCATTGATTCTTTAGAAAATGCATTGAACCAAGAATTTCTTACCAGCCAAGAATCATCGTTGATCCATGCATCGGCTGAGTTTGGCAAATCAGTTGCAGTAGCGGTATTCAATTGGTCAGAAACAGACGGATATAAAAATGCAAGCAATGCTTATACACCACCGACCGGAGCAGGGTTATGGAAACCCACTACACCTGTTTATGCCAATGCATCTACTCCATATTGGGGCAATAACCGCCCGGTGATCATTGGCAGCATCGACAACGCTCAACCCGATGCTCCATTCAATTATTCTTCTGATCCCAATTCTCTTTTTTACCAAATGGCAAATGAAGTGTTTGTAACATCACAACATTTGACCGATGAACAAAAAGCGACGGCGATATTTTGGAGAGATGTGCCCGGTACCAGCTCACCAGGCCATTGGTTGAGCATTTTACAACAGGTGATCAGGCAAACCAATACAAGTGTTGATAAAGCTGCATTGGCTTACGCAATTACCGGCGCAGCGATCAATGACGCACTGATCAGTTGCTGGAAAGCAAAATATCAGTATAACTTAATCAGGCCGATCACTTATATCAGAGAGGTGATGGGACAAAGCTCATGGAACTCGCATCTTGCCACGCCCGCGCATCCTGAGTATCCTTCGGCCCACTCGGTACTTTCTTCCGCAGCAGCAGAAGCAATGGAAAACTTGTTCGGGAATATTCATTCATTCACCGATCACACTTATGATTATTTAGGCTTTGCGCCCAGATCCTATTCTTCATTTACCGCCATTGGCGAAGAAGCAGCGCATTCGAGGTTGTATGCAGGCATACATTTTCGTCCAACGATTGAAAACAGCCTGGTGCAAGGAAGAAAAGTAACGAGCAATATTTTCTCTATTCCAATTAATGAATAACAAAATCAATTATTAAACTTTAAACAATGAAAATTATGAAAAAGCAAATTCAAAAAACCATTGGCACTATGCGCCAAAAAGCAGTATTAGCCGTTTTTATTTTATTTATTTCGATCTCTTCCAATGCGCAATTTCATCGGATGTCGACTAACCTGAGAGAAATAAATCTAACCGAAACATTCAAACAGATCGAAGTAAAGGGCAATGTTACAGTTGTTCTTACTAATGAATCCGTGAACCGGTTGACACTTGAAGGAAATGCAAGAGACCTGAGCAAGGTGAATGCCAGTGTAAAAGATCAAAAGCTTGTGATCAATGCAGAAAACAGAAGAGGCTATTCCAGGCTTATTGTGTATGTGCCTGCAACCAATGCAAGCGAGCTGGTGATAAACGGCGACACAGATGTGCTTACCTCTGGCGCTATCAAGATCAATGATCTTGCCATCACTTTAAATGGAGTTTCATCAGTTTCACTGAAATATGAAGGCAAGGTGAAAGTTATGCCGGGAGAAGAATATTATCTGATAGCAGAATAATTGAAACGGATGTATGTTGCAGCGGGGCCTTTGGCTGGTTGCCAAGCTTGAAAGAGCTTGGTAAAAAGGTCCCGCTGCTTCAATCTTTTTTTTGTTTGTTGTTTTCTTTGGCACCCGCTTTTAAAAGAATATTTTCTATTGCCTTATGTCCTTTTTTCCGAGACCAGGCGAGAGGTGTTGACCAGGCAGCGCCTGATTTTTTAAGGTCTGCACCTTGCTTTACTAAAAATTCAACCATTTCAACCTGCCCCCACCTTGCTGCCAAGCCTAATGGTGTGGATTGATATTCTTCTTCTATCGCATTGATATTGGCGCCATGTTTTATCAGCAGCTCTGCTTTTTGGATTTCGCCTTTCTGTGCCATATCGTGCAATATGGTAACGTGATGCCAGCTCATGATGTTGGGGTTCATTCCTTTTTCTAAAAGAAAGGCGGCGCTGTCGTATCGTTCGAAATAATAAAATTGCGCCCATTTCAAAATATCAGGGACTTTTGCTCCATAGCTCATCAACAGCTCCATGAGTTTTCGATTACCGCGTTTTGCAGGCATGGTCAAAATTCCTTCGCTCCAAAAAAAGGTTTCATCCTTAGCCAACTCAGGGTGTTTCTTTAAAAGTTTTTCTACTTTGCTCAGATCCTCTTTATTAACCGCTTTTTCAAATTCCTTCTGCAGCTCCGTGCGGTTGTAATGAATTTCTCCATTATCGCCTTTGTATTTATGCAAGGAATAGTTAGCACCAAATTGTCTTAACAGCAGTGCAATATCTCTGTACCCTCTATCATCGGCAATGATCGGCAAGCTGTCTAAAAACGGATAGGTTTTATAAATGGGATCGTATGCACCCTGAGCGAGAAAATAATTTACCAGCTCTAAATGTCCCTCCCGAGCGGCGAAATGTATAGGCGGGGTATAATTGTATTGAGCAAATACCAGCTCAGGACATTCATCAGCCAGCTTTTTTACCCGCTTTAAATTTCCTTTGTTGCTTGCAACAAGAATGTCCCACACATGGGCAGTATCCGAAACTTGCTTATTTGAAAGATCAATCGGAAGGTTCAATTTCATTTCGATAGGTTGTATCATGAGCTGATCCTATTTTATGTTTTAGATTCGGCAAGGTGTTTTGAGGATAGCTATTTTATCTGCAAAGATAGTTGAACATAAGAGGGGATCTTTTTCTGACGGCGGCTATGCTTAGCCAAGCAAAAAACCTCGCTGCACTGCTTGCTATTTAGATGTACGAAAAAAATCCCGCTCATGGCAAATCATTGCATAATATATCAATGATTTTTACATTAACCCGTTGAAATACGTATATAAACTTAGCGAATAAATACGTGTAAATGCTGAGAGGTGGTATTGATAAATTCGTGAATTTTAGATCGCATACGACCAAAATAAGATAATCGGCTCCAACTGACACCGCGATTGGGAATGGTGCCCTTTCATTTTTTTCAAAATCCAGAACATGTAAGCGAGTTCCGATCACGGTTAGATAAGCAATAACAAGGTTTTATGCGAGTAGCTCTGGTAAGTTTGATTTGCATTTGAGGAATCGATAGCAACCGCTTGGGGACTATCGAACGATGAAAAAATTTACCGAATTCTCGTAACTATGGTTGACTGTAACCTAACTTCTTTTACGCATGGTGCCATTGATCTGGCGCCGCAGGTGCCAAAAGCATTCTCAGGCCTTTTGATGCAAAACAGCAAGGTAAATTATGCAGAGGGCAATTATGGAAACCTGATGATGCAGGAAATTGAATTGAACGAGTACACACTTCATTATAACATCTATCATATACAAAACCGCTTTTTGCTGAATGTGAAGCGTGATTTGCCGACGCTGATGATACATGTTGCTTTGAAGAATGAGATCCAATACCATACGGACAGCATTGGTGATGTTTTGTTGAAAGAAGGGCAATTCAATATTGTGTATTTTCCTTTTATCGATGGCACGCTGACGTTTGAACAGGCCGGTGAATACAGGATATTCAAGATCTTTTTGCCAGCGGAAGTATTGCAGAACTATGCCACCACTTTTCCTTACCTGAATGAATTTTTAGAGCATATCACTGAATCATTGCCTGCGATGCTTTTGAAAGAGCATGGTTGGATCAATACCGAGATCAGTTATATTATTAACCAGATCATTCAATGCACCTATGACGAAGCAGTGCGAAAACTTTATTTCGACAACCTGGTAAAAGAATTATTGCTGCTGTTGTTATTGCAAAAACAAAAAAATTATTTAAACGGACAACGTTATATGCAAAGCCTGTACGAAGCCAGAAGCATTATTCAAAAAAATGTTGCACAACATTTCACGATTACGGAGATCGCGAAGCAAGTGGGCTTGAATGAAACCAAGCTGAGGAATGGTTTCAAGCAGATCTTTGGGACGGGCATTTTTCAATTTATGCTGCAAGCCAAAATGCAAAAGGCCTGGACCTTGGTGCTGGAAACAAATATGCCGGTGAAAAATATTGCGAGTGAAACCGGTTATACTTCGAAGCAGAATTTTTTAACAGCATTTAAAAAATATTTTAATGCTACGCCGGGATCATTAAGAAAGAAGAGTTGAACCTTATTCCAACCCTTGTCTTGAAGGAGAAGGTCAATCGTGCACACCCTGCTTTGCCTTATCCTGCCTTCTCCTTTGACCTCATCCCGATCCCGATACATCGGGACAGGCTCTTCTCCTAAAGGAGAGGGCCATCAATGCATAGAACTTTGACCTCATCCGACCTTCTCCTAAAGGAGAAGGCCACCAATGCACAGAACTTTGACCTCATCCCGACCTTCTCCTAAGGAGAAGGCCACCTACTCACAGCCCTTGCGTGTTGAAGAGACAACAAGTTGTAGAAATAAATGATTAAAGCATTTGCGATGTTTTATTCGTTTAGTCTTAACAATTTTTTTTAAGGCCATGTATAACTAATCAAGTTGTCATGAATTTATTTTTATTGTTAAGCAAAAATTATCTTGACCTCATCCCGACCTTCTCCTAAAGGAGAAGGCCACCTACTCACAGCCCTTGCGTGTTGAAGAGACAAGTTCTTATGAATTTATTTTCATTGTTACGTAAAAATTATTTTTTCATTATTTCATTGCATCTCTTAAACTATCGAAAAGATCTTTTCTAATTAATACCCGCATAGGATGATTTAAGTAAAAAGACGTAGATCATTTTTGAATATTTATAAAATGCGCTTTATTTTTTTTCATTATCATTATTTGCATTCATGCTTTTGTTGCAGCGAGAAATATTTTTTGTTTTATTTTTTTCTCCGCCATATTTTTTTGTTGATCGACATTTTAATTGTCGAGAAAAAAAATTTTCGGATTGCAAACCTTTTTATGTTTTTTTCAAACCTCTAAAATTTTTTTTCGGCAAGTTTTAACTCCATCTTTACATCGTTGAAATGATCGAACGATTTTTTGCCACTGTACTCCGAACTGCGACCCTGAAGACGGAATGAACATGAGAAATTTCTAACCGAGAAAAAAATCCACCAAAAAAGTTGATCGAGGAAGAGTGAATGTTGAAAGACAGATCGAAAACCATTAACCCTGTCTGCCGACAGGCAGGCATAAACCTTGACTTTGATGAAACCGCTGAATCAACTGATCATTTGCCTTGAAAAGATTTCACTACTCATTATTGTATTTATTGGGTGTATTGGTTTGAGCGGATTTTTTAACCCTTTTCATTTTGATGCGTTTTATATATCACCTCTCATTGGCGGAATAGCATCGTTGGTAGCTTTAGCATTCTCCATCACACGGAGCTTGGTTGCCTTATTATTCATAGATCCCCCTTGCCGGTCCTTGGGGTTGCGTGGTTCCCCTGCACTTATGATCAGCGGTTGTCAGTATATCGAGAATAAGATCATGGGCGAGCCCCAATTAACCGCTCCTGTGATGGAGTGCTAAGCGATGAGTAGTGAGTGATGAGTATTGTAAAATGAAGGTTTAGGTTAAGATTAAGGTTTAGGTTTAGGATGAGGTTGGTGAGCACATTGATTAACTATTGACGAAACCAAAATTTATGAAACGAAACCTGATCATTGAAATCATTAGCGCTCTATTAATTCTTCTATTTGTTTACACAGCAAGCAGCAAACTGCTCAATCTCGAAACTACTTATGGTCAAATGAACAATCAGCCTTTTGCTAATTGGATGACGCCTTATTTAGTTTGGGGAATTTCACTTGCAGAATTACTGGTTTCGGGATTATTGATGTTTAAGCGCACCAAAAACGCTGGTTTTTGGGCTTCTTTGATATTAATGACTGCATTTACAGGTTATATCGCGGCAATTTTATTGCGATTTTTTGACAGAGTGCCTTGCTCTTGCGGTGGTGTTATAAAACAACTTGGATGGACAAATCATCTATATTTTAATCTTTTCTTTTTGGGAATATCAGCCGTAGGTCTGCTGCTGTTAAAAAAACAAAAAAGACAGGAGCGATATAAAGAAACAGAAAAAGTAGTATTTACATAATTGTATAAAATTGGGTGGAATGAAACGAATTAAATTGCTATTCATTACTCTTGTTTTGGTTGCAATATGTGGTGCATTTGCCATTAGGCAAACATCCACAAACAGCCTGGTTAGAAAATATCGGATTATTTTCTATAGCACTTTTCGAATGTATGTTGAAGATATTACAAATTTGAACAGTGGTATGGAGTATGATTGCATTGCCGGAAGTTCAAACGTATGCACTTTCACCTATTCGTCTATGCCATTTTATGATCCCGAGCTGGGGTTGTATTATTTTACCATACCTGTATTGATAAACGCCGTAGATCATGAGACCGGAGATTTTTATGACCTCAGGTATTAACCAGTAAAAAAGTGATAAACCATTACAAAAAATATTTCATGCATGAAAAGCTGTCTGCGTTGCAACAAGGATGGCAAGCGAAAATCCGTCTTCGCTATTTATGGCGGATGAAGGCGAAACCGAAAACCTTTTAAACGAGTAGGTAATTAATTGAAAAAAAATTATTTTATGAAAAAAATGAATTTTGCATTAATTGCAGTCGCTCTCTTTGCTTTGTGTAGTGCATTTGTTACAAAAGGAACAAATACTACACCGTTCAAATATCATGAACTGAGCAGATTTACTGACAATTCGATTAACTATGTTGAAGTTCAGGATCTAACTGGAGTACAACAGGGAACTACTTATGACTGCATTACCCCAAGCAGCGCGGAATGCACTTTTGAAGTTTCTACCCAAGCTACGACTGTTGCCGGAAAATTAGCAATCACTGAAACAGTTTATAGTGGAAGAAGCAATGTGATTAACGGCGATTTTCAATAGCAATATTGGCTTACAGAAATATAAGGGGTGCAAAAAGCCACCCCTTTTTCTCGACTTACAATTTAATAATCATTAAAACTATTTTTATGAAAAAAATGAATTTTGCACTCATAGCAATTGCCTTGTTTGCTTTGTGCACTGCCTTCGTCACAAAAGAAACAAAAACAACACCATTCAAGTATCGCGAATTGAGCACATTTAGTTATCTAGGAACAAACTACGTTGAAGTTCAGGATTTGACCTCCATGCAACAAAGCGTCGATTATGATTGCATCGAAAGCAGTGCTGAATGCACAGCGGAGGTTAGCACACAGGCAACCACTGTAAACAATAAGTTGGCAGTTACACAAACAGTTTGGGACGGTAGAACCAATAAAATTCTGGGTGATTTTCAACTAATAGAACCTTAAGAGACTTAGGCGCATTCGTTGAATGGGGTGGGAAAGCCACCCCTTTTTCTCTTTTAAACTATTTATTCCATTTTCATTAAAACTATTTTTTATGAAAAAAATGAATTTTGCATTAATTGCAGTCGCTCTATTTGCTCTGTGCAGTGCATTTGTCACAAAAGGCACAAAAACTACACAATACAAATACCATGAATTGAGCAGATTTACCTATCTAGGGACTGACTATGTTGAAGTTCAGAATCTAACCGGCCTACAGGAAGGATTTCATTATGACTGCCTTGCGCCAGATAACTCAGAATGTACCTTTGAGGTTACAATGTATGCCAGCGATGTAAATAACAAACTAGCAATCACTAAATCCGCTTGGGATGGTAGAAGCAATATTGGTATAGGTGACTTTCAACCGATAAGCCATCCTTAGAAACTTTAGTTTATTTGGCTAAGGGTTGGCGAAACCTAACCCTTTCTTCAATTGAACAGAAAATGCACAATACAACTATTGCAATAATTATTTTCATGAGCTCAAAAAATTGCGCTGTGGCTAATTGCCGTTTTGAGTATTTCTTGAAGAAAGGGTTTGGTTTTTGCCAAGTCCTTCCTTTTTATTTAATAAGCTATTGATCAATTGAACTAGCTTTTCATGATCTCGAAGATCTGAACTGGAATTAAAAATCTTGCCTTCCTGGTCTATCAATAAGGGACGTGGGTACCCTATAACCTTGTAGTGTTCTATTACGGGATGATTGGTGCCTTGCCCTCCGGTGTATAAGTTGACCGCAGACAGTGAAGTGTGTTTATTATCGTAAACCCCTTCCAGCCATTTCTTTTTGTCTTTATCTATGCTGATCGTTATAAACACAACGTCCTTATTATCGGCAAATTCTTCCTCAACTTTCGAAAGCACGTTTATGTAATAACCCTGGCATCCCCCACATTCTTTATAAAAGAAATCGATAAAAACTATTTTACCTTTAAATTCTTCCAGCTTTCTTACGTTTCCATTTATATCGGGCAAAGAAAAATTATACGCCGGTTTACCCATTGAGAGCATATCTTGCAACTCATATAGAAAAGCTGAGTAGTGCATGGTTTGAACAGTAGCCAGCCCGTCTTTTAACAAGGTTTCCCAATCTATTTTTTCCGTTTTCGTCATCCGGTAATAATAGTCCGTTAAATAAACTGTTAGCAACCGGTCCAAGGTTACGTCTCTATATTTTTTCTTTAAATAATAGTATACCCCGGTAGTGCTGTCATTATTAACAAGATTTACCGCTTTTTGCCGTTCAATGATTGCCGTTGGGTAATAGATAGAATAATTTATAATGCTATTGGGCGGGTCAGGCAAACGCAAGGCCAATGCTTCTTTGAAGTTATTAGTTTCCTGTTCGGCCTGTGCGGTGTTTTCTCTTTGCACCCATAGGTAGTGGGCCTGAAATTGAATATACGCTTCTTGGTCAAGCCGCCCTTTCACCTCAGCCTTTAATAATTGATAAACAAAATCGCTTATTTGATTTTTGTATTTTGAAAAAATGCCGAAAGCAATATTTGCAGTGGAATCGCTTACAGCTAAATGATAGCACAATATTTTTTTTGACTTATCAGAATAATCCGGAGCATAATAGGCGGATATTATTCTGTCGGCTTCATAGCGGCATTGAAATTTTGCGGAACCTTTTCCGGAAAAATAAAGACTGTATTCGGCGAAATTGTAGGATGTAGCATTATAGGAGCCATTCTTTTTTACTTTTACTCCTTTATTTATGAACTTGCTGTAGACGCTATCTTTTTTTACAGAAATGGTGACATTATCACCAGGTTCTACCAGGTAAGTATTGAGCATATCCATATATACTTCTTGACCATTCTCTACTGTTTTTTTGGCCAAAGAAATATACCCTATTTTGTTTATTATACCAGTTTCGAATGTAATGTTTCCATTAAACCTTTTTGCATTTATCTGTTTGCTTTTGTCGTAGCGCTGATTTTGTTTGCTGAGAATGCGATCATAAAAAGTAAATTTCAACTCGGACGGATCAATCGGCTCGTCGAAGCTAATGTTGATCACTGCGCTTTTGTACGAATTTTTTGCAACTGGTTGTGCGGTCGCTTTTTTCTTAGCTTGTGAAATGGCCTCATTTAAAAATGAAATACAAGAGAAAGTTAGTATTATGAATATTTTCATGAACTCAAAAATTTCTTTTTCTAAAGACTTTTTATCTTGGGTTTTGGGGAATTCCGCTCAGTTGAATTTCGATGTCGGGAATGGGATACACGTATCTCGGACTGTTTGGCGCAAGCGTATATACCTGTCCATCTAAATTTCTAGTGAGCGTAGCAGCGGTCTGTGGATTTTGATTCAGCCTGCGCAGGTCAGACCATCGCAAGCCTCTAATCACTAATTCCTTTCTTCTTTCTTTTAGTATTTGTTGCAGTGCATCGTTTGCATCTGCAGCGGTCAATTGTACATATGGAACTGTCTTTAACCACCTCTTTTTGTAAAGAGCATTCAGATCTTGCATGGCCGCCGTTATATTTCCCTTGCGAGCGAAGCTCTCGGCCCTGATCAAATAAACTTCATCGGTGGCGAGACCGCAAAACGAGCTGGTTAACCCCGAGTATTGGCCCCTAAAATATTTTCTTGTGCTTGTCGTTTGTTTTGCGTAGAAGACCAATAGTCTCAAATCGTTTGCGTTGTATAGCTTTAATAAGTTGGTATCTACATTGTTTGTATTTGACGAGAAATATCCATAGTTATTTTGAAGAGATTGGTAGATTATCTCAACGAAATCGTTAAAAGGGGCAGGAAATGGTCTACTTGCGGAGCCATTTGAGAAGATACCTGCGGCGTTGGAGTTGTTGTAGTCAACAAGTGTATCATATAGGGCAAGCGATTTATTTGCATTCAAATTGGCGTTGTCATAATCCTGAATGATTAAGTAAGCCCTTGCCATTAAAGCAAACACGGCTGCTTTGCTTGGTCTGTTTCTATGATTGATATCCACCTGATCAGGCAACAAATCTTTGGCTGCTTCCAAATCTGAAATGATCTGATCAAATGTTTGTTTAACGGTAGCTCTTGTAATCTTTTCTTCCAAATTTGCGGTCAGCCTAAGCGGAATACCCATATCAGTGGTTGCCGATGTAGGATTAAAAGGGTAGCCAAAGGTTTCACTTAAAAGATAAAAATGAAAGGCCCTGCAAAACAAAGCATGTCCTTTTGCAAAATTCCACTCGTTCTCATTTATCGCAGTCTTGTTTATTTTGGCGAGCTCTTCTAGCACCACGTTACATATATATATTTGCTGATAAGGGCCGGTCCAATCGCTTGGTGTCAGACCTTGAAAAATATCTTTTTCCCAAGTGTAACAGTTTCTTATTATTTGTGACTTTGATTGCCGTTCCGCTTCTGTTAAAAAATAATGATCATCAGATCCCAAATCATTTAAACCGATGCCGCTTTGCGTCATTGTGTTGTTATCGAGCAAAGCCTGAAGATCTTTTATGGTTTTTGGAACAGCCAGTTTTTTATCGGGTGTTTTATCTAAATATTTTTGGCAACTGGGGCTGATCAACACAACAAGCAGAAGCAAAAGATGAAATTTAATTTTCATTTTAAAAAAGGTTAAGATTTTTAAAAATCAATTTTGAGACCTGTGGAAATCATTTTTTGCTGATCGATGGTATCATCAGCTTGCACCATGTCGGGGTCAAGTTTTGATTTATTTGCTCTCCATAATATATCTAAATTTGAGGCCACCGCATATATCTGAATATTTCCAATCCCCAACTTTTGAGTGAGAAATGCTTTGTGTAGATCATAGCTCAACCGGATATCCTGTAGCCTGATATGATCGGCTTTTTCTACCAAGGTTTCTGAATATCGATAAAACCTGTCTCTGGAAGGATTAGAAGGGTAAATCAACGACGGTACGCCCGTGATCAACTCATCTCCCGCCTTTTGCCAGCGGTAATCATAATCTTTATTGCCGAAGGTTCCCTTTGTAAAAAGTCTATCATAATTAATAGAAGCCCTTCGAAAATAATGTCCAAACTTGTAAATGATATTGAATGAAAATGAGAAAGATTTCCATTCCAGCGTATTTCGCAAAGCTCCGAAATTTGGCGCCACCAGCGGTCCGTTATACACCATTTCGTTGAGATCCGATATGGCAAAAATTCCAGCATAATCTTTACTGACAACCTTATTTACGTATCCCTGAGGATCTCCTGTTGCCGGATCAAGGCCTGCCCATTTATAACTATACAGTGATCGAACCGGGTTACCAACCACAGGATTTATATCAGAGCTTTCGACATAACCGCTGATATTTGTAAGCTTGGTTTTATAATCCGTCACCCTGTCCTTGGTATGACTAAACCAAAAACTGGTGTACCATTTAAGGGCTCCATTGAGATTGCGGGTTTCAATAGAAAAATCTAAACCTTCGCTTTTCATATCGGAGGTATTGCCTTTAAATGTAGCCACGCCCAACGAGGGAGCAAGAGGGATGGTTCCAATGAGATCTACACTTTTTTTGCGATAGTATTCGAATGTGCCTGAAATGGCACTGTTTAACATTGAAAAATCTACAGCGATATTTAGCACGCCTGTTTTTTCCCATCTTAAATCCGGGTTGGGCGAATTGGCGATAGTGGCGCTTGGCAAATTCCATCTGTCCGGCGTGGTTTGCCGGATTGTCAGCAGTGCCGATAGGGAATTGTCAACGTTGCCCTGAAATCCATAGCTGCCTCTCAATTTTAATTTTGGCAGCCAATTAATTTGATAAAAAGATTCGCGAGAAATATCCCAACTCCCTCCTATCGACCATAATGGAACCCATTTTTGATTTGTTTCAACTCCTAAAATATTTGAAGCATCTTTTCTTGCGCTTGCCGAAACTGTATAACGTTTTTTGTACGTATAGGCTGCGTTAAAAAATGCAGAAACGTTTCTGCTATTCAAGCTTTTGATGTCCGAATTCCGGTTTATAGTGGCGGCGTTCCCAGTTATGTAGTCTTTATATGAATTAACATAATCTACGGCCAGGTCGCTTGCGCGGTCATCGTCGTATCCATACAAGCGATTGGTTGTGTTATTGGTAATTGCTTCACTAATTTCACCTCCAATCAAGGCTGTAACATCGTGTTGGTTTGGCCAGGAATGGCTATAATTTATTTGAGAGCGGAAATTTTTGAAAGTTGATTGGGAACTGATGACATCCAGAATGCCTCCT
>DASYQS010000034.1:0-23472 GCA_036005185.1 Chitinophagaceae bacterium | reverse complement strand
CCTTTGAAGACCATTGCCAAATTCCATGTCAATCAACTTATTTTTTAGTACGCCTTGCATATAGATTCTAAGCCTCTTATTCACACCTGTTGATAACCCAGAGAAAAAGGTAAATTTTCTGGGATTTTTTATTGTTTTTACCATAGTATTTTTACTACTTTTGTATCGTAGTTTACCTGAATTTTGAAAGTACCTTTACCGATAGTATTTCGCTGAAACTACTTACTGTACTGCGTTTGAACGGGTTAATCGAGTTTGGTGATGGGAATGTACCTATTGAGAACCGTGCGAGTTAGGGCAATTTTTACACTTAATTGATGCTATCCTCTAACTCTAAAACTTAATTGGTTATGAAAAGGACTCTGAAAACTAATAGAAGTCTTCCTGACTTGGAGAGTATAATTTGGTGGGAACAAGACTAGATTGGTAAAATCATTTCAATTCTAAAAAGGTTTTTCTATTTTGTGGTAAAATTCCAGACAAATAGAAAGGCTTTTTTTTATCATACTAACCTACTCTTTTTTACTGCCGATTTTATCCTTTTTATTTTATTTTAACAGATTGAAATTTAAAAGGATAGCTATTGCTGTGGCAGCTTATTGCATTATAATCTTCATTCTGCTATTATTTGACAGAACGCTAAACAACTTTAATCGAGCTTTATATTCTTCATTTTATACTACAATAGAATATGTTGCTTTTTCTTATATTATCAGTGAAATTATTCAACAAAGAAAGATTCGAGTATTAATATTTTTCTTATCAATATTATTTGTTCTATTCGAAATTTACTATTACTTCTCTGGAAACATTAAATATATCGACTCAATCCCAATAGGTGTTGAAACAATTCTTATTTTACTATATACATTATATTTATTTTATGAGCAATTTCAAAAGATTGAAACAGCTTATATATATAATTCCTATTGGTTTTGGCTTGTGATAGGAATAGTTTTTTATCTGTCCACTTCGTTCTTTTTCAATATTCTGGCGAATAATAATTATAGAACTGCTCGTCAATGGTGGCATTTAACTTACATCTTTGAAATAATAAAGAATGTATTATTTGTAATTGGTCTTATATCCTTTTCAAAAAAACACAGCGATAACAATAAAAATTCAGCTTCAATTCCATATCTGGATATGATGCTTTAGCTTTTAACCAATCTACTATGTTTTATTTACAAGCCACACCCAATTCAGATGTCTCTCTTGTGCTTTTTTTAGGCACCCTGGGGATGTTAGTGCTTGTAATAGGCCTTATTCTTTTTATTATTTTTCACCAACGCAAGGTGATCCGGTACCAGCAAAAGCTTCAACATCTGGAAATTGAGCAGCAAAAAATGATGCTTACCGCTTCTATCAAATTACAGGAAGAAGAAAGACAAAGACTTGCAGCCGACCTTCATGATGACGCAGGACCGTTGCTAGCAACTGCCCGATTATATTTAAATGAAAACCTGGTGAACCAGGATAAGACCACACAGCTACAGTCAATCTTTCAAGCTAGACAGATCATTGACGATACCATCCAGCTTATCCGCAACATCAGCCATAGCCTGATGCCCCCTACCCTGAAAAATTTTGGTTTGGAATCAGCCGTGAATGATCTTTTTCAAAAGATCAGTGGCTCTGGTACCATCAATGCCAGCAGCCGGTTTCATGATTATCATGAAAGGTTGAAGCCTGAGAAGGAGTTGGTGGTTTTTCGAATCATTCAGGAATTAATCAATAATATTTTAAAGCACAGTAACTCCAGTTTTATACATCTTACACAAAATGTACATGGAGACAAATTCTATTTGCGAATTCATCACGACGGAAGAGGTATTGTTCAATCAGATTTTGAGAAATTGAATAAAAGCAACATTGGTTTAGGCTTAAAAAATATTAGCAGCAGATTACGGGTGATTCACGGCAACATTAATTTTGAAAAAGATATTTCTCAAACATATTATAAGATCACATTGGAACTTCCCAAAGATGATCCTTATGAATCCTGAGCATTTTAATTGCTAACTTTATAGAATATCTGATAACTATGGGAATCATTAAAGTTGCCATTGCCGACGACCATAAGATTTTTAGAAAAGGTGTAGTTCTGTCCCTTCGCCCCTACACCAACATCAAATTTGTTTTAGAAGCCGACAATGGTGATGAATTGCTCGCCGGCATTAATGAAGCACAACCCGATGTAGTGCTGATGGATCTGCGCATGCCTGGCAAAGATGGCATTGAAACTACCAAAGCTATCAGTAAGCAATACCCCCATATTTATGTGATCGTATTGAGCATGTATGAAGACGAGCGTTTTGTTTATCACCTTATGGAAAACGGCGCTAATGGATATTTGTTGAAAAATGCAGAGCCAATGGAAATCCGTCGCGCTATTATGGAAGTGTATGAGAAGGGGTATTATCTTAATAATTTTGTGAACCGTATTTTACTCAAGCGTTCGCATGCCAGGCAAAAAGTTGTTCCTTCATTAAATAACGAGATCACTTTAAGCGATAAAGAAAAAGATGTGCTGCGATATATCTGCATGGAATTTACAGCGCAGGAGATTGCTCAAAAAATGGAGATTAGTCCACGTACTGTAGAGGCCATCAAAGATCGACTGATGGAACGCTTTGGAAGTAAAAATACCGCCGGCCTTGTTTTTTTTGCGGTGAAGAATAATTTAATTGACTAACGTGTCCTTTCTGAAAAGTTCTCCATGCTTCTTAATAAAGAGATCATTTCTTTTCGTTTTTCTGATAAAGAATATTCAATATGCAAAGGATTTAGCTTAAAAACCTTCTTTATTAGTATTCCGGATCCTTCAAAATCTTTAGCATCCTGATAATTGAAGATAGGTTTCTTAAAAACAGATAAAAGTTCGAAATAAATTCAAAAAAATTCTGTTCTTCCCTTTTCATCATGCTTTGCATTTCCAGTCGGAGATATCTGAGAAACAATTGTAGTAATTCCATGTGCTACTCCAATGCCTAAGTGTAAATGGTTTTCGACATTTATCACTCCTTTTACGGAAGCTGCAACATTCTCAATATTATTCTTTTCTTCTTCTGTATCCACCTTACCTTTTAGTATCACACTGCCATTCTTTACCTCTACTTTCAAGTGACTGACATCTATCTTTGAATCTCCTTGAAGGCGACGGTAGATTTCTCTCTGAATGCCGTCATCAGTGTTTGAGCTCTTCTTATTATGATTAGATTTTTCTTTTTTCATAAATCAGAAATTTATTCGGATATATATGATTAAAGAGGGTCTAAAACTATGCCTATATTTAATTATCATTATTTAAGGTTTAAAAACATTGGATTCTTTAACCCATATTGTTCTTGGTGCTTGCATTGGAGAAGCAATTGCCGGAAAAAATTTCGGAAAAAAAGCTATGATAGGTGGCGCATTAGCTCAAAGCATTCCTGACATTGACTTTATAAGCCAATTATGGTTAAATAAACCAAATGACCTGTTTGCACACAGAGGCCTCAGTCATTCAATACTATTTGCATTTTTTGCTACTATTATCATGTCCATTTTATTTATAAAATTCTTTCATAAAGAACCAGTCTCCTGGAAGAGGTGGTTTCTGCTTTTTGGCCTTAATCTCTTTACACATATTTTTATTGACAGTTTTAATGCTTATGGTGTTGGTTGGTTTGAGCCCTTTAGTCATTACCGCATCTCCTTTCATATACTTTTTGTTGCTGATCCTTTTTTTTCGGTTTGGCCATTTTTAGCTTTCCTATTTATGATCATCTTCAGGGGAAGCAATAAAAAAAGAAGGATAGCCTGCCTGGTTGGGATTACCATTAGCGTCTTGTATGTTATTTATGCCCTTTTTAATAAAATATCCATTGATGCAGAGGCAAGGGCCAATTTGAAGGAGCAGGGAATTTCATCGAACAATTATTTTACAACACCAACACCATTTAATTCCATGCTTTGGTTCATAGTTGCAAAAGATAAGGGAGGGTATTATACAGGTTATCGCTCAATATTTGATCGCGGGAAAAAAATAGACTTTCGCTATTTTTCTCAAAACGATCTTCTTTTAACACAGACAAAAAATAAGAGTGAAGTAAATGGCCTGCTTCGGTTTGCTCAGGGGTATTACACTATTGAAAAATGGCACGATACATTGGTCTTTAATATCCTTCGTTTTGGACAAGTAATTGGCGGGTATGACTCATCACAGAAATTTGCTTTTCATTATTTTTTGGATCGCCCTGGAGCTAATGAACTTGTCGTGCAGCGTGGAAGATTTGAAAAATGGAATGCTCGCACATTTAACTCTTTTATCGAGCGGATAAAAGGGAACTGATCATTCTTTTTGTCTGAAATAAAAAGTAAAAACGGTTAGCGTAAGGTGAATGAGTTGAAAGGATATCCATTGAATCAATTGTTTTAGTGAAAATGGTTTTGTCAAATATGTCGTAGGATCAATAGCCACACAATCTTTTTCAATAAGATCATCTATTTCCTTTTCTACACGGCGAACGAATTTTTCATTTTTCACATCCAGGTTAAGCTCCACACTGGCAAAATCACTGAGGCCATTTACATTATAAGAACCAAGTGTAAGCACCTGGTTACCAGAAACGGCCAGTTTTGCATGAAGCATTGTGGGGCGATATTCATAAAGTTGAATTTTATTGCGAAGCATTGAACGATACAAATATCTTTCCGCCAATTTTGCAATCTTAATATCCGAAACCTTTGTAAGAATGATTCTCACTTCTATGCCTTTTTTTGCAGCTCGTTTTAGTCGGTTAAGAAACACCTGACGAGGTAAGAAATAACTATTTATGACAGAGATTCTGTCAGTAGCATCCCTGGCAAGATTTAAGTACGTTCTTGAAATTTGTATCTTCCTGTTAACCCAATCGTTCTGACGAACAAGAACAGAACAATATTGTTCTTTTGGAATAGATTTTATAATATCATCAATATTATCAGGAAGTTTAAAAATCTTTGATGGTTTTACCCATAACTTACAGCAAATCCAGTATAGTGCAACAGCAGCCTCACCTTCGACATATAAAGCAAGATCGTACCACGCTCGTCTTCCGGGAAGGTCATTATACCGATCTGCTATATTCATGCTGCCTACCAGCGCTCTTACGCCATCGATAACCATAACCTTATGATGTAATCGCCGTCCGAAATAAAAATTACGGCTTCTAAACAATGGTTCAAAAAAATGAAAATTGATACCGGCTTGTTTTAATTTTTTTACAAAATCTTTTGAAAGATTTTGTGATGCGAAACCATCTACTATCAGATAAACGTCAATATTTCGCTTTGCAGCATCGATCAATGCATCTGCAACAAAAGTTCCTGTTTCGTCATCATCAAAAATATAGGTCTGTATATGAATAGAGTGTCTGGCTTCATCAATTAATTGCTTTAACCGTATAAAGAATTCTTTACCGCCGTGAACCAGCTTCACCTTGTTACGCAAGTAATAATGATTCGTTTGCGAATAAGGTTTGAGCTTTTTATTCTTTGGCATTCTTGTGATTCTATGCTAAACTAAAAGATTATTTTTAAAACAGGTTAGTGGTAGAGAAGTATATGTCTTTGGCACATCAATTGAGCTTCATAAAAAAAATTGTTATGCCAGAGAAAGAAACAACTAAACGGGCACAACGTGCAAAACAAGAAGGCAAATCGCCAACTACCCAAGCCGGTGAATTTGTGCATGAAGAAATCAGAAACATCCGAAAAGGCAAGCATGGAGCAAGATCTGCAAAGCAGGCGATCGCTATTGGTTTATCAAAGGCAAGAAGAGCGGGTGTTAAGCTAAAACCCCCGAAAAAAGGAAAAACATCTGAGAAAACGCGTCGCAGTGCAGAACAAGCGTACGAAAAAGGACAACGGCATGAACCGGTTTCTAAAACCCGTTCTCGTGCAAGAGAAAAAGCCTTGAAGCGTGAACCTACTTCATCAGCATCACATACTGCCCTTTCTCGTCAGGCACATGAGGCAGCTATGGAGCGAACGGCTTCGGAGCGTTCTGCTTCTGCTCGAAAAGCAGCAGAAATGAAAGGGCCTCGTGAACGTTCAGAAGCTGCAAAAAAAGCAGCACGCACAAGAGCAAATAAGTGATTTCAAATTTTGAGAAGTGTTATGCCACTGCTCTTTGCTGTACAAATTTCTTTTTAAAACTGAGTAACCCTCATACTACAGGGAAAAGTTCCGGTTTTACCCAGAGCCTCTGAGGTTCTTTTCTTTCCCTTCGCTGGCATTGTCCAGATCAGGTAGCTGTGAGTATAATCTCAGGTTCCATTTCACAAGAATCACCCCAAAGAAGAGAACAAAACAATTAGTTTAAAAACTACGCCAGCACTTGAAAAAATTTTCTGAATTTTATTCTACAGCTCGTTTTTATAATACGCAAATCAATTTTCTTAAATAGTAAAGGGGGCTTTGCAAAGCCCCCTTTACTATTGATTGCTATTATATCCTTACACCTTTACAATTAATTTTCCTCTTACTTTTCCTGATTGACTGTATTCCTGGGCAGCTCGCACTTCTTTCAGGTTAAATTCTTTTTCAACATGCACTTTTATTTTTCCTTCATCAATTAAACCGGCAATTTCCTGTAGCCTGGCGCCATTTGGCATAACCAGGCCGCTCAGTAGTGTAACACCATGTTCTTCGGCTAAATATTCATCTATGGGTTGAAGAGTAGTAACAAGAACGCCTCCTCTCTTTAGAACTTTGAATGATCCTTTTTGAGTTTCTCCACCAATCATGTCCAACACTACATCATAGTTATTCAATCGGGAGCTAAAATCTTCTGTTTTGTAATTAATTACTTCGTCCGCTCCAAGAGATTTGACATAATCAATATTCATTTCTGAAGTTGTACCTGCTACATAAGCGCCTGCAATTTTTGCAAGCTGTACCGCAAAGGAGCCTACACCTCCAGAGGCAGCATGAATTAAAATACGCTGACCATGTTGCAAATTGGCCTTATCAAACAACATCATCCACGCAGTAAGTGCGGTTAACGGAACAGCAGCTGCTTCTTCCAAACTAATGGTTGATGGCGCACGGGCTGCAGCATCAGTCTTTAAAACTACATACTCCGCTTCAGCACCATTGCATGTCATGTCGGCTAATGCGTAAACAAGGTCGCCCACTTTAAAACGTGATACAAGACTTCCTGTGTCGGCCACTGCACCGGCAACATCCCATCCTAGGATCAATGGAAACTCGATTTTTCTCTTTTCTTTGCTGTAACCTTCTCTTGTTTTCCAGTCAACAGGGTTTACACCTGTGGCTTGTACACGTACCAGGATTTCCCCAGGCCCAAATTGAGGAACCGGCATTTCTTCATACACTAATTTTTCAGGTCCGCCATAATCATGAATGGTAACTGCTTTCATAGTGATTAAATTTTGATGCCTATTAATATTGAACTACCTCTGGCATTTTTACTGCAATAACGTCCAGCTTTTCAATCGTTGGAGGCTGAGAAAAAAGTTCAGAAGATTTTTCCTCTAATGCCTTTGCCACTTTACCCGAAAGATGAGCCTGCCTGCCCTCATCATCCGGGAACGTATCAAAAATAATATAGGTTGAAGGGTCAAGACGTAAAGCATGCCAGATAGATGTTGTGAGTTCATTTTCTACATTGGGCAAGACGCCAGAAAGAAATTTTTCTACTTCAGTTTCCTTGCCTTTTTTGGCCTGCAGCCGGATCAATAAAGCGACTTTATCCATAAAAAAACCTCCTTTTGTTTAGAATTGTAATAACAAATAAGATGGCACAACAACTATTCCAGATATTTTTGAAAAAATGAAATGATTGTTCGTGATCGCTATATCTGGCTATAGTTATCATTTCTCTGATATCAATCATTTGCATAGCGCTATCCCTGGCTATTGCAATAACTATTCTTTCCGGATAAGTAAACTTGTTTCTATTCAGTTTGCCAACTTGTGAATTTTACGAAATGCAGACGTCCGGGGCATAATAGTTAGCGTCCCTAAAAAGAGACGCTTTTTTTTGGACATTAAACCAGCTGCTTACAATTCTTCCTTCCAATTTTTTTATTACTAAACGATATTCAAAGAGAAATTCATTTTATCATTGATTGATTTTTGAATTAACTCTACCTCACACATACAATGACCTTATTCAAGTATTAATTTTTTTTTGTGCATAAAACACTTGACTGTTTGCACAAACAATCTATTAATTTATTGGAATTGTAACTCAGAAGTTAACAGCCAAACGAAGACCAATGGTAGAATAATGACCACCATAACCTCCGCCGCCGCCATCACCTCCGTTTCCGCCATTTCCACTGCCTCCATATATACCACCGTTTCCATTCGTTGCAAAAATCTCCTGTTGCTTCCAGCCTGCATATCTAAGTTCTGCATCAATTCTTTTACTGAAATTAATTCCTAAACCAGCTCCATACCAGAAGCTGGTGCCCAAGCCCTCTGTACCAAAGCCAGCGCCAGCCTGTCCATGAAGGTATGCTTTGCCCATATAGATTTTAAGTCCTCCCATCACGGGCCAATACTTAAAATTTGAATAGTCGAAACTGTCAACCGTTTTACCCGGGTAAGCAATATATCCGGCATTTATGGTTATACCTACGTTCTTACCAGGCTTAATTTCTCCCTGCAAAGAAGCGCCAAAGCCAAACCCTGCATAATCATGAAAATGGCCAACGGGTATTGATGGTTCAATCCCTATGCTCCAAATGAAACTTTTATCAAGAGTTACATTTCCATGATCTCCGTAAGTGTTGTTTTTAGTTTTACTAGTAGTGTATGCATCATTTACAATCATTGAGGTGTCTTGTGCGTTTGCTGCAATCAAAAAAGTTGCAATAGCTATTGTAGCTATCAAAGAAACTAACCTTTTCATAGTAATATTTTTTTGTTAAGAGATAAAATACCCCATAGCTCAACTCACACTTCTTAGTGAAGAATTTGATCGAGCTTCTTTTAAAACAAACTGAACCTTTTAATAAGATTCAACAAGAGGAGATTCTTAATAAGGGTTTTGAGATAAATACTGTAAGAATTTTATTATAATTGGAGATGACTCTCCTCCCCCGTAACTTGATTCTTTGCAAATCCAAAATCGTGCAAGAGTGAGTTTTTTACTTGCTGTTCCGAAAAAATTTTTCAAAAAATTATTGATTGTTTTTTTTAATATCTGCTATTATCACACGTTTTGTTTGACGCAATCACATTGTTTTGAAAATATTATTCAACATTCTTTCACGATTCCATCATATCAACAACCAATCCTGACCAGGTAAAATCTTTTGCGCCGTATCCTTCTCCTGTAAAAGGGTTATAATATTCGCGAAAACCACTTTTTTCAATCAGGTCTTTCATTGATTTAAATAAACTGCAGGCTTTTTTTTCAAAACCATTTTCAATAAATGATTTATATAAGAACCAGTTTATTACCGGCCAGGTAGGGCCTCGCCACAAAAATCTTGAATCGCTTGGATCAAAGGAAGGCTCAGATTTAGCCACAGAAGGAATTGAAAAAGGCAGATCAAATTCTTCTTTATTCAAAAAATGCCGTTCAAGAATTACCTTGGCAATTTTTTGCGGTACTTCTTTCATTAAGATCGGTAATGCAATGGTGAAGGTTAATACTTTTAATTTTTTATTGGCAGGTCCATACACGTCATAAAACGCAGCCGACTCTTCATCATACATTATTTCTATGATCCGGTTTGCCACTTTATGGGCAAGAGCTTCATATTGATGTGCATCATTATCTTTAGCTATCTCGCATAACTTTGCCAAAGCTCTAAGATCCTGCACATACATTGTATTAAACAATGTTTCCTTTACAATAAAAACATTGGATTTATGAATCCATTTCAGGTTATACCAATTCGTAAAATTTCTGAACTGCGTGAAGATAACTTTCCAAAAATAATTATTGGTTACCTTTTTTGATTTGAACCCAAACACTTCATCAAAAGAAGGTTTATGATCAATGCCGGATTCAAAATTACTAATAATGGAAATCAAGCCATCTCCGTCAAAGTCTCTGTTAGCAGCAAGCCAGCGAAAATAGCTTTTAACCTTCGGCAGCATCGCGGCAAAAAAATCTTCATCGTGCGAATGTTTATAAATGCGTAAAAGTGCCTGCGCCACTAGCGGAGGTTGAATTAGAGAACTCATGTGAGGGCGTATTTGATACCAAACTGGAGGACCTTCCAGAACATTCCATTTATCTTTTGGCAATAAACTTTCCCAAAAAATCATGTGACCTACAAACCCATTTTTTTTCTGCATTTTAAATAGAGTTTGAAAGTTTTGTTTTGCTAACTCTATTTCATGAAGGGCACAAAGAATAAAAGTGTGAAAAAAACTATCCCACCACCACTGAAAAGGGTATTTATCTGGCGAGGGCATCACGTAACAATAATGCTCTTTAAGATATGGTGATACTCTTGCCCTGATATTATTGTACATCAGTTCCCTTACCTTCTCTCTTAATTCAGCATCACTTATCATCCACCAATTTTTAGTATTAAAACACTTACTATTATAATCGTACCAAGAATAAGAATCGTTGACTTGTTATTGTTTCATTTTTAGTTTCACTTTTTGGTCCTTATTCTCAAAAGGTTGCTACCTTGCCCTATTTGGCTGAATACAACCTATTTAAATAAGCGAGCTTTCTTCAGTAAATAATGCCTATTAGGAAAAAAGAAAAATTTAAATGTATTGTTTTGCCGCACGGCATATTTTTAGCCGTATTACCCATGTAAAAGTTTTAAAATGAGATGGTCATTATATATCGGCAAAGTATCAGGAATAAAGATTTTTATTCACTGGACATTTCTTATTCTTATTTTATGGATAATACTGGTACAAGTTTTTGAAGGACATAAAGCAAATGAGATATTATTAAATATCACCTTTATTATTGCTGTGTTTGCTTGCATTGTTTTGCATGAACTGGGTCATGCGTTAACTGCAAAACGTTTTAATTCAAAAACAAAAGATATAATTCTGCTTCCTATCGGGGGGCTAGCACGCATGGAAAGCCTTCCGGAAAAGCCAATGCAGGAATTATTGGTAGCAGTAATGGGGCCTGCAGTGAATATCGTGATCAGCGGCATCTTATTTATTATTCTTAAAATGACAAATGCCTTTCCTTCTTCCATAAATAATTTAAATATTACTGAAACGAATTTCTGGTTTCAACTTTTTGCAGTCAATCTTTTTCTTGCACTGTTCAATTTCATACCCGCTTTTCCTATGGATGGCGGACGGGTTCTTCGCGCCCTGCTTTCATTGAAGTTGCCAAGGCTGAAAGCCACACGCATTGCCGCCTATGCAGGTCAGTTTATTGCTATGTTGTTCGTATTCTTTGGATTTTCATATAATCCCATGCTGGTTTTTATAGGCTTTTTTATTTTTCTCGGCGCACAATCAGAGGCAAAAACAGAAGAAACCATTTCAGCCTTACGTGAAATTAAGGTATCAGATGTGTTGATGCATCGCTACTCCGTTTTGCGACCTGATGAATCATTATCAAAGGCGGTTGATCTTTTGCTCGATAGCCAGGAACATTCATTTATTGTCAAAGACAATGATGAAGTGCAAGGCACATTATCAAGAAAGGAAATTATCGAAGGGCTTTCAAAATTTGGCAAAAACATTCCGGTTTCAAGGGTAATGCAATCAAGAGTAGCTTCACTAAAACCGGGTGACATGCTACGAGATGTCATGCAAAAATTCTCAGGGAATGCAGAGACAATTATGCCGGTGTTTGATGGCCAAAAAATTATTGGCGTTTTAGACCTTGAAAATATTACAGAGTTTGTTCAGATACAGAATGCCTTAAGCAAGAGTTAACTTAGAAACCTTGGGCCATGATTGTTCAAATACTTGGAACAAGAGGAGAAATTGAAGCACATACGCCCAAACATTTTAAGCATTCAGGAATATTGATTGATAATAAAATTTTGATTGACATTGGAGAGGCGGAATATTTAAAATATGATCCCCAGTTCATTCTTATTTCTCATTTCCATCCGGATCATGCATTTTTTGCAAAAGACAGTAAAAAAGTAAAAATTAATGTCCCGATTTTTGCTCCTGAGGCAACAAAAAGAATTAGTGGAATAACGATTACTTCATCCCCATTTAAAAAAGATAATTACCTCATCACACCTATTCCGACAGTTCACAGCCTAAAGGTTAAATCGCAGGGATACATCATTGAGAAAAGCGAGAAAAGGATTTTTTACTCTAGCGATTTGATAACAATAAAAGAGAAATATCATAATCAACTTCGCAAGCTTGATCTGGTTATTACAGAAGGGAGTTTTATAAGGAAAGGAGGTATTGTACAGCAGTATCTTGAGAGCGGGAAATTCTATGGACATGCTGGCATCCCTGATCTTGTTTTTTTGTTCCGGCCATTTACGCATCGCATTATATTTACACATTTCGGAACTTGGTTTATGAAAAATATTCCAGCCGCCAAAAAAAAGATTAAGCTATTAGAAGAAAAAGGACTTAGTTTGGAAATTGCTGAAGATGGGAAAAAATACAAAGTATGAGATTGACAAAAACTTTTGAGCCGCAATCAATAGGACTTTACATCTTTTTCAAAATACCTGATGTGCTTATTTAACTACTAAATGTGTAAACGGAGCAACATGTGCCTGTAAGAAAACCAACATTCCAACTAATGCTGCCAAAACGATACTGTGAAAAAAAACATAGCGTAAAATTTCTCCTTCATGTCCGTACCAATTCGTTGCAGTGCTTGCAACAACGATACTTTGAGCATCTACCATTTTACCCATTACGCCACCGGAACTATTTGCCGCCGCCATTAAAACCGGGCTGACATGAGTTTGCTTCGCCGTAATAGTTTGAAGACTGCCGAACAAAACATTTGAAGCAGTGTCTGAACCTGTGAGTGCTACACCAAGCCAGCCAAGCATCGTTCCAAAAAAGGGATATAGCACGCCGGTTTTGGCAAGAGCCAGGCCAAGGGTAGCATCGGTGCCCGAATATTTTGTCACAAAACCAAGTCCAAGCATAGCTGCGATCGTGATTAACGAAAACCTCACCCGCCATAATGTTTGAGCATAAATACGAAGCATCTGCCGGAATGAAAAACCGATCACAAACCCGGCTATGATCGCTGCAAGAAAAATTCCACTGCCGGTTGCAGAGAGCCAGTTTAATTTGAAAATGGCTTCTTCAGGTTTTGTGGGTTTCTCCAACGTTGGTTCAGGAACAATTGGCGGAGTACGCACAACATGATTGTGTAAATAAGCAATTTTGTATTCAGGTGCTGAAATTGTATTTAGTGTTTTTTTAATTACAGGCAATCCCCAAACCAGGACAAACAACGTAAGAAGCATCCATGGTAACCATGCACGAATCAATTCTTTTTTATGTACTTTCTCAGGTTCTGTGGAAATAGAAATTGCGTTACTAATGTCAGCCTTTTTCCAAATGGTTTTTGGTTTCCAATATCGCAGCAGCACAACGATGGCTATTAACGAAGAAACTGAAGACACTATATCCACTAGCCATGGTCCATGAAAGTTTGAGATAAGGAATTGTGGAATGGCAAAAAATAATCCGGCCGCCAATGCTGCGGGCCATACGCCAAGCATGCCACGAAAGCCCGCCATTGCCCATACTACCCAAAATGGAATGAGCACAGAAAAGAATGGAAGCTGGCGCCCCACCATTGCAGAGAGTTGTTGCACATCAATTCCGGTTACGGTTGAAAGTGCAATGATGGGTGTACCGAGTGCTCCGAAAGCAACGGGTGCTGTGTTGGCAATGAGTGAAAGACCGGAAGCAGCAAGGGGTTTAAAACCGAGTTGAATAAGAATAGCCGCCGTAATAGCGACGGGCGTTCCAAATCCGGCCGCACCTTCAAAAAAAGCCCCAAAACAGAAAGCGATCAGAATAACCTGGATTCGCGGATCGGGTGCAATTACCGCAAGGTGGTTTCGTATAATTTTAAACAAACCTTTATTGACGGTAAGTTGATAGAGGAATATTAAATTAAGAATGATCCAGCCAATTGGAAACAATCCATAAGCTCCGCCGTAAATCGTTGTTGCAGTGACGGCGATGACCGGCATATTAAAAATAAAAACAGCAACTGCGATTGCGATCCCCAGCGCCAGCAATGCTGCAAAATGAATCCTGATTTTGAAAACTGCAATTGAGCTTAGTAATACAATTATCGGAAGCGCTGCCAGCAAAGTTGATAAAACGGCGTTGTGCAGCGGGTCATAATTTTGCAGCCAGGCTCTTTCCATTTAATTTTTACTTATTGTTTTACCCTGATCACTTCCACCCAATGTTTTGGTTTTATACCCGTGAAATGCTCAATCTGGTGCCGGCAGCTGAATCCGCTGGCTATTACTGTAGTACCTTCCTTCATTGATCTTACTGCAGGAAAAAGGATCTCCTCCCCAATTTTCCGTGATATTTCATAATGCTCCTGTTCATACCCGAAAGACCCCGCCATGCCGCAACAACCGGAAGGGATCTCTCTAACATTTTGCCCGGTCTTACTGAATATCGATTTTAAGTTTTTCGTACTATATAATGCTTTCTGGTGACAATGCCCATGAATAAGAATATTCTCTCCAGTGGATTCAAATTCAATATTTATATTTCCCGCCTCTGTTTCTTTCGCTAAGAAGTCATCAATCATCATTACTTGTTCTTGCAATTGTGTTGCCACTGAATAATCTTCAACCAGGTCAGCAAGATCATCATTCAAGGCAGAAGCACAACCAGGCTCGCATACAACAATCTTCAATCCTTGGTCCATATATTTCTTTAGCCCTTCAATAGTTTTTGCTCCCTCTTTTTTTGCATCCCTTAAAAACCCATGCGAAATCTTTGGCCGCTGGCAGCATCCCACATTAGCCAATATTACTTCATAGCCGCAGGCATTTAATAATTGTAATGCTGATATTCCAATCTGAGGTTCATGAAAATTCAGATAAGTATCTGCAAACAGAACTACTTTTTTTGAACTTTTAAAAATATTCTTCTTCTTCTCAAACCATTTATAAAAAGGTTCCCTGGCATATTCAGGTAACATCCTGCGTTTATCAAAGCCGGTGAGTTTTTGTAAAACAGCTCTGAACAGTTTTGTTTTTTGAATAGAATTTACAAGTTGTGACAATGTTCCTGACAGTCGTGAAGCAACATCTGAGGAACTCCTGATAAGGCGATCACGTAAACTAATGCCGTGTTCGTCATAGTACATTTGTAAAACATCACTCTTCATTTTAGACATATCCACGTTACTCGGGCATTCCGATTTACAGGCCTTGCATGACAAACAAAGATCTAATACTTCATGAAGTCGTTTACTGGTAAGACCTTCCTTATCCAACTGACCAGACATAGCTAATCGCAAAGCATTCGCTCTTCCTCTTGTGGAATGTTCTTCATCACGGGTAGCTTTAAAACTGGGACACATGGTTCCGCCCTGTAACTTCCGGCATTCTCCCACACCAGTGCACATGTGTACTGATTCCGTGAAATTATTTTCAGCCCGGTATTGAAACACTGTTTTTACTTCCTTGTCTTTATACGTTATGCCATACCGGAGATTCTGTTCAATGGTTTGTGCATTCACAATTTTTCCGGGATTCATTAAGTTTTCCGGATCAAATAAATGTTTGATTTCTCTGAATGCATTATACAGTTGAGTACCAAAAAAACTTTCATTATAAGCACTCCTCACCAGGCCATCTCCATGCTCTCCGCTCCATGAACCGCCATATTTAACTACCAACTCAAATGTTTCATCGGCAATATTTTTCAGGTTTTTAATATCCTGCCTCTCGCGAAGATCCAAGAGTGGCTGCACATGAATAACTCCAACGCTGGCATGTGCATACATTGATACTTCTGTATTATGTCTGGCGCAAATTTTAAGCACCTGATCAATATATTCCGGTAAGAATTCTATTGGTATTGCGGCATCTTCAATAAATGACAAGGCTCTTTTTTCTCCCTTGAGCCCCATCATTAATCCCAACCCTTTTTTACGAACTACCCACACATCATCATATTCCTTACCGCTGGGAAACACAGGATATGCATACCCAAGTCTAAGGCTCTTCAGTTTTTCAATCATCGCAAGAGGCCGTTGCATTACATCCTCAAAACTATCTCCATAAAATTCTGTAATCAGAATGGCTGCAGGACCACCCTCAATAAAATGACAGTGCTGCTTCGTAGTTAGATTTTCCCTGCTCAGATCCAAAACTGTTTTATCGAGTATTTCAATGGCCGAAGGGCGATAATCGAGCATGTGGCGCACTGTACTTATCGCTTCAATCAATTCAGAAAAATGCACTACGGCCACTGACTTAAATTTTGGAAGAGGCTCAAGATTGAGTTTTACTTCAAGAATGACAGCTAATGTCCCTTCGCTTCCGGTTATAAGCTTTGCTAAATTCCAATTGTCCGTATATACAAATTCATCAAGATTGTATCCACCCACTCTTCTCATTACTTTTGGAAACCGCTGTTTTATTTCGTCTTTGTTATGTAAGATTGTCTCCTGGAGTTTATGATAGATCTCACCTTCCCTGTTTTTTTGCTGCGCTTTAATTTGATATTCGTGAGGAATAAATTCTTTTAGTAAAAGTTCAGTGCCATCAGCAAGTAAAATTTTTGCTTCAAGAATGTGATCAACAGTTTTACCGTATAGGATACTTTTCGTTCCGGAAGAATTATTCGCCACCATACCGCCCACATTGGCCCTGCTTGAAGTGGCAGGATCGGGAGCAAAATGCAAATTGAATTTTGCCATTTCTTCATTCAGCTCATCGCGTACAAGGCCCGGCTGCACTCTCACCCATCTTTCCTTTTCATTGATCTCCAAAATCTTTGTCATGTATTTGGAAAAATCAATCACCATAGCTTTCCCTACCGTCTGACCTGCAAGACTAGTCCCTCCTCCGCGTGGAAGGATCTTTATTTTATAATTTCTCGCAATTTCTACCGCTTTTTTTACCTCCGATTCATCTTTGGGCAAGACGACGGCCAACGGGAATATCTGATAGTGACTGGCATCCGTTGCATACATGCCCAACGAATATTTATCATCAAGAACATCATCTATATGTTTTTTTAGTTCTGTTACGAATAAAGGGGAATCCATATTTAAATTTACAGGATTAGATAGAATTTATAGGGATACAGATATAAGCAATGATCAATTCATCAATCAATTTACTATTAATATTTCTGAGAAAATTTTTGAAGAAGCATATACATCTCTGTAAGTGCTAATAACATTGATCCGCTTCCATGCCGGTCCTTTTGGTCATCTGTTTCAATAAGTTGCAATTCACCCTAATTTGACGCAATCACACACTATCAATTATTACCATTACAGTTAATTTGGTGAAGCGAAGACAACTATTAAAATGGACAATGTACATGACAATGATTAACGAAAGAATCTTCACCTATTCATTTAAAGACCGGTCGCCGCGAGTGGATTGGTCTTGGAGCGATTGCACTTCCCTGCATGCTTTATTCAATGGATCTGGCTGCCCTGAACCTTGTAATTCCATATGAAACCGTAAAGCTAAGTAATTGAAAGAACAGACGCTTAAAATGAATTAATAGCTGTTTACCTCACATTGTTATTTATCTTTTGCTAGTTCGCCAAACAAAATACCAAGTCACCACGATCTGAAAAAGTATGACGGTGGGAAGAAGAAATGGATAATGCTCGAGGGGAGCGAGATACTTTCCGTGCGCCAACATGATCGGCAGATCGATAAGGTTGAATATGACTATCACCCAAAGCAGTGAAGTTGGGCCTTTAAAATACCACCAGCAAAATAATCCGTACAAAAATTCAATCGCGAAATTCAGCCATGGGTGATCGATGATGCCCGCTCCCCAAACAGGAGTAGCAAAAAACGGTGAGAGGCGAATGTCTTTTTCATGAAAGAACATATCGATCACTATGTGAGATAAAACACCAATGGCAAATATAATGGCCAGCTTTCTGTCCTTAAAAAAGCCATCGATGATCGTAAATGAAATTCCTGCCCACACTAGTCCCGAAAATACTGAATGGGAGTACGGAAGAAAATCAAGATGTAGTTTTCCTTCTGTAATGGAGAAATGTTCCCATCCCAGGTAATTGAACAGCACCCAGAATACCTCTACCAGTTGAACGGAGATCAGCAGCGGCCACATGGGTGTTTCTGGTTGCTTTTTTTTGATCAGCAATGCAGTTGCTGCGTGATTTATTGCGTACATAATTTAAATTTTATGACGCAAAGGAACAGCAGCTCTTTTCAATTGACTTGAATGATCTGGCTATTTTTCAGAATAGTGGAAGGATTGAGCCCAAACATTCTTTTGAAGGTACGGTTGAAATGGGGTGCATCTGAAAAACCTGCATACAATGCGGCATCCGCGATGTTCTGCGACTCTGCTGCTTTTTCAAAAGCGGTCAGGAGTTTTTTCCATAGAATATATTTGCGGATGGGTATCCCGACTTGCTCAGTAAACAAATGTACCAGGCGGCTTGGTGAAATGAAAACAAGTTTAGCTAATTCTTTTAAAGGAACTCTGTCATCTTGTTTTTCGTTCAATATTTTTATAACGGTCGCAATTCTTTCATCTATGAAGCGCGATTCATCTGTTTTAGAAAGTGAGTGAAGAAATTGTTGGGTTATTAAATAAATGTTGTCGCTGGTTTCTTGGCCACCTAGTTGGTTTAAAATCGCCTTTATGAAATCATCAACTTTATCTCGAGGCAACTTTGAAATATTTTGACTGCCGAGGTAACACTTTTTTAGCGCAGCAGCGATCTTGCTTTCAGGAGCAATGTTCAAAAAGAGAAAAGTGTTGTCTGATGTTTTACATTCATGCGGCTCATCAGAATCAATAATTACTGCAGTAAGTTTTAAAGAATTGTTCAGCCATTTTATTTCAAAAGGCCTATCAAGACTGATTGCAATTTGTATGGCGTGGTGGTCATGTATAGCAGTGTCAGCTGCCTTTCCAATGTACATAAACTGCCCTGGCCAAAAGAAAAAAAAGGAGTCTGTCATCCCTCGTTTTTAGACCCCAAAGTTAAAAAGGTATACCAAGTATCAAGGTGTAAATGGAGGTTCAGTGACGATTTTTAAAAACTAATTATCAACAAAAATGTGAACGTCTTTTCAACGGGAATAATTAACATCAATCCTTTAATAAGCAACTTCAATGGTTGTCTTGTAAATCGCAGCATTTGTTATATTACTAATCATAAAATTCGCAAGATCGGCTCTTGAAATTCTCAAGCCATTCTTTAAAAAACCATTAATAGCAAAACGGTAATGGCCCGTGAATGGTCTATTTGTGAGTTGGGGAGGACGCATAATTGTCCAGTTCAGATCGCTCTCTTTTACTGTTTTTTCCATTCTTTCTAAATCCGCATACATATTTTTCAAAACCCTTTGTAATATATATTTCGTTACCAGCCGTATGAAAAAATTGTGAGAAGGATTGACATCAAGACCTGAGGCAGATATGAAAAAAACGCGGGTTGTGCCCATTTTCTTCATAGCGTTTAAAAGATTTTTGTTTCCCTCGGAGTACAGTATTGTTTCCTTCAGGGAGTTTTTACCTATTGCAGATATCACCGCATCTTTATTCTCCAGATATTTTTCAAATGTTTCTGGTTTCATTATATCACCTTTCACAACTATAAGATTTGGATGTGTGATTGTTAAGTTAGCGGGACTGCGTAAAATGGCCGTAACTCGATGACCTTGTTTTAAAGCAATTTCTACAGCTTGGCGGCCAATGCCACCATTTGCACCTAAAATCACCAGATCATAGATGGGTAATGCCGGATCGTTTTTCATTTTATGAGTTTTTATATTTTGTTTTTTATATTTTATTTGGGGTGTGTGAACATAATTTGCAATTTTGTTTGTTTCACTGAAACTAAGTTGATCCTTAAACACAAGCATTGCATTCTTATCATTCGTTATCGTTTGAATAATTAAAATGTTATCTCATTTGTTTTATGAAGATTAGCAACATTTGCAATCCCTGCGTACCATTTTAGTCATGACAATTAGCACATTTTTATTTAAGTAAGATTCATCGTTATCGACACTATTGTTAATTGGTCGGGAAGGGTTGCCATGCGCGGTAGTTTTGTTTTCGTCGGATGTATAACTAGTAATACTATATTCTTCCTCCCTAAGATTTGTGCTTTGTTAATCTTCAATTAAATTTAAAAACGCTCAATACAAATATGATTATGAAAAAAAGCATTTGAAAAATATGTACTGTCGTGATGTTTCTTCTAAATCCGGATAGTCTAGCGTTAAAACTCATCTCTAATGATTGTTTGGCTAAAAGCTTTTTCAACTTAGAACCCATTCTTCTCCTGATAACTAATCCATTTATAATAATAAGTACAAGTATGCCCATTTTTACCCGAAACCAGGTTTGCTGCCCCCAAACCTGGTGCATGTACACCATCATTAATACTCCTGAGATAATTATTACTAGCATTCCTATACCTATGAATCGTTGAAGCTTGTATAGATTATCTTCAAATACAAGGCTTTTAGCTTTATCCGCAGAGAAAATTTTCCAGAAATGTTTAAAGGCTATAAAATCGATGAATGTTGTTCCCGCCATGATAGTAATACCAACAATATGGGCCACTAAGGCTATCTGATAAATATTTTGTACCATCTCTTTTCATTTTGTAATGATTACGCTTTTTGATCGCAACCTGTTCCTGCCCCGAATACAATTATTCTTTGCATAGAAATATCTTTAATTCTGTTTTGTATATACGCCTCGCTCCACCATGGTAATGTTTAATCGTTCGATCATCTCCTGAAGATTGAAGCCTTCTTTTTTATATTCAGCTTGCACAGCTTCTTTAGCTTTTTTTATAGCTTCTTCGCTTGTCCAAACAGCAACCGTTACACAGATCAGGTTTCCTTGTTCATCACTTCGCTCATAAACTGCATCTTCAATAAATCCAGGGAGATTTTTAATGAAATTCCTGTTGATATTCATTCTTTCAATAAACTCAGGTTTGGCCTTTTGAGGCACAATAAACCTGTCGATAAAAATTCGCTCAGATGTTTCTGTCTTTTTGAATATTTGATTCGTCTCCATTTTTGTCTCCTCTTTTTTGTATTGTTTGAGAATAAATCTTAGTAGGGAATGCACAGAAGATTCCTCATAATAGAATTAAAAAGCTGATCCACCCTTCTACAGTCCAGTAGTTTGCTTTCGTTTTTTGGGGTCTTTCCATTTGTTTATTTTAATTCGGTAACGTTATTTATTTAGCAAATATACTACGTTTGCGATATAAAATACAAGTAAGCGAAGTATTTTTATTAAATTTGCTACGTAACCGAAATAATACATTATGAATAAGACAATTACACTTGTGAACGAATGGGGGAATTTTGAGGCTAAACATCCGGAGGGAAGCATTCAGGATTTTTGCAGGTATTATCTTGCTCATCAAAACGACCAAAATGTAAAAGGGACATTGGTTGGAGGCGTGGTTCCTCAACTTATCGATGGGCTTTTAATGAAAATAATCGGCAGAATTAGTAAACTGAATATGTTATATGCAAACAAGGCTCTTAATGGTACTGATTTGAATCAGATTGAAGAATTTGGTATGCTGGTTACTATTAAGCAGGAAAAAAATCCAAAGAAAACCGAAGTAATTTATGCTAACTTATTCGAACTTTCAAGCGGCACAGATATGCTAAACCGAATGAAAAAAAGAGGTTTGCTTAAAGAGTACGATGATAAAGAAGATAAACGCTCTAAAAGGATTGAACTTACTCCTAAGGGTGAAAAAGTAGTCGAAGTATGTTCTGAAAGAATCAAAAAAAATGCAAAGTTGATGGCTCATGACTTAACCGATGATGATAAAGAACTCTGCGTTCAATTATTGAAAAATATTGAAATAAAATTTTCAGCGTTATGGTCCCAACACAAAGGCAGATCTTTTGAAGAAGTATATAATAGCGTAGCTAAGGAAACGTCGGCTAAACCAAATAGTAAGAAGAAGGGCAGATAACTTTCTAATCATAAATAGTTTCATATTTTTCTCCCTTCTTCCAGCCTGTACAATTGATAAATAAAAAATAATCCACTGGATTTCTTTTTAAACAAAGTAAGAACCCGTTACAGCAACCTGAGACCAGCGGAAGCTTGTCACACCTGCCCTTGATCAAGACGGCTCTATTCATACTCATAGCTTAATGTGCTACCACGTTCGCCGGCTTGCTGCCGACCGTTGAATTTAGAAAATTTTCCGGCCGAGCCGCACTATAAGTTCAACTTTCTTTATCGGTGGCGCCAGTACATTGCAGGCTGGCAGAGAACCGCATGTTGGCTGCAGTCCTTATTGGTTCAAAATAATAATGTCAATAATTTCAGGATTCTGTCAGAGTTCAACGGGCTTCAAATAATTGGATGGTAGTTTTTGGGCGTCCGATAGCTCTGTCTTTATCATTTTTAATTTATATAAATAAGCGTAACAAAAAAAGTGAATTAGACTGAACCAATTTGTGCCAGTGATTACTGATGCGAAATTTTTCAAAGGCGGGGTCAGTAACTGCTGCCGCAAGTTGCTCTTCCGATTTACCAGCAATTATTAAATTATTCTTTTCAACGGGTTCAAATAATTGGATTGTAATTTTTTCGGTGCTTAATAGTTTTGTCATTGTCATTTTTAATTTGTTTAAAAAATTACAACAAAAAAAAATGCAATAGATCAAACTAAAAGTTAATCTATATTAATTCGCCTCATCTTTTTCTTTAACATCGCCTGCTCTTAGCGTTATTTTAGCAGTTCTCTGCCCTTTTCGCACTAGCTGTTGAATTTCAAAAGAGTGAAGTTCCATTTTCTTACCTGATGAGTCTCGTGAATGACCTTGTGGTAAGCCGCGGACTCATCGGCACAAAAAATGTTTTATTGTTGATGTTTGTAACTAGAATCCTGAAATATTAAATTGACTATTGATTTTGCTCCAAATCCATTCTCTTCCTTTGCCAGATTTTAATTGTTTTTCTCTGCACAATGCTTCTGATTTGCTTTCAGACCATTCAGTATAAATTACTATCCATGGACGAAATCGCCGCGTCCAGTCATGACCATAAATATTATGAGAATAAAAACGCTGAATAAGATTTGAAGTATATCCGATATAGATGGTGTTACCAGACAAAGAATACAATATGTAAACAGTATAGCACATAAAAAGGCCCCTTTAACAGAGCCTTTATGTAGCCCGAAAGGTCATAAAGTCGAACCAAATTCTCGAAGATTTAAAAATTATAGGCGAGTTTACTTAATTCTCGCTCCAAATAGGTTCGACTTGATAAATATCTATTCTATCTGTTACGTTTTAATATCTGCAGAAGGAA
>DASYQS010000033.1:0-4369 GCA_036005185.1 Chitinophagaceae bacterium | reverse complement strand
TTATTGGTAATTGCTTCACTAATTTCACCTCCAATCAAGGCTGTAACATCGTGTTGGTTTGGCCAGGAATGGCTATAATTTATTTGAGAGCGGAAATTTTTGAAAGTTGATTGGGAACTGATGACATCCAGAATGCCTCCTAAAGGAACGGGACGTGTTACCGTACCATTTGCCCAATTTATTGAGCTAAATGAATTGATATAGTCCCTGGTAAAAAAAGTCTCTAAATTTTTAAGATCTCTGTCCTCTAATATTTCCTTTCTGTATTGAAAGGTTAAGGCAACATCGAGCCCCTCTATTATATTATATTTCGCGGCGGTATTTATTTGATAACCTGTTCCTTTTATGGTGTGATCAGACAAGTTTAATTCCTCGAGTGGATAGTAATTCCAGTCTAATAATTTTCCTGCTCCGGCTGTATCGATATACCCTTGGCGATATCTGGCTATGGGTAAACTATTACCAAACTCATCGGCTAGTCGAGCATAGGGATATCCTACTGGCACACCTGCACTATTAATTTCTGAATTGTTTTGATTGTAAATGATTCCGCTTGTGATTTCCAATCTGTCTTTTATTAGCTTGTAGCTGTTATTTGCATTTATAGATAACCGCGTAAACTCATTTCCGGTTTTAGGTCGCAAATTTTTATCCCATCCAACTGACAAGTAATATCTCTGATTAACGCTGCCTCCGCTAAGATTTACTGAATATTGTTGACTGACTGGCCTTTGAAAAAAATATTTGTTCTTGTCATACCTTAGATCAAGGCTTTTCAAATTTTCAATTTGGGATGTTGCAACTGCGTCTGATAGTTGTCCATTTCTTTTCTTGAGCAAAACCTCCACGACCGGTGTTAATGCCGGCCGCGAAGATGAGTTTATTGCAGCGTCATAATAACCTTTGTTGAATAAAAATTTTTCAACCTCAATGAAGTCTTCAGTACTCATTTGAGGAGAAGAAAAGAAATCCATTTTTTCTGATATCGTGACATTTGAATTTATAGAAACTTGGATTGGTTGATTATATCTGCCCGTTTTTGTTGTGATTACAATCACACCGTTACTTGCCATCATGCCCCATATAGAACCCGCTGCTGCGTCTTTTAATATTGTTATGCTTTCAACATCATTTGGATTAATGCTAAGGATATCACCATAATAAGGAAAATTGTCAACTACGATTAATGGAGAAGTTTTACCAAATATGGTACTACGGCTGCGAATATTTAAATATCCTAACGACGCCGAACCGCCGTTAAATAGTAAGCCGGGTGCATTGCCGTTAAGCCTACTCAAGATGTCAGTACTTACTGTTCTGTTAAGCAAATCGTTACCAATTACCACATATGAGCCGGGCCTTCTTGTGGGATCAACAGCTTCATAACCAGTATTTGCTTTCACACTAACACCTTCGCCCACCACTATTTTAGTAATAGCACTAATGTCTCCTAAATTGCTTCTTCCTTTTAACTTCCATTCAAAGCTTTCAATATTTACACCGCTAATGAGCAAGGTGGCATTGGGATCTACTGCGGTTAGAATGAATTCACCATTTTCATCGGTGCTGGTGCCTTTGTCTGTTCCTTTTACTGCTACGCTGGCGCCGGCTATAGGCTGACCTTTTTCATTTACAATTTTTCCTTTTATATCAATGGGAGGAATGACGGTCGGTTGCTCATCTTTTTTTTTAGGTTCGGGTTTTTGCTTGATGATAATTGTTTTTCCTGTGATGGTGTAGGTGAGTGGCTGGTCTTTGAAACAAAGATCAAGAGCTTCGGTGAGGGAGACGTTGGTAACATCGATGGTGATCTTTTTTGCCTGCTGGAGAATTGATTCGGTGTAAAAAATGTTGTAGCCGCTTTGCCTGCTTATTTCATTGATCACTTTTTCCAAGGAGGCTTCTTTTTCGGATATGGTGATACCCTGGCTAAATCCTTTTGCACTTAGCTGAACGCAAAAAGCCGTTAATAAGATAAGGGTCAGTTTCATCATCATCCAAGCCTGCCTACCCGGCAGGCGGGTTTTAGTGGCCGCTCGCCCAACAATTGGAAATCGAAATTGGCAAAGAGCAACTGGTAGCATAATTTTGGTTTGTTTAAGGTTTAGAAATAGAGTTCATGCACGAATTTTTGACTAACCTTAATCAGCCGTTCCGGTTCACTACACCGAAACGGCATTTTTTTAAGGCACATGAGAATAAGATTTAATGGCTTTTGATCTATAGCTGAGGGCTGAATAACCCTTTCGTATCTGTGCAACCGTTTTCACAGGAATGGCCAAGGATGAACCCCTCAATATTTTCCAAAACAAGTATTGATCTTACAGCTTTCTCCTTATCGCGATCGTATTCCCTACCCTATTCACTAAAGCATTTTATAGAACCGGTCTGTTCACAATAGACCCGCTGCGTTTGTTTTCTGAAACAAACCCAAATGCCAAGGGCACTGTAAAAACAGACCCTTGGCGGGCTGTTAAACACTAGTAGAGAATTGTGAAACGAAACGACTGTTTTGCAAGAACTATGATGTTTCTTTTACGGATGATCCATTGGCCATTCTCCATTCCTTTTTTGTTTTCAATAAGCTTTGCATTCGTCTAAACCTTGTCCTCCATTCCTGATCCGCAAAAAACATTCAACATTCGAAATATTTTTTTGTTCCCATTCATCTGCTATAAAGCAAGCGTTTCGTATGGAGGTTAACAGATGAATAGAATTTGAAAATGCTTTTGTATATGCAGTCGTGCAATTATTTTTTTTGTTTTTGTGTTCATGATCATTAGGGCATTACGGTTATGGTTTTTTCCTGGATCTTGAAATGGATATTGCTTTCCTCAAAGGCTTTTAATACCTCGGATAAATTGGTATTTCTGTTTACACGGCCGGAGAATTTTTCTGTTGTTGTTCCCTGATACACCACCTCCACATCATACCAGCGTGATATCTGGCGCATGATGGTTTGAATGTCGTTGTTCTTGAACAGAAAGAATCCTTCCTTCCAAGCAATGGTTTGGTCCAGATCGGCCACGGTGATCTGAATATCGTTGCTGCCTTTTTTTGTTTGCGCTTGCTGGCCCGGCTTTACCATTTTTTGGTTCCCATTTTTTGATACTTTGATGGAGCCTTCCAGCAATGTTGTTTTAATGACCAATTCGTCATCGTAAGCATTTACATTGAAATGGGTGCCGAAGACCTCGATGTCGGTGCCATTTACCGAAACGCGGAAGGGATGAGGATTTTTGGTGACCTCGAAGTATACTTCGCCTGTTATTTCCACTTTCCGTTCCTTACCGGTGAAGGAAGTGGGAAAATGAATGGAGGAAAGCGAGTTGAGCCAAACCTTTGTGCCATCGGACAATACCAGCGATCTGAACTCCTGACCCTTGGTGGTGTTCAGGGTATTGTACATGACCACAGCCTGGGGCTTGTTTTTATCGGTGTTGTACGCCAGCAGGCCATCTTCTTTCATGACCGAAGTGTTGCCTTGCTGTGCAATGGTTCCGTTGGCGGTGTTGTCTAAAATAATTTTGGTGCCGTCGGCCAGGGTGAGCACGGCTTTTTCGGTGCCGGGCTGTACATCGTTATTGGGAGCGGTGGTTGGGATAGTAGTATCGGCCATATCTTTATCAGCATTGTGGCGAACTAAAAAATAGATGCCAGCCGCTGCGACCAAGATGATGCAAGCCGCGATCATGAATCGTTTCATCGTGGCCGATATGCCGCCTTGAATGGGTTTGGTTTCGGGGTCAACGGTGTGCAGGGTGTCATCTAATCGAGAGGTTGCATCACGCTGGTTGAACTGTTGCAGCTCTTTTGCCAGCAGCTTTTCATCAGTTGATTCAACAAAAAAGAGCCTGTTTGCCGGGCTTTCGTTTATCCAATTATCCAGCTCCTGCTGCTCGGCGGGTGTGAGGGTGCCTCTGAGCCAGCCTGCTATGAGCTTCGGTATTTTATCAGAAAATTCCATTGCAAAGAGTTGAAAATTTGTACAATAAACTCATACGGTGTTAATAATTGGGTAACGATTTAATAATACAACTTTAAAACACCGCTTAGCAACCATCCCAAACAAAAATTTTTTTTGAAGGCAGGAATATTTGTCATTTATATCTTATAAAGTCTCTGTTTTACATCTTTTGATGGCCCAATTGATTTTCCAAACAGATTTAAAATACAGTAACGCAAAGGTCGCCATGAACCGCAATGTGCGCCAAGATTACAAAATACATTGCGTATTCTAAGATTAACAAACTGCCAAAAAAATGTTTTATGCAGCTTGTAAATAGTCCTCTAAAAATGGTGTTTGTCGTTTGATAACAGCAAACATGCGATATAAAATTTTGTTTCGAACAACGTTGATGGTACTCAT
>DASYQS010000032.1:0-9839 GCA_036005185.1 Chitinophagaceae bacterium | reverse complement strand
AAATGAATATAGTAACAAGGAGGATTAATATGTAATCCCTGTACTTGTTGCAGCATTTGTTTACTAACATATAATTGCATTTATAAGGTTATCGCAGTCAGATAAAACGATTTTTAGGCATTAATTTTATAGCTTGCCGCTTACTCATAAATTTACGCAACTTCTTGTTCCAATATAAATTGATTGTCAACTTTAGTTGGAACAAATTAAACGTAGAGAACAGCTAAGCAATTTTTCTAACCTTAGCACGTGTGAACGCAGGTGACTTGCTCATTATTTCACTATTGTAAAGCTCTGTTACCTGTTTTGCATAAATTTCTGTCATATACTTTGACCTATGACCATACATATTGCGCAGGCTATCCAATTCAATCCCAGCTAAAATTTTGTCGTCTGCGCCGGTATGCTTCGCTGCATACAGGCATTTGTGAATACCTAATCCCGTGCCTTCATCTTTTATCAGTCTTTTCCATAGTCTTGTTACTGTATCTCGTGAACCCTTGTAAGGTGAGGGTATAAAATAGTCGTCCCTCATTGCACCTTGCTTACCACAAGGGGGCTGAAAAGTTAACCCTAATCTTTGGGCTTTTGTGTACCGCATTGAACCAGTACCCCGGTTGCCCTTTCCAGGTTCAAACGGACTACCAAAAACAAAAAAGTTTTTCGGGTATTGTTCCAAACGCAACGACTTTAAAATTGGTATTAAAACGTCCGGGATTGGTACAGGCCGAATGAATTTTGTTTTACTGTTTTCTTCGTCAAAGTTTGGAATGATTGTTATTACCCTGCGTTTCAAATCTACAGCTTCGACTTTGAGTGCCAACAATTCTTTAGGGCGTATTCCGGTCTGGTAAATTACTTGCACAAAATTGAAAAACTTTTCGTGGGTCTTTAATAAGTGGTCGGAAATTTTCTTCTTTTCATCTTCGGTGAAGCTTGCATATTTGTTGCTTTCAGTTATTTGTTTTTCTTCAATCAATGTGGCCGGGTTATGTTCAATAGCTAACCATTTAACTAATACTGTGAACATGGAACGTATGCAGCCTAAATACATATTATGTCTATGGTTTGACCACTTGCGGGCCTTACTCATTTCTTCTAAGAGTGTAAGAACATGAATCCGATTAATCATCGAGGCTTGCAAAAAAGCAATGCCGGTAATTTCAGCCATGTTTTTAGTTATGCACAAAATGTTTTTATAATCCTGATAAGACTTTTTTGCAAGATCTGGGCGTTTCTTTTCAAGCGCAAAATCCATTGCCTCTTTAAATGTCATTCTCTTAATTTCATTTTCCTTTGTAACATTCCGGGCTTTAAATTCCGGGTCTGCAATAGGATTCCAGCCAGACTTTAACCATTCGTGTCTTGCTTCGGCTAATGCTTCTGCATACTTAGCTTTTTCTTTCTTGTTTTTAATTCTGTTAAGGTCTTCACGGTATTTTCTCAGATGCCATTTGCCTCCGTGAAAAAACCTAAACCATACAAACCAATCTGTGCCTTTTGCACTAACCTGTGGAGTTGTGAAAGGAGTTTCTTTTGTAGTCATGTTTTCCGCTTTTTAAGTTTAAAAACTGTTCCGGGTATTTGTTCAGAATTGCGGAAAACGTAGTAAAATCAATACTTTCATCGGATACCTGCGGAGAGAGAGGGATTCGAACCTTTCTCAAAATGTTTTGGAAATCAATATTGTGACGGAGCTTAAGATTACTGACTCATGAATTACTCACTACCTCCCAGTTCGTCAAGTATAACGCAAATCTTACACAATATAGCCAAACTTAAAATATTTCGATGTTTACCAAGACAGACAATAAAAAAGTACTTTGATCAAAACATCTTATAAGGCATAATTGTTTAAATAGCTGACAATTGTCTCCGATATTTCTACCTGGACTTACTTCTAATTCATCAATAGAAAAATTATTTTTTGAAAAGCAGAGGAGCAAACTGGTAAAGACACCTGCGCCAAGTGTGCCATTCATGTGCTGTTCCCGGTGATTCGTAATAGATATTATCTATACCTGCGGCTTTGAGAGCATCATTTAATCCTTTTATCCTTTGTCCTTCTGCCGAACCAATGCCCAAAAAGAATACACGAACTTTTTTATTGAAAGCAGCAGGATCGCTGAATACTCCATTATAAACTGTTTTAAGTTCCGTTTGAGGATTAAACATACCTGCACCACTGAAACCGCCGATATAAGCGAATTTATCCAGGTTATTAAGTGTGATGCTGAATGTTTGAAATCCTCCCCAAGATAATCCCGCCATAGCTCTATTTTCACGATCAGTAAGTGTACGGAATTTTGAATCAATCATCGGAATTACATCATTCAATAGCATTGGAGTAAACGAAGAGCCATACTCGCCTCGTGCCTTTGCCACGTCTTCACCGGGTTTCGGCCTGAATGCTACTTCTATGTTGCCGCTTTCCATTATTACGAGCATCGGCTTTGCTTTTCCTTCAGCGATCAGGTTGTCCAATATGTAATTCATGTGCCCCTGGCTTGACCAACCAGTTTCATCTTCAGCCATGCCATGTTGCAAATACAGCACGGGGTATTTTGTTTTAGTGTCTTTGTCGTAACCAGGAGGAGTATAAACAAAGCAACGGCGTGTTTCCTTCATTGTATTTGAATAATAATAAACAGCCCTTAATTCTCCATGCGGTACGTCTTTCGCCATATAAAAATCTTCACCAGGGGTAGGCACTTCAATGCCGTTTGACCATTTACCGGTTCCCCAATAAGATTCACTTCCAGGGTCTGCAACCCTTACACCGTTAATAAAAAGGAAGTAATAGTGAAAGCTTGGAGCCAGTGGTTTTGTAATAACTGTCCAGAAGCTATCAGTACCCATCACCCCATCATTCATGCCGGCAAGATCTACCTGTACTTTTGTTGCATATGGAGCTTTTAAACGGAAGATGGCTTTCATGTCTTTGTCAATACGGGGAAAATCATATGCTGGTGTATTGGACCAGGGTCGAAGTGTACCGTTTGTATCAGGGCTTTGTGCAAAAGGTGTTGTACTGATGATAAGCAGCAATTGAATTGATTGAAGTATTTTCATTATTACTTTCGTTTAATAATGATAGTAATATGGAAGCAATTCGGCCAAGCAAACTGGAGCTATCATTATTCTACAAAGATCTAATCTTCCTTACAAAAAACTTCCAATAAAACCCAGCGAAAAATTTTATAAATAGTCAAGAACCCTTATCAAGTTGACAAAACAAAATGTAACAACCGGTTTGATAGAATTGACTGACTCCGATACCAGTTCCTGTCATTTCAATACCTTTCAGGAAGTTCGAATATGCTTTCATCCAGTATTACCACGTTCTCTGCACCGATGCTTTTTATAATATCTCTTGAAAGTTTCATAATAGAATATTTATTGCCAGCTTTCTCTTAAACGGAAGAGTCATGATGAAAAAGCTTTATGCAAGTCCGATACACCAGAGCTTAAATATTTTATCCATCAGCATCCACTTTTCTCCTTCTTTTGCCCAGGGCAAGGGTTGTTGAAATGACCACATCAATTGTTCCCACTCCTCCACTTTCGGATAAGGCATCATTCTTCAATTTATCTCCCGCTTTTTAAGTTCGGATGGATTTAAACCAAAGAATGCTGATCCCATCTATCAAAAAATGTTTTTCCTGGAATCTTCATTTCAATTTTCAATTTTAGATGGTTTGGCCTTGTCTTGTTTTTTTTAGATTAGCGTATGAAATCACTCAAGCACCATTACAAATCCACTATTTACATTTAATGCAATATCATACTTCTTTTGTCTTGCAGTGTTCAGGACTGTTTTTGAAAACAGTTTATCCTTTGCACCGTCTGTGAAAAGAGTTGCCTTACTTTTCTTAAATGAAGTAAAGTCAAGGCTTATTTTCTTTTCAGTTATATCTCCATTAATACCGGCAATATACCAGCGATTACCACTTCTCCTGGCGATGACAGCATATTTCCCGGGATAGCCTTCCAAAAATTTTACATCATCCCAGTAGTCAGGAAGCGTTTTTAAAAAATATTTTACATCATCAGGAACCTTCACCATTCCTTCCGGTGATTGTGCATAATGCTGTATACCCGACAAGAATAAAACCGAAAGAGCCAGTTCAAATGCGGGAGTAGTTTTTCGGATGCAATTGGACGAAGTAAGCCCTGTAAGATTCATTGGTGTAAAATCCATCGGGTCGAATGCGTTTCTTGTAAATGGCAACATAGCGCAATGGTTGGCTTGCTTATCGGCCGCATTCTGGTCAAACGTTACCATCTCCATTCCATAAATTGCTTCGGTTGTCATCAAGTGAGGATATGTTTTTTGCCAGCCTCTTGGCAACGTAGCGCCGTGAAAATTTACAAGTAGCTTATATTTTGCAGCATCATTCAAAATGTCAATGTAGTATTCAATCATGCTCTGGCCATCGCCACCGAAGAAATCAATCTTTACGCCTTTAATGCCCAATGACTGCAAACGACTGAATTCTTTTTCTCTTCCTTCTTTTGTCAGTAATAGGTCCTTCGGATGATATTTTACCGTATTCCAATTACCCGCAGAATTGTACCACAATAGCAAACCGACATTTTTTTTGGCAGCGTAATCGCTAAGAATTTTTATGCTATCATAACCGATCTTCGTATCCCAGTCTGCATCTACCAGGCAATACTGCCAATGCATGTCACAGGCATAATCAATATATTTCTTTTGTTCATTGAAAGTGATGTTGTCATCCTTGCTATTGATCCAACTCCAACTGGCTTTTCCGGGTTTTACAAAAGAGACGTCCTTTAACACTGCTGTCGGTGCTAAATCGGTACCCAATGTGGATTCAGCAATTGTTCTCAAACTTCCGATTGTTATAATGCGCCACGGTGTAAGCCAAGGCCTATTGTTTTCCGGCAAATAGCCACCGCCTGTAAACACTTCTCTCGGATCGGCAAACCCGATTGAATAAACGGACGAGGCAGAGTCATTGATCAATCTTGTGCCGCAATAAGTACCATCAAGTGCTGCTTCGGCGATCAATATCCATGTATCATTTGTTTTAAACAAAGCAGAATACACCCAACCTGACTTTAACGGCGATACTGTGCCAACAGGAATGTCCTGCAAATAATGTTCTTCATAAGATGGATGACAATGCTCCCAACCTGTTTTTGCTTCACTCATGGGTTGCAACCATGCTCTTGCGTTTTTGTCAAATGTGAATGAGGATGTTTCTTTAATAATCGTTTCTTTCTTCTTTACCCAGGGAAAAGAATATCGAAACGCCACGCCATCATTGGATAACCGGAAAATGATATCCATTTTTTTCTCTTCTTCATTAATAAACGACACGAGCAATTGATTGGCCTGATAAGTAATGTTGCTTTTTTTTGTATTCTTCGTTTGATAGCTTTCTGTTATGCGTTCCGGTTTTGATGTCGTCACTAATTTCATGCCTTGTGTAAAATCATGACCCTTCATCGTCATCCCTAACGCCGAAGTTTGAATAACATTTGCGCCTGATTTTTTTACTGTGTATTGGATTTCACCTGAAGCTGATAAGAATACATTCAGTGCGATGGATTTGTCAGGACTTTGCAGTTGAGTAACCTGCTGCGCCTTTGCCCATACATTCATACCAACGAGTACCAAAACTAAAAGAATGGTTTTTTTCATTTTCATTTTTAAGATCATCAGTGATTTATTATTTTATTAAATTCAAAAATAAAACGTTGTTTGCAAATCTCTTCTGCCCTTCCGGCGGACTACCATGTACAACAACTATTTTGGAACACGGATTGGACAAGTGCAATGGATTTGACGGATCAATATCTGGAAGCTTTCTATTTTTTATTAAAATACTCTTTCATTACATACCACGCTTTCTTTTTATCTCCTTTTTCGGACAACAATCCTTTCCTGTTGTATCCTTTTTGATAAACAGGATGCATTCTTCCCGATGAGCGGTAGTCGAATAACAACCATGGACAAACTCCGGATAAATTGGGAACGGTATTGAACATTTCTACCTGGTCGATATAAATTTTTTCCTGGTATGCTTCAGTCCAATAAGCGGCTTCATCAGTTGGTCCTTTATTATCACCATACAGGGCTTCGCCTCCAAACTCGGAGATAAATACGGGTTTATCCGTATAAGCTAACTTCCACTTTGTGTCTGATGGTTTTCCCTGCCAGGGAACATACCAGCCGAGGTATTCATTAATCGCAATCAGATCGGAATACTTATAAAGTGTATCTGTCACCTCAAAAGTATTGTTCGCATATCCCTGCGAGTTAATGACATGAATAATTAGCCGTGCTGAGTCCAACACCTTGCATTTTTTAGTTAGCTCAATCAGCGCTTTATTTCTGTTTGCAGTGCCGGGATATGTTTCATTTGAAAGGCTCCAGATAATCGTTCCGCAACGGTTTTTATCTCTGCGGATCATTTCTTTCAGCATCAGCTCCATTTTAGATGGCAAACTGCTATCGGCAAATTGTATATGCTGATATACCGGAAGTTCGCTCCATACCATTAACCCCATTTTTTCGGCTTCTTTAATCATGTTTTCATTATGCGGATAATGAGCCAGTCGCACAAGGTTACATCCTAACTCTTTTGCAGCCTTCAGTAATATTATAGCATCATCCTTTGAATATGCCCTTGCCGCTTTGTACGGATTTTCTTCGTGAATGTTAACAGCTTTAAGGAAAATTGTTTTTTTGTTCAACAGAACTTTGTTTCCCTGCACTTCAATATTTCTGAATCCGATATTATCTGCAACAGAATCGGTTTCACTTTTGATAATGACCTTATAAAGCTTTGGATTTTCAGGTGACCAGAGTTTAAAGGCCGATGAGAATTCAACCCTCGCTAACCCATTGTGATCCGATCTTGTTTTATACAATAAGTTGAGTTCGGGAATTTTTATTTCAATGTTTTGCGTTTGTTGTTTTCCATTCAATTGTATTTGTCCAAGAACAGTATTCAAACTGCCTTTTTTTAATTGAATTGAATAGTCCTCAATAAACGTGTTGCCGGTTTCAATAAGCGCCACATCACGGGTGATGCCGCCGTAATTAAACCAATCATACCCATAGCCCGGCAAACCATTTCCGTGGCGTATGTTATTTACTTTGACAATGACAGTATTAACTCCATCTTTTACCTTCTCTGTAATTTCAAATTGAAAAGGCGTAAATCCACCTTCGTGGCTCCCGATTTTTTCTCCATTTAAAAACACATCAGCTGTATAATTAACAGCACCGAAATAAAGAAATAGTCTTTTTTCCTTTTTAGGCGAGTAATGGAATTGTTTCTTGTACCAAATAGTTCCTTCAAAAAAGGCCAACTCACGCATTTGAGAATTAAAATCTCCAGGCACTTTTAATACCGGCCCTCCTTCAAAAGAATACTCAATAAAATCTGTTTTCTTTTGCGGCTTTTTTTCTAACCACACCTGCCGCCATTCACCAATGCCTGTTGGATCTATGATAACATTCCAATCGCCATTTAAGCTTGTTAAATTCCTGGATTGGAAGTTTATCATTGCTGTCTGACCATTCACATTATTCAATAAAAGAAAAAAGAACAGGACAGCCGGTATCTGCTTTTTGAAAAATGTTTTTCGGAGCATCTTCATTTTAATTATTTGAACTGTGTTGAGGCGGTGTTTTATATTTTCATTCCTATCATAGATCAAGTTCATCCAACTACTTAAACTTGCCAAGGAGAGCGAACTGCCAGCTTTCATCTTGCTTATCACACGCCTTTACTTTATCGCCTGGTATTTAAAATTTTTAAAAGTTACCGTGCCTTCTCCCATGGAACAAAGCGCTATCTGCATACTCATAAAACCGCCTAATATATTGTGGTGCATGGCTGAGACGTCGAGTGAACTTTCAATCTTATTCCATTTAATACCATCGGTACTGTAATACATATCAACGATGTTGTTTACATTTTTCATGCGGAGGAATACATGGTTTTTTATCACATTTCTTTCGGTGACAAACTGCCAGCCACGGAGATTGGCCAATAAATTTTCTCCATCAGCCAGTATACCCGAATAAGCATTGCTGTTGTAAAAAAGCAACAATCCGCCTGTGGCTTTTCCTTCTGTTACCAGCTCTACATCAACGGTATAAGAATGATCGGGCGGGATGCAGAGCAAGGGAGAAGAAGTTCCTGCCCAATTTCCTTTTCCTTTGATGGTAATACCGTTATTGGCTAAATGAAATCTGCTGGTATCATATTCTCCAAAGAAATGCCATTGAGATTTTAATTTATTACCGCCGAAGTTGTCACTAAGTGTAAAACCGGCTTTTGAAGCAGGCAAGCCTGGCTTTCTTATAGGCTGATCATCTTTTATGCCCGCTGGTATTTTGTACCAACCATCTTTTGTCCATTCAATTGGCAGCAGCAGGGTTTGGCGGCCTTTGTTGTAAAAGTCATTTTCGTAAGCGTGAAATACCATCCACCAGTTTCCTTTCGCATCATCAATTATAGTAGCATGTCCTTTTGATCTCCATTTTTCAGACTGCTTTGCTGTTCTGATAATCGGATTATAAGGAGAATTTTCCCAGGGCCCGGATAACGATTTTGATCGGGCGGCAATTACCATGTGACCAGTTGCCGGTCCTGCTGTTCCTCCTTCAGCTACTGTAATATAATAGTAGCCTCCTTTCTTTATTAGTTTGGGACTTTCGAGGCAAAAGCACTCAATAGACCATTGTTTTGGTATGGGCCAGCCATTGTATGAGCTCTTTTGATTGCCGGTGATAGAAAGACCATCATCTGACAATGGCACAAACCCGCCGTTGCTGAAAAATAAATATCTTTTACCCTGTTCATCTGTAATATGCCCCGGATCAATGTTGCCAATTTTCAGTTCAACCGGTTCAGTCCATCTACCATTGATCGAATCCGCTGTAACCACAAAGTTGGTACCGTTCGCCGGAAAATAGATATAGAATTTATTGTTGTATTTGACCAAATCGGGAGCATACACCGAGCCTACGTTTTTGTGCAATGCATGGGTTACAGGCTTCCAATTCACCATGTCTTTTGAATGCCAGATCAATAAACCCGCATAGTATTCAAAAGAGGAATGCACCATGTAATAATTATCGCCATCACGGAGAATACTTGGATCGGGGTAATCGCCTTTAAAAATTGGGTTTACATAATAACCATCGCCCATGGCATTGGCTTTGGTTTGATGCTGAGCATTGACAAAAAAGCTTAATTGAACCAGTAAAACAGTAACAATGGTTTTATACATATTATTTAAAAAGTTTATTAAGTTGAACCACATTTTCATTTTTTTATCTCCAATACAATTCTTTTTTTACTTCTTTCTGTGTGAAATAGCACCAAAACTGTCATAGGCAAAAAGCATTTTTTAAATCGTATTCATTTCCTCTATACACTAGGTTATCTGAAAATATGCTGTGCAAAAAGATACAGGTTATTGGCCCACTCGGTATCATCATGAGCATTGTCATCAACATGCCAAACATGTGGCACCCGTTGTTCTTTCATGTGCTCGTGCACACGCTGGCTGACACCGATCAGCCCATCCTTATTGCCACAAGCAAGCCACAGTACTTTTAGCTGTTCCCTGGCTGCCAGCAAATCCGGTAACAGTTTGCTGTTCGAAAGCCCACCGAATTCATTGGTGTTCGGGGCTGATGAAAATCCGCCGACATAAGCAAACGTATTGATATGCGAAAGGCCGATGTTCAGGGATTGTCCTCCGCCCATTGACAACCCTGCGAGTGCACGTTGTTTGCGATCCGTGTAAACCGAATAGTGAGATTCGATGTAAGGAATGATATC
>DASYQS010000031.1:0-152522 GCA_036005185.1 Chitinophagaceae bacterium | reverse complement strand
CAAATGGGTCATATAAGTCATATACACAAGCTGACGGATTTGACTCATATGACTAATATGACTTTCATGGCTTTTATGACTGTTTCCTTTGTCAAAAAGAATGCGACAAATTGATAAAGGCCAATTTGACAGAGCTACCCCGATAAACCGGGAGGGGCAAAGATAAAGCTTAGTTTCTGGTTTCGGGCTTAAGGAAGGTTTAAGGTTTTGGGGCCTCATCCCTGCCGGCAGGCAGGCTCCATCCCCTTCTCCGAGGGAGAAGGAGCGGTGCTGAAGAATGAAGCCAAACTTTTAGTTCTTACATAACTTGTCCCGATTCATCGGTATCAAGGAAAGAATTTAGCTGAGCATAGATAAAATGTTGAAATGCTTACTTACTAACGACGAAATAAATTCATTGCTCGGCCTCCCTTTCCTTCGGAAAGGGATCGAGGGATAGGCTTTAGGCCTCAGGTTCAATTTATCCTCATCCCGCAGTGCAGGGCAACGCCTCTCTCCAATTTTGGGGGGAGGCAGGGATGGGGTTTACAAGCCACCGAAAAAATTTCCAATTTGAAATAGTTTCTTATTTGTTTTGATCGTCACGGATAAGCTCGCTTTTAGTTGAACTGATTTTATCTGCGAGTGAATTAACGAACTTTGCTGCAATGCAACGTTCAAAACTTAGGTTGGGCCCAGTTATATACTTCGTATTCTTTATTTACCTATCTACTCTCATTTCATGCACCGACAACGATACTCGCTATGGCAAATATGTGGACCCCGATGCCATTTTTTTTGATTACAAGATCAAAGGTGAAGAAAAGGACAGCTTGATCACTGTGTATTTGCAATTCAGAAGGGGAGGGCCCAATGGAAGTACGATCATGTTGAGCGGACCTGCTAATGTTGAATTGGATGGAGAGATCATTCCTATTGACAGTGCCAAGCTCACCGGAGCTTTTTATGAAATTCAGAAACCAGCAAAAGGATTTGCCGGCAAGCACACTATTTTATTTACTGATTTTAATAAAAAAGAATACGAACAAGAATTTGTTTACAGGCCATTCACTTTAAAAACAAAAATTCCTGACACTGTTCGCCGCGGTAATTTGACATTTGAATTTAATGGTTTGGAATCCGAAGATTATATCAGAGTAAGTTTGGTGGATACCTCATTTAGAAATAGAGATATCAATGAAATTGATACGGTGAAAAATGGAAAGCTGATCGTGTCTGCCGAAAAATTAAAAAACCTTGTTGATGGGCCGATCACCGTTTTGTTGTATAAGGATGTGGAAAGGCCGGTTCAAAAAAGCACGAAGGCTGGCGGACGAATTTCTGTTACCTATGGATTTACAAGAGAATTTGAATTGAAATCACCCCTTAAATCCCCCTAAAGAGACTTTCGACACAAAAGGCTGAGCTTTGAAGATTCCGATTATTATTCTGATGTTGATGAGGAAGATATGCAGTTTGGACTTATACTAAAGCACCGCTCTTTCCTCTTCGGGGAAAGAGAAGGAGATTGGGGCTTTTGAATTTTACCCTCAACCCCGTACTTTTGCGGCCGGAAAGAAAGCCCGTCCCAACCCTTCCCGAAAAGGAAGGCTTAGTGATTCTAAGTTGGTGGGTTAATTAATTGTTTAATAAATAAAAAAGGCCCGACCTCCCTTTCCTTCGGAAAGGGATTGAGGGATAGGCTTCAAATATGCCTGGTCAACTTAAAGAAGTTCGCAATCGTATTAAATCAGTACAAAGCTCTCAGCAAATTACTAAGGCTATGAAGATGGTGAGCGCAGCAAAATTGCGCCGTGCACAAGATGCCATCATTCAAATGCGGCCTTATGCACGCAAGCTGCAGGAGGTGCTGAGCAATATTGTAAGCAATAGCGAGGGTGAACCGGGCATGAGTCTGGCGGTTGAACGCCCTATTGAAAAAGTGTTGCTGATCGTGATCACGAGTGATCGCGGTTTGGCAGGAGCTTTTAATTCCAATCTTATCAAGCTAGCCAAACAAACGATCAAAGACAGATATTCCACACAATTTGCCAAAGGAAATGTTACCATCTGGAGCATTGGTAAAAAAGGCTATGAGAATTTTCTGAAGAATAATTATAAAGTTGATGCCACGCATAAAGACATTTTTCTTCATTTAAGCTTTGAAGCTGTGCAGGCTGCAGCGCAGGCAGCCATGAAAGCTTTTGAGGAAAAACAATTTGATGTAGTGGAAATTGTGTACAGCGAATTTAAAAATGCAGCTACTCAGCGGTTCACGGTTGAAAGATTTTTGCCCGTACCGAAAGTGCAGAACCTGCCTGACGGCAAGCAACAAAAGAAGGCAACAAAGGCTGATTTTATTTTTGAACCAGCGAAAGAACAGCTCATTACCGAGTTGATGCCCAAGATCCTTAACACACAATTATATAAAGCGGTTCTCGACTCCAATGCTTCTGAGCATGGCGCCCGTATGACGGCTATGGATAAGGCCAGCGAAAACGCCAATGAAATTCTCAGGTCATTACGAATTGCCTACAACCGTGCGAGACAGGCGGCAATCACTACTGAGTTAACGGAGATCATAAGTGGAGCGGCGGCATTACAAGGATAAGTACCCCTGTCCCCTAAAGGGGAACTTAGGTCAATGATATCTACAATTGTTGAAAACGTTTTTAGATTGAATCATTTCTCATGCTTAGTTTCGATACCGCTAACATTTTTTATTTTAAAAGAATTTTCTAAAGCCCCTTTAGGGGTTTGGGGTTTATGGAAATAACTAACCTTATACCGCACATCGAATCACTCATTTTTGCCAGTGATAAACCTCTTACGACCTTAGAGATTGTTGAGCTGATTAACAATGCTTTTGGTTTTATGGATGAAAAGATTTCTCTTGATCAGGTCGAATCAGCTATTGAGGGGATCATAGAAAAATACAACTCTGAGTTTTATCCTTTTGAAGTAAAACAAAGCGGCGGCGGCTGGCAGTTCCTCACAAAAAAAGAATATCACAAAACTATTGCTCAGCTTAATGGCGATAAATTTTTAAAACGTTTATCGGCGGCTGCTCTTGAAACGCTGGCCATCATTGCTTACAAGCAGCCAATCACAAAAGGAGAGATTGAAGCCATACGTGGTGTGAGCAGTGATTACACGGTGCAGCGGTTATTAGAAAAAGAATTGATCATTATCAGTGGCCGTAATGAAAAACTGCCTGGTCATCCTTTGGTTTACTCTACTTCTAAAAACTTCATGGATTATTTCGGTCTCAATTCGGCGGAGGATCTTCCAAAGATCAGGGAAGTATTAGCTGAGCAACTTGTTCTTCCTACTTATATAGAACAATCAGAGCCATTGAATGAAGCTCCTGCTGAACCACCAGTAGAAAACTCTGCTTTTACGGTTGGTGAAAACGGAGAACTGATTGTGAATGATGATGGGGGGGAACAAACTGAAGAAAACTAGATTTACCACGGGAGGTACTAAGTACACGGAGGTCCACAGAGATTATTTTGGATAACTGCGAAATAGTTCCGTGACAAGAGAAATCGTGCCCTTAGAGATATTCTCTGTGTGAAAATTTATCAGCAATCCTTTCGGCTTCTCGGCTAATTTCAAATAAGAAAGTAATTGAGCAGAAAAGACAGGATGCATTGTTTCCACTGCTTTTAACTCTACAATTATTAAATCCTCAACCAATAAATCAAGTCTTAAGGGCTCAGCAAGTTGTTTTCCTTTATAAAATATAGGAACGGCAACGTGTGATTGAATGAAAAAGTCATTTCTAACTAATTCATCCATCATGCACGAGTGATAGACTGATTCTAATAAACCAGGGCCAAGATGTTTATGTACTTCAATAGCACAGCCAATAATTCTATAACTTATATCATTTATCAATTTTTGTGTAATCATCTCTGTGCATCTTTATGTTCTCCGTACCTCCGTGGTAAATAAAAATAAAACTTATTCGGCTTTTTATAATAAGCAAAGTAAATTCGCACACTATGTCGGAAAGTTTATCTCACCAACAATTAGTTAATATCGCCAACGAATTTGGAACGCCTGTATATGTTTATTATGCTGAAAAAATAAAAGAGCAATACGAAAAATTAAAAACTGCTTTTTCAAGCCTTGATACAAGATTTTTTTATGCCTGCAAGGCATTAACCAATATCAATATTTTAAAATACATCAGCAGCATCGGTTGCGGCATTGATTGCAGCAGCGTGAATGAGGTAAAATTAGCAATACATGCAGGTGTGCCCGCAGAGAAAATCCTTTACACGTCTAATGGAATTTCTTTTGATGAGATTGAAGAAGTGGTGAACTGCGGAGTACATATCAATATCGACAGTCTTTCCAACCTTGAAAAATTCGGAAAAAAATTTGGGAGCAAATATCCTGTAGGCGCAAGAATAAGGCCCAACATTCTTGCAGGCGGCAATCTTAAAATTTCAACAGGTCATGAAAAAAGTAAATTCGGAATTCCTGTTGATCAGGTTGATCAAATATTAGAGCTTGTTGAAAAGTATAAAATCAAAATTAAAACGCTGCACATTCATACCGGTAGCGATATCAAAGACGCGGATGTGTTTGTGCAAGGGATTAAGGTGCTGGCAGAACTTGTTCCTCATTTTCCTGATCTCAGCATCATTGACTTGGGTGGCGGCTTTAAAGTGCCCTATGAACCCGATGATGAAGAAACCGATATTGGTTTAATTGCGCGAAAGTTGAAAACCTTTCTTGATGCGCATCTTTTTACTGGCAGTAAAAAATATCAATTGTGGTTTGAGCCCGGTAAATATTTAGTAAGCGAAAGCGGTTATTTAATTACTAGGGTCAATGTGGTGAAGGATAATGCTCATCAAATATTTGTTGGAGTAAACAGCGGGCTCAATCATTTAATACGTCCCATGATGTATGATGCCTATCATCATATCGTGAATATTTCAAACTTGGAAGCACAAGAAAAAGTTTATACAGTTACGGGATACATCTGCGAAACAGACACATTTGCTTCTGATCGCTTGCTGCACGAAGTGCGTGAAGGCGATTACCTCGTTTTTTACAATGCGGGTGCTTATGGTTTTGAGATGGCATCAAATTACAATTCTCGATATAAACCTGCAGAAGTATTAGTAAAAAATGGAAAGGCACATCTTATTCGTAAAAAAGATGATTTTGAGAGCTTGTTGAAGAATCAGGTTGAAATAGATTTCTGAATTTTAAATTGATTCGCATGAGAAAGATTGCGGTGTTGTTTGTCATGTTAATCATATCCGTCATTGTTTTTTCTCAAGACATGACGAAGTTTAAACTCTACACACCGGGCGAAAATGCTGAACAAAAAATTGCCGGTGCCATAAAAAAAGCAAAGAAAGAAGGAAAACATGTATTTATTCAAATTGGAGGTAACTGGTGCATTTGGTGTGCAAGGTTCAATGAGTTTGTGACAAGCGATAAAAAAATTGATTCGATCATGAAAGCCGATTACGTGTTTTATGCAATGAATCATAGTCAAGAAGACCCAAACAAAAAATTACTTGCAAAATATAATTATCCTCAGCGCTTCGGCTTTCCGGTTTTTATTATTTTAAATGGAGAGGGGAAATTGATTCATACTCAAACTGCCTCGTATTTGGGAGATGGGAAGGACGGTTATGACAGGGATAAAGTGTATGCATTATTTAGAGATTGGAAACCTGCAGCATTTGATCCTAACCGCTATAAAGAATAAAGATGAATTCAAATACTTCTGCGTTTATTCAACAGCTCAAACATCCTCTAAAATTCAGGATGTTTTTACTTTCACGATTGCCAAATGCTTACTTTGCCGGTGTAAGGATAAAACATATAGATGAAAACAGTTGCAGCACTACAGTGCCTTATAAATGGTTTACAAAAAATCCCTTTCGATCTACTTATTTTGCCTGCTTGAGTATGGCTGCAGAAATGAGCACAGGTGCATTGTGTTTGGTACATCTTTACAAAATAAAGCCACCAGTATCCATGTTGGTTGTGAAAGTGGAATCAGAGTATTTTAAAAAAGCTACAGGCGAAACAAGTTTTACTTGTGAGGATGGTTTGCTGATCAAAGAAACAATTAAACAAGCTATTCAATCTGGAGAAGCAAAAACAATACGAGCAAAATCTGTTGGAAGAAATAGTGAAGGAGTGGTTGTTGCAGAGTTTTATATCACTTGGTCTTTCAAAGTAAAGACTCAAATTCCCTCCCTTTAGGGAGGGTTAGGGAGGGTTTATGAAAATCGCATTTCATGGCGCAGCAAGAACAGTAACAGGTTCCAAACATTTGGTGACCTTAAAAAATGGAAAGAGAATTCTGTTGGACTGTGGCATGTTCCAAGGAATGGGAAAGGAAACGGATGCACTGAATCGTGAATTTGGGTTTGATGTATCTGCCGTGGATGTAATGATCTTGTCGCATGCCCATATAGATCATTGTGGACTGATCCCAAAGCTGGTGAAAGAAGGTTTTCAAGGGAAAATATTTTGCACACCTGCAACGAACGAATTGACAAAAGTTTTGTTGCTCGATTCTGCCGAGATCCAGGAAGATGATGTAAAATATGAAAACAAAAAAAGGGCGGCTAGTGGTCAACCTTATTTGCGGCCTTTATACACCAAGGATGACGCAGAAAAATCCTTTGATCGTTTTATTTCCATAGAATACGGGACTTGGTTTGATGTCACTGAAGATGTACAAGCAATTTTTACAGATGCAGGCCATATCATAGGCAGCGCCTGTGTTCATTTAAAGATTCAGGAAAATGGAAAAGAGCGACGCATTACTTTTAGTGGTGATGTAGGCCGCTACCGTGACGTGATCTTAAAATCTCCACAAGAATTTCCTCAGGCCGAATATATTTTGCTTGAATCCACTTATGGAAACAGCCTGCACGATCTCAATCTTACCACACCAGACATGTTGCTGCAATGGATTGAAAAAACATGCCTCGTAAAAAAAGGAAAATTGATCCTACCTGCATTCAGCGTTGGAAGAACACAGGAAATTTTATATACGTTGAATCAACTTGAAATTGAAAACCGGCTGCCTGATCTGGATTATTTTTTAGACAGCCCTTTGAGCATTGAAGCAACTGACCTTGTAAAAAGATATCCGAAATATTTTAACAAAACCATTCAAAAAATTTTAGAAACAGATAATGATCCTTTTTCATTTAGAGGATTGAAGTATGTAAAAACGGTTGAACAATCCAAGCTCCTCAATTTTCGCAATGAACCTTGCGTGATTATTTCAGCGAGCGGCATGGCGGAGGCTGGAAGAGTAAAGCATCATATTAGTAATAATATCGAGAACAGTCATAATTCAATTCTTCTCACCGGTTATTGTGAACCCGATTCATTAGGAGGAAGATTAATGGCAGGAGCAAAAGAAGTGGGCATATTTGGAGTAAAACATGAGGTGCATGCAGAAGTGGGTTCTATTCGCAGCATGAGCGCCCATGGAGATTATGAGGATCTTTGCCAGTGGCTGGCCTGTCAAGACCCCAAGCAAGTAAAAACTTTATTTCTGGTTCATGGCGATTATAATGTTCAAATGGATTTCCAGCGCCGCTTGGTAAAAAAAGGATTTTTAGACGTACAAATTCCTGAAAGGCACTATGAGGTTGGCCTTCCCTAATATTGTTCAATTACAATTTGATTCCTTTTTTGTTTGAGCAAAACTGTTTTTATTTTCTTAAAATTTAAGGGCAATAGGTAGCTAAAAATCATAGTAGCTAAAAGCTGCATCCAGCTAAACTTTCACAATGCTTTAATAAGCCCGGACTCATTTTTGACGTTTAATGTAGTGACATTAATTGAATCACTAAATACACACAACTTATGAAAAGCATAAAATGGAAATTATTTGGAGGTATTGCGGTAGCAGCTCTGATGATTGTTGGTTGTTCGGCTCCTGTACATGTAGAAAAGGATGATAGCGTTGATTTCAGCAGGTACAAAACTTTCGCGTGGGTTGATAAGGATGGTTCAGGAAAAAGAGATCATGATAAAAGCAATGACTTGATGGAGCAAAAGTTTAAAGATGCAGTTACAAAAGCTTTGGATAAGCAAGGTTGGAGAATGGATAACAGAAGGCCGGATGTATTGATCAGCTATGATGTGCTGGTAGAAAGATCTACCCGCAGAGAAAGTGACCCTGTTTATTCACGCCCCTTTACACGCACTTTTTTTAATCCTTACACCCGTCGTTTTTACAACGTTTATTATCCTTCACAATTCATGGGATATGACGATTATTCACGACCTGTAAGAGAAGGAACGGTTACCATTACAGTAACTGACTCCAGAACAGATAGAGTGGTATGGCAAGGTTGGACAACTGATGAGGTAAACAGCCGCAATTTGAGCAGCAAAGAAATTAACAATGCGGTAAAATCCATCTTCCGCAAGTTTGATGTAGCAAAAAGGTAAAATCAATTTTCTATGAGGACGGTTTAGTACTCGCCCCCGACTAGTCGGGGGTTTTTATTTGTGTTTGGGAAATAATTTTTGAGCTAATTGATGAGTATAATATTTCTTGTGTGGATAGCAGAACAATTGTGACCGTAGAGTTCCATTGATAGTGTGACAAAAATCTTCCTTCAATTCCATGTTCTTTTTTATCTTTCGCTCTTATTAACTGTACATGAGAGCCATCCCCTTCGTTATATCTGCCATTATTACTATTGCCCTTGTGATTGTGTTAAATAAAAAATGGGGCTCTATTCCGCCGCTTGGAAAATTTTTGAGTCCTCAACATGGTTTTTGGCAAAGCGCGGAAACTAGTGATTTTAATGCTGATCTAAAATTCCCCAATTTGAAAGGAAAAGTGAATGTATATTTTGATGAGAGGCTGGTACCACATGTTTTTGCCGATCATGATGAAGACCTTTATTTTGTTCAAGGCTACTTACATGCAAAGTTTCGTTTGTTTCAAATGGAATTGCAAACCATGTATGCAGCAGGGCGGTTGTGTGAAATTTTTGGGAACAACCCTGCTTTATTAAAAGTAGACAGAGAAACAAGAAGGAGTGGAATGGTGTATGCAACTCAAAACTCATTGAAAGAATTTGAAGCCGACCCCGTGAGTAAAGCCCTGTACGATGCTTATACAGCAGGCGTAAATGCATACATAGAAAGTTTGACGGAGGCTCAGTTGCCTGTTGAATACAAATTACTTGATTATAAGCCAGAGAAATGGAATAACCTTAAAATTGCCTTATTCTTAAAACAGATGAGTCGCACACTTGCCGGCGAAGCACGTGATCTTGAACTGACAAATGAGAAATCTTTTATTCCTTTTTCTGAATTTAAGATATTATATCCGCAAGTACCCGATTCATTGGTTCCGATAGTTCCTGCAGGAACTAATTTTGACCCGCCCGGTGTTGTTCCTGTAAAGCCGGCATCGGCCGACTCACTTTATTTTGGTAAAGCAGATACGTTGAATGTATCCGAAATAATAAAACAGGATCCTAATAATGGAAGCAATAATTGGGCAGTAGCAGGAATTAAAACAAAAAGTGGCTCACCTATTTTATGTAATGACCCGCATTTGGATTTAACCTTTCCCTCGATCTGGTATGAAATGCAATTGAACTCACCCAATGTGAATGTGTACGGCGCTACATTTCCAGGCTCACCAAATGTGATCATAGGTTTCAATGATGATATTGCCTGGGGCGTTACCAATGCGCAGCGTGATGTGAAAGATTTTTATGAGATTAAATTCAAGGATGATACCAAGAAACAATATTGGTTCAACAATCAATGGCTGAATACGCAGTTGAATATCGATACAATTAAAGTAAAAGATTCAAAAGATATTTACGATACGGTTGCTTATACTTTTTTTGGCCCCGTGATGTTTGACAATAGTTTCCCCGATACGCTTGCAAAAAGCAAAGCCATTGCTTGCCGATGGTCAGCGCATGATCCCAGTAATGAGGGATTGACATTTTATAAACTAAATCGAGCGAAAAACTATGATGATTATTTACAGGCGATCAAATATTTTACTTGTCCGGGGCAGAATTTTGTCTTCGCATCAAAAAGCGGTGATATCGCTATTTGGCAACAAGCCAGATTTCCTGCTCGTTGGTATGGACAAGGGATGACGGTAATGCCAGGCGAAGACAGCAGTTATATGTGGCAGGGATATATTCCACAAAATGAAAACCCACACGCAGTTAATCCACAACAAGGTTTTTTGGTTAGCGCCAATCAGCGACCTGCCGATTCCAGTTATCCCTATTTTATTCCCGGTGATTATATCAACGCAAGAGCTATTTCCATCAATCACCAATTGCAAAATATGCAACAGGTAACGATTGATGATATGAAAAAACTTCAGAATGATTATTTCAACGTCACGGCCGAAGATGCAAAACCTTTACTTTTAAAATATGTTCGAGAAAATGATTTGAATGGAGATGCAAAAAAATATCTTGAAATAATGAAGAGCTGGGATTTAAGAGCAGCGGCTGATTCAAAAGGGCAAACTGTTTATCAATTATGGTGGGATTCACTTGCCGTAGAAATCTGGAAAGATGAATTAATGAAAGTGCAGCCGGTAGTAGTAGTTCCTAATCAGCAAACTTTGCTGGAAGCATTATTAAGAGATTCTGCTTTTAAATATATTGACAACGTTAACACTCCGCAGAAAGAAACTTTGTATGATGATGTAACAATTGCTTTTGCGAAAGCATCGGTTCAACTAGCAAAAGAGGAACAAGCAGGAAGACTAGAGTGGGCAAAACATAAATCTTCGAGAATTTATCATTTATTACGAAACAGCCTGGTGCCATTTTCAGAACCAATTCCTGTAGGAGGAAATGGTGATATCATCAATGCTACTACGGTTAATCATGGCCCAAGTTGGAGAATGATCGTGCAATTGACACAAACAACAGAAGCCTATGGTGTATATCCCGGTGGGCAAAGCGGAAATCCCGGCAGTAAGTTCTATGATAATTTTGTTAACACTTGGGTAAAAGGACATTATTATACCTTATGGATGATGAAAAGAAACGAAACCAATGATAACAGAGTAAAGTGGACAATGAATTTTACAGCCCCCACCTCTAAAGGGGAGTAGTTGATTATTGACAATTGAACATTGAATATTAATTAAATCATGAAATTACTTGTTGCGGTCATACTAACGATGCTCCTTTCTTTTGTTAGTGGTTTGTATCTTCCTTGGTGGAGCATTGCACTTGCTTCATTCCTGGTAATTCTTTTAATACCCATGCGGAGCTGGTGGGCTTTTCTTTCGGGTTTTTTGGGTGTGTTTATTTTATGGGGCTTGCTCGCTTGGTGGATTGATGTAAAGAATGAAGGGATTCTTTCAAAAAAAATCGCCGAAATATTTCCTCTTGGGGGATCATCTTTTTTATTAATTCTGATAACTGCATTTGTTGGGGCCTTGGTTGGAGGTTTTGCAGCATTGAGCGGAAGCTATATGAGAAATAATAATAGAGTTGCTATCTGAACTGAATAGCCTTTACGGGTCTTACTTTGCGGACAATTAAAGAGGGTATCATTAATACCAAAAAACAAACCAGCAAAGTGCCACCGCCAATAAGAGCTACCTGCCACCAAACAATTTTTACTGCAGCCTCGCTCATATAATAAGCCTCTTCCTTTAATTTAATAAAGCCTGTTGACTGCTGCAGCCAGCAGATACCAATTCCAAATGCAGTTCCCAGAATAATGCCCACAATGGTGATGAAAGTGGAATGTTGAAGAAATATGTTTTGCACGGTCCAGTTGCGGGCGCCTAATGCCTTTAAAACACCCACCATGCGAATGCGTTCAAGCACCAAAATGATGAGGCAAGTAATGAGATTAATGAGAGCAACTACGATCATAAAACCGATGAGCACATTTCTTGTGACATCTTGCATATTGAGCCAATCAAAAATGTTTGGATAAAGATCTTTGATGGTTTTAGTATCCCAGGTAGCAGGAAACTTTTCAATATTATAATAAAGATCATCGGAAACTTTTTGCATTTGATGATAATCTTTCAAGAAAATTTCATACCCGCCAATTTCATTAGGCTGCCAGCCATTTAATCGTTGTATCAGTTTCAAATCGCCGATGGCAAAAGTTTTATCGTAATCTTCAATTCCTGTTTTGTAAATGCCGACAATGGATAATTTGTCGGGGCGCAATGTTCCATCGGGCCTTATAAAATAGATCACTACCTTATCATTCAATTTTAATTTCAGCTCATTAGCTGTATAGGTTGAAATGATGATCTCACGACTATAGGTTGTATCATTGAATTGCAGCCATCTGCCCTGCTTTAAAAATCGCTGAAGATGTTGAAAATTGTAATTACTGTCAAGTCCTTTCATCAGCACACCTTCCATTTCATTTTTTGTCTTTAAAATGGCATACTTGGTAGCAAAGGGATGAGTGCTGACCACATTTGAATTTTGCTTAATGGCCTGTACAACGGTGTCATTTTTTTCTATTTGTTCCTCTTCGGCAATTGTCGATTTTATAGGCTGTTTGTATTGTACACGTATATGCCCCCAAAAGCTAAAAACCTTTTGACTTACCGTTTCCTGAAATCCGTTTGTAAAGGCAAGTGTAACGATCATAACTGCTACGCTGATCATTGTGGCTACAATGGAAAGGCGGATAATAAACCGCGAAAAAGATTTTTGCCGGTTAAATGCTATACGATTTGCTATAAAGCTTGCAACCCTCACCCTTTGAATTTTGTCATTCAAAAATAGGCCGGTAAAAAGATTTCTCCGCTTTTTTTCGGAATTTCACATATTGCAAGCAAATATGCTTAATCTAAAAAAAATTGTTTCATGAGGATGTTTCTAACGTTGTGGTTGTTATTACCCATGATTGCTATTCAAGCCCAGATCCCCGATTATATTTATAAACCCTCGATCCATTCCGTTACTCTTACCAAAGCAGGTGATGTTTATAGTTATCCCGTCATGACATTAAACAGCGGTGAGCAATTTGAGCTTCATTTTGATGATCTGGATGCAGATGTAAAATCCTACTATTATACTTACCTTTTGTGCAATGCCGATTGGACACCTTCAACTCTTTTTACTTTTGATTACATACGGGGCTTTCAAAACGTTCGTATCACGAATTATAGAAATTCCTCAATCGCTTATACTCGTTACACGCATTATCAGGCAACACTGCCTGACCGCAATTGCATTCCCACACGTTCAGGAAATTATTTGTTAAAAGTTTTTTTGGATGGCGATACTTCTAGGCTTGTTTTTACAAAACGTTTTTTGGTAGTGGAGAACAGGGCATCCATTGCTGCACAAATTCAGCAGCCTTTCAATGCGCGGTGGTTTCAAACCTATCAAAAGGTAAATGTGGGTGTCACGTTAAACAATAATATCAATGTGTTTAATCAGCAAGATGCTAAAGTGGTGATCCTGCAAAATTATTCCTGGCCAAACGCCTTGTATTTGAACAGACCTAATATTTTTCGAGGAAATTATTTTGAATATAATGATGAAGCAACTACGTCATTTCCTGCAGGGAAAGAATGGCGCTGGATCGATCTGCGCAGCCTCAGATTAATGAGCGACCGTATGCAGCGGCTTGAAAAAAGTGGAAACGTCACTGAAGTTTTTGTAAAGCCAGATGGTGAAAGACAGCAGCAACCTTATATTTATTATCGTGATCTTGACGGAATATTTACCATTGAAACAACAGATAACGTAAATCCTTACTGGCAGGGTGACTATGCCAAGGTGCACTTCAGTTATTTTCCCCCTGGCAATCGACCTTATGAAGGCAAAAGCGTTTATTTGTATGGAGCATTTACGAATTATGGCGCTAACGATTCAGCGAAAATGATTTTCAATGTTGATCGCGGCGCTTATGAAAGAACCATTTTTCTGAAGCAGGGTTATTATAATTATTCCTATATAACAGTTCCGGATAAACGCACTGGCGAAAATATTTCTTTTGATAATACTGAAGGAAATTATTGGGGCACCGAAAATGCTTACATGGTGCTAGTTTATTATCGTGCCTTTGGCAGCCGCGCTGATGAATTGATCGGCTTTACAACACTCAATTCTATTTTCCAACGAACGGGTTATTAAGCCTGGTTCTCTTATGCTTTCTCCGCGTGAAGAAGAGACGGCATAGATTTCTTCGCATCTTCCATAAATTTAGCAAGGCCAATATCAGTAAGAGGATGTTTTAATAACCCAAGAATGGAGTCAAGCGGACAAGTACATACATCAGCGCCTGCCTCTGCACATTGTGCAATATGGTTTGGATTTCTGATGGATGCAGCCAGCACTTTAGTTTTAAATCCTTGGGTCTTATAAATCTTTACAATTTGCTCAATCAGTTGCACGCCATTCCAGCCACTATCGTCAATGCGACCGATGAAAGGAGAAATATATTTAGCGCCGGCTTTTGCCGCCAGAATTGCCTGCCCAGCTGAAAAGCATAAAGTACAGTTAACGGGAATGTCATGATCGGTGAGCCACTTAATGGCTTTTACACCATCTTTGATCATCGGAATTTTTACAATGATATTGGGATGGATGGCTCTCAGTCTTTTTCCTTCTTCAATCATTTCATCGAAAGTGACTGTTGTAACTTCTGCACTCACATCACCATTTACCATTTCACAAATGGTTTTGTAATGTTTATTAATGGCGTCCTGACCCTTTATCCCTTCTTTAGCCATTAAAGATGGATTAGTAGTTACACCATCAAGTATTCCTAATTCATTTGCTTCCTTGATTTGAGCAAGATTGGCTGTGTCAATAAAGAATTTCATAATAAACCCCCAATCCCCTAAAGGGGAGTTTTTGAGCTTTCCAATTTTTTTGGAAACGCTTTTGTATATTAAAAATAGTTGAGTAAAGAACAGAACCCTGAGGTATGCGGCAACAAAAGTTCAATTAGATTCTTTTGCTAGCCACCACATCAAAATTCAAATTAAGAGATGCAAGATAATTAAAAGAGAGTGATTCGTAATTTCCTCTTAGGAGTAGAAACAAAAAAAGGCAGGCTAATTACATCGCACCGCTACAACCGCCTATCCTTGCTGCCTTCCGGCCCTGGGGAGGTTGAGCAGGAGCTGGTCGTGTAAGACCTGCCAACTGCAAAGATAAGAACAATGAGATTTTAAATTTTTTAAAGAGAGGTAAAAATTCAGCCTTTTCGTTTTCGCGGTTGGCTGTTGTTTAATATTTCTTCTTTGGTAGGCAAACGATCCGGATCAGGAAGTCTCTTGATCCAAATAGTGATTTCTTTCCATATTTCAGGATTGCTTTTTAAAACGGCTTTTACTTTAACTTTTTCACCTTTGAAATCGGTTGGGAGAATGAGATCATTGCCTTCAAATTTGCCGGCTGAGGCAGTAAAGTCAATTTCCTTACTGGTAAGAGGCTGCCAACGACCATTTAGAAGTTTCCCATCCACATTTATATAATTGTGCTGCCCTTTTTTGAGGCTGTCGGTATATAAATGAAAATAAATGCTATCTATTTTTTGAGAAAAAAGGGGTACGGTTAAAAACAGGACAACTGCTATGGCTAAAATTTTCTTCATCCAATACTAATGTCGAAAATTCGGGCCAAAAGGTTGTATAAAAAAAACTGCCTGAGGCGGACAGTCTGTGAGGAAGTGTACTTGGGACGGTTACAAAGAACTATTCTCAGCTTCTCCTAATTTGGCATGTGCTGGGTCTAACCGTGCAACGGGTACTCTTGGTCCTGAACAGGAAACAAAGGCAGAACATGATTTAGTTCACGCTAAGGGATAATAAAAATCATAAAGCTTTATGAGAAGAACATTTATTTTCAAACAGAAATTAAGAAAAAAGCTTTTAACCGTTTGGGGTGAAAATGTCTTGTTTTTTCTTAATTTAAAATTATCAAACCTTAACCATGAAGGCAAACCTTATCTTTTTTTGCTCAATAATTCTTATCTCCTTAATTATCTATTCTTGCAGAAAAGGTGGCCGCTGTGAACAGGCACTAAACGTCACCCAATCCGAAATAGCAGTTACTTTTAAGGATAGTGCAACAAATAAATACCTCTATTCAGAGATAAATCCTCTTTACAATAAAGACAGCTTCAAAGTTTTTGATCCAAAGGGAAATAGTCTTGTAATTCTATTTGCTTCAAATCAAATACCGAATACTTCAGATGGATATTTTGTTTTGTCCTTTGGTAATATCTACGATCAACAAACAGATGCTGCTTCTTTTAATTCGGAGCTGTGTAAAGATGTTGTTGTTCAATATAAATATAATGAGAGGGATACTATTAGAGCTTGTTTTAAATCTAAAACAACTAAATGCGGCTCTGTATTTGAGACTTTGAAAGTATATAATCGAGGGAAACTTCTTACGACTGTTTTGAACAACACTTTTGCCGATATAACTGTAATCAAAAAATGAAATATTGTGAGAAGATAAATTTACTTCTTCCGGAAAATGGATAAGAAATATTATTTCGTGTTTGAAATCTTAAGGCTTTTAAGATTTTGCTTAATCCTGCCAATAATAGCTTGACTGTCTCCGTAAATGATGACAATGCAAATACGTCTTATTCAAGTTTCGATGAAGTGAGGATATATGATCAGCAAGGCAATTTGAAAACGTATCAAAAGTTTAATAAAGTAAGCTTGGCAACAATTAATGTTAAGGACTTATTTAATGGAACCTACATTGTAGAAATAAGTAGTGCAGGTTATAAAGAAAGACAACAATTAATTATTCAAAAATAATTTTTGCGTAGTTGACTTGAATGGGAAGTTTTTGTAAACTCCCTATTTTTTATGTGAGCAATTTTAAACAGATAAAAGGATAGCTACATAATGGCAAATGGCAGCGGCCAAAACGCAAAGATGCCAGATGGCATGACTGTAAAAATATTTTTCCCAGAGATAAAAAATTACTCCAAGACTGTAAATAACTCCTCCTGCAATGATCATTTGCATTACAGGGCCTGGCATTTTTTGGAAAAATGAGTTTCCACCTGCCAGCATGCTCCATCCCATGAGTAAATAAATGGCCGTGGAAAGTATTTCCCATCTGCCGCAATAAAAGATTTTGAAAAAAGTCCCAAAAATTGTCAATGCCCACAAAACACAAAGCAGAGTTATTCCAAAGCTGTTATGATTATAAATAAGGATCAAAGGAGTATAGGTGCCTGCGATAAGATAGTAAATGCTTATGTGGTCAAAAATTTTTAACGCTTTTTTTACTTTTTCATGCTGGAACCCATGATACAAAGTGGAAAAAGTAAATACCATTAGGAAGGAAAAACCATAAACTCCCGTACCAATGATCCCGTTCACATTCTCATTTTTTACCGCCAAAGTGATCAGAATGGGAATAGATACCAGACCGAACAGGATACCAAAGCCGTGCATAATGCTATTGACCAATTCCTGTTTTAAACGAAGTTCAGAAGTTTCAGTTTGCATAAGGAAAGAATTTAACCGTTCAGCCGTTAAGGTGGCCTAAAGATTAATATTGCAAAATAGCTGCCAAAACTTTGAGATTATTGATGAGCTTTATTTTTTCGCCGGATAAAGTTTAGATATACTGTAAAAGCAATGACTATTAGAAAAACAACCAGTGTGGTTGTATCTATGATTGAGGGATCAATATCCCTTCCACTGATCTTATCGGCATAATATTTTATGAAGGAGTTGGGAAGATTGGTTTCACCCAATTGCTTTTTTACATTCCATTGCCAGTGAGTGATAGGGCAGTAGCCCCAACCAAACCAAATGCCGAGAACAAACCAGGAAAATGCAGTAGCGGCTACAGTGATCAAATGTGCTTTTCTTGTTTTTGGCCAGATCCATGCAAAAAGATTAAAGCCGATTAATGCAAGATGGGTGAAGGTTAAAATGATGTCGAGGAATTTGAGCAAGGTTGGGATTTAGCTTTGAAACTTCATAACAAAGTTATTTCGTTTGCAAACAAGAATTAATTTGGGGGTTCAGATTTCCAATTTCTTCAAATACTCAGCATCAGCTTTCATACTATCCAGCGGAGTAGTGTTATCATAACGTTCTTGTTCTACAATAAAATATTCCATGCCGTTTTCTTTGGCAGTTTTTAAAATTTTTGAATAATCAATGCTACCTTGACCTAACATACAGGAGGCATCTCTTTCAGTCGCTCCTTTGATGCGATCCTTAATGTGGCATAACCTGAAACGATTTTTATATTTTTTCAACCACGCTTCAGGATCTTGTTTCGCTGTTACTACCCAATAAAGATCTATTTCAAAGTCTACAAGGGAAGGATCGCAATTTTGTATCAATATATCCTCGGGAAATTCGCCATTAACTGGTAAAAAGGAATATTCATGATTATGAAAGGCAAAGCGTAGCCCGTTCTTTTTACATATTTCCCCTTTTTTGTTGAAATCTTCTGCATATCGCTTATAATCATCTATTGTTTTACCAGGACCCTCGTGAGGAAAAATTAGATATTTCATTCCTATAGCAGCGGACTCGGCGACTTTCTTTTCAAAATCTTTATCAGTTTCACAATGGCTTGAAACGATGGTCATTCCAAGATCATCCAAGTATTTTTTAAATTCTGTGTTGCTCATTCCCCAGAACATGCCCAGTTTGTCGTGTTGATAGCTTTCAATTTGCTTGTAACCAGCATCAGCCACTTGCTTCAAAACTCCTTTAGGATCGTTTGGAATAACATCACGCAAGGTATAAAGCTGGATGCCAAATGTTTTTATTTTATCTGCTTCTTGTTTTGGCATGAGTTTACAGGCAACAGGCGTCAAGGCCAAACCCGCTGCGAGATTACTTCCTATTTTTATAAATTCGCGACGCTTATAATTCATAAGTTTTAGCCACCCAGGCCAACAAAAAGTTTATCTCCTTTTTTATAATCAATGCATCCTTCGTATCGTCCCGGCACAGGTTCGTAGCGCAAGGCTTGTGTCATTCCTTCTTTCGATGTAAAATAACCCCATAAAGTAAGCTGCTTCATAAGTGCGAAATAATGATTGGGCATTTTGTCCTTTTTGAAGTTTTTGTCGCCACTTTCCTGAGCCTGTTTTTCTTTTTTATCCTGCTCATCCATAAATTCTCTTCTTTTCTTTTGATGTTCTTTTGATTCTTTGTCTACTGATACCAAAAGATCATGGCGCTCTTGCGGCGTTGCCTTCATAAATGTATGGCCGTACTTTTTATCACAGGCATCATTCAGTTGCTTCATGCCTTCATGGAAAGTTTGCTGATCGTTTTCATCATAACAATCATTCACGATCACTGTCATAAATTGTCCCACTTTAGCATCTTTCGCTCCAGGTGTGCTTGTCTTAGGCAAAATAGTTTCTGCTATTTCATCCAGATAAGGAATATCATCTTCGCTGAATGTAAGACTTGTTTTTGTTTCCGGGTTTTTACAACCTGTAAGAAATGTTTCTGCACCAACTACGGCGCCACCTGTAAGTACAGCGATCATTCTCAAAAGTTCACGACGATCCATAAAAGTTTCTTGTTTATAGTTTATCGTTAAAGGTTCATTTTCTTCAATTCTTTTACAGCATAATCAGCGGCCCTTGCTGTTAGAGCCATATAAGTAAGCGACGGATTTTGGCAGGCAGCTGATGTCATACAAGAACCATCGGTTACAAATACATTCATACAATCCCACACCTGGTTATACGCATTCAACACTGAAGTCTTTCGATCTTTGCCCATCCTTGCAGTTCCCATTTCATGAATTCCGCGACCAGGAGTTCCATCACCATCTCTGCCTTTTACATTTTTCACGCCTACGGCTTCTAGCATTTCTACAGCATCGTTTATCATATCAACTCGCATCTTTTTTTCATTGTCCTTTAATTCGCAATCAATGGCCAATACATTTAAACCCCATTTATCTTTTTTTGTTTTGTCGAGTGTTACTTTGTTTTCATGGTAAGGCAAAATTTCACCAAACCCTCCCATACCCATGTTCCAATGCCCAGGTTCTAATATCGCTTCTTTGAATTCAGCGCCAATGCTCAGTTCTGCTACCTCACGACTCCAACCCTGCCTGCTTGCTGAGCCTTGGTAACCAAATCCTCGGATGTAATCTCTTTTATCGCCAAATAGGTTACGATAGCGTGGGATATAAAACCCGTTAGGCCGGAAACCAAAATAATATTTGTCCTCATATCCTTCCACATCTCCACTGGCGCCCACCCCCAAATGATGATCCATTAAATTATTTCCAAGCTCACCGCTGCTACTACCTAAGCCATCTGGCCAGATGTCAGTTGCCGAATTCATCAGTATCCAGGTTGAGTTAAGGGTGGAAGCGCAGAGAAAAATTATTTTTGAATTATAAACTTCAGTTTTGTTTGTTTGCGCATCCAAAACTTCTACGCCGGTCGCTTTCTTTGTGTTTTTATCATAAAGAATTTTTGTAACGATTTTATGAGTGTACAGTGTAAGATTGTTTGTTTTCCTTGCAGCTGGTAACGTTGATGATTGGGTGCTAAAATAACCGCCAAAAGGGCAACCATTCGAACACATATTCCTGAAATTGCATTGACGCCCTTCATCAGGCTTTGCTTTAGTTAAATTGGCTGTGCGGCCAATGATCAGTCTTCTTTTATCTTTATAATGTTCCCTAAGTTTTACTGCCACATCTTTCTCAACACAATTCAGATCCATCGGCGGTAAAAATTTTCCGTCTGGTAGCTGAGGCAAGCCTTCTATTGACCCGCTGATGCCTGCAAATGTTTCGACATAATCATACCAGGGTGCAATATCTTTATAGCGAATCGGCCAGTCAACGGCAATTCCATCTTTAACGTTTGCTTCAAAATCAAGATCACTCCATCGATAGCTCTGTCTTCCCCACATGAGCGAACGCCCACCCACATGATAACCGCGGAACCAATCAAATCTTTTTATTTCGGTATAGGGACAATCTTTATCGCTTGTCCAAAAAGAAAGATTTCTTTCATTGAGCGGATAATCTCTTTTTAATACAGGGTAATCTTTTATTAAAGATTGTGTACGGCTACCGCGGTGCGGGTAAGCATAAGCTGGTTGATTGCTGTCCTTATAATCCTTTACGTGTTCAATATCATGTCCACGTTCAAGCATTAGCACTTTCAATCCTTTTTCACATAATTCCTTGGCGGCCCATCCGCCACTGATACCTGAGCCAATTACTATCGCTTCAAAATTTTCTGGCATAGAGAAACCCCCAAATCCGCCTTAGGCGGAGCTTTTTATTTTTAGTTAATAATTACACTTTGGAATAAATCTTCAACTTTTATTTTAATTTTTTCCAAAACATTTTCAATATCAGTAAAAACTTCTTTATTTGAAAATCGAAGAATATGATAACCTAAAATTTCTAAATCCCTTTCACATTTTTCATCGTATTCTTTTATTTCAGGTTTATCATGAATTAATCCATCCGCTTCAACAATTAGTTTTATTTTATGGCAATAAAAATCAGCAATATAAATTCCGATTGGATGTTGTCTTCGAAAATTTAACCCCTGAACTCCTTCTTTTAAATATATCCACAAAATTTTTTCAGCAGCGGTCATATTTTTTCTCAGATCCTTCGCTAATTCAAAAACTAGAGGGTTTGCGCCTTCAAACATTCCCCCTTTCTTGTATGGATTTTTAGTTGATTTATTTTCTTGAGTTGATTTCATTGTTCTTTGTTCAAAAATGTTCTGGGGCCTTAAGTCCCCCTTTACGGGGATTTAGGGGGCTATACATCACAAATCTTTACTGCTTTTTTCAACTGTGAAATTTTTTCATCGTTTGTATTTCCTGTGGGGACAAATTCTTGTGCAACATAATCTTTGAATCCTGTTTCTAAAATGGCTTTTATGATGGCCGGATAGAATAGCTCCTGCGTTTCGTCAATAATATGTCTGCCCGGCACTCCACCTGTATGATAATGACCAATGTGTTGTTGGTTATCCTTTATGGTTCTTATCACATCACCTTCATCAATTTGCATGTGGTAAATGTCATAGAGTAATTTAAAATTCGGTGAGCCAATCCTTTTTACCAATTCAACTCCCCAGGGGGTTTTGTCACACATATAATCCTTATGGTTCACTTTACTGTTTAATAGTTCCATTTGAACCATGACATTATTTTTTTCAGCAAGGCCGATGACTTGTTTTAACCCTTCAGTACAATTTTTTAAACCTGTTTCATCGTCCATTCCTCTGCGATTGCCGCTAAAGCAAATAAGATTTTTGTAACCAGCCTTAGCTACCAGCTCAATATGTTCCGTGTAATTTTTTATTAATGTGGAATGAAATTCTTTATGCGCCCAACCGTCAACTAAATTTATTTCAGCGCCATTGCACATGCTGCTGTAAATTCCATATTTCTGAAGGGTGGGCCAATCTTTTGGGCCCACCAGATCAATCGCATTGAAACCAATTTTTTTTACAGTTTGGCAAAGTTGATCCAGAGGAAAAAAATTATAAGTCCACCAACAAACAGAGTGATTGACGTTGCCCTTGAGCTTATATGTTTCATCCATATTTTCTGCTGCAAATAATGAGCTTGCAGTACTCATAGCAATAGAACTTAGGGCAAGATGTTTTAGGGCTTCTCTTCGATTTGACTTTTTCATGCAGCAATTCTAAGTTAAGTTACAAATATCAAGCGTTCAATGCCGCAACTTGTTTGTGAGCAGCATAAGCCTTTCTCCTGGCAAAATAAATTATTATAAATACTACTAGCAATATGGCAGGCATAATAGCTACTTTCAAAAATGTATTCGATCCGGCAATGGCTTCTGCTTTTGCCACGTCAGTGCCAGCCGCAACTGCTACATTTTTTGCTTTATCAAACCAATGACCCATAATTGGAAGTATAAGAGAAACAGAAAACATTCCTGCCCCACCCATTAGTGATAAACCTAAAGCACCTGTATTTGGCAAATATTCAGAAACAAAACCAAGCATTGTTGGCCAAAAAAAACAAATACCAATTGCAAATACAGCTGCTGCACCAAAAGCTGCGTAGCCATTTACATAACTCAGCAATATTAAACCGATACCAGCAAATAATGCAGAAAAAATCAACATGCCATTGGGATTTAATCTGTGAACAACCGGACCCGCAAACGATCTTCCAATTGCCATAATGCCGTTAATAAACGCTAGCACGAGAATTCCCGATACTCCTGCACCTTCTAACAGAGATTGCAGCCATTGATTGGTCCCCAATTCTGTGGCAGCAGTTAAAAACATACATGCAATCATGATAATAAATAAAGGATTAAGGCAGGACAAGAACATTTTTCTTGTACTTACGCCTCTGGCGACTCGTTCCGTTTCGGGAAACTTTAATTTAAAAAACATAAAACCATAAATGGCGGCGGGAATAAACAAAACTGAAATTAAAATGCGCCAGTCAAATTGTAATTTATCAATCAGTAAGTAAGATATTAAACTTCCGATCACAATACCTCCGGGAAACCAAACATGGAAGCGGTTAAGCATTGTTGTTTTGTTATCAGGATATAAGCTTACGGTTAAGGGATTACAAGCTGCTTCTACCATTCCATTACCGATTCCAATACATAATGTGCCAATAAATAACATTGTGGCATCTTTCGCAATAAGATAAATAATTACTCCGCCAATATGCCCTATAAAAGCTAAAACCAACAATCTCTTCATGCCAAGAACATCACATAATGGACCGCCAAAGATCATAGCAAGTGTAAAGCCATAGAATGCAGGGCTGAAAATCCATCCAAGTTGTTCGTTAGTTAAAGCGAATTCGTCATGCCAGACTTTAGTAAGACCTGCCCTGAAAGCGAAGGTCATTGCAGTAAAAATGAGTGCAATACGGCTGGCCAAAAATAGTTGGTTGCGATTTACGACTTGCATATCGTTGTGTTGAAATGAGGTTAGAAAAACTAAATGTACTATTTTTAAAAATACATTCTCGATTCGTATGAATGAAATTATTTCACACAAACGGTTGCTATGGCAAATAGAAAATTAAAAATGGGAATGATAGGAGGAGGTCCCGGCGCATTTATTGGCGCTGTTCATCGAATTGCTGCGAACATGGATGGAGAAATTGAATTGGTCTGCGGCGCTTTTAGCAGTGATCCTGAAAAATCAAAACAACAAGGTGATATCCTGCATCTTTCGCAGCAAAGAATTTATGGATCATATAAGGAAATGATCCGCAGGGAAGCAGAGCTTTCGCAAGCAGAGAGAATGGATTTCGTAAGCATTGTTACTCCTAATCATGTTCATTTTGAACCCGCAAAGCTTGCATTGGAAAACGGTTTTCATGTAGTGCTTGATAAACCGATGACATTTGATCTTGCTGAAGCAAAACAACTTAAAGAGATTGCAGCAAAAAGCGGAAAATATTTTTGTCTTACTCATACTTACACGGGTTATCCGATGATAAAAGAAGCCAGACAACAAGTGTTGAGCGGAAAATTTGGAAAAATTAGAAAAGTTTATGTTGAATATCCGCAAGGTTGGCTAAGCACATTTTTAGAAGGACAGGATCAAAAACAAGCGGCATGGAGAACAGATCCGGGAAAAAGTGGTGCAGCAGGCGGCATGGGCGATATTGGCACACATGCCTTTAATATGGCCGAGTATGTGACAGGTTTGCAGGTAACAAAAATTTGTGCTGATATAAATATTGTGGTGGAGGGAAGAAAGCTTGATGATGATGGAGCAGCATTCTTGAAATTTAATAATGGTGCTACAGGAGTTTTATTTGCAACACAAATTGCTGCGGGAGAAGAGAACAATATTAAGGTAAGGGTATATGGAGAAAAAGGTGGATTGGAATGGAAACAAGAAGATGCAAATACGTTGTTGATGAAATGGCTTGATAAGCCTGCTGAGGTTTGGCGCGCAGGAACAGGCTACTTGGGATCCTATGTAAAACATAATACGCGTACACCGGCCGGCCATCCTGAAGGTTATTTGGAAGCATTTGCCAATCACTATCGCAATTTTGCATTGTGTGTGCAAGCACAAATGAATGGTGAAAAACCAAAGCCTGAGTGGCTTGATTTTCCAGGTATTGAGGACGGAGTAAGGGGAATGGCGTTTATTGAAACAGTGATTGAAAGTGGAAAAAGCAAAGAGAAGTGGATTGATTTTAAAGTATAATTTCACGCAAAGACTGCCAAGGGGAGATCATGAACGAAAATGAACTTTCAAAAATTACACTTGATGTAGCTTTTCAGATTCATAAAGAACTTGGACCGGAGCTTTTTGAATTAGTTTATGAAGCAATTATGGCGTATGAGCTTATTCATAAATATAATTTAAGTGTTCACAGACAAAGACCAATACCTGTAGTTTGGAAGGATGTGAAATTAGAGCTTGGATTCAGATCAGATTTAATAATCGAGGAGAAATTAATTGTTGAGATAAAATCAATTGAAGCCTTAGCCCCTGTGCATGCTAAACAACTGCTTACTCATCTTCGATTAACAGGTATAAAATTAGGCTTACTAATAAATTTTAATGAAGAATTACTTAAAAGTGGAATTAAAAGAATTGTCAATAATCTTTAAAAAAATTTAAATTGGCGTAGCGTCCGTTGCACCTTTGCGAGAAATGAAATTATGACTACTGTAAAAGGCCCGGCGATTTTTTTAGCGCAGTTCATGGGTGATGATCCACCGTTCAATGATCTGCGATCAATTTGCAAATGGGTAAAAAACCTGGGATTTGTAGGGGTACAAATTCCAACATGGGATTCAAGATGTATTGATCTGCAAAAAGCTGCTGAGAGTAAAACTTATGCTGATGAATTGAAAGGCATTATTAATGATTGCGGATTAGAAATAACTGAGCTGTCGACACATTTGCAAGGTCAATTGGTAGCAGTTCATCCTGCATATGATAGTTTATTTGATGGCTTTGCTCCTAAAAATGTTCATGGCAATTCAAAAGCAAGAACGGAATGGGCCGTACAACAATTAAAATGGGCAGCGAAAGCTTCGCAAAATTTAGGACTGAACGCACATGCCACATTCAGCGGAGCTTTGCTATGGCAAACGGTATATCCTTGGCCGCAAAGGCCTGCAGGGCTCGTTGAAACAGGATTTAAAGAATTGGCTAATCGTTGGCTGCCAATATTAAATGTGTTTGATGAAAATGGAGTGGATGTATGTTATGAAATTCATCCGGGCGAAGATCTGCATGATGGTGTTAGCTATGAAATGTTTTTGGAAAAGGTAAATGATCATCCAAGAGCATGCTTGCTGTATGACCCCTCGCATTTTGTTTTACAATGTCTGGATTATCTTGAATACATCGACAATTATCATGAACGCATAAAAATGTTTCATGTAAAAGATGCAGAGTTCAATCCCACAGGCAAACAGGGTGTATATGGCGGGTATCAAGGGTGGATTGATAGGGCTGGAAGATTTCGTTCGTTGGGAGATGGCCAGGTAAATTTTAAATCCATATTTAGCAAACTAGCACAATATAATTACAAAGGCTGGGCGGTGCTGGAGTGGGAATGCTGTATAAAAAATTCAGAGGATGGGGCGAGGGAAGGGGCCATATTTATCAGGGATCATATCATACACGTTACTCAAAAGACTTTTGATGATTTTGCCAGCGCAGGCAGTGATGAAAAATTAAATCGTTCGATTTTAGGATTGGATAAATAACTTTACCGGGATTTTAAAGCTTAAACTATACTTCAACATGAAAAAATTTTTTCTTTTTTCTTTTGCGCTGTGTCTACTGGCAGCCTGTGGTGGCAATGAATCAAAATCAAAGACTGAAGAACCCAAGGTTGCTGACGTCACAAAGGATCCGAATTATCAAAAAGGGCTCGAGCTGGTATCAAAGAGTGATTGTTTTACCTGTCATCAAATCGAAGATAAACTTACTGGCCCTCCTTATCGTGAAGTAGCGGCCAAATATGCCGGCATGCCTGATACCATCGTAACTCATCTTGCTGGTAAAATAATTAGTGGTGGCAGCGGGGTATGGGGCGAGATTTTAATGACTCCTCATCCCGCTCTTTCACAAGCTGATGCCGAGGCCATGGTTCGATATATTCTTTTACTTAAAAAATAGAAATGATAAAAGCAGTATTTTTTGTTGTGATCATAACAATGATATCGTGTAGTTCATCAAAAAAAGTAGCTGCGAACGATTTAGAGATTAATTTAACCGATGAAGATAAAAATGGAATAGGATTAATTGAAAAGGGTGACTGTTTTACTTGTCATTCTATAAATGATAAATTGATAGGTCCATCTTTTACATTGATATCAAAAAAATATCGTGCAACAGAAAGCAATTTAGAAATGCTTTCGAAGAAAATTATGACTGGTGGTTCTGGTCATTGGGGCAAAATTCCAATGACTCCTCACTCATCAGTTTCAAAAGACGAAGCTGAATCTATTGTTAAATATATATTCACACTAAAAAATTAACTTCATGCAAAAAATTTTTATAATTGCGTGTGCTACTTTGATGTTAGGCGCATGCAATTCTCAAGGCCATACAAACAATGATAACGCCATGCAAACTGATTCAACTAAAACTGTTCAAGCCGAAAATGATTGGATTACTTTATTTGATGGGAAAACGACAAATGGCTGGCATAAATATGGCGGCGGGCCCGTGGGTTCTGCTTGGAAAATTGCTGATGGAGTATTGTACCTCGATACAACTGAAAAAGTGAATGGAAAAATAAAAGGCGGCGGTGATATTGTAACGGATGAAGAATTTGACAATTTTGACCTGAAACTGGAATGGAAGATTTCAAAAGGTGGGAACAGTGGTATTATGTTTTGCGTACATGAGGATACCACAAAATATAAGTCACCCTATGAAACAGGCCCTGAAATGCAAGTGTTGGACAATGATGGCCATCATGATGGAAAAATAAAAAAACACCGTGCAGGAGATTTGTATGATCTGATCTCATGCACTAAAGAAACTGTAAAACCAGTGGGGGAGTGGAATCAGGTTGAGATTAAGTTATTAAATGGGGAACTTGATTTTTTTCTCAATGGTGAAAATGTAGTATCCACAACGATGTGGGATGATAACTGGAACAAAATGGTAGCTAACAGTAAATTTAAGACCATGCCGGGTTTTGGCACTTTTAAAAAGGGCGGAATTGATTTACAGGATCATGATTTTATGGTTTGGTACAGAAATATCATGATTAAAAAACTGTAGAGAACTTTATTCTAAGTTTAAGTGCTGAGTTAAAAAATCAAAATATCTTTGATGGGTTAATCCCCTAAAAACTTATATTATCCTTCGAAAATTTAGTTGTGTTGAAGCTGAAGTTAATGATAGGTGAATAATCAATTGTTATCATTTTTAATAAACCAAAACCAACTATCATGAACACAGATCTCTTCTCTCACATCAATTGGCTTGCGGTATTAGTAGCAGCGGTTGCTTTTTTTCTTTTAGGAGCTCTTTGGTACTCTTTGTTATTCAGAGACGCATGGATTAAATCGTCCGGAGTAAATATGAATGACCCGAATGCTAAAAAAGGCGTCGGAGGAGTGATGACCTTCTCTTTTATACTAATAGTCATTACAACCATTGGACTTGCTTTATTCATTAGCCGGATCGGATCAGGAGGTTGGATGACAGGCTTAAAAGTTGGATTAATTGCGGGCATTTGTTTCTGCGCAACTTCAATTACTAATTCCTATTTGTATGAAAAAAGACCTATGGCCCTTACTCTCATCAACAGCTTTTACAATATTGTGGGTTGCGTTATTGCAGGGATAATTATCGCCGTATGGAAATAGTTCAAAAGTTTCAAAGGTTTAAGATGTTGAAGAAGTTTTGTATGAGTCTTTAAAGCCTAACTTTTTGAATTCATTGAACCTTTGGAACTGTCATTCTACCTTAGTAATCTTCAAAACATTTGTAGGCAGATGTAAATGAACAGGAGTGCTTCCGGTGCTGACTGCTACATTGCCTATTTTTAAAAAGCCTCTTTCTTTGAGAATATCGATCTGATCTTGGAAAATATCATCAAGGCTCTCTTCCTCATCATAGTAAAACGCCCTTACTCCCCAGCTAATACTTAATTGGTTTACCAAAGAACGTTCTTTGGTAAAAATATATAGCGGAGCTTTTGGGCGATAACTGCTCAACATAAATCCCGTATAACCGCTTTGCGTCATTCCTATTAGTGCATCGGCATTACAGTCTTTTGCAAGATTGCATGCATTATAGCAAATGGCATCACTGAGGAAGGAGGGCGAATGAGGTTGTGGTTGCAAAACCTCCTCAAGATTGTATCGATAATCAGTTCGCTCTACCTCCATGATTATTTTTCGCATGGTTTCAACTACCAGCGTAGGATGCTTGCCCGTGGCTGTTTCACCGCTCAGCATAACTGCATCAGCTCCTTCCAATACGGCATTGGCCACATCAGTGATCTCGCTTCGGTTTGGTTTTGTGCGTTCAATCATGCTTTCCATCATCTGAGTGGCCACGATCACTGGCTTTGCCCGGTGAAGACATTTACGGATCAGTTGTTTTTGGATCAAAGGAACTTGCTCAACAGGCAGTTCAACTCCAAGATCGCCTCGGGCAATCATAACCCCATCCGACTCAACAATTATATCCCTGATATTTTGCAAGGCTTCAGGCTTTTCGATTTTAGCAATGACCTTGGTTTTGCTTTTTGCTTCCTGCAATTTATTTCTAAGAATGATGATGTCTTTTGCTGTGCGTACAAAAGAAAGAGCTACCCAATCCAATTTTTGTTCAATAACAAACTCAAGGTCAACAAGATCTTTTTCTGTGAGTGCGGGCAAAGAAATTTTTGTATCGGGAAGGTTAATTCCTTTTTTGGAAGAAAGAGGGCCGCCGAGTGTTACCATTACCTGCACATCATTATTCTTTAAGATCTTGGTTACTTTCACTTCCAGCTTTCCATCATCGATCATGATCGTGTTGCCGATCTTTACATCCTTATGCAGGTTGGGGTAAGAAACATAGATGCGGTCTTTTGTGCCCACCAATTTTTCGTTGGTAAATGTCAGCACATCGCCCGGTTTAATTTCTATTATCCCATTTTCAATTTCACCCACTCTAAGCTTAGGCCCTTGCAAGTCGCCGAGGATAGCGATATTATAAGGCTCTTTCAGGTTTAATTCCTGAATGAATTCAATTATTTTTTTCTTGTCCTCATGCGTGCCATGTGAGAAATTTAGCCGGAAAACATTTACACCGGCTTTTACCAGCTCAAGAAGTTTTTCATACGTATCACAGGCGGGACCTACAGTAGCTACAATTTTTGTTCGATGAAAAGTGTGTTCAATCCCCGCCTCCTTATCCATTTGCTTGTACAGGTACTTTTCTAAGTTTCTTGTCATAAAGCCCCCTCCGGCTCCCCCGAAGGGGGAGAGACCAACACACAGCCCTGGTGGCTGAAGTTGTTTCTTATTTTTTTAGAATTTTTCAATTATTGTTAATTAAGATTCTTAAAGTTGAAGTGTGCCCTTCGACAATCCTTCGACAAGCTCAGGATCACATTGCTCAGGGTAAACTGCAACAGAAGCTAAATACCTGCCTGTCGGTAGGCAGGGAAATTTCATCTGTTGGCTACATAATCATTCAACTAACTAAAACTATTCATTAATAAAAAGCTTAACCAAGTCACCCTTTTGGGAAACAGAGGGTTTAGCTTGCCAATATCTTTACAATCTTTAACCACTCTTCACTAATTTTTCCTTTTGTTTTTACCGCATTTTCAAGTGGCATGTAGTGCATTTTGTTGTTCATGATGCCGACGAATACATTATAACGCCCTTCGATCAGGCATTCTACTGCATGATAACCCATCCGGCTGGCTATAAGCCTGTCAAGACATGAGGGCGAGCCGCCCCGCTGAATGTGTCCTAGGATGCAAACTCTGATCTCTGCTCCGGGTATCTCTTCTAATATTTTTTTCTGCACTTCATCAGCCCCGCCAAAATTTTCTCCTTCGGCCACTACAATAAGATTGACAAGTTTTTTCCTTCTTTTTGTTTCCTGTAGGCTTTTTACCAGTGCGTCAATATCAGTTTTGCGCTCGGGTATCAAAATATTTTCAGCGCCGGTAGCAATACCACTATGTAAAGCAATATATCCGGCATCGCGGCCCATTACTTCAATTACAAAAATACGGTCGTGTGCATCCATCGTGTCCCGTATTTTATCAATAGCCTCAACGGCCGTATTCACGGCTGTGTCAAAGCCAATAGTAAAGTCGGTTCCATAGATGTCCTTATCAATAGTGCCTGCAATGCCTATACAAGGGATGTTAAATTCTTGACTAAATTTTACTGCACCACGAAAAGAGCCATCGCCTCCAATTATAATGAGAGCATCAATTCCTCTTTTCTTCAAATTTTCGTACCCCTTTTTGCGGCCATCATAATCATAAAATTCTTTACAGCGTGCTGTTTTCAAAATTGTGCCGCCACGCTGAATGGTATTAGCCACCGAGCGAGATTCCAATTTCATTATATCATCTTCAATGAGGCCCTGGTAGCCCCGCATGATACCATATACTTCTAATCCATTATAGACACCCGTACGCACCACTGCCCTTATCGCCGCATTCATACCTGGCGCATCTCCTCCTGAAGTCAATACACCGATCTTTGTTACCTTTTTTTCAGTTTTTTTCAAATTTCATTCTGTTTTATTTAAACAATCTTCTGTTGTACCATATAACAAGCAAAAAATCTAATTCCTTTTTAAAAAAGCCACCAAAAATAAGGTTTTGTCTGAAAAGTGTTCGCAATACACCAAAAACGGTCGTTAGGATAAATGCAGTCAAAGCATAATTAATTCTGATCAAGTTTTGTTGACTCGCTTTTCCCAACATTTGATTAGCATCAAACTTGAATTCTTAATTTAGTTACTAAATCACGAATTATGAAACGCTTCCTTTTTGCCTTGTTGTGGCTAGTTCCTTTTGCAATACAAGCCCAGTTAAAATATCCTGATACCAAAAAAGAAATTGTAGTAGATGATTACAATGGTGTAAAAGTGGAAGATCCTTACCGGTGGATGGAAGATGATAATAGTGATGGGGTTAAACAATGGGTAGAACAAGAAAATGCTGTAACGAACGAATATCTCTCTAACATTCCATATCGTGCACAGTGGCTTGCAAGGTTAAAGGAAGTAGTTAATTATCCGAGATACACTACTCCGTTTCGCGTTAAAGAATATTTTTATTATTACAAAAATGATGGATTGCAAAATCAAAATGTACTATACCGGCAAAAAGGTTTGAATGGAAAATCTGAGCTCGTACTTGATCCAAATAAATTTTCAACCGACGGCACAACTTCTCTGGCAACTTTTTCTGTTTCTAAAAGCGGTCGCTATGCTGTTGTAGGTAAATCAACAGGCGGTAGTGATTGGAGAACATTTTTTGTGATGGATCTGCAAACCCTGCACTATTTGCCCGATTCACTTGCATGGATAAAAGTTTCAGGAGCATCTTGGCAAGGTGATGGATTTTATTATAGCCGTTATCCCACTCCCCAAAAGGGTAAAGAATTATCAACGAAGAATGAGAACCATCAGGTGTATTATCATAAAGTTGGAACGTCGCAAGATCAAGACAAACTTATTTATGAAGATCCTGCTAACCCGCAACGTTTCCACACCGCTTTTACGAGTGAAGATGAGCGATATGTTTTTCTGAATATCAGTGATAGGGGAAAAGGAAAAGATGGGAACGCCCTTTGGTATATGGATACAAAAGCTGGTAATAAAACTTTTAAGCCAGTTATAAAGGAGATCACTGACTACTTTTACAGTTTTATTGAAGATGATAACGGAAAATTTTTCATCAGAACAAATGACGGGGCAAAAAATAACCGGCTTGTGATGATAGATCCTGCTAATCCTGCGCCTGAAAACTGGAAAATAATTATTCCTGAAAAACCGGAAGTCATGAATTTTGTAAACACCGGTGGTAAAAAAATATTTATATCCTATCTCAAAGATGTTACAAGCCATGTGTATGTTTACGATTATACAGGCAAACTGGAAAAAGAAATTCAATTGCCATCTCTTGGAAACACGGGTGGATTTGGTGGCTGGCGTGATGATAAGTTTATCTTTTATTCTTTTACTTCCTTTACTTTTCCACCTACTATTTATAAATATGAAATTGCATCAGGCAAATCATCTCTTTTTCGTAAACCTGAGCTAAAATTTAATCCTAACGATTTCACTACCGAACAAGTGTTTTATCCGAGCAAGGACGGGACAAAAATTCCGATGTTCATTGTTCATAAAAAAGGCGTTCAAAAAAATGGAAAAAACCCCACTTACTTAACCGGTTATGGTGGTTTTCAAATATCAAGCCTTCCATCATTCAATGCTTCCCGTATTACATGGCTTGAGCAAGGTGGAATATATGCATTGGCCAACTTGCGGGGCGGAAGCGAATATGGAGAAGAATGGCACCAGGCCGGAATGCGCTTTAATAAACAAAACGTTTTTGATGATTTCATTGCCGCCGCTGAATATCTTACCAATAAAAAATATACTTCAAAAGATTATCTGGCAATCCAAGGTGGTTCCAATGGCGGTTTGTTAGTAGGAGCCGTAATGAATCAACGACCTGATTTGTTTAAAGTGGCGATTCCGCAGGTAGGTGTAATGGATATGCTGCGATTCCAAAAATTTACCATTGGCTGGAACTGGATCGCTGAATACGGAAGCAGTGACAGTGCTGCAGACTTTAAGAACTTATATGCTTATTCCCCAATTCATAATATTAAAACTGGATTGAATTACCCGGCCACTTTAATTACTACAGCAGATCATGATGATAGGGTAGTGCCTGCCCATTCTTTTAAATATGCTGCCACATTACAGGATAAATACAAAGGAATTAATCCTGTTGTCATTCGTATTCAAACAAAATCTGGACATGGAGCGAGCAACCTCATGAAGGGATTGGAGGAGACAGCGGATATTTATTCTTTCATTTTTTACAATATGAGGGTCACTCCGCGGTTTTCTTCGCAAACAGAGCCCAAGAAAGCTTTTTAGCTATTATTCTTCTGCTGGCTGGGGATAAATTGTTTTGCACTTAATGTGCAAAAAAGAGGAAGATTTTTATTAAAACGAGTTTGTATTTTTCTACAACTTAAATTTGCCTAAATTTTACTATTTACAAAACCAAAGTTTATGAAACCCAAAATGTATGCTCTCCTGCTTGGAACTATTGCCTTGTTAACTTTTAACACTGCCAGCGCATTTACAACTTTAATCGTAATCACAAAACCTGCCGCCACAACCACCATAAAAGATCCAAATCCACTTTCGTTAATAACTGCTCAACAGTTTTTAACTCTTACCCCTCAAAAATTTCAAGAGCTAACCGGTAAAAAATTGAACCTGATTCAAAAAGTTCAACTTAAAATGGTTCAGCATAAAGTAAAAAAGATGCTGAAGAGGGGAGAAGTGGTTACTATGGCTGATGTTCAAAAAAAGTTTGATGATGTTGGTACAATGAATGTACTGGGCTTTTTGTTGGGTCTTATTTTAGGCCCCGTAGGCGTGATTATCGCCCTTATTCTGAAAGAGACAGGTGATGTGGGTTCAGATGTAGTACGCTGGTCATTATACGGATTATTGGTATGGCTAGCTATTGTGCTTATTGCAATTTTGATCTAAGTAGCTCGTTTCAAAAAAATTAAATCCCTTCTGCAATATTAGCCGGAAGGGATTTTAAATTAACGAATTTCAGATTTATATTCCTACATGCTTTAATCTTTATATAATATCCATGGCCCAAACAAATGAAGTAGTCACAAAGGGAATAATTAGAGTTAACCAGGGCCAATGACTAATGATAGCAAATGCGAGGGCTGCTGCTGAAATAAAAAATACTAGCCATGCAGCGCCACGATATTTTCTTTTTTGGTGCATGTTTTAAAAAGTTTTGGCAAAAATAAGGGAGGAAAAGGAATTTTAAATTTTAGATTTTAAATTTCAGATTTTCGCAGGCTTTCTTTTAGTATTTTTTCTGAAGATTAGAAGCGTTATTGCTGCAATAGCTCCTGCTAATGCGATCAGCCATTTTGCAGCAACAATATTGTGGTAAGTATCGAATTCATCCCCGATCTCAGGTTTTTCCATCCAGTTAAGCAGGAAAATATTTTCGGTAATATCAAATGCCCAGGCAACAGGTTGAAACATCGCCAATGCAAACAAAGCATTTTTAAAAGCCTGTTTTTTTGTCCTTTCTCTAACCATCATACAAAGGCTAGCTATACCTGGATAAACCCCTACCATAAAAACAAAATCAAAAACAAGCTGATAATTTAGCGCCATTCTTGCCGGTGGCTTTATTTGCGTTAACACAGTAATCACCTCTTTTTTTGAATAGAGCAATTCCAATCCAAGGATTGAGAATTTTTGATCTTCCAGCCAAAAATCATTTGAAAGCCATTGCATAATAAATGACGTGGCAACAGCTACCCCAAAGCAAAACAAAAACAAATTGCGCCATCGGAAATATAACGGTTGCATATAATTGTTTTAAACAAGGATAAATAAAAATACATTCAATGAGGCTTTTTTTTATTTTCGCTCCCTATTGTGTTTTTTAAACACAACCTTTCCATTGATAACCAACTATAATTCTTAATTGCTTCCGAATGAAAGTTCAGTTTTACTTGCGGTTTCATACAGAGTTTGGGCAAAGTCTTTCAGTAAGCGGCAATACTGATGAATTGGGTGATGATGACTTCTCGGCTGCCTTAACGATGGAATATCTTAATGAACAGTTTTGGACAGTGGCAATTGAATTGAAACAAAAAAAAATAAATCAGCTTCAATACAAATACATTTTAAAAACAGGGGATAGGGAAATAATACCTGAATTTGGCAATGATCGCACAGCAAACCTTGCAAAAAATGGGACTAATGAATTACAGTTTATTGATACTTGGAACCATGCGGGCGAATATGAAAATGTTTTTTTTACTGCTCCGTTTCAAAAAACATTCTTAAGGGAAAATGTGACCAAGACAAAAGCAAAATCTGAAAAAAATGGCACTCACATTTTTAAAGTAAAAGCGCCGCTGCTGCAAAAGAATGAAGTGCTTTGCTTGTCGGGAGCAGGAAACGCTTTGAATAATTGGTCAACGGAAAAGGTCTCAGTATTGAGCAAAGAAGGAAATTGGTGGATTATCAAATTAAATCTCTCTGAAGAAAATTTTCCACTTGCTTATAAGTATGGAATTTATAATGTAAAAGAAAAAAAATTCCTTCGATATGAAGATGGAAATAACCGGTTATTGTACGGTGAGCCAGCAAAAAAGAAGATCACCATTGTACATGATGGCTTTGCCCATTTTCCCAATAACATTTGGAAGGGTGCGGGGGTTGCTATTCCTGTATTCAGCTTACGAAGTAAAAATAATTTTGGTGTAGGAGAATTTGTTGATCTGAAATTGCTTGTTGATTGGGCCAAGGCTACAGGATTAAAGATGATACAAATACTTCCTGTAAATGACACAATAGCTACACATAGTTGGACCGATTCGTATCCTTATGCTGCCATTTCTGCTTTTGCATTGCACCCTCTTTATATCAATCTTGATAAAGTAGCCGGCAAGGAGCATGCTGATAAGCTTCGCACATTAAAAAGAAAGCAAAAACAGCTAAATGAGCTTGCTGAAGTGGACTATGAAGAAGTCATAAAATTCAAGCTTGGCATGCTGAAAGAATTGTATGAGCTATTACGAAAGCAATGTTTTTCAAGTGAGGGTTATCAATCCTTTTTTGAAGAGAATAAGCACTGGCTTGTTCCCTATGCTGTTTTCTGTTATTTCCGCGATAAATATGGCGATTCGCATTTCGAGCAATGGAAAACAAATGGAGTATATGACCCCCGGGATGTAGAAAAATTATCAGCCCCTGGCTCAAAAACTTTTAATGAGATCGCTTTGCATTACTTCATCCAATATCACTTGCATCTTCAATTAAAGGAAGCGGCAGACTATGCACATAAAAAAGGAGTAGTGTTGAAAGGGGATATACCGATTGGCATTTATCGTTATGGTTGTGACGCCTGGGTAGAGCCTGAATTATATAGCATGTGCATGCAAGCCGGCGCACCGCCTGATGATTTTGCAGTAAAAGGGCAAAATTGGGGATTTCCTACTTACAACTGGAAGAGAATGCAGGAGGATGGTTTTACATGGTGGCGCAGAAGATTTGAGCAAATGAGCAATTATTTTGATGCGTTTCGCATTGATCATATACTTGGCTTTTTCCGGATATGGAGCATACCCATGCATGCCATAGAAGGCATTATGGGATATTTTGTTCCGGCTATACCTGTTAATCTCACTGAATTTGGTGAAAAAGGAATTTGGTTTGATTATTACCGTTATTGTAAACCCTATATCAATGATGAAATTATAAATCAAATATTCGGCGCCTATGCTGAAAGAATAAAAAGGGAATTCGTAGTGCCCAATGAGTTTGGGGGGTATGAGCTCGAAATGGGAACTGCTACACAGCGCCAGGTGCAGGATTATTTTGCCAGTCTTGACGATACTGAAGAAAATAGAAGCATCAAGCAGGGTTTATTTGATCTTATTTCAAATGTGATCTTATTTGAAGAAGAAAATTCTGATGGTGAAAAATTCCATTTTCGCTTTGGAATGGAAAATACTTTTTCCTTTAAGTATTTGGATTGGCAGACACAGCAAAAACTTAAGGACCTATATATTGATTATTTCTATCGCCGCCAGGATGATTTTTGGAAAAAAGAAGCCATGCACAAGCTCCCTTATTTAAAAAGGGCGACCAACATGCTTATCTGCGGTGAGGATCTGGGTATGGTACCCAATTGTGTACCGGATGTTATGAAGCAGCTAGGGATTTTAAGCTTGGAGATCCAGCGGATGCCAAAACAAACAAGCAAAGAGTTTTTTCACCCTAATGATGCGCCGTATTTATCGGTCGTTACTCCATCAACTCATGACATGAGCACGATCCGTGGCTGGTGGGAGGAAGATCGCAGCCGTACACAGCGTTTTTATAACAATATATTGGGGCAACCTGGCGAGGCTCCTTATTTCTGCGAAGCTTGGGTGAATCGAGCGGTAGTATTGCAGCATTTATATTGCCCTGCCATGTGGAGTATTTTTCAATTGCAGGATATATTGGGAATGAATGAAAAAATTCGCCGTGAAAACCCAAATGAAGAAAGAATAAACGTTCCGGCTAACCCAAAACACTATTGGCGATACCGAATGCATCTAACACTTGAGGAGCTTTTAAAGCAAAAAGAGTTTAATGAAGAACTGAAAGGATATGTAGTTCACAGTAGCCGGTGAAGACTATTGGCAAACTGACTGATTTTTGTCTAGTGTTACATTTTGTATTTGACCTGGATTGTTTCCAGTACATTCCCACCAATACACTACAAGTAAATTATTGTTTAAGTAACCGGTAATTGTAGTGAGATCTTTCTGCATTGAACTATTTGCTGATACATTGTTGTCACCACAGGTGGGTATCCAATCAATAAGGGGTAGAACATTCTGGCCAAACGCTACAAAATAAATTTTTTTGTCTGTATTATTTTCTATTTTCAACTCAGTTAAGGTTCTGCTAAAACAAATTTTATTTGATTGTACCTCCTTTTCTGATTTTTTGCAAGAAGAAGTTGTGAGCAGCAGCAAACCAAGCGCAATGAATATGAGTTTCATAAGTTTTTTGTTTTCATGACAACTCTTATTTACATACCGTTGCATTAGTAGCTGAACCGTTTAAACGTTTAGTTTTACATCATGAAAGTTCGATACTGGTCGTATAATTTAAAATTTCGCCATCCATTTACTATTTCAAAAGGAACAAAAACTCATCAGCCGACTCTTATTGTGGAATTGGAGAATTTTGGGTGGAAAGGTTACGGTGAAGCGCCTGCAATCAGCTACTATAACATTCCTGTTGAAAAAATGATCGAAGATTTGAAAAGTAAAAAGCCTTTTGTTGAAAAATTTGCCTTTACAGAACCGGAGCGTTACTGGCATTATTTGCATCATTTGTTTCCACAAAATTCTTTTTTGGTTTGTGCTTTGGACATAGCAGCTTGGGATATGTATGGGAAGATGAAAAAGAAAAAACTGTATGAATTCTGGAACAGTGACATTTCGAAAAATCCATTGACTGATTACACAATCGGCATTGACAGTATTGAAAAGATGGTGGCAAAAATGAAAGAAAAACCTTGGCCGATCTATAAAGTAAAAGTGGGAACTGTGGATGATATTGCCATTGTAAAAGCGTTAAGAGAAAATACCGACGCTGCATTAAGAGTTGACGCCAACGCGGCGTGGGATCTGGATACGGCTTTGAAATTAATTCCCGAATTAAAAGAGCTAGGTGTTGAGTTTGTTGAGCAGCCTCTTGCCAAAGATAATTGGGAAGGAATGAAAATATTGTATGCTAAATCTCCTCTCCCGCTTTTTGCTGATGAAGCTTGTGTGCATGAGCATGATGTTGAAAAATGCAAGGATCATTTTCACGGGATCAATATAAAGCTTACCAAATGCAGCGGCATTACACCCGCCTTGCGAATGATCAAAAAGGCAAGAGAGCTTGATTTAAAACTGATGATCGGCTGCATGAATGAATCAACCATTGGCTCTGCAGCTATTGCGCATTTACTTCCTCTTATTGATTATGTTGATATGGATGGCCCTTTGCTTTTAGAGGAAGATGTTGCTACGGGTATTAACTATGATCATGGAAAAACTATTTATTCTGATGAGCATGGGTTGGGAATTAATCACATAGGCTTGCACAAAATATAAACCTTGTAAAACAGGGTTTATTTTTTGAACTCATTCAATCCGGGTAATAAGAAGTCACCAGATATGAACTCTCAAACTATCTGGCCTGTACATTTTATCGCCAGGTTTAATATTGAAAGCTGTATAAAACTCATCTACGTCAACAAAAGGCCCATTCACCCTATACTTTGCAGGAGAGTGTACATCGGTTAATAGACGGCTTCTTAATTGTTCTTCTCGTGTATGGCCAAGCCAACCTAAAGCATAACCAAGAAAATAACGCTGCATCGGAGTAAAACCTGAAATCTTTTCTCCTTTTTTGTATTGTTCCGTTTTCTTAAATGCTTCAATGCCTATCAAAATTCCTCCAAGGTCGGCGATGTTTTCACCTGTGGTTGCTTTACCATTAATATGATATCCCGGCACCGGTTCGTATTCATCAAACTGCTTAATAATTACATCTGCTCTTTTTTTAAATTCTTTTTCATCTTTTGTTGTCCACCAGCTCACAAGATTTCCTTTATCATCATATTGTCTTCCTTCATCATCAAAACCATGGGTCATTTCATGGCCTATCGTAGAAGCTCCGGCATAACCGTACACTAATGCGTCATCAAGCTCTTCATCTTTATAGCCGGGCACGGTAAATATTCCCGCCGGAAGAACAATCTCATTGTTTGATGAGTTATAATAAGCATTATACGTTTGAGGCGTCATATCCCACTCATCACGATCAACTGGTTTCCCTAATTTATTCATGTTATAATTATGCCACCATAAATTGGCGTTGATGGAGTTCTGTACATAACTTTCTGTTCCGATATTCATGGCAGAAAAATCTTTCCATTTATCAGGATAACCTACCTTTTTTTTCATAGCAGCTAATTTTGCATAGGCTTTTTGCTTAGTGCTGTCGCTCATCCAGGTAAGCTTGCCAATGCGATCTTTTAAAGCTTCACGGATAGCTTCTACCATATCCGAATATCTTTTCTTTGCTGTTTCTGTAAAAAATTCTTTCACGTATAATTGTCCCAGCAATTCTCCCATTGAATTTTCCTCCGCAGCAATCACTCTTTTCCATCTTGGCCGTCTTTCTTTTGCACCGCTGAACAGCTTATTAAAGTTGAATGCCGTCACACCGAATTTTTCTGGTAATGATCCGGCAAAATCACTGATGAGATTAAATTTTACATAAGCCTTCCAATCGTTGATTGGAGTAGTGGTTAAAACGCTATTCAAAGCAGTAAAAAATTCAGGCTGTCCTACTACAACAGAATCAATGTGTGCCACACCGGTGATGCCAAGATAATTTGTCCAGTCAATTGTTGACGACATTTTAGCCAGATCAGCAATTGCAGTTTTATTATAATTTGCGTAAGGATCACGCAGGTCTTCCAGCTTGCGGGATGCTTGTGCAAGTTTGGTTTCAAGGTTTAAAATATTCTTTGCTGCTGCATTCGCCTTTATACTATCATCCCCTGCCATGGTCAATACCTTTGTAATATATTTTACATACTCTTTGCGGATATTAACGGTCGCTGAATCATTTTTAAAATAATATTCTCTTTCCGGCAAGCCAATTCCTCCCTGCCAGAGTTTGTACGTCATCACATCACTATTTTTATCATCCTGTGTTACAAAATCACTGAATAGGGTAGAAGAACCGATCTTTTTCAATTCTGCAACGGTAATCACTAAGGTCTTTATATCTGTAATTGCGTTGATCTTATCAAGGAAAGGTTGCAGTGGTTTTAATCCAAGCTGTTCAATTTTTGAGCTATCCATTGCTGTTGACCAAAAATCACCTATTTTTTGTTCTTTGCTACCCTTTTTTGCATGCTCATTTGCAGCTTTTTCACTGATCTCTCTTAACCGTTTTAAATTCTCTTCTATTACAAGGTTGCCAATTCCCCAGTTGCTTAGATCGGCGGGAATGGGGTTTCTTGTTATCCAACCTCCATTGGCATAATCAAAAAAATCTTTTGTAGGAGAAACCGTGGTGTCAAGGTTGTCTGCAAGGATATCTTTTTTAGGAGATTCAGTTTTTACTTCGTTGTTACATGATGTTATTGTAATAAGTAGAAACGTAGCAAGCCATAATAATGTAAATCGCATATTGGGGAATTTTAAAAGGAAATAAAAATAATTAAATCAGACGTAGGCCATTTGTTTAATTGATGAGCGGGCTAGTTAATGAATAAATAATAAATAACCCAATTATTCAGTTTTATCCTTTTATCTATTCTTTGATACTTATTTTTCTTTTTAATCGTTGATTAAAGGAAATTCATTCAGGCCTTAATTTTGCTATATAATCGTAAAATTTTATTTATGAGAAAGCTATGGCTATTGGGAAGCTTGATATTAATGAGTTCTGCTGCATTTTCTCAAAATATTCATATTGGTATTTTTGGCGGTCTCTCCGCTTATGAGGGTGATCTTGTTGACAAGATATTTCCTAAAAAACTTACAAATGGTGCAATTGGTGTAACCGTTAATTACGAACTAAAAGAGCAGATCATGATCCGCGGCGGATTTACCTATTCTGTTGTTGGAGGCGCTGATCGTTTCAGCAGAGATGACTCACTGCTTGCACGCAATCTTGCTTTCGAAACTAAAATAACCGAATTCAGTCTAGTAGGAGAATATTATTTTTTCAATCTGTATAACCAGAAATTTTCACCCTATATTTTCGGCGGAATAGCCGTGTTTCACTATAACCCCTATGCTTTTAATGGCAGTACGCAAAAGATTTTTTTGAAGCCATTGAGCACCGAAGGGCAAGGTCTTTCTCAGTATCCCGATCGCAAATCATATGCGCTTACACAACCTGCACTTCCATTTGGCGGAGGAATTAAATATGCCATCAATGATAATTTGAGACTTGGATTGGAATTGGGAATGCGAAAATTATTTACTGATTATTTTGATGATGTAAGCACTACTTATGTGGATCCTAACGATCTTTTAGCAGCAAAAGGTCAGGTAGCCGTTGACATGTCCTACCGTGGGGATGAATTGCCTGGTGGTAATCCTAACTACCCTGCAAAAGGTGCACAACGTGGTGGTTCAAAATATAAGGATTGGTACTATTTTCTAGGGCTTCACTTAACGTACAGACTTGGCGGGAATGGTGACAGTGGAGGCTATGGCGGAAGCAGCAAAGGGGGTAATAAAAGAAAATTTGGTTGCCCTTCTGTTCCTATGTGATTTAACTGGTAGTTCAATCACTGACAAGTCCAATTTTTAACTCAAAAAATGAGCTATGGCAGTTTATTATATTGGCAGTTACGATATTGATGATATGGATGAGTTTAAGAAATATCCTCCTTTAGTTATTCATCTTTTACCAAAATATGGCGGAGAGGTGCTGGCTTCGGATATCAAAGCCGTTGCGTTGGAAGGAAAAGCCAAGACCATGAATGCAATCATCAAATTTCCCTCGATGGAAGCAGCTTTGAATTGTTATAATGATCCAGAATATCAAGAGAAAATTAAAAAGATCAGGATTAATTCTACGAAAAACTGTACAATGGTTTTAGTTAAAGAGTATAAGCCTGATGACTCTCAATAACTAAAACTCTTTCACATAACTTACTGCCACATTGCCGCTGAAGTTAATGACGGGCGGATATTTTTTTGTAATGCTGATAAGAACTTTTTTCACCTGAGGATATGAGCCATGAATAGCTTCAGTGATTTTCATTGCAAGCGTTTCTATAAGATCGGTGGTTTGCAACATATGCTTTTTCACCAGCTCATACAGCTTTATATAATTAATGGTTTCATTCATTTTTGTAATTACCGTAACCGAAGATTCAAAAAATATTTCAAGATCCACTATAAATTCATTCGATACTTTTCTTTCCTCTTCATACAATCCATGATGAGCAAAAAAGCGAAGCTGTTTAAGTTTGATACAAACCATTAACCGTTAGCTTTTAATCATTGACCTTAACCTAATGAAGTTCTTTTTCTCCCAAATATCTTTCGGCGTCCAATGCTGCCATGCAACCGGTGCCTGCAGCAGTTACTGCTTGCCTATAAACTTTATCCTGCACATCACCACAAGCAAACACACCTTCAACATTTGTTTTCGAGGTGCCCGGAATTGTTTTTATATAACCAGCTTCATCCATCTCTAGCCAATCCTTAAAAATTTCGGAATTGGGCTGGTGTCCGATAGCAACAAAAAATCCATTGACGGGAATAGTTTGTTTTTCACTCGTTTTGTTATTGAATACACGAACTGACTCTACATGTTTATTACCTATTATTTCTTCTGTTTCTGTGTTCCAGTAAATTTTAATGTTGGGAGTTTTAAAAACTCTTTCTTGCATTACTTTACTCGCACGCATTTCGTGCTTACGAATGAACATATGAACTGTGGTGCAAAGTTTAGAGAGATAAAGAGCTTCTTCAGCAGCAGTATCGCCCGCGCCCACTATCGCTACTTCTTTTCCGCGAAAGAAAAATCCATCACATACTGCACAGGCGCTCACACCATAACCATTCAACCGCTGCTCACTTTCCAAGCCAAGCCATTTTGCAGATGCACCTGTTGCTATAATTACTGAATAAGTTTCAACTAATTTTTCTTCATCTATCCAAACTTTATAAGGTTGCTTTGAAAAATCAACTTTTGTGGCGAGACCGAAACGAATGTCAGTTCCCATTCTTGCTGCTTGCTTTTCAAAATCTACCATCATTTCCGGCCCTTGAATCCCGTTTGCGTAACCGGGATAATTTTCTACTTCTGTTGTAATAGTCAGTTGACCGCCTGGTTGTATGCCCTGGTATAAAACCGGTTTTAAATTAGCCCTTGCAGCATATATTGCTGCTGTGTATCCTGCAGGCCCCGAGCCGATAATTAAACAATGCATTTTTTCGCTTGGTATTGTTTCCATCTTCTATAGTCAGTTATCATTTGAGCTCATAGCCAATTTGTCAAAAGTAATTTGAAATCAGCAATAGAAAATAGCGAGGATTACAAATCTGGATAGCTTGTGTAAAACCTGCCATGGTATAACAACTAAAACACTCATGAAGTTTAACGGGGAATGGTTATCGTTCTGAATTGTGAAGCGTACCCTCCAAAATATCCAAGGGCACCATTGCTGATATTACTTAACACTTTTGCAGGTGAAGAAAAAGGGTTGCCAATGCTGGAATAACTATACTCCATCGTTCGCCAGAAATCAAATGTTGCTTTATCAATATTGCTAAGCTTAAATGTTACTGTATCACCTTTGATAAAAAACGATGTGCGATCATCTGGATCTGTATTTCTATCCCAACCTCTTTCTACCTGCACGTTATAAGTGGTGCCGTCAATTACCTGGTCATCAAAAACAGAATTGAGCCCAGCGTAAAAAGGTTCATTATTTCTTTTGGTAAAATACCGAATATAATCGCCTAAGCCAGGGCGATCAGTAACTTTTACCATCACTTCTACTTCATCAGAATCATTTCCTGGTGGAGCGGGCTTCCACCAAAGCGAATCGATGCGTTTTGTGATATTTGGAATGATGGTAGTGGCTGTATATTCTTTTCCTTCTGTGATTATGCGCAAAGAATATTGATGATTTAACTGACCAACAAAAGCCGAACTAAGATTGGCTGAATCAATTGAATAGTAATAACCTGAATAACCATTCCCAAAATCAATTGAGTATTCTTTGAGTTTATGAGTTAAACTGCCATTGGATACATAAACTTCCGCGCTGTGTACAAAACTATTTTGGAGGATGGAGGGATTGATGTTTGAAAAATAATCCATGGTTTTTGAAAGCACAACGACGGGAGGCTGATTATTTTCGATGGAAGCCTCTACAACAAGTTTGGGGTCTATTTCATCTAAATGAAATGTAACAGCTTTTTCACATCCACAACAAAGCAATAAAAAACTAAGAGGTATAAAATAAAATGAGGTTTTCATGAGCAGCAAAATTAACCTCGAAGGATGAAAGTTGCGGCCTGTTCGGTAGAATTCTACAAGTTACAAGAATGCGCCAATGGATGATTAGAATGAGTGAGTGACATCAAAAATTAATGCGAGTAGTGAGCTTGTTTCATACTGTTTTACAAACAAAACAGCTCCGATCATAACGACCAGAGCTGTTTTTTAATAAACCCACCAATTTGCTATTCTTATTTCCGCCTTAGGCGGATTTAAGTCTTAACCTAAGTAAGCTTTCAAGGCATTACTATAACGGGCTTTTTGTAAACGCTTAATGGCTCTTTCTTTGATCTGCCGAATCCTTTCTTTGGTAAGATCGTATTTCTGGCCGATCTGTTCGATGGTTACTCCATTTTCACCATCAAGGCCGAAGTATGCATTTACAATTTCAGCCTCTCTCGGAGAAAGTGATTTTAATACCCGACGAATTTCATTTCTCAATGAATCCTTCATCACATCATCATCTGTATCATCGCTACCTTCCAGCAAATCACCCATTGCGACATCTTCAGCTTCGTGAACTGGTGCATCCAATGAAGTATGACGTGTGTTGCTTTGGAAGATGTTATTGATCTCAGTTTCACTCATCTCCAGTAATTCAGCTAACTCTTCAGTTGACGGCTCACGTTCATGTTCCTGTTCGAAAGCCATGTAAGCTTTGTTAGCTTTATTATAAGTGCCAATTTTGTTTTGAGGCAGGCGGACTAATCTGCCTTGCTCTGCCAACGCCTGTAAAATGGACTGGCGAATCCACCATACGGCGTATGAAATAAATTTAAATCCCTTTGTTTCATCGAAACGCTGGGCTGCTTTTATCAAACCGAGGTTACCCTCGTTGATCAAGTCGCTAAGTGAAAGACCCTGATGTTGGTACTGCTTAGCAACAGATACCACAAAACGTAAGTTTGCCTGCACAAGTTTGTCCAAAGCTCGCTGATCGCCCATTTTAATGCGCTGAGCTAAGGTGGTTTCTTCTTCAGGAGTGATCATCGAAATCTTTGAAATTTCCTGCAAGTACTTTTCTACGGCCTGAGAGTCCCTGTTAGTAATCTGGGTGGCAATTTTAAGCTGCCTCATAATAATGAATCTAAGTGTTTAAAGAACAACTAATAAATGACAGTCTTTGTTTGCAGAAAGTTGCAAATGGATAGTTAATGAAAATATTTACCGTCCGTGACTATCTGCAAAAATACAGTGCAAAGTCCGAATCTCATAATGATTGGGGATAATTTATCAGAACAAATTTTATGCAAACATTTGTTTTATTGACAGAATTGCTGAAATGCTTTATGGATGGGCATTTGATGGCACAAAAAAAATACTTACCAAAAAGACTTACATATTTGTTGACAATTGTTGTTTTGCCGCTGATGATTTATTCCTGAGAACAATAAAAATAATGAGTCCTGTGATAAAAAGAAGCGTTGAAATCACTTCGGCTTGAGTTGGATGAAAGCCGAAAAGGTTCATTCGGGTATTTACCCGAATCTTTTCAATAAAAAATCTTTCTATTCCATTCAACATTAGGTAAATAGCAAATAAAGTTCCGGGTATTCTTAGTCTTTTTCTGATTGCCCAAAGTATGAGAAAAAGAATTAAACAAATGATTGTTTCATAAAGCGAAGTCGGAAAAACTGGCACAGGAAGTTGGTTACAATATTTCCCTGTACATCCTTCCAAAGGAATACCCGAATCATTCACATTGTGAGGAAAGTTGTAGGCAAACACCCAATCGGGCAAAAATTGGAAAAAAGCTGGCTTGTAATATGTTATATGAGGGACGGACTCAATATTTCCGAATTGAGATGCAAAAAATTGACTATGCGTATGAAGCGATTCATTAAAGCGATCAATATTTCCCGGAATGACTTTACCAGCGCTGCTAACATCATAAGCACTATTATAAATCCCCCAATCGCCATCGCCAGAAACTTGACAACCTATTCTGCCGACAGCATAGGCTAGCATTAGCCCCGGCGCTGCCGCGTCATTCAAATGCCAGAAGCCTATTTTGTGCTTTTTAGCATAAAACCAGATTGCCAAAGCTGCACATATTAATCCCCCATAGAAAGTTAAACCGGCTGGAGAAAAAATAAATGAAGAGGGCTCTTTTAAAAAATCACTCCAGTTTTCAAATATATCAAACAACTTAGCTCCTAACAAGCCAAAAATTAAAGCTATTATAGTTATTTCACCCACTCGGTCATGAGGCCAGAAACGAATCTTCCTTAATTCAGGTTTTGGAAGCTTTTGCTTATTTTTTTCCCACCATTTTACCCCAGCAAATACAAGCCCTAATATAATACCAGCAGGCCAACTGCCTAATCCTGAGAAAATAAATGCCTGCGGATCGTTTGTAACAGAGCTGTTCATGATAAACAAAGCCAAAATTTTGTAACCTAAAACAAATCCAAGCAAAAAATTCAACAAAAGCTCAGTTACAGTTGCTGGTTTCCCAACTACAACACTTATTTCGGTTGGGTGTAACAAACCTTCTTTTCCTTTTCTTCTGAGTTCTGCAGCTAAGGTTACTGCAGCAAGAATAAAAGATAATGCAACAAAAAACCCAAATGAATTAATGAAACGAAGCGGTTTCCAGTCAATATTGAATAAATCTTTAAACGCGTAATAAAGGTTAGGATACATTCGCGGATTTAAGATTTTAAATTTTAAATTTTAGATTTACGATTGGCAATGTTATGAAATTATTTATGATTTTGATGAATAATAAAAAGCCTCTCGAAGAGAGGCTTAACAAAGTAGTGTGAAAAATTTTAATTACAGTATTGTTCAAAGGCATGAATCAAATTGCTAGCAATAACTTGTGCTGGCCGCCCCTCTATTTGATGTCTTTCTATAAAATGAACAAGCTTGCCATTTTTAAATAAAGCTATTGATGGGGATGATGGCGGATAAGGTAATAGATGCTCACGGATTTTTCTAACCGCCTCCTCATCAAAACCAGCAAAGCTTGTAGTAAGATAATCGGGCTTTTTTTGAGTATTGGCTACAGCCATTAAAAGCCCAGGGCGGGCGGAACCTGCCGAGCAACCGCAAACTGAGTTGATCATGATTAATGTAGTTCCCTCTTTGTTTAACTGTGAATCTACCTCACTGGCAGTTAAAAGTTCCATAAAACCATTATCAGTGAGTTCCTCCTTCATAGGTGTTACGATCTCTGCTGGATACATATTTTGTTTATTGATTTAATTGTTTAAAATGAAAATTATATAACACAAAAATAGTAAAAAAGTTTGCGAGGTCTATTGTTTGGCAACACTGTCAGTGCTTAACCCTTGTTTCGGAAATTATGGCGTAGGAAAGTTATTGTTATTCACTAATAGGCAGAAAAATACCCGCAAAACCGCACTGGTACACGATTTGAAAACTAATGTTAAACCTAAAAAAATTATTAACTGATAAAACAAAACAGCCATGACAGTTGTAAAATTTAATAACAAGCCAAACAATGGCTTTAGCCTGTTGGACAATTTCTTTAGTGAATTTCCAACTGTTTTTAAAGAAAATTTTAGCATAGACCCGAAAGGTTCTGTTCCAGTAAACGTCAAAGAAATTAAAGATGCTTATCTTCTTGATGTGGTAGCTCCAGGTTTTGAAAAAACTGATTTTAATGTAAACGTGGAGAAAAATATTCTCACCATTTCAGTTGAGAAGAAAAATGAAGTAAAGGATGAAAGCGAAAAACAAATTCGCAGAGAATATTCTTATCATTCTTTCAAGCGCTCCTTTACTTTAGATGAAAAAATTGATTCAGAAAAGATAGAAGCAAAGTATGTTAATGGTGTTTTAACATTAAACCTTCCGAGGAAAGCGGAAGTCAAAGCTTCAACGAAAGAAATTTCAATACAGTAATTGTCGAAGAGTTTCTCATAAGCAGTTGGTTTTGGTTTATACCCCTCCGGATTTCTATCCTTGGAGGGTTTTTTATTTTGTGCTTTTATTAGGATTTATTATTGGCAAGGTTGCTTTCTTCTCGTATCAATTAAATATTGAATTTTCCAGTGACCATTTATAAGTATCAATTGAAAAGAATCAACTCCACAATGACTGAATTTACCGTTAAAGTAGAATTTATATGGCGCCCAAACCATTGCTAACGTTCCATCTATTTTTATAGATTCAAATATAATTTGTTCGTCAGCCGATCCTTTTTTAAGCTCACTGATTGATTTGACAAACTCATCTACGCTATCATTTTGAATTATTGTTTTTCCTTCTTTGTTTTTCCCGATTGTTTGCAGAATTGCACTATCGGCAAATGTATTTCGAATCAGTGAAGCATCAGAATTTTTCATGCCGTCAAATAATTGTTTTATCACAGCTTTAACAGAGTCCTCAGTAGTTTGAGCGTCTAAAATTTTACTAAGCAGAACAATTGAAAGAATTAATATTATAACTTTTTTCATTTAAAACATTTTAAGATTTTCCGGCAAAAAAATTGTCAAATAAATATAAAATCAATCGTTATGAAAAAGATCAGAATTATACAAGCGGCAATTCTTATCGCATTTGTGAGTGTACTTGCAAGTTGCGGTTCCGGCCGCGAGTACTCTTATTATCCGCACCGCAGTTCAGCTTCATTTTCATTAATTGTTAATTCAGGGCCAGGCATCTACGCTTCGCGATATCCTGATGGTCGTTATTATTATCGCAGTCCGCAAGGGTACGTTTATTGGAGAGGATATGATAACAAATATTATCTTGACCGGTCTTACTTAGGCAGAGTTCATTACAATAGGGGAGAGTATAATGAATGGAGAAGATACTATGACAGGCATGGAAGACGTTATCATTAAAAGTAACAAGCCCTTTGCGTGTAAATGATTTAGTGATTCTGAGAGAATCCGGTGTTCTTCAGAGCCTCCTAATCCACCCTTAGCACTAGGGCTTTTTTATTTTTTACATATATCCCAGGATTTTCAACATACTTTGAGCAGTCTGTTCCTTTGCGTACAGCGAATCAATCAGCTTTCCATTTTTATCATAGCCTATTAAAACATGTTTAGGCGATGGAATAAGGCAGTGTTTAATGCCGCCATAACCGCTTATTTGATCTTGATAAGCTCCGGTATGAAAAAAGCCCACGTACAAGGGTTCTCCGTTATTTATTTTAGGAAGGAAAACTTCATTAATGTGCTCTTCCGAATCATAATAATCATGGCTATCGCAAGTAATGCCACCTAATACCACACGTTGGTAATCTGCATCCCATTTATTGATAGGAAGAAGAAGAAAGCGTTCACCAATACCCCAGGTATCAGGCAAAGTAGTTATGAAAGATGAATCGATCATATACCATATTTCACGGTCATTTTGCATTTTTTGCCCGACCACACTATAAATATGAGCCATGCTTTCGCCCACAGTGTAGCTGCCAAACTCAGTGTAAATATCCGGCATAGGAACCTTTGCTTTTTTACAAGCAGATTTTATATTCCCAACAATTTCATTGATCATGAATTGATAATCGTACTCAAAACCCAATGAATGTTTGATCGGAAAGCCTCCGCCTATATTGATCGAATCTAATTCAGGGCAAATTTTTCTCAACTGGCAATAAAGGTTAATGATCTTGTTCAACTCACTCCAATAATAAATGTCATCTTTAATTCCTTTGTTTAAAAATATATGGAGCATTTTAAGCTGAAACTTGCTTTCATATCCTTCAATTCTGTCAACATAAAACTCTAGGATATCTTTTGCCCGAATGCCAAGCCGCGACGTATAAAAGGGAAATGTTGGCTCTTCTTCAGCAGCCACACGAATCCCCAGTTTAAATGGAACTCTCACCGCCTTGGCATATTCCCGTAGTTCTTCTTTATTGTCGAGAATGGGAATTACATTATTGAAACCCGAATTCAGAAGATTAGCTATCCTCCTTGTGTAACCTTTTTGCTTGTACCCGTTGCAAAGGATCTGAATATCTTTCGTGATCTTTTTTTTCTCATATAGCTTTTTAATGATCTCGATATCGTAAGCATAAGATGTTTCCAAATGAATTTCATGCTTGAGAGCTTCTTCAACCACAAAACTAAAATGAGAGCTTTTCGTGCAATAACAATAGAAATATTCCCCCTCATATTTGTGCTTTTTAAAAGCTGTTGCGAACATCTGCTTGGCTTTTTTTATCTGCATCCCGATCTTAGGCAGGTAGCTTAACTTCAACGGCGTTCCATATTTATCTATCAGAGCTTTTACATCAACACCATTGAATTGCAGATAGCCATCTTTTACTTCAAAACCTTCTTGGGGGAAGTTGAAAGTTTGTTGTACCAGGTCGTAATAAGAGTTTGTCATTGAGGAAATAATGGGTTAACCGGGAGTCTGTTATTAACGGGAACAAATGTAATAGTTTGATATTTTTTTGAGCGATTTTTTTTAATTCCCGATTTAGTAAACCTGCCAGAGAAGCGCTATGACACGTAGGAGTAGTCATACAAAAAAGGAGTTTATTGGAACATTAATCCGGCATTATTTGTGATTTTTTCACAAGTAAGCATCTTAGTAATTTGCATTAAATTGTAAGCAATGAAAAAATGGAGCGTTGGTTTATTGGTGGCAATGGCGTCTTTGTCGGTTATGGCTCAGGAAAAAAATAAAAACGATTTCAATACACTATTGTGGCAGATAAGTGGAAATGGGTTACAAAGGCCATCATACCTCTTTGGAACTATCCATATGATTTGTACTGATGATGCTGTACTAAGTGATAGCTTGAAAAATGCTATTCAGAATAGCGATGCAGTTTACTTTGAAGTGGACATGGATAATTTATTTGAAATGCTGGGAGTAGTAAGAAAAATGAAAATGCGAGGTGACACCACCTTGGCTGACCTTTTGGATAAAGAGGATTATGAAAGAGTTAAAAAATATTTTGAAGATAAAGAAACCATTCTTCCCTTTTCGGTGCTGGAAACATACAAACCACTGCTTGCTGCCTCAATGCTTATGGAAGTAGGTTCAGAATGTCAATCACCCAAGGCCATGGAGGAGGTAATCATGAAAGAGGCGAAGCATTATAGTAAAAATGTAAAAGGATTGGAAACAATGGCTTATCAAATGAGCATTTTTGATACAATTCCTTATAAAATGCAAGCAATGCAATTGGTAAAGTATATTGACGAGGCCGGCAAGAGCGAACAAACCGAGAACAAGGAATATGACAAATTGTTACAGGCGTACAAAGATCAGGATCTTTCAAAGCTGGAAGAACTTACCCGAACTACCGACATGGGTATTGCAAACTTCACGGATATTTTATTGTACAACCGTAATCGTAATTGGGTTGAAAAATTAAAAACCATTCTATCAGATAAATCAGTTGTAGTTGCTGTCGGTGCAGGTCATTTACCAGGCGACAAAGGCGTGATCAATTTACTACGCCAAGCTGGCTACACTGTAAAACCAATAAAGAATAAAATTCGAAAATCGAATCAAATTTAAATTTATCTCCATTCGCTTATTAGCCTTACATGTATATCACAATGACAATGAAGTTTATGCTTGCTGGGCATAAACAAAGGTGGCCATGCTTGAGTCAAAATCACTTTAATATCTTCCTTACACAAAAAAGCTAATTTTCTAACTTAATTGTTATGGGCTCATTGAGCATATTCACCATTTGTTTATAAAAGTCTTTTAAACCAGGATAATCCTCATATGAAATTAATGTGGCAGTTTGTATAAAATCAATTTTTATCTGAAGAGTATTTCCACTTTGTTTAATTTGTCTTGCGATCGAGATATCTTTTTCGGGAGTGATGAGTTTTTTATTTGCAGGCAATCCTTCCACCTTGCTATTTGCAGGTAATTCAATCGTTTCTTCAATGCTTATGTGATATGGATAACCAAAGTCAATATTTGTAAACCGTTCATCTTTAGTAAAAACGTTTTTTGCCAATCCTGTAAACAAATTATAATTTAACAATACAAACCCGTCACTTTTGTCAAACTGCTCGTTGAATTTGATATGCTGGATCAATGGTTCAGTATCGCTATTTAAATTTTCATAAGCAAAACTGTCAACAGCTATACCTGGGTTGGTTTCTTCGTATTTTTTAATAAATCCTTTTTCATCTTCCTTTATCTTTTCGGATTGCAACTGTTTAGCATACTGATCTGTTTTTATAATAGAGTTTCCTCTCAAAAGCCCCGTTTTGTCCAATGTGGTATTGATAGTAGCGTTGGATAAAAAGGTTTCATTATTGCTTTTTAAATTAATGAGATCAGTTGTTTTCCTGTTAATAACAAGAGCATAGGTATTTAATAGAGAATAAGGAGTGAGGCCAAGGGGGCAAAATTTTTGTGTTGCGTCTAAAATAAAAGCCTTATCCTCTGCACGAACATAGGCTACCGTTTTATTAAATCTATCGATGAATGGTAATTTTGGGTCAACTCTTCCGTAATCCCGCTCAGCAACTAGTAAAGGATAAGCTTCAATATTAAAAGTCTGAAGCAGGCTAATTAGAATGAGATTAATTTCACCGGAAGTGCCATTTCTTTTTTCCCAAGTTTTTTTTAGACCATCAACTGCATATTTTGAATCATACCCATTCCATGTAAAATTATTTTTAACGTAATTATAGATTGCATTTATCTTACTTGTAGTTGTCGTTTCCTTATCCACTAAGGCTTTCACTTCATCTATCTTTGGAAGATCTTTTTTTACAATACCACCTAAGTCTTTATCTATACTTAGGTCATAAGCAATATTTCGCCATGTAGCATTAACGGTTTGTTTACCGCCAAAGGCAGTCAAATACCCGGATAGTTGAAATTCTACCTGTTGAAAGTAATCTTTGGGAGCATCCATGTAGGGTTCAAATCGTAAGCCAGGAATATTATTCATTTCAAAGTATATCTGGCCTAAATCAGGTTTTGGTGTTACAATGATCTTATAATTGGTCTTTTTGGTCACTGCATAGGAAAATTCTGCATTGGGAACTATTTGCAATAAAAAGCAGCTTTTTGCTGTGGGCAGATCTGATTGAAATATCCATCTGTCAAGCCCTCCATAATGCTTCATAATACTTACATATTTGTATTCAACAATACTCCCAGCTTTAACATTTGGCATTGCGAATTTTATTAGTGACCTTCGATCATCCAGTTTCTCAGTATAAATTGATTTTCGATCCAGATTAATTATTTTATTTTCCGTGTACGTGACACCTTCTATATCGCGTATATACTCAAACTTATCTTTCGAGTAAAATGGAATTGTAATATTTGCCTCGTCAATACCTTTTTCATTTAAAATTTTTATACGCACTCTTCTCGTTGTAACTAATTGCCATTCCTCATCATAATTTGAAAAAGCTTCATCCAATAAAATAATCGCATTGGCATCCTTGTCAAAAGAACACTCTTTCATAGTTATTTCATCGGTAGCAAAGGCACCGAATTCAGGCAAAGAGGATTGAGATAATACTTGCTGATTTACTGAGAATAGTGATATAATCAGGTACAAATGAATTGGTCTCATAGTGGTTTAGTGGTTAAATTTCATCGTTAAAATAAAAATTTTTTTTAAAATAACGATTGATGCAAATTAGTTTTACGGATTTAATTCACGGAAAGCTTGTGATGAAGCTTAAAGTGGTTGGAGAAAAAGCAGTTTATGAGTAATGGTGAATGGGTAACTTATGATCAATTCAAGTTAAAATCTTTCTAGGCCGCTAAAAAAGAAATCACTTTCAATTTTTGCGTTTTCATCGCTATCACTTCCATGCACAGCATTTTCGCCCACAGAAGTTGCAAATAGTTTTCGAATCGTTCCTTCGGCTGCTTGAGCAGGATTCGTTGCGCCGATCAGATCGCGAAAAGCAATAACGGCACTTTCCTTTTCCAAAATTGCAGCTATGATGGGACCACTGCTCATGAATTGAACAAGTTCATCATAAAATGCTCTTTCCTTATGAATAGCATAGAACTCACCGGCTTTTTCCGGTGAAAGCTTTGTCATTTTTAAAGCTACAATTTTAAAACCTTCCTTAATGATCCGGTCAATGATAGCCCCAGCATGTCCATTTTTCATAGCATCAGGTTTTATCATCGTAAATGTTTTCCTGCTCATAAATTTATTTTTTGCGACGCAAATGTAGTAGAAACTCGGGAGTTCCAAGTTCTCAGTTCTGAGTTTCTGAGTTCGTATTCGCATGTCGACTCAAACTCCTGACTCTTCACTCTGAGCTGATTTCCCTACTTTTGCCAGCGCTTTATGAAACCCATACAAGAAATATTTCCTTTGCTTGATAAGCCGGTTAATATTGTTATTACACCACATCAAAAACCAGACGCTGATGCTATGGGATCTTCACTTGGACTTTATAATTTCCTCCTTCAGTTTGATCATCGTGTCACTGTCATATCTCCTACCAATTGGGCAATCTGGGTTAATTGGATGCCTGGAAGTACAAAGGTTTTAGATTATGAGCTGCAAAAACAAAAGGCTGAGACAGCCTTAGACCAAGCGGATTGGTTGTTCTGCCTCGATTTCAATCATTTTGATCGTGCAAAAAATATGGCTCCGAAATTAGCCTCCCTAAAGTGCATTAAAATATTGATCGATCACCACGAGCAGCCAGATGAAAAGAATTTTGATTACGGCATTAGCGATACATCACGCAGCTCAACCTGCGAAATGATCTATGATTTTATATTGGCCTCAGGGTACAAGGATAAGATAACCACAGAAGTGGCGGAATGTATTTACGCCGGAGTTGTTGCCGATACTGGCTCATTTCGCTTTCCCATTGTATCGGCAAATGTTCATAGATTAGTGGCTGATCTGAAAGATAAAGGGTTGCTGCATACTCCTGTACACGAAGCTTTGTATGATAATTTTCTTGAGAACCGCCTAAGGTTTATCGGCAATGTTTTACTTAACCGCATGGAGATATTTTATGAATACAATACAGCATTGATTGCTATACCAAAATCTGATCTTCTGAAATACAATATTAAAACCGGAGATACTGAGGGCCTTGTTAATTATCCAATGTCTATACAAGGCATCAAGCTTGTTGCATTAGTTATCGACAGAGATGAAGAGAGAAAATGGAGCTTTCGTAGCAAGGGCAATTTCGACTGCAATTCTTTTGCTCGAAAATATTTTGAAGGAGGCGGACATTTCAATGCTGCGGGTGGTCGTAGCAGCGATTCACTAGCTGAAACTGTAAAAAAATTTAAACAGGCTATGAAAGAAAATGAATCTCAATTACAATAAACACAATTCAAAAAATGAAACATTACTATTATTTAGTGTCAATTTTATCCGCGGCTGTTATAATTGCGGGTTGTAGCAAATTCGATTATAAAAAAACGAAAACGGGGTTATTATATAAGATAATTCATTCTGGCAATAGCAAAGACTCTGTTGCAAAAGAAAACAATTATCTTAAGTTCAATGTAATTATCAAACTCAATGATTCGCTTATTTATACCAGCTATGGCAAAGCACCAGGATACTCGAAAGTTCCAAATCCAAGCCAGGCAGATTACTCTCCAGGAGAAATTTTTAGCATGCTTAAAAAAGGGGATAGCGCTATAACCGTATTATTAGCAGATAGTCTTATAAAAAAAGGCACTGCTGCACAGCTCCCATATGCTATTAAAAAGGGCGATAGAATAATTTATACATTCAAAGTGCTACAGGTATTTAAAGATGAAAACCTTGTGCAGGCAGATTATAATGCTGAAATGATTAAAGATCAGCCTCGCCAGCAAAAAGAAATGCAGGAGCAAATGGCTAAAGAAAGAAAATTAAGACAAGAAGAAATGGCGAAAGAAGAAGAAGAATTGCGCAAGTCAGGCGAAATTGATAAAGAACTAAATACAATGCAAAATTATTTGACCTCAAAAAAAATTACGGCTCAAAAAACTGGTAAAGGAACTTTTGTTCTCATAAAAGAGCAAGGTAGCGGACCGACTGCCGCACAGGGTGATACCGTAACTGTAAAATATACCGGCAAGATATTGGCTACTGATAGCGTGTTTCAATCAAATTCATATACTTTCCCATTAGGGGTAGGAGAAGTTATTCAAGGCTGGGACGAAGGAATAAAATTATTTGGAAAAGGCGGGAAAGGCACCTTGTTTATACCTGGATTTTTAGCTTACGGGAAAAATGCCAGACCTCCATTCAGACCTTTTGAAGCACTGATTTTCGACATAGAGGTTTTAGACATTAAAGCTGTCCATTAATCTGAAAAGTTGATACAACTCAACGAAAAAATAATTGTTGTAACAATAATTTACCGAACTTTGACCCGCTATACTAGCGGGTTTTTATTGGCCCTGTGTATTATAAACTTGGCGATCTATTAGGATCGGCTCCGTTTTTAATCCAACGTCCGTTTCGATCCTTACTGTCCCTGCTGAAAAAGTCACAATCCGAACTAGTTTTACTCCCACCATATATTCGACCTCTTGAAGACTATGGTTAAGCATTGAGCACCTATTTAACATGAAATTAGTCTTGATGTGCTGATAGAGAGCAATCTGTTTAGGTTGCTTTTTATTTTTATGGGCTGTTGATGCAACTTAAATTACAATTATTAGCTTGCTTTAATTAGCCATTTACTAAGCTCAGCAACTTTACTGTCTCCTTTGCTTCCTTTACATCGTGCACCCTAAGGATAGTTGCACCATTCATCAATGCGATCGTATTTAAAACAGTTGTGCCATTTAATGCCTGCTCAATGGAAATTCCAAGTGTTTTATAAATAGAAGATTTTCGGGAAACTCCTATCATTATGGGCGCTTCTAACATTTTGAACACTAAAAGATTTTTTAGTAATTCAAAATTGTGGTCTATCGTTTTTCCAAAACCAAATCCCGGGTCAATGATCACGTCACAAATCCCAGCTTTTTTGCATTCAGCTTTTTTCTTAATAAAAAAGTCAAGCACTTCTAGGCACACATTGTCATAGCCTGCCAGTTGCTGCATGGTTTGTGGTGTTCCTTTAATATGCATAGCAATATAGGGTACCTTCAGCCTTGAAACCACTTCTATCATTTCTTTATCCATGGCGCCACTGCTAATATCATTTATCATGCTAGCTCCGGCTTGAATTGATTTTTCAGCTACGCAGGCATAATAAGTATCCACCGAAATAATGACTTCAGGAAAGTTTCGATGTACAGCTTCAATTCCGGAAATTATTCTTTTCAGCTCTTCGTCTGCAGAAATGGGTAAGCTGCCTGGTCTTGTACTTTGCCCGCCTATGTCAACAATATCTGCTCCTTCTGCGATCATTTTTTCTGTTTGCACCAATATTTCATCGGTGTTTGAAGATCTGCTGGCTTTATAAAAGGAATCAGGAGTGGCATTAATAATTCCCATTACTAATGGCCTGTCGATTACCAAAAGCTTTCCGTTGCAGTTTAATGTAAACATTAATGGTATGTTCGTTATTTTTGAAGTTAAAGATAGATTACAATCACCTACGGTTTGCAGTAGATTAAAGCTTAAGCCTTAACGTACAGCCTGTAATTCAAAAAAGCAATGAAACTTGTTCTGAACATAACTCGAGTCATCGTCGGAGTTCTTTTCATTTTTTCTGGTCTTGTAAAAGCAAATGATCCTTTAGGCCTGAGTTATAAAATGAAAGAGTTTTTTGAAAAATGGAATGAAGGCTTGAGTCATGGTTCCTTCTTCTTGAAAGATATTCTGATTAATTTTTTTCAGTTTTTTCATGATCGCTCTTTGTCGCTTTCAGTATTCATGATCGCATTTGAAATCATTGGCGGAGTAGCATTGTTGCTTGGCTGGAGAATGAAAATTTTTAGCTGGCTTTTATTATTGCTGATCGTTTTCTTTACTTTTTTAACTGGATATGCTTTTCTTTCCGGGAAATTTACAAACTGTGGCTGTTTTGGCGATTGCCTTCCAATTTCTCCAAAAGCCTCTTTTTTAAAAGATATCGCTCTAACCGCTTTGATCATTTTACTTTTTATCAACCGAAAAAAGATTAATCCATATTTTTCAGGCAAAACAAATTTTGTAGTAATGATGGCAGCTACAGTTATAAGCTTTGGCTTGCAGTGGTATGTATTGACCTATCTGCCATTTGTAGATTGTTTGCCTTTTAAAAAGGGGAATAACATTTCTGAGAAAAGAAAAATGCCGGCAAATGCAATTCCTGACAGCACTGTGATCAATTTTGTATATGAAAAAGAGGGTAAAAAAGTAGAATTCACGGCTGATAAATTTCCTAGCGATTTCAAGGTTCCTCCGTACAAGTTTATAACCCGTTATGATAAATTAATTCGGAAAGGGAAAAACAATGAACCTCCGATCAAAGGCTTTTCTTTGAAAACTCCATCAGGAGTAGATTCTACTGATATCGTTCTATCAGAACCACTCTGCCTTTTATTATTCTGTGAAGACTTTTCGACCCCGGTGAAGTACTGGCAAAAAGATTTTGAAGGCCTTAAAAAAATTGCTGATCAAAAAAACATTCCAATTTATATTGTAACTGCGTCAAGCAGTGAAGCCAAAATGGCATTGGATAAAACAAATTTTGCAGATATTCCAATTTTTGAATGTGATTTTACAGCCATACGTACGGCTGCCCGGACCAATCCTTGTCTTTATTTATTAAAACAAGGAACAGTTGTAAATAAATGGAGTTATGAAAGAATTTCAGATGCTAAAAAGCACTTGCCTTAATTCGGGATTTTGAAATCAGGATTAGGAAAAATCAACAACCAGCATGCTAAAATATATTGCACGAAGAGCTTTGTATGGATTACTAGTATTGGTGGGAGTAGTAATGTTGGTATTTTTTTTATTTCAAGGCTTTGGCGACCCCTCACGACTAGTGATGGGGCAGAGTGGGGATGCGGCCACACAGGCAAACATTCACAAAGAGCTTTATTTAGATCAGCCAAAATGGAAGCAATTTATTTTTTATGTGAACGATGTTTCCCCAATTTGTATTCACACCAACGATGATATTCAAAAAAAAGAACTAAAAGGATTTTTTATTGGAAAAAACACCAAACCCGATGGCTATCGGGTTGGTATAAAGATTCCTTATCTCCGTCGTTCTTATCAATCCAAAAGACAGGTTGGAAAAATTTTAATGGAAGCCTTTCCAGGAACATTATTGCTAGCATTAACTGCAATGGCGATCGCTGTGCTTGTTGGTGTTCCCTTAGGGGTTATTGCTGCAGTAAAACAAAATACTTGGCTTGATACTTCATCCGTTTTTGCCAGTATTGTGGGCATATCGGCCCCGTCGTTTTTTATGGGGATCATTATCGCCTATGTATTTGGTTTTGTATTGAGCTCATGGACGGGACTCCACGTTATTGGCAACTGGTTTAATATTGACGAAATAACGGGTGAAAGACATCTTGCATTAAAAAATTTGATACTTCCCGCTATTACGCTTGGAATTAGACCTTTAGCTATTATAACTCAATTAACGCGTAGCGCTATGCTTGATACACTCGATCAAGATTATATTCGTACTGCCTATGCAAAAGGATTAAGTAAAAGACTTGTTGTTTGGAGACACGCCTTACGAAATGCTTTGAATCCGGTCATCACCGCCATTACAGGGTGGTTTGCTGAATTACTTGCAGGAGCTTTTTTTGTTGAATATATTTTTGGATGGAAAGGGATTGGGAAAGTAACAGTTGATGCTCTGGAAAAGCTTGACTTCCCGGTTGTGATGGGCTCAGTGCTGGTTTCTGCAACTTTTTTTATACTTATTAATATTCTTGCTGATATTTTATATGGAGTGGTTGATCCGCGTGTCACCGTTCATTAATATTTTAAAAACTTTTTTGTAGATCAGTTTTTAAGTGGTTTAATTATTGTAAATTGTATTAGCCACAATCTTTGCGAATTTTTTTGATCACTACCCCTGGAGAATTAACAGTTGATTTTTTTAACCGCTTGCTGTCTTTGATGGCTTGTAAAATCCAAGACCATGGAAAGAATCACTTCAATTTTAAATCGTCGGGAGCCGCACTTCCACACTGTTTCTCCTGAATCATCGGTTATGGATGCGCTGCAGCAAATGCGCTGCGAAAATGTGGACTATTTAGTAGTGATAAATGATGATGAGAGATTCCTGGGTATTCTTAGCGATCATGATATTGCAACCAAGATCATCTTTGGGAGAAAGCCATTAAATAAAACTTCCGTTCGCGATATCATGAATACAAGACTGCCTGTTGCTACTACCGATGATACCGTGGAAAAATGCATGCGTACCATGCGTCAACATAATGTAAGATTCTTACCGGTGTTTGAAGGATTTAATTTTAAGGGAGTCGTATCGTCTGATGATATAATTCATGAGGTGGTTGAGAACCGTATGGATATATTTGACCCCGAAGAGGATCAATCGTACACCTTTGCCTGATTATTGCACGACTATCTTCTTTATTAGTTTTTGGCCCAGCGCTTCATTAACACGCTGAATGATTTTTTCTTTCTGAAAAATAAGTTCCTGTTTCAAAGGAGCCACTTGTGTTGTAATAAATAGAGTATCGTTAATAATTTGCAGTTTATCTGTATAGCGTGCTATTGTTTTTCCCATAATTTGTTCCCATGCATCTTCAATCTGCAATACTTGTATGCCGCTTTTGATACGACTTTGATCAAGAAATTGGTTTATTGCATCACCGATTGAATATTCACCCATTGCTCAAAGGTAGATAATTAGATGATAGATGATGGTTGACAGATGATAATTCGTTTAGCAGTTGAGCATCTGGCATTTTTTAAAATTGTCATTTATAAATTTATTTGCTGATAAGTCATTTCAAATATGTCCAAATGTTCGCGAATCCTTACCTCATTTGTATCCGTAATAAATACCTGTCCATCGTTTTCTATACAAACACGGCGTAGCAGTTGCGTTATTCTTTCTTCATCAAGCTTTTCAAAAACATCATCCAGCAATAAAATGGGTGCAATTCCTTTTTCATTTTTCAATACTTCCATTTCTGCAAGCTTCAATGCAAACAATAAACTTTTTCTCTGTCCCTGTGAAGCAATATTTTTAAAAGGCTGTTCATTTAGATTAAATTCCAGATCATCTCTATGAATGCCGCTCGTTGTCCGGATAGCCATTATATCTTTTGTTTGGTTTTCCTTAAGCAGCTCCGAAAAAGAGGTTTTGAGTAATTCACTGTCATAATACAGGTTTATATTTTCGAACTGACCGGCTATTTCAGTATAGAGTTGCTTGGCTAATGGCAAAAATGAAACGAGAAATTCGCTGCGCTTTTTTAAAATTTTCTCTCCTGGCTTAACTAATTGTTCATCCAGAACAGTTAAAAGCGAAAGATCTTTATTTCCCGTTTCGGCAAAGGATCGCAACAAAGAATTTCTTTGTTGTAGGATTTTATTGTAGATAATGAGCTGTTGCAGATAATCCGCATCCAGTTGTGAAAGTAATGTGTCAATAAATCTTCTTCTTTCTTCACTGCCATCAGTGATGATTTGTATATCATCTGGCGCAATGATGACGCAGGGATAATGACCAATATGTTGGGAAAATTTTTCATAAGATTGGTCATTTATCAAAAACTCTTTCTTGCCTGTTTCCCGCAAAATGCAAATTGCCTTTTCTTGCTTATCCCAAATTTCAAATTCGCCCTCAAGCCTAAAGCCATCATGACCCTGTAAAATGTTGTTTCCATCTATTCTTGTAAAATAACTTTTGGTAAAGCATAAGTAGTGAATAGCATCGAGCAGATTGGTTTTTCCAACACCATTCCGGCCTGAAATTCCTACTATTCTTTCTGTAAATCGAATGGATCGGTTTAAATAATTCTTGAACTGAACCAAGGAAACAGCATTGAGCCTGAGCATAGTTGCAAGATATGCTAAGAGATCAGGAGAAAAAGAGGAAAGAGGATTCGAGATTTATAATAAACCTCTTTTTCTCTTTTGCCTCTTAGTTCAAAACCTTTATCTTTGCGGCCCTCCATATAGGGAGGCAAAAGTTCTTCCAACCCTAATAGGGAAATGGAAATATTGCCTGAAGAGGTTCAACAAGGGTCCCGGCTGGTCGGGAACGCCTCAAGGGTGTAATTAAAAAATAGGTAACATGCCTAAAGTAAAAACAAACTCTAGTGCCAAAAAAAGGTTCAAAGTAACAGGTACCGGCAAAATCACTCATCAAAAGAGTTTTAAACGTCACATTCTGACCAAAAAATCAAAAAAACGCAAACGTAACCTCCGCAAGGATGGCAGTGTATCAAAAGCCAATTTGGATTTTGTAAAGCGTTTATTAAGGCTCAAGTAACAAGGTGCAAGGCACAAGTATTTTCCAAACTTGTTTCTTGATCCTTGAACCTTGTTCCTTCAACAATTAAACTCTTAATTTTTAAACTTCTTATAATATGCCACGTTCAAAAAATTCTGTAGCCTCAAAGGCACGCAGAAAAAAAATATTAAAACAAGCCAAAGGCTTTTATGGCAAGCGTAAAAATGTTTATACGGTTGCGAAAAATGTTGTAGAAAAAGGGATGACCTACATGTTCGTAGGTCGCAAATTGAAAAAAAGAAATTATCGCCAATTATGGATTGCCCGTATCAATGCGGCCGTCCGTGCAGAAGGGTTGACCTATTCTGAGTTTATTCACAAACTAAATGAAAAAGGAATTGATCTTGATCGCAAGGTGCTTGCTGATCTTGCTATGAACAATCCTGAAACTTTTAAAAACCTGATAGCTGAGGTTAAATAGTTTGCTTTATTTGAGAGAACACACACCGTTCCATACTGCTGTATAGGGACGGTTTTTCATTTTTGTGCGAATTGTCAATGATAAACCTCATTCCAGTATCGTGAAAACTTTGTTCCCCATTTTACTTGAAGCTCTTCGTTATTTATTAGTAAATCTAATTCCTGTTTTATTGCTAGTGTTGGAAGATTAACCCCTGCACCTAAGCTGGCTACAATTGTCCCTTGAACCCTTGGGTTTATCTCAATAATTAAAAATTTTCCTTCCTTCGATTTCTTTACTTGTATCCCAATATTACCATGCAGTTGAAGTTCTTTTATTATTTGTGAACAATAGTTCATGAGGGTTTCTTCTTTTACAAATATCCCTTCAATGCTAATGCCGCCCAGCATTTTGCTGCGAAGCCTCGGGACTGCCATTATTGTTTCACCATGGTTTGCTATACAATCCACTGAATATTCTTCTGCCGGAAGGTATTCAGTGACTAACAACTCCGGAAATGGCTTTAATGAAAGAATGCGAATAGCATCGTTAAGCGAAATATATGTTGAGCTGGGCTTTTCGTTGAATAACAGATCATGCTCATCAATATCATTTGCCACTATACGAAAGCCTCTGCTGCCATTGGAAACCGAAGGCTTGAAACAAACTCGTTTGGCAGGAAAGCCTAATTCCTCAACGGCGATTTTAAATTGATCAACTGTTTCTACGACCTTGTATTCGGGCACTTTGATTCCACGCCATTCTAAAAATTGATAAAGCCTGCCTTTATTATTAGCGATTTCTAATCCATCTACGTTACTTACTAAAACTTTTGTTCCCAATTCTTCAAATTCTTTTTTGTGATGCGCCAGCGGAATAAGCTCTTTGGTCACCAGCGGAAGCAGAACATGAATATTCCGCTTTTGACAAATAGAAAGTAGCTGTTGAATAAAATTTTTTTCGTGTGCAAAAGGAATGGTTTCGAATTCGGCATGTAACCAGCGTCCAACAGCATTTGAGTTTGCATCTGCCATAATAATTTCAAAATTGGGATTGAACTGGAGGCATTTTAATATACCTGCTGCCCCGGGAGCTCCCGCCCCTGTCATTAATATGTTTATAGTTTTTTCAGATGACATGACTGTTATTCAGTTGTACTTACGGTTGCCTCTTCTCCGTACATCTGGCTTTTGAATTTTAATGAGGGCGAAGAAATAAATTCTCCTATTCCTAATTCATTCCATTTTTCATCAACTGCTCGAATAGTGGCATCATCAGCGACAATTATATTTGGCCAGTCGCGGTGGAAATCGTCTAGCTCTTTAGTTTTTCTAGTTCCGTCAAAACCCATGCAGGCGAAATATTTGCTTGTGCCTTGTTCCTTGTGCCTTGTTACTTGAGCCTTGTACATGATGTGGTCTCTTTTGGGATCAAGGTTGTTACAGAATCTCCATAAAGCAGTTGGCAAATCATTGGCATCAACTGTATGCTCAACATATAAAATCATCTTTATTCCTTCCAGTTCTTTCAATTCACATATTTGGTTATGCAATTCTTTGATGTGGCCCTTTCTATTTTTTTCTACTGAGATGATCAAACAGGGAATTTCTTTCTTGAGCAATGAAGTATTTATTTGATGAATTTCAGAAAATTTATTTTTCAGGAATGATGCGTCTAACTCATAACTCATAACTCTTAACTCATAGCTCTCATCAACTTCCTCATTGAACTTTGTCGTTCCGTCAATACACATCTTCCCTCCAAAGCCCAGTTTGCTGCAGCTATGATCTAAAACATCCATAGGTCCCTGGGAAAAATAAATATCGGTAGTGGGATTTAAATTTTTAAATACATATTTTGCCAATGCTTCATAATTCTGAATTGTTACATTCTCATCAGTCAACACTAAAATTTTATTGAACATCATTTGCCCTGCACCCCACATGGCGTTCATTACTTTTTGTGCTTGTCCTGCATAATCTTTTTTAATTTTTACGATCACAAGATTGTGAAATACTCCCTCTACGGGCATATCCATGTCAATGATCTCGGGAATCATTGTCATTTTTATCGGCGCCAAAAAAATCCGTTCTGTGGCCTTGCCAAGCCAAGCATCTTCTTGCGGGGGAATGCCTACAATCGTAGCCGGATAAACAGGATTTTTTTTGTGTGTAATAGCTGTAATATGAAAACGAGGATACCAGTCTGGCAAAGAGTAATAACCTGTATGATCGCCAAAAGGCCCTTCCCAAATCATTTCGTCATTTGGATCTATGTAGCCCTCTATAACAAAATCAGAATCGGCAGGCACTTCAACTTCAGGTTGAGTTATGCATTTCACCAATTCCACTCTTTTTTTTCTGAGAAATCCCGCGAGCATATATTCATCTACATTTTCGGGCAGAGGAGCTGTTGCCGAATAAGCATATACAGGATCACCACCTAATGCTACAGCAACAGGCATTCTTATTTTGAGTTTTTTGTATTCATTAAAATGTTTTGCAGAAACTTTATGTTTATGCCAGTGCATGGCCGTTAAATTGGGTCCAAATACCTGCATACGATACATACCGACATTGCGTTGGCCCGTATTCGGATCTTTAGTGTGTATTACCGGTAATGTAACAAATGGGCCACCATCTTTGGGCCAACAGGTAATGACAGGTAATTTGGTAATATCAACAGGTCCACTCCAACTACCACCTGCGGAATGGATGCTGCTGGTTAATACAATTTCCTGGCACTCTGCTTTTCCATTTTTTACTTTTGGCATCCATGAAGCAAACTGGTTTAGCTTAGGAAGCAATTTTAATTTGTCAAGCATACCTTCTTTTGGCGCAGCTAGTAATTTAAAAAGCCCTTCTATTTGTTTTGCCACATCATCCAAATGCTCAACACCAAGAGCCATGCACATTCTTTTCTCACTGCCATAAGCATTCATTAATACAGGAAAATCATAACCTGTATTTTCAAAAAGCAAGGCCTTACCTCCATTAGGCTGTTTGCTCATCCTATCGGTAATCTCGGCCATCTCCAGTTTTGGATTCACATATGTCTTTATGCGAACCAATTCATTTGCTTTTTCCAGCGCTTCAATAAACTGTTGCAGATTTTTATAAGCCATGATTGTCAAAGGTAAAACAGAGACCTGCTATATTGCCACGAAGAATATTAAAATGACCGATTATTTTACCTCATTTTTACTCGAAGAACATACATATCATTTGTGATATACAAAGTTTTTTGATCAGGAGAAAGTGCACAATTGGATGCAGCTTCGGTAAGTTTTATTTTTCCTAGTAATTTACCTTCCTTGTTTAGGATCCATATGCCCCCCGGCCCTGAAGCGAAAACATTTCCGTTTTTGTCAACTTTTAATCCATCGGGCAAGCCTTTTGCCGACGAGTCTTTTCCTTGAGCACTGCAAAATATTCTCGCATTGGTTAACGAATCATTGCCTACATCGAAAGCATACCAAAAAGGTTTTTCCGGATCGGAATTGGCAACGATCAATGTTTTTTCGCCAGGTAAAAAAGCAATACCATTAGGACGGGTAAGGGAATCGGTTAGCAAAATAACTTTTCCATCCGCTCTTACTTTATAAACTCCTTGATGCGGCAATTCTTTTTTTGAGTCTTCCATTTGTTTTTCAAGTCCATAAGGTGGATCAGTAAAAAATAATTCATCAGTGCTATTATAAACAGCATCGTTGGGGCTATTGAATTTCTTCCCCATATAATTATTGGCAATAGAGATAAAGTTGGGTTTTGGATCATTTAATGAGCCATCCATCATAGCCATTTGCCGGTTTCCGTGTTGACAAAGCACCAACCGACCTGCCGCGTCGAGCAGCAAGCCATTTGAGCCCATTTCACCTCCCCGCTTTGCCGAATCGGTATATCCGGAGGGAGTCAGGTAAATTTCTCTTCCGTTTTCTTCCGTCCACTTATAAATAGTGTTCTGCGGTACATCAGAAAACAAAAGCATTTTTTCCGACTCGATCCATACAGGACCTTCACTCCAATCAAAACCTTCTGCAATAATTTCTGCTTTTGCATCAGGATTAACGATACTATCAAGAGCTTCGTCTATTTTTTCTATCGTTCCAATGGTTTTATACTTCATATTGGAAGCTTTTGAATCTGAAACATGCTCATTACAAGAAAAGAACAGCAAAAAAAAAGGCAGGATGAGAAGTAAACGGTTCATAAACAGTTTTAAAGATTAATTTGATATATAAAGCTGGGCAAATTAGATTTTACTTTTCTTTTTTCCTTCTCTTTTTATTCGAAGCTTTTGAAGCCTTTGCTATTTTATTATAGTCAAGAGCGATGCCAATCCAAAAGTCAAAATCCTTTTTTGCTTTTATTCCTTCTTCATCTACATAAACATAACCTTTGTAATCCCTTCCTTTCATTTGTACAGTTCTGCAGCCTTTTCTTGTTACCACTTCCTCATGAATGGCCGGATCTATGCGGCACATAATTCTATTATCACCTGCACTTATACACATCTTTCCATTTACCATGAATGTTACGCCACGAAACATTTTCTTTTCCTCAACGTTTGGAATATGAGCTAGTGCTTCTCTTATCCTTTTAGTTAATTTTTCATTGTACGCCATGGTATGATTAAGGTATAGCAGGTGTAAAAATAAACATTAATACTTTGTTGAATATCGGCTTATAATGCCTTGTAAATGTTCAGCTTTTAATGATGTATTCATAATTATTCTGGATAAACATATCCAGTAGTTTCTTCCTTCACCTTTATGGGACGAACTTCAATGATCGCCTTGATTGCGGATCAATAACATAAATTCTTTCATTGCTTAAATTTTAAAGGAATGAGCGCCTTTAGTTTTTTAATCATTAATACCTTCTACTATTCTTATGGGTCTTACTTCAATTCTTGCTTTTAATTTGTCTTCAAATATGGGATTGGCTTTTGCAATTTCTTTAGCTTCTTCTATATCATTTGCTACGATATGGAAATAGCCAGCAATTACTTCTTTGGTTTCATTAAACGGACCATCCTTTAATATGCCGCCTACATCTCCAATGATAGTTCCAGTTGCATCTAGTGGCTGAGCGCCTTTTAGTTTGCCTTGCTTCATTAAATTGCCAATATAATTAGCGCCTTTTTGTATATGCAGTTGCATCTGTTCCGGTGACAGCACCTGCCATGGATCTCCCTCTGTGCGAATAAATAACATAAACTCTTGCATAATTGAAATTTTTTAAATGAATAAAAATTATTTGTCTATTACTGACAAATAAAGGAATATAAAAGTGACATAGTTCTCAGGCTTTTTTTTGAAGCCTATCCAATTTTTTCTGTAACAGACTTTTTTCTGCCTTTAAATGACTTAGCTCTATGGCCCTCTTTAAAGAGCTGATCGCTTTATCATATTCTTCCATGTTTATATAAAATTCTGCCTCGGTAGAATAAAAAAGATAGTATGATTTTAAAGATGGATTGGTATTAATCCTTTTCAACTCTTCGAGTGCAAACTGGGGCCCTTTCACTTTTGATAAAACAACAGAGCGATTTAGCAGCACTAGGGGTGATGGATCAAGTTGCAGCAATTGATCATAAAGCAAGAGAATAGTTTGCCAATCAGTAGAATCAAAGTCAGATGCAGTACAATGACAGCCCGAAATAGCCGCCAAAATATGGTAAACAGAGACATGGTTGCTGACAGTTGATTTATGCAAATTCAGAATTCCTTTTTCTATTAATGAATAATCCCATAAAGAACGGTCCTGCTCGGCCATTGTCAAAATATTCCCTTCATTGTCTTGTCTTGATTTAAATCGCGATGCATTTAATTGCATTAACGACAATAAGCTATATACATTTGATTTGTCTTGAATGGCAGGGTGGGTTTCAATGATCTCAGCCAAGCGAATAGCTTCTTCACAGAGCTCATAACGGATCAAGTCATTTCCTTTGGAAGCACTATAGCCTTCATTAAACAAAAGATAAATCGTTTCTAAAACCGTGTTCAATTTTTTTTCGAGATCCTTTGCTTGCGGTACTTCAAAAGGAATTTTATTTTCTCGAATTTTTTGCCTTGCTCTAACTAATCGCTTATTTATATTTTCTTCCGCGGTAATAAACGCTTTTGCTATTTCAGGAATGCTGAAGCCGCAAAGTGTTTTTAATGTTAAGGCAATTTGTGAATCTGAAGAGATAGATGGATGACAACAGGTAAACATCATTCGTAATTGATCATCCAAAATCTCCTGATCCGAAAAGAGATAATTTAAGGCTGGATCGGCTGTCCATTCACTTTGCAAGTAATGAGCAACATCTGATACGTGTTGCTTTTTATATTTTTCACGGTTAAGAATATTAAGGGCTTTATTTTTTGCAACTTTGAAAAGCCAGGCCGTAGGGTTTTCAGGTATTCCTTTATAGGTCCAGTGATTGATTGCTTCGATCAAAGCATCCTGTACCGTATCTTCAGCAAGCTCAACATTTTCCGAACCAAAAATTCGAGTCAATACGGCAATCATCTTTCCTGTTTCGCGTCGAAAAAGATCGTCAACCAGTTGATTTATTTCAGATTTTTCTTCCAAATAATAAATTCCTTCTTTATCAATGAGTGAATAAAGGTAAATTTTTAAATCACCCTATAGGTTTGAAAATTTAGAAGTATTTTACTTGTATCGTTCAAATTACTTTCGTCTTCCATTTTCCGCTGCGCATATAAAGCCATGAAAGAATGAACAGACTAATCCAGTAAAGCCACTCACTCATCCAGCCGTAAGTTATCGATAAAAAGAATTTTTCTAACACCAGATAAATGTAAATACAGTAAAGAGTGATGGTGACTATTTCAATAAGAAATGTGATGCGGCTGTTCCCCGTTCCCGTAACCGCGTTCAGCCATACAGTTGAAAAGGACATCAACATCATAGCAAGGGTAAGAACGCGTACGACCGGAATGGAGTGTTGAATAAAAATTTCGTTTTGTCCAAATACTGAAAGCAGTATTTGTGGAAAAAGGTTGATAAAAATACAAATGATGAATGATGCTCCAGTACTAAGGGTGATGATCTTTAAAATGAGCGGATGCACTTTATCATGTTTGCCTTGGCCAATGATATTGCTGACCATGGCGGCGCTGGTAGCCGCAAACGCCCAAGTAATGCAACCAACGAACCCGAAAATGTTTCGCATGATATTCGAGATGGCTAAAGCCTCTTGACCATGATGTTCAATAAGAATATAAAAAAATTCCCAACTAATAAGGCTTACGGCCAGTTGAAAAATCAATGGTGTGGAAATGGAAAGAATCTTCTTAATGATTGGGCCGTTCCATGCAAAGTGGCTGAAAAGTGAAAACCTTTTGCTGATCCCTTTACGCCAGATAAGAACAAAGATGACAAACATACCGGTAAACTCAGCAATGATTGAGGCGATCGCAGCACCGTTAAAACCTATTTCCGGAAAACCAAAATGTCCGAAAATGAGACTGTAGTCAAAAAATATATTGGTGATGGCTTCGGCTAAAGTGCCATATACAAGATACTTGCTTTGGTTAGTACCCACCAATAAGGCGTTGCGCATTTGATATACATATAAAAATGGCAAACCGCAGATGCGGATATTTAAAAAGTTGATTGCTTTTTTTGCAGTATCGGGATGAATAACTTTTTGTAAAATGATTGGTGCAACAAACCAGGTAAGTAAAATTCCAATCGTCGCAATGATGAGCGCAATGTAGATGCCTTGGGAAAAAATTTTCCCAATTTCATCAGGGCGATTTTCTCCTGCCCTCCGCGAAATAAGTGCCTGCAACCCATTATTAAGACCAAAACCGATCATGGCGAATATGAGATAGTATACGCCAGTGATGCCTGCCATTGCAAGAGATTCTTGATTGTAATGGCCAAGGAAAATATTTGTGGTAATAAAATTGAACTGTGGAATAAGTATAGCAAAGCTAATAGGCAAAGCGAGCTTAATGATCTGCCTGTAAGAAATTTCGAACTGTAAACTATTTGTTGCCCCCATAGCAAAAAGGCTGCAAGATAGTGCATGACGGCACAAGGCGCAAGAAACAAAAAGAGCAAAAGGATTTTTAGTTCCTGAGGGTGATCTATCTTATAAAAAATTCTTGAACCCCAGTACCTTGTACCTTGTGCCTTATCCTTATATTGCACGCCATGAAACAGGTTTTTAAAATAGGAAATAGTGAGGATTTGAACGCATCACAGGCTGTTTTACTGATGGAAATTGGCGAAGTACATTGTTGTTTTGCTATAGTTGATTATGCAAATCAAATGATGGTGCAACTGAGCTATTATGATGCAGAAGAAAAGGACAATGGCAGTATTTTACAAAATATACTTGAAGCACATGCTGAACTGAACGCATCATTCCGGCAAACGATAATCAGTTATTATATGCCGGAAAATGTCTTGATTCCATCCAAGTTTTATCACTTTGACAACATAGAGGCCATGTTGCAAGCAATGTATCAGAAAGGACAAAACACTATGGTGAGTGAATCCATTGCGGAGTGGCAGTTGTATAATGCTTATCATGTTCCTACAACGATCCATGACTTACTGGGCCGGACTTTTGCAACCGGAAATTTTTGGCATATTCATTCAATTATATTAAAAAATGGGATCGAACAACGCGAAGGGACCAGGCTTAAGGTTGACTTCAAAACAAATAGTTTTAGCGTTGTTGCAACAAGCAACAACTCATTGTTGCTTGCCCGAATTTTTTCTTATGCTACGGTTGAAGATGTGTTGTATTGGCTGTTGAAGATTTGCAAACAATTCTCTCTTCCTCAAACAGAAGTAAAGCTGGCGCTGTCGGGCTTGATCGAAAAACAATCTGCCGTTTTCAAAGAGTTGTATCAATATTTCCTGAACATTGAGTTTGCCTCTATTGATAATGATATTCAACTAAGCGGAGATTTTGATCAATACCCTGTTCATTTTTTTTCATCGCTTTATAAGCTGGCATCATGCGTATAATAAGCGGAGAGCTGGGAGGCAGAAAAATAAACCCACCTAACAAGATGCCTTATACAAGGCCCACCACAGATATTGCCAAGGAAGGGTTATTCAACATTCTTGAAAATAATCTTGCCATTTCTCAATTAAAAACGTTGGATTTATTTGGCGGTACCGGCAGTATTAGTTATGAATTGGCATCAAGAGGCGCAACCGACCAAACTATTGTTGAAAAAGACCAGCAGATGTATGAGTTTATTCAAAAAACGGCAAAACAGCTTGGTCTCGCGAATCTGAGAACTATAAAAATGGATGTGTTCAAATTCATCAATCAGTGTACAGAGCAGTTTGATTTTATTTTTGCGGGTCCTCCCTATGCACTGACAAATATTGATGATTTGCCTAAGCTGATCTTTGAAAAAAAATTATTAAAACCAAAAGGCTGGTTCGTGCTTGAGCATACACCACGAAATGATTATAAGAAATTTTCTTTTTATAAAACAGAAAGAAATTATGGAACAACAGTGTTTTCAATCTTTATTGAAGATAGAGAATAGCGAATAGTTAATAATGTTTACGTCAATATGGTACTGATATGAAAAAAGAAGCAGCAAGAAAGACATATAGAGAAAAAAGAAAAGAGCTTTCCGATGCTGAAAGAGCTAAGGCTGATGATTTGATGCTGATACAATTTCAAAAAATTGAATTACCCGATATTCATCACTTGCTTTCTTACTGGCCTATTGAAGAAAATCATGAGCCGAACACTCACCTTTTTAATGGGTACCTTGAATTTAAAAATCCTGCAATAAAATTTTTATATCCGAAATCTGATTTTGTAAAACAGGAAATGGAAGCTGTTGAAGTGGATGCCGATACGGCCTTTCAGAAAAATGCTTGGAATATTCATGAACCTATGAATGGAAGAGTGACTGATGCTGGCGTGATCGATATGGTGTTTGTACCCTTGCTCATTTTTGACAAGCGAGGCTACAGGATAGGATATGGCAGAGGTTTTTATGACAAATATTTACAACAATGCCGGGCCGATTGCTTGAAAGTTGGATTTTGCTATTTTGAGCCGGTTGACCTGATAGAGGGCACCCACGAATTTGACGTACCTTTAAATCTTTGTATTACTCCGAATAATGTTTATGTTTTCTAATTGGTTTCTAAAGTCATTTCGTATTTTTTTGTTGCCTTTTGCAATCATTTATTGGTTCATTATTTGGCTGCGCAATTTTTTTTATAATAAAAATATTTTTCGATCATCCTCATTTGGCTTGCCCATTATTTGCGTGGGTAACCTATCGGTTGGAGGTACAGGAAAATCGCCCATGGTTGAATTTCTGGTTAGTCATTTAAAAAACAAGTTTAACGTAGCAACACTTAGCAGAGGCTATAAGCGAAAAACTAGCGGGTATGCTTTGGCGAATGAGCATACAACAGCACTTGATATTGGCGATGAACCTATGCTATTTCATTTAAAATTTCCGGATGTTCCGGTAGCTGTGGGTGAGGAGAGGTTGGTAGCTATTCCGCAATTATTGCATGATAAGCCTGGCACACAGGTAATTATTTTGGATGATGCCTTTCAACATCGTGCAATTAAGGCAGGATTAAATATTTTGCTTACTGAGTACAATAATTTATTCACCAGAGATTTTTATTTGCCCACTGGTGATCTTCGTGATTTAAAATCGAGTTATAAAAGAGCTAATATTATTGTGGTTACAAAATGTAAGGTAGATATGTCTGTTGAGGAGGCTAATGATATCAAAAAGGAAATTCGACCCTTGGCTCATCAGCAAATATTTTTTTCTACAATTCAATATTGGCATCCCTACCATATTACAAGGCTTACAACTTTTGAATTGAATTTAAAAACCGAAGTGCTGCTGGTAACAGGTATTGCCAATCCTCAGCCTTTAAAAAAATTATTGGAGGAACGGAGTCATACGTATTATATGATGTCGTTTAGCGATCATTATATTTTCCGAATTGATGACCTGATGGATATTAAAAAAAGGTTCGAAAAAATTGAAGTAGCGAATAAAATTATCCTCACCACAGAAAAAGATGCAATGCGACTGATGAAGTTTAGAAGCGAATTGGAATCATTGCCGATATATGTGATCCCGATCCGGCATTATTTTTTATTTGGCGAGGAAGAAAAATTTATTAATACAGTTGCAAAATTTATTGAAGGCTCCTCCCATCTTCTGCAAAAAGAAAGAGAAATTAACACCCAAGGCCAAGTTGCTGAACATCATTAAAAAAATTGAAAACTATTTATAAGAATTTAAAAAATCAAGTTGGATGTGATAGCCTTTCTGATTTGAGATAGTCAGGGTGAGGTTGTCGATAACAAAAAAATCATTTCATGGGAAGAAAAAATTCAAAGAAGAGAAAAAAGGAAAAATATTCGGGTCATGAACAAACATTCAAAGGAGTGTTGGATATAACACGCTCGGGAATGGGTTTTGTAGCTGTAGAAAATTTGCCAGCAGATATCATCGTACGTTCGGGTGATTTTAATACGGCTTTGCATGGTGATACAGTTCGTGTAAAAATCAAAGAAGACCTGCCTGCCGGCAGGCAAGGAAAAAAAGGCGGCAGACGCATGCAGGGCGTTGTTACAGAAGTATTGCATAGAAAGCAAACAGAATTTATGGGCAAAATGCAAATAAATGATGCCCGCCCTGATGATTCGGCCGGACGTAGCTTTGGTTTTTTTATCGCCGAAACAGATAAGCCAATGCCGGATATTTATATTCCCAGACAAAATTTTAATGGCGCAAAAGATAATGACAGGGTAGTTGTCAGGCTGCTTGAATGGGAAAAAGATGGCAAGCGTCCCGTAGGTGAAGTAATGACGGTGATGGATGAGGAAGACAGTAATGATATTGCGATGAAAGAAATTTTGTTGGAAAACGGATTTCCGTTGGCGTTCTCTGAAGAAGCAATGGAGGAGGCTGCACGAATCCCCGATCATATTTCGAATTCAGAGATCAAGAAACGAAAGGATATTCGGGATATTCTCACCTTTACTATTGATCCGATCGATGCTAAAGATTTTGATGATGCGCTCTCGTTCCGTGTTTTAAAAAACGGGAATTATGAAATAGGCGTGCATATTGCTGATGTAGCCCATTATGTAGAAGGCGATACAGCATTGGATAAAGCCGCCTATGAAAAGGCAACATCAGTTTATTTGCCGGATAGAGTGAATCCTATGTTGCCTGAGCATATTTCAAATGTATTATGCTCATTGAGGCCGCATGAAGATAGTCTTACATTTTCCGCAGTTTTTCAAATTTCGCATAAAGGTCAAGTAAAACAGCACTGGCTGGGTAAAACGGTTATACATTCCGATCACCGGTTTACCTATGAAGAAGTACAGGAGATCATTGAAACGAAGGAAGGATTGTATGCAGAGGAGATTTTAATTCTCAATCATCTTGCACAGCGTTTCAGAAAACAACGATTTAAAAATGGTGCCATAAATTTTTCGTCACAGGAGGTTCGTTTCAAGCTGGATGAAAATAAAAAACCCATTGGCATCATAATTAAAGAAAGTAAAGAGGCTCATCAGCTGATCGAAGAATTTATGTTATTGGCAAACAGAACTGTGGCCAGTGATCTTTCAAAAATTAAGATCAAAAATAAACAGATCCCGTTTCCTTACCGGGTGCATGACAATCCTGATGAAGAAAAGATAATTCCTTTTGTGGCTTTTGCCAGGAAATTTGGTCATAAGTTCGACACCTCTTCACCGGACGCTATTGCTGCTTCATTTAACCAAATGCTGATTGATGTTCATGGTAAACCTGAGCAGCATGTGCTGGAACAATTAGGAATACGCACTATGGCCAAGGCCAAATATGCTACGGAAAATATTGGGCATTATGGTTTGGGGTTTGAAAATTATTGCCATTTCACTTCGCCTATCCGCCGTTATCCCGATGTAATGGTTCACCGTGTATTGCAGCAGGTGCTTGATAATAATATACATGTTGATAAAAAAATGGAGGAAAAATGCAAGCACAGCAGCGAAAGGGAAAGAGCTGCTATGGAAGCAGAGCGTGCTGCCAATAAATATAAGCAGGTGGAGTATATGCAAAATTTTTTGGGTGAAGAATTTGAGGGAGTGATCAGTGGTGTCGCCTCATTTGGATTTTGGGTAGAAACGGTTGAGCATAAATGTGAAGGTCTTGTGAGTATCAATAGCTTGCTGGATTTTGATGATTTTCGTTTGATTGAAACTGATTACTGTCTTGCAGGCCAACGCTCAGGCCGGAAATTCAGAATGGGGGACAAGGTATGGATTAAAGTAGTGGCCGCTAATTTAACCAAGCGTCAATTAGATTATGAATGGGTAGTTGCAAGTGGGCTAAAAGATGGAAAGAAAAAGAACCGCTGATTGTATTGATTAAATGATTGTAACGGACTGTTGTTTCTATATTTTTCGGGCTTAGTTTTCAGAGGTTAATGAGTTTTATAAATTAAAAAAGCCGTTCTGAATTCAGAGACGGCTTTTTTGTGTCAATCAGCTTTTATTAATCTATATCCCAGAAAAGTCTTGTAGTAAATACATTGATTGATCCTTGGGACAACACGTTTTCTTCATTCGAACCCAGCTCGGTACTCGGATAGTAAATACGAACCGGACGTTTATTGGGATCAGGTACAGCCACTGATTGGGGAATAGCAGGAAGGCCTGTTTTTCTATATTCAGACCATGCCTCGAGCCCATTAAAATTATCTAAAGCGATCCATTTTTGAATAGCAATAGCCCGCAGCTTATCTGTAGAAACTGACCAATCTGCATCAGGTTTTCCACTGGTTAATAGAATGGTAGCTTTGGGATACGTATTTGGCGGCGCTCCTGGTCCTGTTGGTGTTGGATCAGTACCCGTGATGCGAAATGATTGTTTTACTCCTTGTTCATAATAATATTGTGAGGTATTTGGCAGAGTTACAGACGGAAAGCGTTCTTTTGCCTCTGCACGCAAGAAGAAAGATTCGGCAGCACTCAATAAAACAACAGGTTTGTATTGGCCTTTTATAATCATGCTTGGCCCTAACGGTGAAGTAGAAGGACCTGAAAACCCTGAGCCTGAACCATAAATAACCGCTTTGTAGTTGGAGATTTTTTCAACTGCAACACTGGTACCAGGATTGTTACCATCTTGACCTCCTACTGCATACATCAGTCGCTTGATACGGAAGGTGTCATTGTTAGCGACCAGCATATCAAATAAAAACTTAGTATGTCTTGGAAAACGTCCCAACGATCTTGTAGTTCCGGCAGGATCAAAACCCCAGCGATCATAAAAAGGATTTTGTTTGCCAGACTGTGCCTGAAAACCTGGATTAGCCGAGGCATCTTCGTCAGCACCATCTATTCCCAGAAACCCGGTTCCCTCTGCAACTGCTTTGTTGATTTCGCTTATAATGTAAGTGTCACGTCCGGGAATTCTGCTTTGTCTCATCAGAATGCGGAGCTTTAATGTGTTTGCAAATTTGATCCACTTAGTTGTATTGCCAGCAAAAATAATATCCGATGTTTTTTGGAGAGTCCATGTGTTAGCTTTGATATTGGCTATTGCCGAATCCAGTAAAACGATCAGTTTTTCATAAACAATTTTTTGATCTTCGAATACCGGTGCCAAAGAATTCAAGCCTTTCAAAGCATCTGAATATGGGATATTACCATAAAGATCCACAAGATTTTGAAATACCATGGCCTGCATTACTTTGGAAGGACCTATCAAAAATTTTTGGTTGTCTTTTGCAGCATTATCAATTACATATTGGTAATCTTCAAGGTTATTATACATATCATCCCAGAAGTTGAAATCTGTATTTGTAAAGTTGTATCCAAAAATGGAAGTACTTAGAATATAAGAAGTGGATTGTGTCCACTGGCCGGCAAAATAAGCTCCCAACTCATTTGGCCGCGTACCTGATCCATTATCACCCCAATAGTTGTAGGCTGTGCCATACAAAGCGCCGGAAAACACATAATTACTGATGGTTGACGGAAGATCATTGGGGTTGGTATTCACATCAAGCCAGCTTTTTTTGCAACCGGCACTGATGAGAACCACTATGATTAATAAAGAAAACAATTTTATTTTCATAATTCATTTTTTAAATGATTAAGATTAAAATACCAAATTGAGATTAATACCATATTGACGCACCGGTGGAGTCTGGCTTGTATTATTAATGCCGATTCCATTGCCTGTTGTATAACTGAATTCAGGATCTGTATAATAATTAGACTTATCTACAATGGTAAATAAGTTTCTTCCGTATAAGGCAATATTGGCCGCTGAAAAGATTTTGGTCTTTCTAATCAAACTCTCAGAAAAAGTGTAAGTCAGGTTTATATCTCTCAATTTGATAAACCAGCCCGGAGTCACAAAGTTTTCAGAGATAAAGCGATAATAATTTACCCATAAAGCATACTCAGATTCCTGAACATTTACACTGGTATTAGGAACATACTTTCCGGAAGCATCTTTATATGTTGAATTGGGGAAGACATGAGGAGTTCTTTCCTCTGTCCACTTTCCCGAACCGGTAAAGGTCATGTCCCGACCTAACTGGTTGAAGATTACATTACCCCCGCGATATTCAAAATTGAAGGAAAATTCAAAATTCTGATATGCTAATCTTGAACCCCAACCCAGAATGTGACGAGGCAATGTGCCGCCAAATTCAAGCAAACCCGCAGCCTGGGAAGGATAACCTGAACTTGCATCGACAACAATCATCCCGGTCGCAGGATCTCTTTCATAACCGCTGGCTTTCAAAAACGGATAACGTTTGTCTTTGATCATATAGGTAGAAGCATAACTATATCCCCCATAAACAAACTGACTTACATCCTGGTATAAGCTTTCAATCTTATTATCATTATATGAATAACGTACCCCAAAATCCCAACTTAATTTTTTGTTTTTCAATATCTGGACTTTAACATCAGCTTCATAGCCCCAGTTTTTGGCATCAGCCACATTTGCCCTTAAATTGGGGAAGCCTGTAGTATTTGGAAGCTTTACTGTTAAGATTGCATCTTTTGAATCCTGGCGATAAGCTGTCAGGTCAAGGCTCAATCGGTTTTTGAATAACTGAAATTCACCACCTACTTCGTAAGAATATACTTTTTCCGGTCTCAGATTCGGATCAGGAATTACGTCTCCAACAGTAGCGCCGAACAATCCACCGAAAGGAAATCCAACTCCATTTGGATAAATAATATCCAGTTGGTAAGGACTTAAATTATCATTTCCATTTTTATTAAAGCCAAGCCTGATTTTCGCAAAATCCAAAACGCTTGATTTAATGGATGGAAAGGCATCAGTGGCAACAAGCGATAAAGATGTACCAAACGAAACATAAGACCACAGATCAGAAGATCTTCCTACTTTATAAAATTTTGAAGATGCATCATAACGGGCAGAAGCATTGAGATAAATATAGTTTTTATAATCACTGGTAAGGTCCCCATAATAACCGTACTTACGAAATGTCGTGTTATTCTCAGAACCGGTCAGATCGCCAACGCGGTTTGATATATTATAAACTTCCGGTACAATTACAGAACCTGAACTAATTTCAACAAATTTTGTTTTTCGCTGGTAAACACTAAACCCGGCGATCAGTTTATTGGAAAAATCACCAAAATTTTTGCTAGCGTGTAATTGAAAGTCATTATTTACTACATTCTCACTGGTGGTGGCATCATAAGTGCCCCCGGTAATATCTGTTCCTGCAAGATTAATCCCGTTATAATCATTAGCCCATGCCCAGGGGGCAGGCACATACGCACTGCTTTTTGCCCAGGTACTATAAACAAATTTGCCGGTATAATTTTTTCTGGTGCGGCTATTATTCATTACACCAATGCGATCAAAAACATTGAGCCAGGAAAACAATTTATAAGTTGCTTCCATAGTGCCCTGTACATTGTTATCAACGTATTTCGCACGATTATTATCGGCTGTGAAGTAAGGATTGGGATAGTAATCATTATAGTAGCCATTTGGATTGGCAAATTTGTTATTTCGCCAATCCCTGAATTCAGTCAGAGGAATATTTCCCGCTGTATTTAAAACATTATAATAGAAATCAGATGTGGTTCTATCATATTTAGCCTGGGTGTAGGCTGCCGTAAAATTTGTGGTCAATTTTCCTTCAGTCCTGGATGCGGCCAATCGTACGCCGGTTCGCTGGCTTTCATCGTGTGGTACAATGCCTTCAGTATTGTTATTTTCCAGTGACATGTAAAATGTACTCCTGTCATCGCCGCCCTGGAAAGCTACCTGGTTATTGAATGTATAGCCAATATCAAAAGATTTTTTTCGGCCATTCTTTACAGCTGAGTAAGGCAATAACAATTTGCTTCCGTCCTCCAATACTCTTCCTGCAATTCTTTCTTCACCATTAAAAGCATCACCGTATTGCTGGTTCTCAAAAGGACGCCAGTTATCATGCATGCGGTCAAGATAGTTAGGCTTATACCCCGGATTTCCAAATGAGGTTGCGTACTGTGAACCCGAACCATATGAAGTCTGGAATTCAGGCAAAAAACTAATTTCTTCAAAATTGGCTGAGCTGGAAAAGCTGACTTTTGTTTTTCCTTTCTGACCTTTTTTTGTGGTGATAATGATGGCACCATTCACCCCATCAGAGCCATATAAAGTAGCTGCCTGGCCCCCTTTCAATACGGTTACGCTTTCAATATCGTTTGGATTTAATAAAGCCAGTGAAGTTTGGGTTGTTTGCATTCCATCAATCACTACCAATGCTTCATTATTACCTGTCAGCGAACGATAACCACGTAAAACAATCTTTACCTGCGGATCAACGCTGTTATTTACATTATAAATAGCCAGACCGGAAATTTTGCCGGAAAGCGCCTGCGCTAGTTGTGGGGAACGACCAACGGTTATATCCTGGCTGCTAACTTTTGCATAGGCATAGCCGATTTCCCGTGGTTTTTTCCTAATACCTTGTGCAGTAACCACCACTTCCTCAATTACACCGGTGATGGCTTGAAGTGAAAAATTCAGAGTTGAGCCGGCATCAATCGTTTTTTCTTGGATTGAAAAATTAATTGCAGATACCACTAAGATATCCCCGGTTTTTGCATTAATAGTAAAGGTCCCATTTGCGTCTGCCGACGTTCCGACCTTACTACCTTTAATTTTAATAGTAGCAAAAGGAATAGGTATTCCTTTTTCATCACGTACCTGACCAGTAATACTTCGGGATTGGCTGAAGACAAATACAGTGCATAGCATCAGCACTGCAAGCAGTGTGAATTTTCTCATGTGCGTTAGTTTTTGTGTTTAAAAATTAAATCGAGCTAACTATTTTCAAAGGAAGGAATCAATAGAGACAGGTTTGTCTTTTCAACAGTAGGCAAAATAGATACTTTTTTTAAAAAATCCAGCAAAAACAAAAAAAAAGTCGCAACAAAACGCAAGTATCATCTTAATCTTTATATTCATGCCGGAACGCTTGTAGTTATCTTGTTCGTGATAAAGAGCTTTGGACTTAAACCACTTACCTTTAGTTTATAAATATTTACTAACTCATTAATATATTCCTTCGGCATCATGCAATCTTTTGAACTTTTGTCGCAAAAATTTGCTCTTCATTTTGAACAACGTCATTTTCCTTCAGAACCGGCATCACTTTATACTCCCAATGAATACATTCTGCAGCTAGGAGGTAAAAGAATACGCCCTGTATTGTGCTTAATGGGTAATGAATTGTTTGATGAAATTGTTCCTGATGCCTGGCATGTAGCCACTGCAATCGAGTTATTTCACAATTTTACTTTGATACATGATGACATTATGGATAAAGCGCCTTTGCGTAGGGGAAAAGAAACTGTACATGCAAAGTTTGGTGAAAGTACAGCATTGCTTGCAGGTGATGTGATGCTTGTAGCAGCTTATGATTATTTGAATAAGATCAATATCTCCTATATACATTCCGTTATCGGATTGTTCAATAAAACAGCAAGGGAAGTTTGCGAGGGCCAGCAATTGGATATGGATTTTGAAAAAGCAGATGAAGTAAGCTTAGATGATTATTTACACATGATTGAGCTAAAAACCTCTGTACTGCTCGCCGCTTGTTTAAAGCTTGGTTCAATATTGGGGGGCGCTTCGCAACGAAATCAGAACCTTTTGTATGAGTTTGGAAAAAAGTTGGGTATTGCTTTTCAAATACAAGATGATTATCTCGATGCTTTTGGTGATCCTCAAAAGTTTGGCAAGGAACCCGGAGGCGATATAAAGGCAAATAAAAAAACTTTTCTGCTGATACAGGCATTGGCCACTGCCGATGCTTCTCAAAAAAAAGAGTTGAAAAAATTAATGGCGGGCAATGGAGATCATAAAACTGAGAAAGTTTTACAATTGTTTCATGATTGCAAAGTGAATGAATGGGCTTTGCAATTAAAGAATAAATACCTTGACGAAGCTTTGGTTCACCTTGAAGACGTTGCCGTGCTTTCAAAAAGAAAAGAACCTCTCAAAGATCTCGCTCACTTTCTGATTATGCGGGAGCATTGATTCGTATCATACACTAAACAGCACGGCTGACTGGATGATACAGGCTAATATAATTACAACGTCAATAATAATACTCAATACAAATGTCGGTATTGTAATTTTTGTAGGCAACGCCGCAAGATGAACAATAAGCATTATTCCCATTGCGATCATTCCGGCGATCCATAAAATCAAATTATTTCCCGTAGCGCCCACAGTAAATATGACCAGAAGAGTAATGATGCAACCCTGTGCTGTTATTGATATCGCGAGCCAGCCAAATCGGTTTTTTTCTTGTGTTTCACACCATTCAAAAAATTTGTTGAAAATAGAAAATGGTGCGATGGTTTTGTGGGGAAGAGCATAACTTGTTATAGTTTTCATGTCATTAATTTGTGATTGTAAAAGTGCAGGCCTTTTTATTATCCATGGATGACCTGCGTCTGCTTCGTGCCTGATTTTTATCAAACATCTGCCGCTACAGAAAATATTACTTAAGAAAAATATACGGATACAATTTTTTACCTATTTTGAAAATTAAACCAACCAACGATGTCAAATTCATTGTTCAGAACCAAAAAGATCGCATCTATTTTAGCTGAGGAAGAATATGCAGAAGGACATGGATCGGGTTTGAGGAGAGTGCTTACAGTAAGAGATCTAACATTTTTTGGTATAGCTGCCATCATTGGTGCAGGAAGTTTCAGCAGCCTGGGTGATGCCGTATTCAAAGGAGGACCAGGCGTGGTCATTCTTTTTATTATTACAGGAATTGCCTGCGCATTTACCGCGTTTTGCTATTCTGAATTTGCCAGTCGCATACCGGTGGCAGGCAGCGCATATACTTATTCATATGCAAGTTTTGGGGAATTGTTTGCTTGGATCATTGGTTGGGCGCTCATCATGGAATATTCTATCGGCAATATTTATGTGGCTTTTAGTTGGAGCGATTATTTTACCTCCTTTATGAACAAATTGCACTTTCACATTCCTGAATACCTTACTTGTAGTTATAGAGAAGCACACAAAGCAGTTAGCGAAGGAACAGCAAATCCTGAACTTTTGAATGCTTGGAACAATGCACCCGTAACAGGAGGATTAAGAATCATTTTTGACTTGCCGGCGCTTATTATTAATGCATTAATCACCTATTTAGTTTATCGTGGCATCAAAGAAAGCAGAAATTTCAGCAATGCAATGGTGATTTTAAAGTTATGCATTGTTACCTTGGTGATTATTGTTGGTGGCTCACTCGTTTTTGCTCATGGTCTTACATTCAATTGGCATCCTGTAAATGATGAAGGCGTAAAGAGCTTCATGCCTAATGGCTTTAGCGGCGTAATGACCGCTGTAAGCGGAGTTTTTTTTGCTTATATAGGTTTCGATGCGGTGAGTGTGTTAGCAGAAGAAAGTAAGAACCCGCAACGAGATCTTCCTAAAGGAATGATCTATTCCCTTGTCATTTGCACCGTTGTTTATATTCTTCTTGCACTTGTTCTCACAGGTGCTGTCAATTACAGAAATTTTAATGGCATTGGCGATCCGCTGGCTTTTATTTTCGAGAGTCGAAACCTGAATGTGGGCTGGATGCAGACGCTGGTAGCTATTTGCGCCGTGATAGCTATGACAAGTGTATTACTTGTTTTTCAAATGGGGCAGCCGCGCATTTGGATGAGCATGAGCAGGGATGGCTTGCTGCCACCTGTGTTTCAAAAAATTCATACAAGATTTAAAACTCCTTCTTTCTCCACCATTGTAACCGGATTAGTAGTAGGAATTCCTATTTTGTTTACAGATAAAACATTCGTGCTTGATTTTACCAGCATTGCTACCTTGTTTGCCTTTGTGCTTGTTTGCGGAGGTGTTTTATTGATACCTAAAAAAGAAAAAACGCCAGGAAGGTTTAACATTCCATACATTAATGGGCAATTTTTGTATCCTTTAATTATTGCTGCAGCAATCATTCTTATTGCTATCTATGCCAAAGGTTATTTTAGTGACGCTTTTAATTTTGATTTTTCAAGTAACGAAGATTATTTAAAAGGCAAAGCTAGCCTTATGGATGTGGCCACCCCGAAAATATCTATCATTGTTTTCTGGACCGTCTGTATCATTTTAAGCATACTAGCCTTTATAAAAAAATATTCACTCATTCCATTAATGGGAGTTACTACTTGCCTTTATCTTTTAACAGGCATGACAAAAAGTAACTGGGCCTGGTTTTTTAGCTGGTTGATTTTAGGGCTTATCATTTATTTCATTTATGGTTATCGAAACAGTCATTTGGCAAAAAATAAAGTCGGTATGGCCAGCTAAATAATTCCACAGTAAGCGGAAGTTCAGATTCTGTTGAGATACATTTTGTACTTAAGTATCTTTGTTTATCTTTTAAGTTTTCAAAACTCCCTTTTAGGGTTTGGATAATCATGAAATTCCAAATTGGGGATAAGATTTTAATTCTTCATTCAAATGAAGAAGGTGAAGTGACCGAAATTATCAATAACAAAATGGTCATGGTCGATGTACGAGGTGTAAAATTTCCCGCCTATATTGATCAAATTGATTTTCCCTATTTCAAAAAGTTTTCTGAGAAAAAACTATTTCCTCAAAAGAAAGAGAAAAAATATATTGATGATGTAAAAAAAGAAAACCCCCCTAGCTCTAAAATTGTTGATGGTATATGGCTTACTTTTTTGCCAGTGATGGAAATGGATGAGTTCGGCGATGAAGTAGTTAAAGAATTAAAAATACACTTGGTAAACAGAACAGAAACTGCCTATAAATTTACTTATAAATTAAATTATTTTGGGAACACTGATTTTGAACTAAAAAATGAAATTCTGCCTTTCCAAGATTTCTATTTACATGACATTCCTTTCGAAAACCTGAACGATAGTCCCAGTTTTGAATTTGAGTTTTCTTTATTAGCTCCTCAAAAAAATAAGGCTGATCATTACGAAGCTTCATTGCGCTTAAAACCAAAACAGCTTTTTACAAAAATTGAAGAGATAAGGCTGAAAGGGGACGCACATTTTTCTTATCGTTTGTTTGAAAATTATCCGGACAAAGTTGTAGAAGATAAAGTCGAGATGGGCAATCTCGCTGAAAAAGGATATAAAATATATGACGCCACAAAAGCAAAACAACATTTAGAGCCCCCACGCTCGGTTGTTGATTTACATATTGAAAAAATTACCGACGACTGGGCAGGCCTCAGCAATCATGAAATTGTTTCTCTGCAATTAAAAGCCTTTGAGAAGTATTATGAACTTGCCGTAGCCCACATGCAACCCTCACTGATCGTTATACACGGCGTGGGTACAGGAAGGTTGCGTGAAGAGATTCATGAACAGCTAAAACATAGAAAAGAAGTAAAAACTTTTATTAATCAATACCACCCAGCGTTTGGATACGGTGCAACCGAGATATTTTTTGAGTATTGAAATTGAATAAAAAACCCGGTCGAAACGACGAAACTAGTATCATAAATTTTTAACGAACCAATCATTTTAATCCAGCAATCAATGGCTACTTTTGCAGTTCGCTCTTTACATAAAAAATTTGCTACAAGCCAGGCTATCGACTCGACCTTGAGCGGGTAGGAAAGTCCGGACAGCAAAGAGCAATGCATCCCGCTAACGGCGGGAGCCCCGACCTGTCGGGGACAGAAAGTGCCACAGAAAATTACCTCACCCCCAACCCCTCTCAACTTTGTGGAGAGGGGAAAAGGAGTGAAAGGGTGAAAACGTGAGGTAAGAGCTCACGGCATTTAATGGCAACATTATTTGCGGGTAAACCTTGCATGCTGAAATACCACATATAGGATCGTTGAGGGCTGCTCGTCTAAGATCCGTTGAAAGGCGGACACGGTCTAGGGTAGGTAGATACATCCAAACAGTAATGTTTGGAGCAGATAAATGATAGCCCACGACAGAATCCGGCTTATAGGCTTGTAGCTTTTATACCTCCAGCCCCTAAAGGGGAGTTATTAAAACTCTGATTGAAGAAATTCAATATAAAAATTAACTGATTTAAGTTCCTCCTTTAAGGAGACAGGTAGTTTCCAATATATCCACCAATTTCCATTAACCAAGCAATGCCTAAATGAACAATTAATCCTCCATAAATAGATCTTGTGTTATAAACAATAATTCCTAACAAAATACCTCCAAAATAAGAACTGATACATTCTCCTAAAGGCTTTCCAAAATGGATGGTGCAATAAAAACAAGCCATTGGCAAAATAGCATTCATGCCTACCCATCTCATAAACGCTAGGATCAAAAAACCTCTGAAGAAAATTTCAATACCAAAAAAATCAGTGCTATAAGAAAGTTCAAATAATAATTTATGAAACCATGACAAGCGAATGGCATCATCCATATCCAATATTGATTTCAATTTTGGATACATGGCAAGAAAATCTGATTGGGTTGATGCTGCAGCAATTAATGGCGACATGAACAACAACATGAGCACATAAGGCTTCCATTTAAAATTTTTTGCTATGTGTCCATAAAATGGTTGGTTATTATCGAATAGTTTCCATAGCAAGAATAAAATGGCAACTATGATCAGTGTTCTTGCAGGCCAGTAATACACTTGGTTCCAGTATTCATTCCATCCAGGGTTGCTTGAAAATGGAAATGCAGTATGCAGTGCCATCTTTAAAGAAAAGATTGCAGGCGCCACGACCAGCAAAATGATGAAAGGTTTATTGTGCAAGAAATTTTTTTTCGCGATGAGCTGACAAAAAAAATATGGAATTGCAAAAGCTGTTGCAAAAATGATATAATGTCCGGTAAACTCAGGCCAGGTAAGGGTTTGGCAGGTAGTAAGCCATCGTTCAAGTTGATTATAATAATTTAGAAAAATAAGGACAGCCACCATCAAAGAACAAAGGGCCAGAAGTTTTTTATTTACAAAGCGCAAGTAATCATTTATGTAACTAAGGATCTCTTTCATTTAAAAAATGGAAAATAATTTTTTTAACCGGTATTTAAACTTTTTTCATGCAACCAGTTCTTAAAATACGTGATTTAATTCCACAACCCTAAAAAGTATAGCCATGAAAATTATTTCAATTAACCGGATTATTATTGCTGTGCTCATATTTCTAAACACAGCATTTTTATTTTCTTGCCAAAAAGAAACAAGCTTGAATAATTCAAGCACAGTTAATGAAGAACAAGCTGCTACTTACTCCGACGAAAGTGCACAAGCGGACGCAAGTTTTGATGATGTTACGGATTTGAGCATGACGGCTGCTGATGAAGACAATACGGCTTCTATCGGTCGCATGGAACGCGATTATCATCCTGATTTTGCAGAGTTGAGAGCAGCGATTGGGCTTTGTGCCACCATTACTGTTTCGCCCAATGACAGCACTTATCCAAAAACCATTACCATTGATTTTGGCGATAGTTGTGTAGGACTTGATGGAAAACTTCGTAGCGGAAAAATTGTAATGCATCTTACGGGCCCAATTCGCAAACCAGGATCAGTGCTTACTACAACGTTTGTCAATTTTTACATCAATCATATACATCTTGAAGGTACCAAAATCATCAGCAACCTGAGCGAAAATGGCACCATCAAATTTACAGTGCAGGTAGTAGGGGGTAGGGTTACTTTCCCCAGCGGTAGAGGATATAGCTACGAATGTTTTAAATACAAAAAACAAATTGCCGGAATGGATACGCAGATTGTAAGAGATGATGTATTTGAAATTACGGGCTGGGCAAAGGTTGAGTTCAATAATGGAGTGGTCATAAAACTTGAAACAGTTGATCCATTGATCAAAAAACTGGCTTGCCATTGGATCAGCGATGGCACTTTAAAAATTAATATAAATGACCGTTTGCTGAAGCTTGATTACGGTTTTCCTCATAATGGCGAATGTGACAACAAAGCTTTGCTAACCTGGAATAATGGAAATAGTCAACGAATTATTTTGTTACCCTAAGCAGTTCAAACAGTGTTTGGGTGTTAGAAAATCCCGTCAGTTTTGGCGGGATTATTTTTTGTGAGAGTTATAAGCTTTTTTCAAAATTCTAATTATACTATTTCGAGGGGATATTTCAAGCTCACCATATTTTAAAAAAAGATTTTATTCTGCACTCCCCTATGCAGTTAGAATTTTGTATAAGCTTCTAACATTTATATCCTATGAAACTTTTTACCACCTTTATTTTCCTTTTTTAAAATTCCGGTTGATCCAGACAACAGCCTTTTTTACATAGTATTCATTGTCATTTTCAAGATGATGAACCAATTCTTTAATTTCTTTGTGAGCATCATCATGTCTTGTGTACCATTCAACCATCACAAGAGATAATCTTCGTTGCCAAGGGTTTTTTGAATGATTAAGCTTTTTGGCCAGATCAAAAATTTGTTGCTGATGTGTTTTTACGATACCTCTTAAAAATTGCATTCCTAACCCATCGCAGACGGCCCAGTTATCAATTTGTTTTGAGAACTGTTTAAATAACTTCAATAATCGATCGGGGTCGGTTTTTCCTGTTTTTTGAAGGATTTTTATTGCCATTATTTTTTCTTCCAATGCCCCAGCCATCCATAATTCTTCAGCGAGATCAAAAGATCCGCTTTTATATTTTTTTACAAGTTCATTCAGCAGGGGAGTTTTTACTCCATAGATTTTTTGCTTACCCGGTACCATTTTCTGAAAAAAATCAATATTGCTTTTTTCGGCTTTTACTTTCAACTCTTCCTGTATTTCTTTAAGTTGCCTTGACATGGTGATCCAATATAGTTGTTCTGATGTGGTATTTGTTGCAAATTTTCTCTGATTTTAGTCTTAATTGGTTTAAATAATATTTCGGAGGAGAAAAGTTCGCCCCATAGAGTTTTTCATATTTCGGAATTAGGCCCGGATCATATTTTTTTAAAAAATTAAAATAAAGAGTTTTACTGTCAGCCGGTTGATCTCCAAATAATGTTAACCCACCGATCAATATATAATCAGCTTCAGCCTGCTTAGCGGCCTGCACAATTTTTTCGAGCTCTTCTTCCTTATCGCTAATGAAAGGCAAAGTCGGAATGGCGTTTACTCCTGTTAAAAACCCTTCGTGATTTAATTGCTGTAATGTTTTTAATCTCTCTTCCGGAACTGCTGCTCCGGGCTCAATCATGTTCGTGATATCTCGATTCATTGTTGAAATCGAAACAGATAAAATAACTCCGCGATTCAACCTTTGTTTCAAATCATCGGGAAGGATGGCCGTTCTGTCAATTTGTTTTAGCAGCTCAATGTCTCTTAAAACCAAAGTTGATTTAGTGCTAATAAAAACCGGAAAACGATATTTCAATAATAATTTTAACATGCCTTCGGTCAGTTTCCATTTTTCTTCATGACGCATATAGGCATCGGTGGCTGAACCAAGGGCAACAAACCCATATTGCGCCTTTTTTACTCTTGCCAGCAATTGCTTTTCCAATAATTCAAGAGCATTCGACTTTACGACAAGACCATCTTCCATATTCTCGCCATATTTACTGCCGCGAATGTAACAATACAGGCAGTTACAGTTGCAGCCTTCATAGGGATTTACTGAATAGTCAGTAAGAAACCAACTGTCACGTTGTTTTTGTTTGTTAAGAACAGAGGTAACTTGTTTTTGGCGAAGCATATTCAAAAATAAAAAACAAGAAACAGCTTATTTGTTTTTTCTGATATTAGAAATAGTAATTTGGGGAATAAATAATAAAACATTTATTAATTAACTCTCTTGCAAAAGGCACCTGCTTATATTCTTCCACTCATTATTCTTTCACAATTTGCCGGCACATCACTATGGTTTGTGGGTAATGCAATTTTACCTGATATACAGCACGAAATGAATATTGAAAGTGACGCCATGGGAAATATTACGGCGGTTGTGCAATTTGGTTTTATCGCAGGAACATTATTATTCGCTATCTTTTCTGTGGCTGATAGATTTGCTTCTTCAAAGGTTTTCTTTATTTCATCCCTAATCGCTGCACTTGCCAATATCTCCATTATATGGCTCGCAAAAAGCATGACCACTTTATTTGTATTAAGGTTCATAACAGGCTTTTTTCTTGCCGGCATTTATCCCGTAGGAATGAAGATTGCCGCTGACTGGTATGAAAAAGGTCTTGGCAAGGCATTAGGTTATTTGGTAGGCGCATTGGTATTGGGAACAGCGTTCCCATATTTATTAAAATCAGATTTGTATGCGCTGCCATGGAAACAGATTTTGATATCAACTTCAGCATTCGCTTTGATTGGCGGACTACTGATTTTATTATTTGTAGGGGATGGGCCTTATCGAAAGCCCGGAAGTCATTTTCAACCTTCAGCGATATTTCAGATTTTTCGATCTGCAGATTTCCGTGCTGCTGCATTTGGCTATTTTGGTCACATGTGGGAGCTATATACCTTCTGGGCCTTTGTACCAATTATACTCCAGTTTTATACATCAAACAATCACCGGATCATTAATATACCGTTTTGGTCTTTTATCATTATTGCAATTGGCAGTTTAAGTTGTGTTGCTGGCGGATATATCTCTCAAAAAAAAGGCAGCGGCCGTGTTGCTTTTTATGCCCTGCTCTGTTCAGGATTATGTTGCCTGGCCTCATTTAGTTTTTTTCAATTGTCCTTACCTCTATTTATTTCACTAATGCTTATATGGGGTGTTTCGGTAATTGCTGATTCACCTCAATTCTCAACATTAGTTGCGCAAACAGCCATTCCTGAGTATAAAGGAACCGCTTTAACTATAGTTACAAGTATTGGATTTGCCATTACTATTGCCAGCGTTCAATTCATCACCCATGTTTTTAGCACGTGGGCCAAAACAAATACTGTTTTTACCTTACTAGCCCCAGGCCCTATCATTGGTTTATTGTTTCTTTTCAGGTTGATAAAACAAAAAAAGTAAAAGGATTTTTCTCTTCTTAATTTGCGTGTAGAGCAAATCTTTGATGAATGCAAAGAGTGATTATTATTGGATCCACTTCAGGAATCGGGTTGCAACTGGCAAATCTATATATCCAAAATGGTGATATGGTAGGGGTTACCGGAAGAAGAGGTTATTTACTTGATGATCTTCAGCAACAATTTCCTTCTCAAGTTGTAACAGAATGTTTTGATGTGATGGGCCAAGAAAATATCCCGCATCTCGAATCCTTGATCAAAAAATTAGGGGGGCTCGACCTGTTGATCTATAATTCAGGTTTTGGTGATATAAGCAAAACACTTGACTGGAAGCTGGATAAACAAACAACACAAACCAATGTCAATGGTTTTGTAGAAATTGTAAATTATGCATTCAATTATTTTGTACAGCAGGGTGGGGGTCATATTGCTGCTATTTCATCTATTGCATCAGTTAGGGGAAACAGCCAAGCACCTGCTTATAGCGCTAGCAAAGCCTACATAAGTACATATATGGAAGGGTTGCACCTAAAGGCCTTTCGAATAAAAAGAAAGAATGCAAAAATCAATTTAAGTATTACTGATATACAACCCGGATTTGTAAATACAAAACCGGTAAAGGGAGGTGTTAAATTTTGGGCATCTTCAGTTGAAAAAGCATCAGTACAAATTTTTAATGCGATCAAAAAGAAAAAAAGAAGGGTTTACATTACTCGTCGCTGGGCCCTTATTGCTCGCATATTAAAATGGCTCCCATATTCCATTCTTAAGCGATTTGCTTAAGTAATAGAAGTCAAATAGAAACCTCTTTCGATTTGACCCCTATGACTTTTATAACTAATTTGACTCATTTTCTGAATCTTAACATTTCATAAAATGCCATTCATGCAAGTTGTACGTCATTTGCTTCGTTAATAACACCTGTGTATAAGGTCTGTATTTGGTTTCCCCGACATAAAATGTAAATTTGTATGAATAACTCTGTAGCCTACATGTCTGATTCCTTTGAAACAAAGAAAAATACCCAGGCCTCAATAAGCACTCTTGGAGTGGCAGGAGCAATCATCCTGCTTTTTATTTTATGGAAGTTGCCTCTTCATCTTGTTGAACAGCCCATTTACGATGACCTTGTTGAAGTGAATTTAAATATTCCCGAAGAAATAGCCCCGGCAATCGGTGGTGGCGGCGGAGGCGGTGGTGGCAATCCTGTTCAGGCTACAGGTCCAAGAGGTACTGCATATTCTCCTCCTCAACCTGGTGAAAAAGAAGATGTAAAAGACGTGGAGGATAATAACGATAAAGAGAGTCCCACTATATTAAAACCTGATAATGCCAAACCAACCGCGACAAAAATAAACAGTAACCATTCAGTTGTAAAAACCGAACCTAAACCAGTAGTTGAAACTCCTACACCTCCAAGACCCAAAGCAGTATTAGGGAAAACGGTGGGAGGTTCAGGCACAGGAGGAGGCGTGGCTGATGATTATGACAGAAGCGGAGGCAAAGGAAATGGTAGCGGGGTAGGAACCGGGCCAGGTACTGGCGGAGGAAGCGGAACAGGTAGTGGTGGCGGCAATGGTCCAGGGAGTGGTTTAGGAACAGGCCCGAAAAGCTTTGGAACAAAGGTTTTGCAGATCAGTAATCAGAGCTTTGAAGACGAGTTCAATGAAAATGCAAAAGTGGCCATGGATATTATAGCCGATGAACGCGGAAAAGTTTTATCAGCTACTTTTCAGCCAAGAGGTTCCACTACATCAAATAGAAAACTTATAGATATAGCAGAAAGAAGAGCATTTGAGTTAAAGCTTGGAACGTCAGGAGGGGGGCAGAAAGGAACCGTAATCTTTAATTTTAAATTAAGAGGATAGTTCAAATATTATTTTTTTAGAAATGCCTGGTGATTGATCAACCGGGCATTTTTATTTTTGGGGCGTGAAAGAAGTTTTGCAAAAAATAGAAATCATCCGGGGCGATATAACAAAGCAAAAAACGGATGCTATTGTAAACGCCGCTAATTCTTCGCTTATGGGAGGAGGGGGTGTGGATGGAGCGATACATCGTGCAGGCGGCCCCGCTATATTGGAGGAATGTAAAAAGATAATTGCAAAACAAGGTGGCTGCCCAACAGGTGAAGCAGTGATCACAACAGGCGGAAATTTGCCTGCGAAATTTGTGATACACACTGTTGGTCCTGTATGGAATGGTGGTAAAAAAGATGAATCAGAAAAACTTTCCAACTGTTATATAAACAGTTTGCAGGTAGCTGTGGAAAATGGATTGAATACAATAGCATTTCCTAATATTAGCACTGGTGTTTATGGTTATCCTAAAAAGCAAGCTGCAGAAATTGCGCTTAAAACGGTAAGTGAATTTCTTCGAGTTAATTCCTCTATTACCAAAGTGTATTTTGTTTGTTTTGATGAGGAAAACTTTAAATTGTATCAATCATTCATTAACTGATCTAACTTTGAAGAAAAGCCGATGAAACCGCTGCATTTTTTGAGATGGCCGTTGATATTTTTGCTCACCGGTTATCTTTCTTTTCTTATCGGAAGCTTTTCAAGAGCCAGGGATTGGCCCCTTGCCGAAGAATTTATTATTCTTGGTTATTTAATAATTATAATCGCAATTGTATGGACGATCATAAAATTTATTTTTTTAAAACCTCCTGAAGACGATCATGATTAAGGCCTCTAAACGCATAACCTACAAGCAAACCCTGGATTATTTATTTGCAAGATTGCCAATGTTTAGCCATATTGGGGCGCCGGCTTTTAAAAAAGACCTTACTAATATTCGAAAACTTTGTGAATTTCTAGATCAGCCTCAAAAAAAATTCAAAGCCTTTCATATTGCAGGTACAAACGGAAAGGGATCAGTAAGCCACATGCTGGCCGCTATTCTGCAAACAGCGGGATATAAAACCGGTTTATACACCTCACCTCATTTGCAAGATTTTCGGGAAAGAATAAAAATTAACGGTGAAATCTGTTCTGAAGAATTTATAATTGATTTTACAGAAAAAATAAAACCAGTTATTGAAGAAATAGACCCAAGCTTTTTTGAGATCACCGTGGCTATGGCCTTTGAATTTTTTGCGGAACAAAAAACAGATATTGCAATTATAGAAACCGGGCTCGGCGGAAGGTTTGATAGCACTAACATTATTATGCCGGAATTGAGTGTTATCACAAATATTGGGTTGGATCATACAAATATTTTAGGCGATAGCCTTGAAAAGATCGCGTATGAAAAAGCAGGTATCATCAAACAAAATAAACCTGTTGTTGTGGGCGAAATTTTGCCTGAAACTGAAAAAATATTTGATCAAGTGGCAAGGGAAAAAAAAGCTGATTTAATAATTGCTTCGGGGCAAAGGCAAGCAATTAGCTGGCATTGGAAAAAACATGAGTTGGTAGTTGAAGTGGCACAGCAACATAAAACTGATCATCAATTTTACCATTTAGATCTGCCGGGCATATACCAAATAAAAAATCTTATCACTGTTTTGGAAACCTGTTCACAACTTCAACGACAAGGATGGCATATCGAAGAAGCAGATATAAAAACCGGATTGCAGCAAGCAAAAAAAATCACGGGTCTTCATGGCCGATGGGAAGTCATCCATCAGCATCCTTTGATTGTGCTTGATGTAGCTCACAATGAAGATGGAATAAAATTGCTGATGGAACAGATAGAAGTTACTGATCATGAGCATTTGCATATCATATTTGGAATGGTGAAAGACAAAGACCTCGAAAAGATTTTGCCATTGTTTCCCAAATTGGCTGATTACTATTTTACCCAAGCAAATATTCCTCGTGCATTGGATGCTGATATCCTGAAAGAAAAGGCCGAACAATTTGAATTGAAAGGCGAAATGTATCCCAATGTGAACAATGCCATCAAAATGGCAATGGCAAACGCTTCAAAAGACGATTTAATTCTTGTTTGCGGGAGCGTGTTTTTAATAGGAGAGGTTGAGGTTGTTTAGGTCAATAGTCATATGAGTCAACGGATAAAAGATCTATTTGATCAATATGGCTCATTTGACTGCATGACTAATACTTTAATTCCCCTAGTTTCTCCAAGCCGTACATGATACAAGTAACATGCATGGCTTGTATGATTTTATTTTCCTTGATAAAAGTTTTCAGTTGATCAATGCCGTACAACTCGACGTCTATATGCTCATTATGATCTAAATTTTGGTCATGAGTTTTTTTACCGTCGGTTGCCAGGAACATGTGCATCCAATTATTATTGGTAGAAGGGTTAGGTGAAATTTTGCCTAGATAAATAAATTTTTCAAACGAATATCCTGTTTCTTCTAAAAGCTCTCTTTCAATGGCTCTCTGAAAGCTTTTGTCACTGTCATCTACACAGCCGCCTGGAATTTCCAAACAAACATCATCGATAGCGTGGCGATATTGTTTTACCATGATCACTTGTTTATCCTCTGTAAGAGCAAGCGCTGTTACCCATGTTGGAAATTCATAAACGTAATAGGGGTCAATGATCTTACCTTCAGGGGTTTCGCATCTATCTTTACGAACAGTGAACCAGAGATCTTTGAAGAGATATTCGGATGAAAGAATTTTCCATTTCATTAAAGGAAATGCGCAATGCTCATTATTCAATTTCAATATTCAATTGAGCATTGTTTGTTGAGTATTGAATATTGAAAATTATTTCACCAACCCATCTTTTCCCTAAGAGAGATTATATGGGCCACATGATGCTTTCCATGCCAAGCATAGTTTCCGAGCAAGGTCCACAATCTCATTGTTTTTTTATGCTCAGGATGAAAAACAGTACGGTTGTTCCATTCATTATCTGTTACTAGCTTCAAAGCTTCATACCAGCGTGCATGTAAGGCATGTAACAGTGTAAGTGAAATATTGATGGGCAATTTTTTTACGTCATTCATTTCAGCCCAAAGCTCCTGGTCATACGGTTTAATAGTTGGATTATCTTCAGTGAGCGCAAGTTTCATTCGGCAATAAGCATTCATGTGACTATCCGCAACATGATGCACTAATTGATGAATTGTCCATCCACCTTCGCGATACGGAGTTTTTAATTGAGCTTCATCTAAATTTAAAATCGCGTTTTCGAGCTGAACAGGTAAAAATTTCAGATCAGCAAGCCATTCTATCTTTTTTTCAATGGAAAATGGTTGCGGCTCGTACTTTCCGATTGGAAATCTGGGATCAATAGCTGTTGCGGGCATATTTTAAGTTTTACTTTAATTTTTACTTTTTAAATGAAAGTCAAAATTAAAAAGTAAAAAAATTATTCTTCTCTCAGTGAGTGACCAGTTAAATGAATGAACACATCCTCAAGATTTGCTTTTTTAACTTCTTTGGGCCTTTCAAAGCCTGAGGCTACAAGCTCATCAATCATATGGTCGGGGCTGTTTAATGCAATGATCTTTCCCCGGTCAACTACAGCCACTCTATCACACAAGTATTCGGCTTCATCCATGTAATGTGTAGTAATGATCACTGTTGTTCCTCTATCACGAATGTTTTTTATCAACTCCCACAAACTTCGCCTGGCTTGCGGATCAAGGCCTGTAGTGGGTTCATCTAAAAAAATAATTTTTGGATCGTTGATCAGTGTAGTAGCAACCGAGAACCTTTGCTTTTGTCCGCCGCTCAATTGTTTAAATTGAGCCTTTGCTTTTTCAGTCAAATTCACCATTTCCAGTAATTCCATCGGCTCTATATTTTTATTATAAAGCCCACAAAAAAGTTCAATCAACTCAACCAAATTCAAGCCTGGATAATAACCGCTTGTCTGTAACTGAACGCCAATAATTTTTTTTATCTCATCAGGCTCTTTATCTAGATTATAACCATTCACAAAAACTTCACCGCTGGTTTTTTCACGCAAGGTTTCAATAATTTCCAATGTTGTTGATTTACCGGCGCCGTTAGGTCCCAGCATGCCAAAAATCTCATTCTCATATACGTTGAAACTAATGCCTTTTACTGCTTCGAAATTTCCGTAGTTCTTAACCAAATCTTTCACCGAAATAATTGTTTTTTTCTCCATAGAGCAGCAATTTACTGCAAAAGTCAATATGCGAATATGAAAAATTGTATCGTCACATACCGCATATAACTCATAACTCGTAACACCTAACTTTGAATCATGAAACAATTAATGATTTTACTCTTTGTTCCATCTTTTGTTTTTTCACAAACATTTACTCAACAGGAAATAAGCCGGTTTAAAACAGAGGCCCAACGTGCTACTATTATTCGAGATAACTGGGGCGTTCCCCACATCTATGGAAAAACCGATGCAGATGCTGTGTTTGGATTGCTGTATGCAGAATGTGAGGAAAATTTTAAGAAAGTGGAGATGAATAATCTTGAAATGCTGGGAAGGTTATCTGAAATAAATGGAAGGGCGAGCTTGATCGATGATTTGCAAATGAGATTGATCTATGACACAAGTGATGCCATTGCAGATTATAAAAAGTCTCCTGCCTGGTTTAAAAAATTGTTAGATGCAGCAGCCGATGGAGTAAATTATTTTCTCTACAAGCATTCCGAAGTAAAGCCAGCAGTATTAACACATTTTGAGCCTTGGTTTGCCTTGATGCGTACCAATGGAAGCATATCAGCAACGCAAACAGGAGGAATAACGACGAATGATATAAGAAATTTATACATGGCAGCGGATTCGTCCATTTCCTTTCATGAAAGATTGGAGATTGGTGAAAGAGAAGAAACAGGGTCAAACGGGTTTGCTGCGGCCCCTTCAAAAGCAAAATCAAAAAATGCTATTATTTATATCAACCCGCATGTAACATTTTATTTTAGAACAGAAGCGCACGTGGTGAGCGATGAAGGTTTAAATGCATACGGTGGTGTTACATGGGGAACCTTTTTTATTTTCCAAGGGTTTAATGAACACTGTGGATGGATGCATACTTCAAGCGCTGCTGATGTAGCAGATGTTTATGAAGAGAAAATCGAGAAAAAAGGGGGGGATTATTTTTATGAGTATAATGGTAAACAGTATCCTGTTAAAAAAAAATCGGTGTCAATTCAATTCAAGTCAAATAACCAAGCTGGTCAAAGGAATGTCGGGAAGGTTACGTTAACGACCTACTACACAAGTCATGGCCCTGTAATGGGTAGGCGAAATGGAAAATGGTTAAGTCTTAAAGAAAATAACCGTTCTTTAAATGCGCTGATGCAATCGTGGTTGCGAACCAAGGCAAAAGGGTTTGAAGATTTTAAGAAGATTATGGATCTGCGATCAAATAGTTCTGATAATACAGTTTTTGCAGACGATAGAGGAAATATTGCTTACTGGCATGGCAACTTTATACCCAAGCGTGATGAAAAATTTGATTGGACTCAACCGGTTGATGGAACTACATCTGCTACAGAGTGGAAAGGTTTACATTCATTGGATGAGATGGTGCATGTTTACAATCCTGCAAGTGGATGGATTCAAAATTGCAATTCTACCCCCTTTACTGTTTCCGGCGGCAGCAGTCCTAAGAAAGAGAATTATCCAACATACATGGCGCCTGATGCGGAGAATTACAGAGCGATCAATGCTGAACGCTTATTAAATGAAATAAACGAAGTAACTATTGATAAATTAATAAAAGAAGTTGGTTATAGTCATTATCTTTCAGCTTTTGAAGTTTTATTACCTCCGCTTTTTACTGCTTATGATGATTTACCAACAAATGATTCTCTGAAACAAATTTTACAGGAGCCGGTTTCCACCTTAAGAGCATGGGATAGAAATTCTTCTGTTACTTCAGTAGCGACTACATTGGCTATTGAATGGGCGCCGAAGGTTGCAGGAATGCCTTCAGGCAAGCAAAAATTAATTTTTCTTTTGGAGGCAATAAAAGATCTTGAAAAAAGATTTGGTTCATGGAAAATTGCCTGGGGTGAAGTGAACCGCTATCAAAGAGTGGGAGAAGGAGATAAATTAGACGACAGTAAACCAAGCCTTCCATCGGGACTTACCTCGTCAGCCTTTGGTTGCTTGCCTTCTTTTGTTAGTCGCCGTTATCCAAATACAAATGAACGTTATGGTTATTCAGGTAATAGTTTTATTGCCTGCGTTGAATTCGGAAAAAAGATAAAAGCAAAATCCATTATTACCGGCGGACAATCATTTGATCCTTCATCAAAGCATTTTACCGACCAGGCGCAAATGTATCTGGATGGAAATTTCAAAGATGTTCTATTTTACAAAGAAGATGTATTCAAGCATGTTGAAAAAAAATATCATCCTGGCGAGTAATTATACAGGCAAACTAATTTACGACTTGAATTCTTTATTAAGATTATTTGGTACAGCTATCAGTAACGAAATAATTCCAATGAACGATAAAGCTGCGCCGTAGATAAAAACAGAGGCATGGCTTAGCTTATCCCATAATTGTCCTGCTATAATGCTTGCCACAAGTCCTGAGAGGCCAACAACCGTGGAATACCAACCAATGCCACTTGCCCGTAAATGTTTTGGAATGAAATCAGAAGCATAGGATTTTCCTGATGCTCTGTATATTCCCTGAAAAAGTCCATATACTATAAACAAAAAGCCTATTATAAAAATATCGGAGCTAAAAGCAAATCCTGCATAAGAGATAAAAAAAATAATGAATGAAATAAGCAACAATGGTTTTCTTCCAAATTTATCGGATAATGATCCGGCGGGATAGGATATCAGAGCAGCTACCAAATTGTAAAAGGCATACACAAATACAGTGTTCATTAATGAAAGGCCTTTTTCCTGAATTTCAAGAATAAGAAATGCATTGCTTGAATTGCCAATTCCGAATAAAGCTGTTACCAATAAATATTTCCAGTATGTTTTTGGAAATTGACTGATATGTAAATCTATTTTTGATTTTACAGCGGTTCCATCTTTTTTTTCTTTAACCAGCAATACCATTAAAAAAGCAAGCAGGCCTGGAATAATTGCTAAGTAAAAAATATAATGAATATCAAACTGAAGTGAAAAGAATAATAATACGGTAATAAGCGGTCCTGCAAATGCTCCAAGATTGTCACCAATCCCTTCAAGCCCGAATGCCTTTCCTCTATGCTCAGGAGCAACTGATTCGGCTATCAGAGCATCCCGGGGAGCAGAGCGGCTTCCCGATCCGAGCCGGTCTGAAAATCTTGCTGCTAAAACCACTTGCCAGGTATTAGCTACTCCAATAAAAGGTTTTGATACAGCAGAAAGAAAATAACCAACCAGAGCAATTGATTTTCTTCTCTGTAATTTATCAGACAACCATCCTGAAAAGCCTTGTATGATATTTTGCGTGGCTTGGGCAATGCCTTCAATAAGGCCAACAATACTTCCATTTGCCTTCATGTATTGCGTTAAGTAAATAGGTAAGATCGGGTATAGCATTTCAGTGGCAACATCGGAGAAAAAAGAAGCAAAAGCAAGCAGTACTGAATTTTTTGTGAGCCCTGAAAAATATTTTTTGATCAAAGAGTTGAACATGCTTTTTAAATTGCCCTTGCGGGTTTAATTACAAGGCTAATTATTATTGAAATTGCACCTGCTATTATATGGGGCCAATTTAAACCTCCAACTATTCCAAACAGTATATAAAATACCCCAAGGCAAAGATTTGTTATTTCTACATATTTTCCTTTCCGAATCCAGGCTCCCGCAATAAAGCCAAGACCGGTGATTATATGTATGAAAGCATCTGAAGAAGGAATATTTATATAAGAAAGATATTTTAATATGCCAATCACAGTTGAAGCTAACCCAATGATGGATGCCCAGATTCTTTGTATCATCATGCATTATTTAGCGTCGCTTATCTTGGTGTAAATTGCCCTAGCTCGTAAATGCCTAATTGCTTTTCTATGCCCGCGACTTTATTTACCATTGCTTCAAATCCATCTTCACCGAAAAGTGTATGCTCGTTTTTTTCGAATTCCTCGCCCAGTGAATCATATTCATGTTGCGAAATTATTTTCCTGAATGCAGGGAACAACACGGTGTCTTCCCTTGCCTCATGAGGGCGGTACATAACATTAAAGTTAGTGAGAAGAGTGATCAGTTTTTGATTCTCAGAATCCGTTAAAAATCGTGATTTGCTCAATTGCATTACCTGATCGGTAATGGAGCGGCCGGCATTATGTTGTTGTTTTAATGTTTGTACCAGGTCGGTTAATTGATGGGCTTTTTGAAAACGAGGAAACAAATAGTTTTCTTCCTGTTTTTCATGATAATCCTCGACAAAACTTCTTATGATCCCCGCAGCATTTAACAATGAGCTAAGATCAAATGATTGTTTAGTTACAAGAGTCGCTTTACAATGGTCATAGATCAGTAAGATACGGTTTAGTAATCCGTGTTCCTGCATCAAGTCTTCAGACGGTGATACTTCTTTTTCTTCTCCTTCTTCTTTTTCGTTACATCCAAATAAGCTAATACTGCTTATGCCAGTTACAACAGCAATTTGAATTCCTTGTTGAATAAACTTTCTTCGATGATTATTGAAGCTGGTATTCTTATTCCGTTCCATGATTAAATAATTTGTAACACTAAAAATGACGGAGTATTCTTCAATCAATAATTATGCTAATCAAAATACTTTTTATAAACAGAACGGCATCCAGCTAAATAAGCAAAGGGTTTTAGAATGGCAAATACAATTTTTTGAACGATAAAGGGAGGCTTTGAAAGACGAAAGACTTTTTCATATTCATTAGCAAGAAGGGATACTTGTAAAAATCCAGGCGTTCCGTTTTTATTTGTTTTACCGTCAGCAGCGAGTCCGGCAAAAGTTTCAAATAAATATTCAGTAGTTAGGGCTGGCTTTACTTTCCAATTAACAATGACTTTATCATTTGAATTATTCCACATTGAATGAGCAGTATTCGATGGAATGTGTAAATGATCACCTTCTCTTAAAATCATGATCTTTCCATCCATTCTTACCGTCATTTGTCCTTTTAGTATTATAAAATCTTCTTCTTGACTAGGGTGATAATGTTGCGGAGGCTCTGTTGAATGTGAGTCATATATCGCTTCCATTTCAAGCAATTTTCCTTGCGTATCTTTTGCGGTTTGCAGAAATTTAATGCTTTGCTTCGCTGCTGGATTAGTTATTATTTTATTTCTGTATGCCATAAATAATTAAACTTATTTTTAATGCGAAGTTCCTGTTGTTTTTTAAACATTATCATCGTCAGAGCATCAACTGCTGAAAAACAAGAATGAACTGTTGTTCAGTTTGGCAAGAAAAAAATTAATATGATACCTGCATGATAGGGCGACAATGAGTCATGAATCTTGGCCCGGTGCGGAATACTTTTTGTGCCTTCTTTTAAAAAACAAAATACAGGAGGAATTATGAAACTATGGAAATTTCTGGGCTTGGTAGCTCTTGTCGGTATATCAACTGTTTCGTGTAAAAGCCCGGTGTATGTGCAAAAGGATGAATCTGTAAATCTGAGAAATTATCATACATATTCATGGGTAGAAACGAGAGCAAACGAAAATGATAATTCAAAAAGAGCTACTGCATATGCCGATATAAGTGTGCGGAATGCCGTGAACGCTGAGCTGGCTAAACAAGGCTGGCGGGAGGTAAGTAATAACCCGGACGTATTATTGAGCTATGATGTTTTGGTTGAACGTTCAACAGAACAGCAATCTGACCCCGTTTATTCGCGATCATTTACAAGAATGTATTACAATCCTTATACACGTCGTTGGGGTACCATATATTATCCTTCGCAGTTTGTAGGTTATCAAACTTATGAAGTACCAGTTAAAGAGGGAACTATTACAATTACTATGACAGATGCAAGAACCGATAAAGTAGTTTGGCAGGCGTGGACAACTGAACGTTTGAATTACTCAAGGCTCACAGCAGATGAAATAAGCAAAAGTGTAAGAAATATATTTAACAAGTTCGATATGGCGGTACGGTAAAAAGCACACCCAAATTAAAGAAATGCCGGCAAAAGAATGCCGGCATTTTTATTTGCAGATCATGGCTGCGCTAAAATTTCCAGTCTGAACAAAAGCATTCATCTAACCACTTTTATATAATTAAACAAAGAACATTATCATCTATTTTAATACAAGCCGCTTTCACCGAATTTTACCATTTCATTATCATTAATCGTTTTAATTTTATACAGAACAAAAAAACCCATTCAATATTAGATGAAAAAGCCAGCCATCCTACTTGTAAGCTTCACCTTCTTGCTCGCTACTGCATGGTCACAAAATATCACCAACAAAAGGGCATCAATAGCTGGTTCCGTTGCGACCGATCACACCAGTACCTCGACAGATCTGCCTTTTTTTACTTCAGCCAATGATGCTGAAAAAATAGTTACTAGCATTATGGGCGTATTAGGGCTTGAATCAAATTTCAAGATCAAAGTGGCTAATGTTCCAAACGTAGAAGCAGACATTCGTCATCACCAACGCTATATTTTATACAACCCTCAATTTATAAACCTAGTAAATAACACCACAAAAGATAAATGGGCCTCCATTTTTATTTTGGCACACGAAGTTGGGCATCATCTGGAAGGTCACACGGTTCTTGGTACCAACAGCCGTCCTGAAATTGAGTTAGAAGCGGACGAGTTTGCAGGATTTATTTTATGCAAAATGGGGGCCTCACTCGAACAAGCCCAACTGGCCATGCATTATATCGCCGAAATGAAAGCCTCAAAAACACATCCCGGAAGGATTGACCGCCTTGCTGCAATTGAAAAAGGTTGGAATAAAGCAGAAGCACAATTAAAGAATACTGCTTCTGTAAATAAAATCCCAGAAAATATTAATATATCTTCCCAGAATTAAGGAATTGAATTTACAAGCATAGTTGAGCTCGCTTTATAAGATGTAGATTCATTTTATTTTTTTTCAATCACAGTATTTGCTCTGACAACCTTTCAAATTTTTTCGCCGATTAAATAAAGAGTTGTTCCATTCATTTTTATAGTTGCACCATTCATCCAATCAATTTCATTAAGAGGGTTTTTAAACCTGACTTCTTCAAGTCACATTCATTTCCTATAGGGGTATTTATTAATTCTTAAATTAATCTTTATGGAAAGAAGATTAGGAAAATTGCAATCGCCAGGCAAAAAAATAATTACGAGCACAACAGCATGCATTTTGTTTTGCCTTTTTTTAATCATACAGGGCTGTAAGAAAACACAGAATGAAGAAAGTTCTGTACAGTCAATGGGAATTCAATCTTTTAAAATGAAATCGGTTGACTTGGAAATGATAGCCGATAATTTTGTTTCACCATTAGGCGTTGTGCCAGTGCCGGATAACAGCAACAGGTTGTTTATAATTGACCAAATCGGAAAAATCTGGATTATTAATGCTGATGGATCAAAGGCTGCTACTCCTTTTATCGATCTCAGCAGCAAGTTGGTTACCCTTTCACCTGGTTTTGACGAACGCGGATTGTTGGGTTTTGCTTTTCATCCTGACTATAAAAGCAATGGCAGATTTTTCATTTATTATCAATTGCCTCCCAGGCCGGGTGGTCCACAGGCGGGTGTAAACTGGAATAATTTAAGTCGCATCTCTGAATTTAAAGTTTCTGCATCCAACCCGGGTATGGCAGATATCAATACAGAAAAAACTTTACTGGAATGGGATGATCCGCAATTCAATCACAATGGAGGCACGGTTGCCTTTGGCCCAGACGGATATCTCTACATCTCTATTGGTGATGGCGGCGCTGCTAATGATGTGGCACCTGGTCACGTTGAAGATTGGTATGCAGTAAATGCAGGAGGAAACGGACAGGACATTGAAGCAAATTTATTTGGAAATGTTTTGCGCATTGATGTGAACAATGGCAATCCTTATGGCATTCCTGCTGATAATCCTTTTGTAGGGAAGGCTGGAAAAGATGAAATTTATGCCTATGGTTTCCGTAATCCTTATCGGTTTTCGTTTGACATGAGTGGCTCAAAGGAATTATACTTGGGTGATGCGGGCCAGGTTTTATATGAAGAAGTGGACGTGGTAAAAAAAGGCGGCAATTATGGCTGGAACGTAAAAGAAGGAACGCATTGTTTTAATGCTGCTAATAATAGTCAGGAATTAGCAGATTGCCCTGATGTAGATAATTTTGGAAATCCGCTCATTGATCCTGTAATTGAAATAAACACATGGACGAATCCAAAAGGCGGCCGCGCCACTACCGTCATTGGCGGTAATGTGTATCGTGGTCATACCATCCCCGGTTTTCAAGGAAAATATATTTTCGGAACATTTTCGCAGGGACCTACAACTCCCAATGGAGAATTGTTTATAGCTAACACGGGAGGCCCTGGTTTATGGTCATTCCAGGAAATAAACTTGGCGAGTCATCCCGATGATGTCGGTTATTTTATAAAGGGGTTCGGCCAGGACTGGGATGGCGAAATATATTTAACTGTTTCAAGTTTGGGAGGTCCGTCGGGAACTACAGGTAAAGTTTTCAAACTAGTACCTGCAGATCAATAAAGAAAAGAAATGAATATATAAAAGCGCAGAATGGCTGCGCTTTTTTTATGATAGATAAATACCTTAAAAAATCATTTGATCAGTTACAGCATAGTTTCCTGTAATAACTTATTGTGTTGTTAACAAAATGATTAAGCCTGTTTGCGGCAAAATTTTTGCACAAATGGCGCGACCAATATTTTTGAACAAAACCATCATCCTATGCGCTACCTAATTGTAAGCTTTTTTGTCTTTATCCTTTCTATATTTCGTTTGCCAGTTAAAGCAGCAAGAAAAACGGTTTCAAGATTTGCCGATACTGCAATCATTCTTAAAAATCAAACCGAGGGTCTTTCGAATCATATTGATACAATAGCCAGGCAATTTGTCGATTATGCAAAAACTTTAATTGGTACGCCTTATGTGTGGGGTTCAATGAATCCCAAAAAAGGTGTTGATTGCTCTGGTTTTATAAATTATGTTGCTAATCATTTCGGGATGTTAGTCCCTAGAACCTCGTCTCAATTTACCAACCTTGGCATTGAGGTAAATGCAAATGAGGCAAAGCCTGGAGATATTATACTATTTACAGGGTCTAATCCCAAGAAAAGAGTGGTTGGACACATGGGCATCGTTACAGAAAACCCCGATGGCCATTTAAGCTTTATTCATTCTTCTTCCGGTCATAAAAGAGGTGTACATATTTCTGAGCTACAAGGATATTATAAAACCAGGCTGGTAAAGATCATTCGCCTGTTTATGAATGATAGTGCAAAAACGGAAGATCTATTTTTAGCAGAAAGGGCGCTGCAAAGCTAGCTGCCCATAGCAAAATAATAATTGATTTTTGGAACCATGAAAGATCCTGGATGATCGTTCTTTGTAAAAGGTTTTCGATGGCACTAACTATCTTGTCTTCATTAACTGAGTATTCGTATGGCGGAGCAGGGTTGATGTTTCTTAATGTTGGATAATTATTCTCGATCAAAATATTTCGGATTTTCCAGTATTCTTCATCGGTAATTTCTTCGTATGTTTTTTCCAGGTTTATTCCACTTTCTTCAACCTTTTTTGTGAGTGTATCAAATCTTGACTCTGTAAGCATGCGAAATAGCATCATTGCAGGAAAAATCAGTAATGGATAAAATTCTATGCGTATGGCGAAATAAGCTAGGGCCAAGGCAGAAAGAACGACAAATATTTTTCCAATGATTTTTGATTCATCTAAAAATAATCTGTTCATAAGCTGGCCACCATCCAAAGGATAAATAGGAAGAAGATTCAAAATATTAAGAAAGATTAGCAAGCTGGCGGTGCTTCTTAGCAGGCCGAAAGCTTGATAGGACATTTCTGAGAACCGGTCGTTTGTTATAAAAAACAAGACGATGCCAACAATAATTCCCGGCATCGGCCCAGCTAATAAAATGATAGCGGATTGTTTTTGTGAAATTTCTCTTTTCGTGCCACTGGCATACGCTCCCAACAAGGGAATAAAGAAAATGCCAAGTTCTTTATAATGATACAATTTCATTGCAAGAAAATGACCGAATTCATGAAAGATGACAATACCGGTAAGAATAAGCAGCAATATCCAGTTGGCGCTAAAAAAATAATACCCTATTAAAAGATACAAAGCAAGACTTATTAAAGAACGCATCCACACATTTCCCTTTTTAGTTTCCAGTTCCGGCTTAGGGGGGTAGACAAATGAATTTTGAGAAAAGAGTTCATCTGAATTTTTTTCTGTGTTTTCAGGGTTTTGTTGAGATGAAAAAAGTGAATCGTTCTCCATGTAATAAAATTAAATAAAATAAGGTTTTAATTTTTCAAGCAATTGATCCGGCATTGCTGTTCTCTTCATTGTTTTTGCTTCCATGAAGTATAAGATCACTTTTCCCGTTGTCAACAATTCATTTTTTTCATTATAAACTTCATGAAGAAATTCAATTTTGTGGTGCACAGGCAATTCTTTTAAAATTGTTTTGATGGTAAGCAGGTTATCATATAATGCAGGTTGCAGAAATCTCGATTGTACTTCAACAACAGGCATGATCACACCCATCTTTTCCATATCGGCATAAGTGTACCCTAATTTTCGGATCGATTCTGCCCTAGACACCTCATAATATAAAAAGAAATTACTGTGATATACTACACCCATTTGGTCAGTTTCGGCATAACGTACTCTTAATTTAGTTTCAGAGGTAAACATAAATCGTCAATTGTCAATAGTCAGTAGTCAATAGTCAATAGTCAATGTAGAATGGTAATTCACTATTCACCATTCACTGTTTTATTTTCCAATCAGTTTATCAACGCTCACTTTACCGGGACCAGTAAATAATAAGGCAAGAAAGCAAATTAAAAATAAAAGCGCCATTTCGCCACCTGCCGGTGGAGATCCATAATTCGCATGGTATATTTTTAGAAAGGCAAAAGCCATTTCAAAAACCAGCACAGCACAAGCTAGCCGTGTGAACAATCCAAGAACTACAAGTACACTACAAAACACTTCTGAAAAAATTACAAGAGCAAGGGTAGCTGAGGAACCAATATGAAATGGATTAGCAAAGCTATTTGACATTTCACTGAAATGATTCATCTTCATCAAGCCATGATTAATTACCATCAGGGATCCTGCTCCAACTCGTAAAATAAGAGTGCCGAAATTAAATGCTGTATCCGAGTATTTAGTACTTGCAATTTTCATGAGATTGAATTTTTAGGATGCAATGTTAAGAAAAAGCTATGAGCTGGGAACTTTGAACCTCATGGGGATTGAATAATGCATATAAAAAATGTAGTTTAATTTTGATTGTATGCATGACTAATTGATCACTACTACCTGAACAAATTGTTAAAACATTAACGAGACAAGCAGTTATCCACAATTGTTTGGAATGATGTTTGGTCAGCCTTGAAATAATTTGAATATTTACGACGTTAATCCATCCGATTAAAGGACATTCCAACATGAAGAATCACTGTATCCCAATTCTCGCCATCTTTTTCTGTATTTCAGCAAACGCACAACAAACCCGTTTTTACTCCGACCCCGAGGAAAAGTTCAAAGAGGCCAAAGAGTATTATCAGAAGGAACAATACAGTCTGGCTTATCCATTATTTAAAGAGTTGCAGCAATCTGTTCATGAAACGGATAAATTAAATAATGCCATTCTGGTTCAAGAGATCAATTATTACACGATTGCCTGTGCGTTGAAACAAAATGAAGGCCGTGCTGAAGCGATGGCAAGAACCTATATTGACCTTGAAAAAAACAATGCAAGGGTTCAGCAACTGAATTTTCATTTGGGTGAATATTATTATCGCCAACAAAAATTCGCTGATGCAGCACAGGTATACGAGCAGGCAAACATTGCCAATTTGAGCAATCGTGAAATTGCTGACATGAAATTTCACCAGGGCTATTCCTATTTTACTCTTCAACGTTTTAATGAGGCCAAGCCTTTATTTAACAGCATTCGGCAGGTAAAAGACGATCCTAATTATATTGACGCGAACTATTATTACGGCTTTCTTGCCTTTCGTGATAAAAATTATAATGAGGCATTGGAAAGTTTCAAGATTGTAGAGAATGAAAAAAATTACGAAACCATTGTTCCCTATTATATAGCTCAGATCTATTACATACAGGGCAAAAAAGAGGAAGCTATCGCCTATGCAGGCCAGAAATTAAAAAAAGGCGGTGGTTACTATGATGTTGAAATGAACCAGTTGCTGGGCCATGCCTATTTTGAAAGGGGAGAATTTGAGAGTGCCCTGCCTTATCTTGAGGCTTATGTAAACAAGACCAAAAAGGTTCGCCGTGAGGATCTTTACGAACTTTCTTATTGCTATTATCAGGCAAAACAATATCCGAAAGCCATTGAAGGGTTCAAGCAATTAAGTGGTAAAGAAGATACGCTGAGCCAGCATGCTATGTACATGCTTGGTGATGCTTATCTTAAAACTGGCCAGAAAGCAAATGCGAGAAATGCATTTTTATTTTGCGCTTCCAACAGCAGCACTCCTGCGCTGAAGGAAGTTTCTAAATATAACTATGCCAAGCTTTCTTATGAATTAGGTTATCAAGATGAAGCACTCAACAGCCTTCAGGATTTTTTGAATGAATATCCTAGTTCAACTTATAATAAAGAGGCTAAGGAATTATTAGTTTCTGTACTTGCCAATACAAATAATTATGCAGATGCGCTGACTCTTTTGCAAACGTTGGATAAGCCATCAGACAATGCAAAAAAATTATATCCGAGGATCTTGTTCGGACGAGCTACCGAATTTATTAACGATGGAAGATTGGCCGAAGCTGATGCCTTATTAGATAAAGCCCTTAAAGACCCAGCCAATGCAGCCGTGCTTCCGTATATAAATTTTTGGAAAGGTGAAATTGCCTACCGCAACGATAAACTTGATGATGCCATTCGTTACTACAATGCTTACGCAAGCGCAGGCGCGCCGGCTAGCGGCGAGGCGAATGCTGTGAACATAAAATATAATTTGGGTTATAGTTATTTGAGAAAAGAAAACTATCCTGCTGCTTTAAGTTTTTTTGAGCCCGTTGGCAGAAACGCGTCTTTGAGTTCTGATCCAATTACGCAGGATGCTTATATACGCACAGCAGATTGTTATTTTATGAATCGTGACTACAATAAGGCAAATGCGATGTATGGGAATGTGATCAAGTTTTCTTGGCCTGCTGAAGATTATGCAACTTTTCAACAGGCAGTAATAGCGGGAATAAAAAATCCTGGTGAAAAGGTCAACTTGCTAAATACAATGAACAGGAAATTTCCTACTTCATCGCTAGTGACGGATGCTAATATGGAGATTGCCAAGACATATATGTCTCAGGAACGTTTTAAAGATGCGATCCCTTACTTGAACAATTTGATAAAAGAACAAGGTAACAACTCACAAAAGCCTCAGGCTTACCTGCGCTTGGGCATTTGCTATTATAACTTAAACAATACCGGAGAGGCCCTGAATCAGTACAAAACGCTCATCAATCAATACCCGAATTCAGATGAAGCGGCAGATGCACTAGATGATGTGAGAACGATTTATGTTGAAACAGGCAAGGCTAATGAATATGCAGATTTCATGAGACAGGCAGGAAAACCTTTGTCTGTAAGTTCGGAAGATTCCCTGACCTTTTCTGCTGCTGAAATTCAATACCAAAATGGGAGTACAACGGCAGCATTGAATGCTTTTAATAATTACTTGCAAAAATTTCCCGATGGTGTATATATAGTCGATGTTAATTTTTATCGTGGAGAAATTTACAACAGCAAGAGCGACTGGAATAACGCTCTGAATGGCTATGAAGCTGTGGCAGCAGAAGCTCCGAATAAATATGCGGAAAAAGCTACTCTGGCAGCAGCACGCATCAATTTCTTTGAATTAAAAGATTATGCAAAAGCAGAAAAATATTATGCGCAATTAAAGCAGATAACATCTACGCAAGAAAATAAATTGGAAGGGATGCGTGGCTTGTTACGCAGTCAATACCAACAACAAAAATGGAGCGATGCTGTGAATAACGCAAAAGATCTGCTGAATCAAAAAGGAAGCAGCAGCGATGATAAGGCGCTTGCCAACATGGCCATTGCAAAATCGTATCAGGTAGGCGGTCAGTATGATCTTGCTATTGCTAATTATAAAACGGTGGTCACTATTAATAAATCTGCATTAGCCGCTGAAGCTCGTTACGAAATTGCGAATAGTTGGCTTGCTGTTGACCATTTAAGTGACGCTGAAAAAGCTGCTTTTGAAACGATCAACAAATCGGGCTCTTACGAATACTGGGTTACAAAAGCCTATATTTTGCTTGGCGATATTTATTTCAAGCAAAAAGATTATTTCAATGCCAAGGCTACGTTCCAAAGCATTGTTGACCATAGTATAAATATGGAATTAAAAACAGAGGCGCAGACTAAGTTAAGCAAGGTAATAGAGGAGGAGAGTAAGAGTAGCAAAGTGGGTCAATAGCGAATAAACAAAAATTAATAGATAATAGAGGAGTATACGTGACATGACAGCAGTGATCGGACCTCATAAAAGCTGACAACATAAATAAAAAGAACAAATGATTAGACACCAGCAATACAAGAAAATCTTTTTTGGAATCGGGATTTTGTTTTTTGGAATTTCTTTGCGGGCACAAGTGGATACAACAAAAAAACGCACGGTAGAAGTTACCTCAACTTTTAAACCGTCCCTTCACGGAACTGCAAAGATCAATATGAATGCTACACCGCCTTCCGTTGATACTACAAAACCACGCTTACAATACAGCCTTCCCGATCAGAATTTATTGTTTGGTTATCAGCCCGGAAATTTAAAGCCCTTGGCCATGAATATTGATACGGGTGGCAGATGGGATAATAATAGCTATATCAAAGCGGGCTTTGGCAGCCAGCGAACACCGTATGTGCAAGCGGGTATATCTTTTGGTGACGGAAAAACCGCGGGTGTAAATATTTATGCAAAACATATAGCCTCACAAGGCAAAAAAGATTTTCAGGATTTTAGTCATACAAATGTAGCCTTGGATGGATTTTTTCAAACAACGAAAAGCTTGGAGTGGGATGCAAAGCTTGGCATGAAAAGCGATCAAACTTATAAGTATGGATATTTGCCGGAGACATTATCATTTAAAACTGATTCATTAAAGCAACGTTTCCAGACTTGGTACGGAAGGGTTTCATTTCATAATGTACAGCCTAACAGTTTTGGTTTATCCTACGCACCGGAAGCAAAAGTAGATGTGTTCAGCGATAATCATGATAATAGTGAGAGCAACACTTATGTAAATCTGCCGTTGGAAAAAACTGTTGGAAAAACATTTGCAGTGGATCTTGGAATTACTTTCGACCTTACAAGATATAAGCCTCACGGAAGAACCGCTATCAACAACACAGCATATTATATTTCCCCCGCGGTATTATTTAGAACGCCCAATATTAATTTGCAAGTTGGTGTTCGCCCTACATGGGACAATAAGAGCTCAAAAATATATCCTAACATAATGGCAGAGGTAGGTACACCCGATAAGCGATTTAATTTTATTGCGGGGTGGATAGGTTATCTGCGTAAAACAACCTATCAATACCTGGCTTCAATTAATCCATGGATTTTTGCTCCTTTTACTACAAAGAACACAGGGATTGAAGAACGCTATGCTGGTTTTAAAGGATCAGTAGGTGACCATTTTTCGTACAGTACAAAAGTTGGATTCAATAAATTAACCAATCAGCCTTTATTTGTGAATGATACTGCTTCCGGTGATGGAAAATCGTTTATTGTACTCAATGAATCGCAGATGAAAGTATTGCACTATGGAGGCGAGATCGGTTATACTGTTCAGGAAAAATTTTCTTTGAAAACAGGATTTAGCTTCAATCATTACATGAATTTGAAAGATAATCCTAAAGCCTATGGCTTGCTGCCGTTGGAAGTGAATGCAGCCATGCGTGTGCAAGTGCTAAAAGATCTTTACCTAACGTCTGATCTGTTTGCGTGGGGTGGGGAACAATATCGCAAGCAAAATGGCGATCATGCTCAGCTAAAAGGTGCTTTTGATCTGAATGCAGGATTGGATTTCAAGATCACCAAGAATTTAAAGGTCTGGTCGCAGTTCAATAATATCTTCAATAAGCAGTACCAGCGTTGGAATCAGTATCCTGTATATGGCTTTAACTTCGTAGCGGGTGTTATCTTTGTTTTTGATCAAAAAAACTGATGATAATGTAATAATTGATATACATTCAATTTTTTTCACTTTATCACATTGCTACATTTCCCATTTTAAAGCTCCCGAAAAATGTACGAGATTCTGTACAGGTTTTTAATTACTCATAAACAGATCAGCCTTCCTGAGATAGGGACAATTGCTTTGCAAATGCAATCTGCAGAATCAGAATTTGTGAATCACTCTTTTTTGCCCCCGAAATATTATTTTAAACTTGAGGAAATAAAAGAAACGCCCTCTCAAAAATTATTTCCGTGGCTTGCTGCAAATCTGAATATTTCTGAAGACGAAGCGGTTACTCAGTTCAATGATTTTGTATCCGGTCTAAAAACGAAATTGGAACAGGGAGAAGAAATAATTTGGAATGGGGTTGGTGTATTGCAAAAAGGGCTTACGGGAGGAACAAAATTGGAGAGCGTTAAAAAAGAATTACCATGGTTAGAAAAAGTTACTGCGAAAAAAGTGATCAGAGAAAATGCGGAGCATACTATGCTTGTTGGTGACGCAGAAAGAACTTCAATTCAAATGACTGAAATACTATCAAATCCAATAGCCATTGAGCAAAAACGCAAACATTGGTGGGTGTGGCCGGTTGCAGTAATTTTTGTTATTCTTATATTTCTTGGCTGGTATTTTTCGGAGTATGGTCTTTCCTGCACATCAATGGGAAATAATCATAAAATTTCGCCAGCCGATGCTCCTTCCGGGAATAAGTTGGCGCCCTAGTATTTCACTCTGATTAAATTCATTTTACTTTGCACATCTTTTGAAAGAATGAATTCTATTGTTCATTATACCCATTGCCCTGTTTGCAGCTCTTCTTCAATCCATCCTGTTTTATCGGCGAAAGATTATACTGTATCCGGAAAAAGCTTTTCTATTTGGCAATGTGATCATTGCTCACTGAGATTTACGCAAGATGTGCCAGACATGAATACAATCGGTGGGTATTACAAATCTGAAAATTATATTTCCCATACTAATACCTCAAAAGGATTTATTAACCATTTATATCAGATCATTCGAAAGAAGACCTTGAGACAAAAGAGAAAACTGGTCTGCAAGATAACAGGCAGAAAACAAGGCGAACTTTTGGATGTGGGCAGCGGCACGGGAGCTTTTGTAAACGAGATGAAACAAAATGGATGGCAGGTCATTGGTATTGAACCTGATGATGATGCCAGAAGGATTGCTAAGGAAGTTTTTGGTTGCGAATTAAAAAATGCAGATGAGCTTTTTCATCTGCCTCAAAACTTTTATGATGCTATTACACTTTGGCATGTGCTTGAACATGTACATGATCTGCACAAATATTCGCAGCAATTAAAAGAACTTTTGAAACAAAATGGCCGATTGTTAATTGCTTTACCGAATTATACTTCTTTGGATGCTTCTGTTTATAAAGAATATTGGGCAGCTTATGATGTACCGAGGCATCTTTACCATTTCTCGCCTTTGGCAATGAAGCATTTGATGGAAAAAGTAGGACTGAAAATGGTTGATTACAAGCCTATGTGGTTCGATAGTTTTTATATCAGCTTGCTGAGCAGTAAATACAAAAATCAAAAAACAAACTGGCTTGGCGCGGCATGGAATGGATTTCGATCGAATATGAAAGCGGTGAGAAATAAAGAGAAGTGCAGCTCGCTCATCTATATTATTTCAAAATAACTATTTACTGAAACTGTACTTCATACAGTTCAGGCCACCATTTACCTGTGACATAAATTTTCTTTGAGGCTGAATCATAGGCAATGCCATTCAACACTTCAGCATGTGGATCTTTTTGCTTTATCCGGTTCAATAGATCCGTAAGATCAACTTTAGCCACCACCTGTCCATTTGATGGGTCGATTTTCAAGATATAAGGTAGTTGCCATTGATTAGCATAGATATAACCATCAATCCATTCAAGCTCGTTTACATTGTAACTAAGCGTTCCGGCATCTGTGACAGTTAATTTTTTAACTAATTTAAAGGTTGAAGGCTCATAATAATAAAGATTGCTGCTTCCATCGGTTGCGATCAAATAAGTTCCGTCAGTTGTCATTCCCCAGCCTTCTCCACTTTCCGTTGAAAAAGGCAGTTGTTTTATTTTTTTGAGGTCTTTTACAGTGTAAACAAATGCAACATGCTCCTGATAAGTCAACTGGTAAATCGTATCACGCAAAATGGCAATGCCTTCGCCGAAATAAATTGAGTCCAGCTTAACTTCTTTTTCCGCTTTTCCCGTCGTTAAATTAATTTTCAACAGTTTTGATTTGCCCTTGTTGCCCGTACTTTCATACAATGAGCCATTATAGATCAGTAAGCCTTCGGTAAATGAAGAAGTATCATGCGGATATGACCTTTGCGGAATGCAGTTCAGTATCGGAGGAGCTGGGGGCGGCGGCGGGGTTGGAGGAGCGATTTCCTTATTGAAAAAAATAAAATAAACACCTACACCAATAATTATAATGGCCGCTATCAGGTAAGTTATTTTCTTCATTTAAGCATTTTAAATCGTGCAAAAATAAGGTTTGATGCGTATTGCTCCTGTTAAACCTTTTATCATTGAAAACTCAGCTCCAATTTCTTTGACCCCCATGTTTGACGGTAAAAGAAAACAACCTATATTTGAGTTGAAACCCGACCCTCCCTGAAATAATTACACCGTAGATCGTATCCCTGGAATTCCCCGAATTTTTTTCCCAATATTCATGTTATCCTTTCCAATACCTGCATGAAAACTCGTGCAGACAAGAAGTCTGTATGCAGTTTTGGCGACTTCAAGAGGAAATATGAGAAGATCCTTATTATGGGCGGTTAGTTTTTTTGCAGGCAGCGCTGTTTTTGCACAACGTGAGTGCAGATCATTTGAATATCAAAAGCAATTGGTTCAAATGGATCCTTCATTGGAAGCAAGTCACAGGGCTATTGAAAATTTTGTGCTTCAGCGTGAATCATCTCGTTCATCCAGTTTAGCAAGGACAGAGGAGACAAAAACGATCATAATACCTGTTATCGTCCACGTTCTTTATCATTATCCCGGTGAAAATATTTCTGATGATTTAGTAAAGAGTCAGATAAACGCCTTGAACAGGGATTTTAGAAAATTAAATCCCGATACTATAAAAATCCCTGAAGTATTTAAATCATTGGCTGCTGATTGCGGGATCGAGTTTAAGCTGGCCACTGTTGACGCAACAGGCAGAGCCACTACGGGCATTATTCATAAATATACCCCCATTACAAAATGGAAAGATGATGATAAAATCAAGTTTTCATACGAAATGGGAGATGATGCTTGGGATGCCAACAGCTATTTGAATATTTGGGTGGGAACGCTTGATAGATTGGTCGGATACTCAAGTGTACCGGGCGATCCTACTAATAAGGATGGCGTTGTAATAAGCAATGGGGCTTTTGGAATTAACAACTCAACCCCTTACAATCAAGGCAGGACTGCAGTGCATGAAATAGGTCATTGGCTGGGTTTAAAGCATTTGTGGGGCGATGCGAATTGTGGGGATGATGGTGTAAGCGATACTCCTAAACAACAAACATTTACAACTGGCTGCCCCTCTACGACTCGTGTTAGCTGCGGAAATGGGCCCAATGGCGATATGTACATGGATTATATGGATTTTACAAATGACGATTGTTTATTGATGTTTACCCAAGGGCAAAAACAAAAAATGCGAGCATTATTTGAGCCAGGTGGTCCACGTTATTCTATTTTTTCATCAAATGGACTAGGTGTTCCAACCATTGATCAAATTCCCTTACCAGACACTCCACCTCAATGGTTGAATGTACAGCTATTTCCAAACCCTGCCAGTTCTGAACTTACTATTAATCTTGAATATGATGAAAGATGGATTGGCAAGGAATTGTTAGTGATCAATATAAATGGACAGGTAGAGCTGAGAAAAATAATCTCCTCAAAAATTCAAAAATTAGATGTAAGCCATCTTAAGCCCGGCATTTATTTCATAAAAGCGGGCAAAGAAGCGGAGAAAATGATGCTAAAGTTTATAAAACTCTAGTAAACCTTCTTAGTATTTTTATTTTCATGGGTATTTAACTGTGTTTTAAGTTTGATGATATTATTTTTGATTCATCAAATAATAAAAAATACCAGATGAAAAAAATTTTCCTTCTATCCGTTTTAGCCCTGTTGTTTTTTTCCTTTTCCAATGCGCAGCTCAAGCGACTTTTTAAAAAAGACTCAACCGGTGAGGGTGGTTTGAAAAAAATCATTCAAAGCGTGCCGGTTAAAAGTTCAGGAAGCCTTACCAATGATGAGGTAATCAGCGGATTGAAAGAAGCCTTGGAAGTGGGGACAAAGAAAGGGACAGAAAAACTTTCTGCGGTGGATGGCTTTTTTAAAGATGCCGTAATAAAAATCCTGATGCCGCCGGAAGCGCAAAAAGCTGAAAAAACACTGCGGAATGTTGGCTTAGGAAAACAAGTTGATGATGCTATTCTTTCCATGAACCGTGCAGCAGAAGATGCAGCAAAAAGTGCAGCGCCTATTTTTATTAATGCCATTAAACAAATGAGCATACAAGATGCCTTTGGTATTTTGAAGGGCGGTGATTTTGCCGCAACAAATTATTTGAAGGATAAAACAACCTCTTCTCTTACTGAAGCCTTCCGCCCCGTCATAGAAAATTCCTTGAAAAAAGTAAATGCTACAAAATACTGGAATACTGTTTTTACAACTTATAACAAATTCAGCAATGAAAAAGTGAATACCGACCTAGCAGCTTATATAACAGAAAAAGCAATGGCAGGTATTTTTTATCAGGTTGGACAAGAAGAGCAAAAAATAAGAAAGGATCCTGTTGCAAGAACAACAGACATTTTGAAAAAAGTTTTTGCCAATTAAGGATCTTCGAAATTCGAGTGAGAGGTTCGAGGTTAAAGATCTCGAACCTCTTACTATAAGGCAATACCAATAGATACTCCAAACCTCACCCCAACTAATGCTCCTTTAAAATCAGCTATTACAGTTCTATTAGCCTTATCAACTTGCACATTCACTTTGTTTTTAATAAAAGGAAATTGATCGAGGAAATCTCTTATATCCTGCTCAGCTTCATCCGCCTGAATATCACTCCAAGCATTGGAGCTGTGCGGATCGAGGGATTTGAAATTATTAGTGGAGGAAGTAAGCTGAGGCCCAAAAAAGAAAAAGTCAATGACTAATCGTTTGGCAATTATGAATTGAGACCCCAATTGAACACCAATGCCTGTGCCATTATAATCGTTAGTAAAATTCATGGTCACAGATTGATTGTCAAGCTTGCCTTCACCTATTCCATCGCTAGTATGGTGCGCATAGGTGAAGAACGGTTCAATGTAAAAGCCCTTTAAGACCTGCTTGGATAAATATTTTCGATAACCTGCCAGAAAGGAAAATGCCTTCATGTGCATGTCAACGTCATTACCGTCGAATTTTGCATGATTGAGCCGGCTAGAGGGAACACCTATTTTGGCTGTGAGCGATGATTTTGTGTGGAAGCTATATTCACCTTGAAAGCTAACATTGCCAAGTATTAACCCGGTTGGGGCCCACTTTAGAGTGATCTTTGGTTCAAAAACTTTGTCTTGCGCTTGAATAGCCTGTAGCAAAAATGATAGGATGATGAGATTGAAAGCTTTTTTCACGTTAGCAGTTATCGCTTGTATAACGAAGATGGGCTAAATTTATTCCTCCATCTTCACTCAAACGTGAAAAAAAATAATCAAAAAACGGGCCTGATGATATTCCATTGACCTCCTTTCTTCATAGAATTCATATTTGCTCAGTGACTATAAATGGATTGCCTCGCCGTAAGCAACTTCAATTGCATCTTTCACACTTTCACTGATTGTTGGGTGCGGATGAATGCTATTTAATACCTCTTGATAAGTCGTTTCCAATTTTCTGGCGGTCACAGTTTCTGAAATTATTTCGGTTACGTTATACCCGATCATATGAGTGCCAAGCCATTCACCATATTTTGCATCAAAAATTACTTTAATAAAGCCTTCCATATGGCCGGCTGCTGAAGCCTTTCCACTTGCGCTCAATGGAAACTTGCCAACCTTGATTTCATAGCCAGCTTCCTTTGCTTGTTTTTCGGTGTAACCAACCGAAGCAATTTCCGGAGAACAATATGTACATCCTGGAACATTGTTATAATCTAATGCTTCAGGCTTATGGTTATATTTCTTTTCATTAAACCCGATATTTTCAACACAAATAATTCCTTCTTTTGAAGCAACATGTGCCAACGCTTGTCCTGGCACACAATCTCCGATAGCATAAATACCAGGTACATTGGTTTGATAAAATTTATCAACTAAAATTTTTCCTTTATCTGTTTTGATCCCTAATTCTTCCAATCCAATTCCTTCAATGTTTGAAGAAACACCTACAGCGCTAAGTAAAATGTCTGCTTCAAGAATTGTTTCACCATCCGGGGTCTTTACTTTTGCTTTTACACCGTTGCCGGAAGTATCAACCGATGTTACTTCACTGCTCGTCATAATCCCAATGCCTTGCTTTTTGAAATTTTTATCCAGTTCTTTTGAAATTTCTTCATCTTCAACAGGAACGATCCTTGGCAAAAATTCTACAATGGTGACTTTTGTTCCGAGACTGTTATAGAAATAGCCAAATTCTACTCCAATAGCACCGCTGCCAACAACGATCATTGACTTTGGCTGTTGAGGTAAATTCATAGCTTCACGATAACCAATTACCTTTTTTCCATCAATTTTTAAATTGGGTAATTCACGACTGCGAGCACCGGTAGCCAGAATAATGTGTTTTGCTTCTACAGATTGCTTTTTATTATCGGATGCAGTTACTTCTATTTTTCCTTTACCTACCAGCTTGCCAAACCCTGAAATAACATCAATCTTATTCTTTCTCATTAAAAATTGAACCCCTTTGCTCATTTTATCAGCAACTCCACGGCTACGTTTGATGACAGCTTCAAAATTGGGCTGGCCACTAGCCTCAATACCAAAATCCTTGGAATGCTTAACGTATTCAAAAACCTGTGCCGATTTTAATAGAGCTTTGGTGGGAATACAACCCCAGTTTAAACAAATTCCACCCAAGCTTTCCTTTTCAATTATTGCTGTTTTAAAGCCTAACTGGGCAGCCCTGATTGCAGCTACATAACCACCCGGGCCGCTGCCAATTACAACTACATCGTATGCCATGTGTATTTCAGATTTAAGATTTTAGTGTTTGTCGATCATATTAGTCAAATATGTCAAAAAAGTCATATTGACGTTGAAACGATTAACTTATTTGATATGACCGCTGACCAATTTGACTTTGAGGGTGCGAAGCTACTTGAAAATGAATAATCCGTCAAAAGGCGTGATAATTGAAGATAATGACGACGATTGTAACGCAGCGTCCTAGGTCAAAAACTGGTACAATCATTAAATTAGGTATATAGGCAGGTCATTTATAAGTAGGAAAACTCATAATTTTTTCATTTTTCATTCTTCATTTCTCGTTAGTAATCCCTAACTTTGCCGTCCTTAAATTTTGATTGTCATGGCAAGAGTATGTCAGGTTACAGGTAAAACTCCGATGGGTGGGCACAAGGTTTCGCATTCAAATATCAAGACCAAGCGTCGCTTTTTACCCAATTTAAAAACAAAACGCTATTACCTAGCCGAAGAAGATAAGTGGATTACGCTAAAAGTTTCAACTGAAGCCATCCGCACTATTAATAAAAAAGGGCTCTATACCGTAGTAAAAGAGATGAGAGCAAACGGGCAACATATTTAATTTATAGTTTATCGTTTTAGTTTAGTTCTACTGCGATAAATGATAAACTGAAAACTATAAGAAAATGGCAAAAAAAGGAAACCGGGTACAGGTAATTTTAGAGTGTACTGAGCACAAAAACAGTGGTCAGCCTGGCACAAGCCGGTATATAACTACAAAAAATAAAAAGAACAATCCTGAAAGATTGGAACTAAAGAAATACAATCCAATCCTAAAGAAATATACTGTTCATAAAGAAATCAAGTAATCATGGCAAAAGCAGCAAAAACCGCGATAAAAACTAAAGACGCAAAGGCGGCCGCCGAAGCAAAGAACTGGACAAAAGTTATAAAGGCCGTTCGCAGTCCAAAAACCGGTGCGTATACCTTTAAGGAGCAGATTGTGCACAAGGACAAGGTGAAGCAGTTTTTAGCTCAAAAATAATTTGGCAAAAAAAAATTTTAAAAAGCTGTCCCGCCCTAAGGCGGGATAGCTTTTGTTGTTTTAAAAATAAATTATATGGGATTATTTACTGGTTTGGGATTAATTTTTTTTATGGCTGTAGCTATTGCGGTTTTAGCTATTTGGATTTGGACTTTACTGGATATAATTAAAGACCATTCCAAGAATTCCGTTGAAAAATTAGTGTGGATATTGCTTGTCATTTTTTTTCCTTTTTTAGGCACTTTGCTTTACGTAATAATTGGTCGATCCAGAAAAACTAATAATTAATGGGATTCTTCGACAAAATATTTGGCAAAAAAGAAAAAGAAAGCCTTGATCAGGGTTTGCAGAAAACCAAAGAAAATTTCTTTTCAAAAGTTACAAAAGCCATTGCAGGAAAAAGCAAGGTTGATGATGAAGTACTTGATAATTTAGAAGAAGCTCTTGTAGGAGCCGATGTAGGAATTGAAACAACCGTAAAGATCATTGAACGCATTGAAGCAAGGGCTGCCAAGGACAAATACTTAAATACATCTGAACTAAATAAGCTTTTACAAGAAGAAATAGAAAATATTTTGGTTGATGCACCCACATCAAACAGTTATGATTTTCATTCGGAATTACCTACAAAACCTTACATCATTTTAGTAGTAGGAGTGAATGGAGTTGGTAAAACAACTACTATTGGCAAGCTGGCCTATAATTTCAAAAAAGCAGGAAAATCCGTTTTGCTAGGTGCTGCCGACACCTTTCGTGCGGCAGCGGTTGATCAACTTACCATATGGAGTGAAAGGGCAGGCGTGCCTATTGTTAAGCAGCCGATGGGTTCAGATCCGGCTGCCGTAGCTTTTGATACAGTGCAAAGCGCCGTATCAAAACAAACTGATGTGGTGCTTATCGATACCGCCGGCCGGCTGCACAACAAAGCGCATTTAATGGAAGAACTTTCAAAGATCAAAAGAGTGATTCAGAAAGTAATTCCCGAGGCGCCTCATGAGGTATTGCTGGTGCTTGATGGTTCAACTGGACAGAACGCATTGGAACAAGCAAAACATTTTACTGCCGCAACAGATGTAACTGCCTTGACGATCACTAAACTTGATGGAACTGCAAAGGGTGGAGTAGTATTGGCAATCGCTAATCAATTTAAGATCCCGGTAAAATTTATTGGCGTAGGTGAGAAAATGGAAGACCTGCTTGTTTTTGATAAGCACGAATTTGTGGACAGCTTGTTTAGTTTAGAGAATAAATAATTAGTTGAAAGATGATAACGGATAGATGATAGCTAACCGTCATACTAAAACTATCATCTTGTTTTTATGAAAGCAAAAACATTAAAAAAAGATAAAGTCAATATCATTACCCTTGGCTGTAGCAAGAACATGGTGGATAGCGAAGTGTTGAGCGGACAATTGCATGCCAATGAAATTGACGTGGTGCATGAAAATGGAAAAAACGATCACAATATTGTAATTGTAAATACTTGCGGCTTTATTGAAAAGGCAAAAGAAGAATCCATCAATACTATACTTGAACAGGTTGCTTTAAAGCAAACGGGCAAACTTGATAAAGTATATGTCACCGGTTGCTTAAGTCACCGTTACCGCGATGATCTTGAAAAGGAAATTCCCGAAGTGGATGCCTGGTTTGGAACTATGGAGCTTCCTTTGATCTTGAAAAAGTTTGAAGCTGATTATAAATCTGAATTAATAGGTGAACGGTTTTTGGCAACACCTCAGCATTATGCTTATTTAAAAATTGCTGAAGGTTGTAATCGTGCCTGCGCATTTTGTGCTATTCCTCTAATGCGTGGCAATCATGTGAGCAAAAGCATTGAAGAAATTATAAAAGAAGCTGAAGGATTGGTAAGGAAAGGGGTAAAAGAGATTATGCTGATTGCCCAGGAGCTTACTTATTATGGCCTGGATCTTTATAAAAAAAGAATGCTTGCTGATCTATTAAAACATTTGAGTGATGTAAAAGGTCTTGAGTGGATCAGACTGCATTATGCTTACCCTCATAAGTTTCCACTTGAAGTATTGGATGTAATGTATGAAAGAGATAATATTTGCAATTATCTCGACATGCCCTTGCAACATGCAAGCAATAGCATGCTTAAATCAATGAAGCGCCAGATAACGAGAGAGGAAATGCAAGAATTACTTGCTGCGATAAGGCAAAAAGTTCCGGGGATATGTTTACGCACTACATTGATCGCTGGTTTTCCCGGTGAAACACCAGATGACATAGAAGAATTGAAGTCGTTCTTGCAACAGCAGCGGTTTGACCGTGTCGGCATCTTTACTTACTCACATGAGGAAGGAACCTCAGCCTACGAATTAGTGGATAACATTCCACAAAAGGAAAAGGAAAGAAGAGCCCAAGAGATTATGGAAGTACAACAAGAAATTTCTTATGAAAAGAATTTGGAAAAACTGGGAAAAACTTTTAAAGTGCTTATTGATAAGAAAGAAGCCGGTCGCTATTTAGGCCGCACTGAATTTGATAGCGTGGAAGTGGATAATGAAGTGGTTATTTACTCGGATAGAAAACTGCAAATAGGGGAATTTACAAATGTTCGAATCACCCAAGCTTATGATTACGATCTGGAAGGAGAAGTGATTGGATAAATTGGTTACTAAGCACATTCCCCCACATAAATTTCAGCTACCTTCTCAGATTTACATGCAAACCATAGGCGTCTTTCATTACACAATCAACAACATGAGTGGACAAGTATTGCAGTAAAATATTTTATCTGTACAAGTAGCAGATCAATATAAAATTTTGTTTGACAAAAATGTCCCAATTGGAGCTTATTCTCTTTCTATTGACGGCAAGGCTCACGGCATTCATTACAAGATTGTAGTGAAACAATGTGAGTAACATGTGGATTGCATCTAGCACATCATAATTTTTCGTTGACTAGAATCATTTTTTTCAAAAAAAACAAAGTTATTGTTGAGTTTCAGAAATTCGTTAATGCATAAAGCTTAACGTTGCTGCGATTTTTTAAATTTTTAAACTGACTAACCAATGAAAAAACTATCTATCCTAGCCTTGCTATTCCTGGCTGCCTGCTCCAAAAAAATTGATCAGCAAATTTCGAATCAACAAGTAAAACAAGTAGGTGAAAAACAAAGTTGTGATTTCGGAATGACATCTTTTAATCTTGCCAAGCGTGCCCCTGTGAGCATAGAAGGAAATGAAGCAGCTCGTAAAAAACGACCACGCAGTAACGATGGAGGCGGTACTACTGGTGGTGGTACTACTGATGGTGGTGGAACAACAACGCCTCCCCCTTCGCCTGGCACTGGTGTTATCCTTCTCGATTTTGATGGCGACTTAGTCTCCGGAACATTATGGAATAGCAGTGGCGACTTTTACTGCTCTCCTGCCAATTTAACTGACAATGAAATTTCTTTAGTTGTTCAGAGGGTTATTAATGACTACAGTCCTTTTAATATTATTGTAACAACCGATGAAGCTATTTATAACGCAGCGAATATTTACAGCAGAGTGAGAGTCGTTGTTACAGAATCATGGGAATGGTATGGAAAGCAAGTAGGAGGCGTTTCTTATTTAGGTACTTTCACTTCGGGTGGAAATACTCCTTCATTTGTTTTTTCGTCATTGCTTAGTTACAATTCTAAATTTGTCGCAGAAGCTATTTCACATGAGGCAGGACATTCTTTTGGCTTGCGTCACCAGGCATTGTATGACGGTAACTGTGTAAAAATTTCTGATTACAATTATGGACAAGGTAGTGGCGAAATTGGATGGGCGCCAATTATGGGAAGCGCTTACTCTCAAAACATGTCCCTGTGGCATAATGGTCCAAATTCTATAGGCTGCACTTCTTATCAAGATGATGCTGCTACAATTGCCGGTATTGTTGGCTATAGAACAGATGATTATTCAAATAGCTTTTCCGGTTCCACCACTTTAACTGGTTCATTAGATGGAACAGTCTCAAATAGTAACGATGTTGATTTCTTTTCATTAAGCACAAGCACTACAAGAACTGTGTCAGTAACTCCATTTAATGTGGGTCTAAACAATAGCGGTGCTAATACGGATCTTGTTTTACGCGTCTATAATAGCATCGGTATGTTATTGTCAACTGTTGAAGACCCTAGTGTATTAAGTGCATCTGTGACCTTAGACCCCGGTGACTATTTTATTTCTGTAGGCACTACGGCTAATCTTTATGCACCAACATATGGAATGCTGGGTAGATATAACATTAATCTTTATTAGAAAATTTATTTAAGAACATATTAAGGAAACGCCCATCATGGGCGTTTCCTTTTTAGCAGGATATCCTATTATAATATAAATAAGTAACCCTCCATCTTTGTCACCTAAAGGTGCAGGCATTTGCAAAAAAAACAGTTAAAGGAGAGGGATGAAAAAATTTTCCAAAGAAACTATTCCTTATTTTTATGTTTCACCAAAAAAAAGGAGGTATTCATGATATCTACAGATATGAAATGGGCACCTTCGGTAACTTTTTAGTTTGCCGGACCCCCCGCTAAATATTCTGTCCGCTTTTGGCGGAGAGCCATCTTTGACAGATGGCTTTTTTATTTATTCAAACAGTTGTTAAAACCTTTTTTGTTGAATACTTTTTAACGCAAACTGGCCTGATATTCCTGTATCTTTCATCGGCTACTTCTATTAACTTAAGAAAAACTATACAATATGAAAACTATATTAGCTACACTTGTGTTTGGTCTTGTGATATTTTCTTCTTGCGGCACGAATAAGGTGGAGGAACCTGAATATCGTGATATTCGCAATGTTCGCTTGCTTGAATTGGGTCCATTGCAATCCACAGCCGGAGTTGATCTTGTTTATTACAATCCTAATGATTTTGGCGTACAGTTATCAACCGCCCGTGGTGATATTTATATTGACAATAATTATTTTGGCCGTTTTGACCTGGGTGAAAAAGTGCAAGTGAGGAAAAAATCTGAATTCATTTTACCTGCTCTTGTAAAAATAGATATGATCGGTGCTGTAAAAAATCAACGTGATCTTTATAAAAAGAAAGAAGCTCTTGTAAGAATTGAAGGAACAGCTACTTTAAAAAAGGCAGGCTTTTCAAGAGATATTCCTATTAAATATGAGAGCATGCAAAATATTGAACGCTTCAGAACGCTTGTTTCAAGATAATTTATGGAAATGAAAGTCACCCGGTGAAAGATCTGGGTGACTTAATTATTCAGCCACCACAACAGCCAGTTTATCATTTGCCAGATTGGTGGCCAGTCTTGTAATTCCTTTCAACATAGAACTATCACCTTTAATAATTATCGGTTGCCAACCTTTGTCCTTAGTTTCCTCAAAAGCGCTTTCCTGATGATAATATAATTTATTGCCATCGCCCATAATGATCATACCGCTTTGCAGCCAGGTCAAATGATCTTGTCCGGATAACGTAGCGACAACTGTGCTTATAATGCTATTACTCATATCAAACTTTTTTATGACGGATATTTTTTCTGAAGCTCTCTGAACAAAACTCATTGCATTTTGACCAGGTATTTTATGCAGGCTGCGGCCAATATTTTCAGCAATAACGGTATCGGCGTTTTTGCCCAAGTAATAATAATGAAGGGAATTGTGAATGCTGTCATCCAATACAAACAATAAGAGTTTATTTTCTCCAGCCCAAGCATGGTACCCTATTTTAAGATGATTGATCAATATCTCAGGCCTGCCACCATTGATTGGGTATTTGCCTAAGTCTTGGGCTCCATTATCCCTTTGTATGATACAGGATATAAATTGCTCATCCGGAGTTACGGTCGGAGAATACTCTCTTTCATGTGTCAGCGTGAAAATTTTTGTTTCTTTTGTTTCGTAATTATAATATTTTATATCGGTTCGGCTACTATCGTTATTGGATGAATAATAAATAATGGGTTGTGAAGGGTGAAAGAAAGGCTGGTTGTCATATCCTTTATGTTTGGTAATGTTTATTCCATTCGTAAGAAATGGCTTGCCGTCTATGATCTTGAGGTCAAATAGAAAAATTTCTGACCCCGTTTGAGCTGCGGAATCCAAGGCGTATAAAATGAAAATGATAAATAATAGCTTTTTCATTCCCGAATGTAATCAAATTCATTTTTTTATTTAACAAAAAGCCGCATCTGAAAGATGCGGCCTGCCTCAACCAACACAAATCAAACAAATTATAAGGTTGTTTACGCAGCTTGCATTTCTGCCACTGTTTGTTTTACAAACTCTACATTCGCATTGATCGTTACATCATAACCCAGTAAAGCACCACCAGTTTCTGTAACCATGCCGAAGCTTACGCCAAAATCCTTACGATTAATTTTCCCCGTTATGGAAAAACCTGTTCTGGTATTGCCCCAGGGATCTTGTGTAATGCCGCCATATTCCACGTTTAATGCAACTTTTTTGCTATTGCCACGCATGGTAAGGGTGCCATATAATTTATAGTTCTCTTCATCAATTTTTTCCAGCTTATCACTTTCAAATGTCAATTGCGGGTGGTTTTCTGCGTCAAAAAAATCTCCTGTTCGTAAATGCACATCGCGCTGATCGTTATTGGTTGAAATGGAATTGATATCTGCGGTGAAATGAATTTTTGCTGTATTGATGTCATCGCCTTCTGTTTCTACAGTAGCGTTGAATTGTTTAAAGCCTCCGGTAACCCATGATACCATGAGGTGCCTTACTTTAAATTGAATTTCAGAGTGTGTAGGATCTATGATCCATTTTGTTGTTTTCATTCTATTAATTTTTGATTTATAAATATTAAGTCTGTTTGATACAATTGGATTGAAGCCTGCCGTTCGTATAATTTCCGATGCTGTTTCAAGAGCTTTCTCATCCCTGCTAACTAGAAGTATTTGCTTTTGACTGGCGGCACTTGAAGGCTGAGAAAAATCAGTTGCAAGCACGCTAAATGCTTTTACAACTTTTGCTCCCGGTAATAGATACTCTAATTGTTCTGCAGTGTTTAAAATATGCTCTGAAGGCAAGGTGTTGAATGTTTCGTCTTCCCGAATGGAAAAACTGATGACAATCTTTCTGTTTGTAAAGCGATCTATTTTTTTTGCCATTTCTTTTTCCTCAGTCAACGAAACAATAGGAATGATAATATCAGCTTCCCAACTCGCCTCTGCAGCACATTCCATGTAATCAATATCTGCAAATGGAGCTTGTTCCTTTATTTCCTTTGCAAGAGATTTTAATTTCTTTTTATCATGAGAAAAAAGTAATAATCTGTAGTTGCCATTCGCCAAGCTTTTTGAGACAGTTGCCCCCAAGTTTTCCGTGGCCCCAATTATTGCTATTGTTTTCTTTGCCATCGCCTTATTTTAATTCACAAAGCTACTTTAGCAACAGGGCTATCTCCATTGAGGTACATCAAAAAATGGCGTTGATGAATGATAAGAAAATTGGTTGATGTATATCAAGAAGCAAGGATCAAGGTACAAGAGTCAAGGTATAAGGTGGCTACTTTACATCTTGTTTCTTGTGTCTTGCATCTTGTACCTTTTCTTTTGTTGCAATTTGCCTGCGAATGCGGCTTAGTGTTTCAGGAGTAATGCCAAGATATGAAGCCAGCATGTGCTGGGGAATACGATGAGGCAACGTAGCTGGACAGGCTTTGATCAGGTCGTTGTATCTTTCTTCAGCAGTTTGGCTTAAAGAACCAACTAACCTTTTTTGCGTGACTATTAAGCTATTTTGTAAAAGAATGCGAAAATAACGTTCCAGCTTTGGTATTTTTTCCAACATCTGTTCTTCGGCTTGTTTAGTAAGCAGCAGCAATTCACAATCTTCCATGGCATCAATATTATATGCAGATGGCTCACCCGTAAGAAAGCTCAATTGATCAGCAATCCACCATCCTTCAAATGCAAATTGTGTAATGTGTTCTGTTCCTTTATCAGTCACCGTGTATAAACGCAATAAACCCTTCTCCACAAAAGCTACATACTTGCATACATCCCCTTCTTGTAACAGCCATTGTTTTTTACGCAACTTTTTAGGAATAAAAAAAGAACGGCTTAACTGTTTTTCTTCTTCAGTTAGATTTATTTTTTCGTCAAACTTTTCAAATAATAACTCAAACATGGGCTGATTTAATAGCAAAAATAGCAGTTTGGTATGTATAGCTGTTATTTATCAACATTCGTTGTTAGCAGCTATAAAATTAATCTTGCAGTTTAACCGCCTTTGTAATGTCTTTTGCGAGTGTAACGATGCGGCTTTTCATTTTGTCATTACAGGAATAACAGTTGCTGAACATATTGCTTATTATTTCCTCTTCAATTTCAGGGTCTTTCTTATTATAGTCACTTAATCCGCTATATGCAATAATCTCGGCCCATTGCCTATAACGTTGACCAGATGTGTCCTTATCCATATAGTCAAAGAATTCTTTAGGGAATTTTGTCGCATATTTCAACGCAGGGCCGCCTGGATACTCTGCTAAAGCTCCATCACTAATGGTAATGGTAAAGTCTAGACACCAACGGTAAAAAAGTCTGATTGTATTATCATCAGTTGTTACATATGAAAGAAGTTCTGTGGTTGAGTCGTTGTCCGTTGGCCGAAATTGTCCCTTATAAAATGATTTTGCAATTGCTGCAATCTTTGGATTATCGAGGTAAAATGAAATGGGTTTATTATTAATTGAGTCAGGCAAAGGATATTTCTTATTGTTCAAACGGTCAACCCAAATGTTTTTAGGTTTGGCAGAAGTGTCAGTAGAAATGTCTTGTGCGTTTTTTTTCGAATTATCGGTTGAGTCTTGTTGATTTGCTTGCTTGCTGTTACAAGTAGAGAGAAAAATAAAAGCTACCATGATTATTCGTTGCATTTTTTGTTGAGGTTTTTTTGTTACATGAGATTATGAAGTTTCATGTATTGAAGTAACATAATTGTTTTCGCATCTCTAATATCACCGTTGTCAATCATGCGCATGGCGTCGTCAATGGTGATTTCTAAAACTTCAATATTTTCCTCTTCGTGCTCATTGCCTCCACCACTATTAACTTTCATAGATGAGGAGTATTCCGCAATGAAAAAATGCAAGATTTCTGTTACCGAGCCAGGTGACATATAAGCTTCAAATATTTTATGCACCTTGGATATCTTATAGCCCGTTTCCTCCTCTGTTTCCCGTTTGATGCAATCTTCAGCATTATCTTTATCCAGCAAGCCTGCACAAGCTTCTATAAGCATTCCGGAAGTGTTGCCGTTAATAAAAGTTGGCAGGCGAAATTGCTTGGTAAGGATTACAGTTCTCTGTTGTTTGTTATAAAGTAAAATGGTGGCGCCATTTCCTCTGTCGTAAGCTTCTCTGGTTTGAACCTGCTTTGTGCCATTTTTTTTCAAATACTCATAACTGATCTTTTTCAAGACATACCAATTGTCCGAAAGGATTTCGGTTTTCAAAATTTTAACTTCGTTGATCATTGGAAATTTCGTTTAAAGCGTGGATGCTGTTTATAAATATATGTACAATCATCCTTCAATCAAATTCTGGATAAATTTTCGAACTCTATTCCCATATTTCCGAAGATTTTTTCGGCAAATCCAAATAGCTTAAAATATTTTGAATAATTGTCCAATTTGTTCAACTTAAATCATTATTAAAACGAGTCATTCAAACAAAAAAAATGAAAGCTATAGAATTCATTGGTAAAATTCAATCGCCATTAAAAAGAATAGAAGATTGCCCGCTGCAAGAAAATGAAGGCGCTCCGCAAGTCTTAGTGCGCATAAATAAAAAATATCAGCCGGCAATGTTGGGATTAAATGCTGGTGATAGAGTCCTTTTATTTACCTGGTTGCATGAGGCAAATAGAAATACGTTAACCACTAAGCCAAGGAATAACCCGAAAGCAACTGCTACAGGTGTTTTTGCAACAAGATCACCCGACAGGCCAAACCCAATCGGAATTCATGTGGTCGAAATTTTAGAGATACTTGATAACAGCAAGATGAGAATTTCAAATTTAGAAGTAATTGATGGCACTCCTTTAATTGATATAAAACCTTATTTCTGAAAATGAATTTTAAGCATGAGCATAACAGTAAAAATATTTTAATTCAGCTCGTAAATTTTTCTTTGAATGAGTTGTTTCTCGGTTTGCGTTTTGGCTAAACTGAATGCTGTTTGGAAATTTTCTTTTGCTTTTTGATTGTCGATGTCTGTATAAAGCTCTCCAAGCAGCGTATAATAAAAGTGATTACCTGTCAAGTGCAATTTCTCCGCCTCTGTTAATGCCGCCTTTTTTCCTTTTGCCTTGTATAAAGCGTAAGCCCGGTTTAGTGCCACGCTCGGAGAATAGTTTATTTGCAATAATAAATTATAATGATGTAGGATTTCCTCCCACTTTTCTTTGGTATCTTCTTTTATGCAATGCCAGTAAGCAATCCTTGCCTCCAAATGATAAGAAGTTACCTCATTTCCTTGTGCAGAAAGAGATAAGAAATGTATGCCCTGATTAATCAATGCTTTGTCCCATAATTCTTCGTTTTGTTGTTCGTATAAAACAAAGAAGTCTTCGCTGGTTTGCCTGGCGCTAAACCTGGACGCATGAAAACACATGAGCGCCATCAACGCATTTGTTTTTGGCAAGTTAGTTCTTTCGTATTCTGTGAGCATCAGAGCTAAACGCATCGCTTCTATGCACAGATCTTTTTGCAAAATTTGATTTTGGGTTTTGGAATAATAACCTTCATTAAAAAGCAAATAAATAATATGCAACACATTATTAAGCCGGTTAGCGATTTCATTTTTCGAAGGCAGTTCCATTTTTACTTTTTCGCTTCGTAATTTTTCTTTGGCCCTGAATAATCTTTTGTTGATAGTTTCCTTATTCGATAAAAATGCTTCAGCAATTTCATCAATGCCAAAACCGCAAAGGATACGCAATGCCAAACCTATTTGGGCTTCGCTCGCAATGGCAGGATCGCAGATGGCAAACATCATTTGCAGTTGACTATCCCTAATATTTTGATGTGAAAAATTTAATTCAGGCATTTCATGATCTTTCTCCTGTAGTGCAGATAATTCAGGAATTATTTTTTTGTCGAAGATTTTGCTTCTCCTAAAATGTTGCAAGGTTTTTTGTTTGGCTACAGTGTAAAGCCATGCAGTTGGGTTTTGCGGAGTGCCTTTAATTCTCCATGTTTCTGTAGCCGCCAAAAATGTTTCGCTCACAATATCCTCGGCTAATTCAATATGTTGCAATCCAAAAAGCTTGCTAATAACAGCAACCATTTTAGAAAATTCTTTCCGGAACAAATTTGGTATTAGCTGTGCTTCCTCTTTCATTTCCCATGAATTCTGAAGCCTGCACTATAGATGTGCAGGGCTTCAGTAGTTCAAATGTTTATGAAAAAACAGGTCTTATTTCAACACTGCCGCCTTCATCAATAGCCGGACAGCCATGTGCCAAGGTTGTTGCTTCCTCCATTGATTCAGCTTTTATAACAATAAAGCTGCCTAGTTTTTCTTTGATCTCAACGAAAGGTCCATCGGTGATAACACCTCCTGGTTTAAGCACTTTTCCTTCCAACGAAAGGCGGATGCCATTGCTGGATAACTTGTTCTGCGATACAATACCGCTAACCCAGTTCTGCCATTTCTTGCCAAGCTCTTTCATTTTCTCAGGATCAGTATTCCTGTAATCATAATTGGGTTGTCTGAACAATAATACAAACTCTTTCATTTTGTTAGTATTTAGTTGTCCCGACTCGTCGGGACGATTAATGAATATTTGAATTAACCCTTTCTCTTAATTAATTAGTTTGCTTGTACTGCATGTTGCCCTGGCTGGTAAGATCCGGCAGGAGTACGAAAAGCAATATTAATACGATTGTAGCAGTTGATCGTTAGAACTCCCAAAGTTAGATCGATCAATTCTTCTTCGGAAAATTGTTCACATGCTTGCTCATAAATTTCATCCGGCACATGACCTTCTGTAACCTTTGTCACGGCTTCCGCCCAAGCAAGTGCGGCACGTTCGCGTTCAGTATAGAGGGACGCTTCACGCCATGCGTCCAGCATATAAAGGCGTTGTTCGGTTTCACCCATTACCCGCAGGTCTTTTGAATGCATGTCAAGGCAATAAGCACAACCATTGATTTGCGATACCCTGAAATAAACTAAATCTAAAAGCGATTGCTCAATTGACGATTTTGTTAAATATGCTCCCAAACTATACATAGCCTTCATGGCACGGTGACCTTTTTCGTAAGCATTTATTCTCTGTTCCATGTCATTTTTTTTATTGTCTACCCTGCTGGCAGACAGGTTATCGATTTGAATTACACTATAACGATGTTTGGGAATAGAGAAATTGGACATTGCACACAAATTTTTTTTAAGAGATCTCGGCGAGTCTTCAAATAGAATTATTACAAGCAAGCACAACAATTGGCCAAGCATACCGTTCGGGAACATGCAGGCAACAAATGCTCAACCAGAGTTACCGAGCTGCTGCCATATTCTTTATTTTCTTATTTTATCTGCAAAACAATCTGTTTGCACAACGCATTTACATCGCCATCGAAATGATGACCACCGGGCATTTTGATTAGCTGTTTATTTTTTATGGTTATTTGGGAGAAGGGAAATTCATTTTCATCATCACCTACAATAATAGTTACAGGTTTTGAAATTTTGTTGATCTCGGCAGGAACGCTTTCACCCGAACTTTTTCCCCAACCCAGCATTTGCAGAACATGAATTTCAAAATCTGTTTTCGGTGAAGGAGATAATAAAATAAGGCGATTTATTTTAGTGACTGTGGCAGTGGAAAAATGAGTAACCATAAATGGAGCCACATCAGCTCCAAAAGAGTAACCGATCAATACAATATTTTTTTTCTTCCATTGTTTGTTTAATTCATTGATAGCTGTTTCAATGGCAGTGGCGGCCTCTTCCGGTTTTTTCTTGCTCCAGAAATAATCTTTCGCATTCAACCCAACCACGGCATAGCCCTGCGTATTTAAAGCTTGCATAAATGATGTGGAGAATTTATTAAAACCCCCATCGCCGGAAATATAAAATATGAGTGGCTTTGTGGTATCAGCATTGCTATAAAGAGAAAGAGACAAGGATGTTTTTTGAGCTGATAAAACATTCCAAAGAGGAAAGAACAGGATAAATAAAATAGTTACCTTTTTTTTCATCGTGATGAGGGCTGCATAGCTTTATTGAGTGCAGCCGGCAATTGTATCAGGTCAAAATCATTTTCGTAAACAAGGTATTTATTCACCCAAATGGTGGCATATTTTTCTTTAAACTCACGTAGGCCTGTGTAATGTTTGAAGCGTTTGATTTTTTCGTAAGCATAGCGGATCAAACGCTCGGCTGTATTTTCTGGTTGCTTGATGCCCGCCATTGGTACAAGACCAAGATTCAGATATTTCAATTTTTTTTCTTTAGCATATTTTACCATCTCAATGATCAGGGCATCCATGCAACCACCTGGTGCATCAGCGGTTTTGCGAATAAGATCATATGTGCATTCTTCCGGTGAAAAATCTGGGATGATGTTGAGGAAGGCTTTTACATTTCCTATTTCATCGCGTATAATAATTACATCCTGATGCAAAATTTCTTTTTCATCAAATACACCTTGTGAAAAAACGATCTCTTTCTTTTCATAATGCTTCAGCCATTCATCAGAAACCAGTCTTAGCTCTGTAACAAGCTTGTTTGACAAAGGGGCTGAGCAAATAAAACTGGCATATCCTTTTTTATTTAAACTGTTCAAAGCATTGCGTAAAGATTTTTTTTCTCTTCCTTCTAATGTAAACTTATCCAGTTCCAGCACAGCTTCCTGGCCAATCAGTAATTTTCTTTTTTTCAAATAATTAAAATAAGATACTCCTGTTTCATCTACACGATAAAAAGCTGTTTTCAAGCCCATTTTATGACAATGCTTGTCAAATTCTTGTAGTACCGGAATCTTAAAATCATCAGCACATACTGGCTCTTCCAGTACAATGGCAAATCCATTGGCGATCCGGTAAGCAATAAATGCTTCAAATTTTTCTGAGAAATAGAGTAATTTATCACGATAGGTTTTGAAATGATCTACCGGCGAATCACCAAAGCGTTCTACAAGCTCATGAGCTTTTTCCAGTGAAGTTGTGATATGGTGTTTGCGATGAAAGTACGGTTTCAGCATCGTAAACACCAAAAAACTCCAGGCTATAAAACCAAGAAAACGGGCCATCCAGATGAATTCATGTCCAAAATGCGTGAGGGGTTTTATGCCATTATCATTCATCAGCAAGAAATTTTTGCAGGCAAATAATAATGATTGCCTCCAGTTAAAGTCAACCCCCATGTGCCGCTTATCAATAAAATAAAAACCGATAAACCCAAATATGAGCACAGCAAGAAAAATGAGAACAGTTGTTTTTACGCCTAACTGCAATAATTGGCTGCTGGTTTTTAAACGATATTGTTTCATACTTACCAGTAAAATGACAATAACAGAAGCTGCAAGAATAGCTTCTTCATAATCCAATGCTTTAAAAAGATGACCTAGCAGAGACAAAATAGCCAACACCAATGCAAGTGTCCATGCGTTTCTTTGACCCTGTATTAAGAATGCAGATGTTACCAGCAGTATCATTCCAATGAGTAACACCATTGCGTTTGTTGCATAAATAGAACTGTATGGAATAAATTCATGAAGTAATTTTAAACGCTCTGCAATTGGCGGCGTTACAACAGATAAAACATTTATAATTCCCAATGCAAAAACCAGAAATGCAGGAAATACCCTGGCAAAAATGTGCCGTCCCTGCCATAAATAAGAAAAGAAACCTGCAACCAATGGCAACCAGAATTCAAACAAGCGATATAAGATCGTTATGGCAAGCGCATTGACGGGAGAATAACCGTAGAGCGTTAATATGTACACCATTGAAAGTTCTACAGCGCCTAACCCTCGTAAAAAAGGAGAGACGATCATCAACAATACAGAAACGATATATGCAATCGCGCTGGACGCTAATGATGCAGGTAATCCCAGGGCTTTCGCGGCAATGAAAATGTGAAGAATGCCACAAGACTCAACACCTAATGAAAATAGAACTGTAAAAGCAAAATGTTTCCCGGATACATTCGCTGAAAACAATTCATCAACATAAAGTATAAATTTTGGGATTTTTTTTTGCACCCATTGATACAATCTTCGTTTTTGTTTGAAAGAGCGGAAAATTAGGTAAGCCGTTGCTAGTATTAAAATAAGAATGACAAGGCTTTGACCTGTATGAAGAATATTTCCTGATTGAAAAAAAGAGTAAATCAATACGGGTATGCTTACAATAAACACAGTCAGCAACCCAACAAAAGCATAAATGCCGGAGGCCTGATGAACTTGCATTTTTGTTAGTCCTTTCTTACGAATACTGCCAGGCGAATAAGCTAAGGAGCTAATACCTCCTGCAGGGAGAAACACACTTAAGAAATTTCTTTTCAAAAAAAGCTCAATGGCATGACTCCACAAAAGTTTTTTAAAAATAGCCTTAAAGGATGTAACATACATGCCACTTTGTAAAAGGATATATAAAATGGTAACCATTACACCCAGCCAAACCCATGCAGCGTTGGCGTTAGCGATATGGCGTTGTAGTGAATGCAGTTCTCTGCGCTCGGACCGGAAAAAAAAGATGCCAACCAGTAAAAACAAAATGGCCAATATCTCTCGCCAGTAAGTTTTACCGGTCTTTTGAAAGTGGTGAAGAAGTTTGGAAGACATAAATGCAAATCCAAAACTATTCAATTGATACGAGTTCAATTGTTTAAAGAGATCCTTTAACCAAAAATTTAAGAATGGTAAAAAACCCGAAAAAATTTCCGGATCTAATTGATACGTTCAACACTGTTGACAAGATAAATTCATGGAACAGATCTCCAGGATATAAGTGCTTCATAAACATATTTTACAATCGGTAAATAATTTGCCGACTTTTCAATTAATTTGAGTTCTCCTTAATAAAATTTATCATGAAAAAATATCTTGTCTCTTTTTTGATTTTCATTTCATTCGAAGGTTCTTCGCAAACCGCGCAGCGAATGGATTTTGAAAACTATAATCCTCCTTCAACGCTGGTGGTTCCCGAACATAAATTAACAAGAGCGAAATTTCCTTTTATTGACGTACATAATCATCAGGATGAAATGCCTGATATGGATCTCGGCACATTGATCACTGATATGGATAAGCTGAACATGAAAGTAATGGTAAATCTCAGTGGGAGCAACGGCGATCAATTGAAAAGATCAGCTCAGAATATCAAAGGTCATTTTCCAAAAAGATTTATTGTATTTGCTAATATTGACTTCAACGGAATTGGGAACGAAGGCTGGAGTGAAAAAGCAGCAAAGCAATTGGAGACAGATGTAAAGAATGGCGCCAATGGCCTCAAGATTTTTAAAAATCTTGGTTTTTCGGTGAGAGATGTTAAAGGCAAAAGAGTAACGGTAGATGATCCTAGACTTGATCCTATTTGGGAAAAGGCGGGTGAGTTGAAAATACCCGTACTGATTCATACTGCTGATCCAAAACCTTTCTGGGATCCGATGGACTCAATGAATGAACGCTGGTTGGAGCTCGCTACACATCCTAATCGTAAAAGAAGCAATACGAACCCGGCGCCTTGGGATACGTTGATAGCCGAGCAGCATCGCATGTTTAAAAAGCATCCTCATACCACTTTTATTGCTGCGCATTTTGGCTGGTATCCGAATGACTTGGCTAAGCTCGGGCAATTGCTTGATGAAATGCCTAATGTAAATGTTGAATTTGGTGCCGTCATCGCTGAATTAGGGAGGCAGCCACGCATGGCCAAACGGTTTTTTACCAAATATCAAGACAGAATATTATTTGGTAAGGACAGTTGGGCGCCGGAAGAGTATGCAACGTATTTTCGAGTACTGGAAACAGAAGATGAATATTTTCCTTATCACAAGAAATATCACGCCTTCTGGGCTATGTATGGCATGGGGTTGCCTGATGATATTCTGAAAAAAGTTTATTACAAAAATGCACTGCGCATTATTCCGAATATCGATAAAACATCGTTTCCTGAATAAACTTGTTATCTTCCGAATCTGTTTTTTAAGTTCTATACTTAATTTTATTCCCAGCTTCATTACTACTCTCGTTGTCTGTGCAGTTTACCCTGAGCTTGTCGAAGGGTCGCACTCTTCAGCGTTCGGTTTGCTGCTCAGCATTCCCGAAAATGCAACGTTTTTGTAAGTGGCTTTGTCAGGTAGAAAAGCACTGTATGAAAAAAACACAATTTCTTAGTTTGATTTTCTTGGTTTTTATTTTCGGATGTAAAAAATCAGATAAACTTGAACCTATAGATAATAACATTATTGGGAAGTGGACCTACGTCGAATATTTCTTTAGTATTGGCGGACCCGGTCAATGGCACCCAGTTACACCGGCAAATCAGACAATAGAGTTTAAACCAGACGGTTCATTCGTTTCTGTAAATTCATTTTTAAATGGTGCTACCAGATTTGAAATGGTGGACAGTGTAACTATAAAATTTCAACCGGCTTCAACTCCTTCAGGATTTATTTTAATGGGGTATTTAATTAAGACAGCGAACAGAGAACTTTACTTATATCCCATCAGCCCACGTTGTATAGAAGGTTGTAGTAATAAATTTAAACGGTAATATGGTTGAACTGTTAATTCGCTTGTTTGATTAAATCCCTGGGTTTTGCCAGTATCATTCCACTTCTATTGTATTTTATTTAGCAAGCGTTCGGGTGGACCGAAAGTGTGCGTCATTATGTATGAATTGTTTTTTCCTTTGCAGGACTGCCGGTAGGCAGAAGGGCAAGGTTATGTGCAGCTAAAGTATCAAATAGTCCCTCACCTTTATTTTCTTCCACTTGCCATCTTGCTGCTTTTCATAAACGATACACGTAGTTCCAAAGTATGTTTCATTTATGTCCTGCTTTACACTTTCTTTGTAAAAAATCAGCAAGTCAATGAATGCATACTTGCCTTCGCTGGAAAATACAGGTTCACTTGTAACCACATAAAAGCCCTTGAGGTTTTTAGATGAAGTCACTGTAGAATAGTTGCTTCCGTGTACACTTATTTTCCTGGGCTTCAGCCTTGCTGAGGTTTGCCTGAGCATCTTCTTTTCTGTGTCATTTATCAGTCTGTCAAGTGTTGTATCTCGGAAAAGATAGGTTGTGTTGTAGGGATGATGTTCATCCCGTTCAAGTTCCTTCAGCTTCTGCGGCGATATTGTATCCAATTCATCCAACCAAAACCTTGCAAGCCACTGTTGGGTTGTGTCGATTATGAAAATCTTTTTTGGTCTTTTTTGGTCTAAATAGGTTGTTATTCTAAAATTCGATGTGTCACTAAAGGCAAGCTTGTATATTTCGTCACTCTGGCAAAAGGAAGCGGTCGTAAAAACTAAAGGTAGTATGATAAGGAGATGTCTCATTTATTAACGCTGTTCAACTGATTGGAAACACATTGAATTTAAAAAATCAGATTGTCTTATGTGATTGCTTTCATTTGTTATTTTTTAAAATCTTCTCCGTAAACATCATTATATCCTGTGCTAATAAGCCTGGTTGTTCCATCGCGGCGAAATGACCGCCTTTTGGAATATCAGTCCAATGCTTGATGTTATAACCTCTTTCGATAAACCTGCGGGGTGGAAAAGGCTCTTCCTTGAGGAATCTTGCAATACCCACCGGGATATTTATGAAGTCATTTTCTTTAAAATGCAGTGGTGCTTTGCTGCTTTCGTTATAAAGCCTGACTGAGGAATGAATTGTTTGAGTGAACCAGTACAGGCTTATGTTTGAGAGCAACTCATCTTTTGTAAAAAGATTTTCAATATCTCCATTGCAATCACTCCAGCTGTAAAATTTTTCAATAAGCCATGCACATAATCCTACCGGAGAATCATTCAATCCGTAAGCAAGGGTCAACGGTTTTGTGCGGTGCTGATGTGCATAGGCCCCTTCTGTTTTATACCACTCGTCGGCTGTTTTAAGAAATAACTTTTCTTCTTCAGAAAATTCTTCATCAGCGGATAAAAAAGGAAGGTATGAACTGTGGATATAATTAAGATGCAGCCCTAAAACGTTTTCAGGATGTTTTAAAGCAAGTGCCGTACTAATGCCTGCCCCAAAATCACCGCCTTGCACTATAACTTTTTCGTACCCTAATTCCTTAATTAGCTCACTCCATAAATCTGCGATAAACCACAGATTGCAACCAGGAGTATTTATTTTTTGAGAAAAGCCAAAACCGGGAAGAGATGGAACAATTATATCGAAAGAAAGTTCCGGATGGCTTGTAAGAAATGATGTAAGCTTCAGCATTTCAAGAAAAGAACCCGGCCAACCGTGAGTAATAATAAGTGGTATCGGGTTTTTCTTTTTGCTCCGGATGTGTAAAAAATGGATTTTTATTCCGTCTATCTCGGATATGTAATTTGGATAATTATTAATGTCATCTTCAGTCTTTTGCCAATCGAATTCATTTAGCCAATATTCTGTAAGTTCTTTGATATAAGAAAGTTTAGTCCCGTAATTCCATTCTGAATTCAAAATTTCGTCAGTCCAGCGGGTTTGTATTAATCTCGACTTTAGATCCTTAATAGCTTGCTCTGAGATTTTTACTGAAAAGCTTTCTATCATAGTCTATCTAATCATTAGTGATTAATGAAATTTGCTGGCATGACGTCCAACGTTCAGGACTTTGCACTGCTGGGAAAATAGTATTCCGTCAGTCCGGCCAACCAATAATGAAAATAGAAATAAAAGCTGATGATTAGTACTAAGCGCAAAGTTGCTTGTCCAGTCCTAATAAATGCCCAGCAATGCCGTCACTGTTGAACCACTGCTTCATCTGCTCCAGTAGCGCGAAATCCGTTGATATAGGCAGTTTTAGCCCTACGCTAATTAGAAAGCTCAAGAATTTCTAAACGGTATTTTCTGCTAGTTCGCAAATATGGTTTATAGTTCTTATGCAAAAGTACACCCCCTAAAAAAATTGCAGCAGCCATAATAAGTTGTGTCTTACTATCTGAGAATGAAAAGTTATTTTTTATCAACCCATTTGCAATATTCAATCCTGCATATCCTGCAGCGCCGGCCCGAAATATCCAACCGCTTTTTATCCAATACCAATGTACATGCCCGCCTGATGTTGAAATTTGAAAATGATCATTAATATAGTCAATCAGTATTCCTTTATTTGGCATTGCAAATACATCTGTCAAAGCAAAACCTCTAACGCTATAATGAACAGTGTCACTACTCATAAGACTATAACGAACTATCATTGGTCTAATATAGAATGAGTCGTTTTGAATGTTTGTAATTTCACCTTTCTGCCATTGTTTGTCCCTTAGTTGAAAAGCAATAGTAGAGCCTTTCCAATACCTATTAATTTCTTTATTTCTTTTTTTGAAGACTAAAATATCTTGCTGGCAATAGGCTAAAGAGGACAAAAAGGATAAAATGGCAATAAGAGTTAGTTTGTTCATGCTTTATAAAAATAAAGCACTACCCTTGTCTGCTTATCCAATTTAATGTTAAAGTAAAGATGTCACAGGCCACAATTACTTAAACTATTTATCGCACACATTTATAAAGTCAGTTGGGATTTTAGAGTGTCTCCAAAAATTGCCTATAAGGTTTTGGCAATACATTGTTAGCGGTTCGTTGTTTTCAATATTGGTCTTTTGCAATTAAATTTATCAATACTATTTGGCTTTTGAAACTGCCATTTTAATTGCAAGTCCAGTCAAAACACTTGCCATAAACCATTTTTGTGTCTTTACCCAAGACGGTTTTTTGGCAAAAAATAATGCCGCTTTCGAAGCACTCAACACGATAATAAAATTGATACTGAAACTAACTAAAACTTGGACAGCTCCAAGTTGTAAACTTTGTGTCATTACCGAACCGTATTCAGGTTTAATGAACTGTGGGAAAAACGACAAATAAAATACTGCAACTTTTGGGTTGAGCAGATTGGTCAGAAAGCCAATACTAAATAGTTTACTAGGCTTGTCGTCTGGTAAATCTTTTTTTATGTCAAAGATGTTTTTACTATTTGGTTTTACGGTTTGATACGCTAAGTACAAAAGATAAATAACTCCTAGGGTTTTCAATGTTGTATAAGCTAATGGTACTGCAAATAGCACAGCAGTAAGTCCAAAGGAAACCATAACAATATGAAAAAGAAAGCCACAAATTACTCCTGCGAGTGAAATTATTCCAGCCTTCCTACCTTGAGTTATAGAACGGGAGATCAAATAAATCATATTGGGTCCTGGACTGATAACAAGAACCAATGCGGCTAATGCAAAAATTAAGATTTCATTTAATGGTATCATTTTTTAGTTTTTGTCGTCTATCTTTTACAATGACCGCTAACGTTTCGGGCTTTGCGAAGGTTGGGAATTAGAATTCCTATTGTTCGCTTGGCAGTAACTTTATTTTATCACGGTCAAATTACTGAAGTTGATTAGAATTACAAATGCTGATGGGCGATATTGTTTGGGTTAACTTTTGCAAAGCCTCATCATGTTGTATGCATTTACTTGAACGGTTTTGCGATCCTCGGAATCTCAGCCAATAAATATCCGACGAGTTTCGAGCGTATTTTTGAAAGAGCATCCCCTTCACTTATTATCGATTGATCATTCGTGTGAATCGCAAAGTCAAAGTTCGCTACATCGAAACCTCCTTGGTGCCTATGAGCTGGCAACAGAAAGCAATACCGTCAAAGTTTTTGTAGTTGTAAATATTTTTTTGTGGAATGTTATATTCATCCGCCCAGATCTTCTCTTTAGCCGGCGTTCTGGTTACGATGCCTGCGAGATAACAGTTTTTTGTTTCTTGCAAGGCAGGAGCAAGTTCATAAGTGCTATAACTGCCTAGACCTACCAAGGCAATTCCCAATTTATCTTTTGGCTTATTCATGGCACATGCTGTTAAATGCGAAATGGCTGGTGTGAGTGCAACAGTTCCCAATGATAGATTGCGGATGAAATGGCGGCGGGAATATTTGCTTGACATATAAATAAAATGGAGATGACAAACTCATTTAAAGTTACGATTTCGGAAAACGCATCTGAACTCATAACTCATAACTGTTATGGTAAACTATCTCCAGGGAAACTTCGGCAAGGATGTACTTCATAAACAAATATGCCGGATTGTACTGCAGGGTCTTCATCCATGATTTTTTTTGTTTCTTCCACGCTTGCATTAAAAATGCCTAAACCGGCTACACCGGTCTCTGTAGTAACAGGGCATACAATAGAAAGTAAACCATCCGCTCTTAACGCAAAATTGCGGCGGCCATGTTCCCAAATTATCTTTTGAAGGTCGGGGTGATCTACCTTTGGTCCGGCTTTCAAAAGAATAAAACAATATTCTTTTGTTTTCGTTAGCATTTGCTGCATGTATTCATCCGTGATCGTTGTCATAAAGATTTTTTATTAATAATATTTCAATCAGTCGTGCAAATAAAGAAAAAAGATTTTCAAGGAAAATCTTTTTTAAAATGGGGGTCGTTATTTTTTGATAAATGGTTAGATCTTCATCCTTCAAGGTTAATTTCAACTCTCAAAGCCCTCATGCCCTTTACTCCTTGCAATTCTTCCAACTCAAGGAATTCAACACCCGGCTTGATGATATTTTTATTTTTGAGAAATTCGATATACTCCTGGTATTCGGGCACTTCTTTTTGGTTAAAGTAAACGATGGCTATTTTTCCCGGCTGGGTTAATCGTTCACCTGTGTCTTTGATACGAACTTTGTCCAATCTTTTTTTGATAATCTCGTAACGGATATTGTATGAGCCCTCCACATCAAATTTTCTTTCTTCTCTTCGAAAGCTTATTGCTATGGATTGGCTGTGGACAAGAATGAGCTGAGTAGTTTGCAAAGGAACTTTTAAAGACGGTACCAACTGATGCGTAATACGGGCTGCTTCCGCCATTGATCGTAATTGCCACAACCGAATGTTCTTTAAATAAAGCAGGTTGAACGGGCGCTGAGGAGATATCGATTGGCCAATATAAATATTATATTCAATTCCATCGGTTCTGTATTTTTCAAAATAGTGCGGATAAGATTTTTGGATAGCTTCTTCTTCCTTTGCCAAGTAGGCTAATATGGCATCATTGATCTTCGAAACGCTTTGTTCATATTCGTGACGATAACGGTAAAGACTGCTGTTCGAATCATTCACAATATTGAAATATTGGGCAACGATCTCGCTTGCCTGGCTATCGTTTTTTTGCAAATGATCAAAAACAGGTTCTGCCTCCTGGCTAAGAAATTCATTGACATGGATCTCATCTTCAGCCGTCATATTTGCTTGTATCGACTGGCGAATGTTCTCATTCTTGAATTTCAATCCTTCTAACAAAGGCAATTGAATGAGAGGATACAGACGATCCAATGTTTCGCTGACCAATACCAAATGTTCCTTTAAATCCTTTTGAATGGCATGACTTCTCTCAAGAGATGAGTTTCGAATATCAATGGCACCGTATAATGGATATACATTTTCAAAGACAACATTCTTAGTAAGATCGTCATTGTTGTTATTTCGCAAGTAATCCCATGCTACTTCAGCAAATTTCCATTCGACTGGCTGCTGCAAGGCTGTAAATTTTTCTTTGATCACCTTTTCAATCTTGTATTGAAAGCTATCCCGGCATTTTAACAAGGCTAAGGATAATAGCGGTATGGCAGGTTCTAACCTGGCAATTATCTCATGCGTTAATGAATTTTGAATGGTTGATGAAACTTCGAGCAACCCTAGAAGGCCATCGCTATTCTGCATGGGATATGTGATATAACTTCTGGCACCTTCCACGTGTAAGGTTCGGAGAAAAGGAGCAAAATCAAACATTTGCTCACTGAGATTGCTAACAGGAACCGGCGTAGGATATTCCTGAAGAAATGCCGTGTACATTTTAAAATACTCTAGGCTTTCAAGTCCTCCATTTAACCACTGCTTTGCCGCCAAGCTATATTTTGCATTTTCTTCATCAAGTACAAACCTATCATTGATCTTTACAAATGGCATAAGGCCAACTTGTATATCATTCAGGCCAATTAATCCTTTTACTGCTTTTTTTAGATCATCAATAACATAAGTATCGCAATCGTCTTCACGAAGTAAGATTTTTTTTATCACTTCCAATGACTCGGTTGTTGTAACATCTTCAGCCACCCACACGGCAAAACCTTCTGCCTCGAACAACTCAAGTGGCATGGTAACAAGCTGCTTTTCCAAGTCAAGAATGCGGAAGCTGTTCAGGCATACTGCACAATCTTTAATTGCCGGCAACTGGCCTTTAAGCTTCAGGTCGATAAAACGGCTGTCGTATTTTATTTTATAGTAACGAAGCATGCCGGTATTAGGGTCTGTAATCGGATATACCAATTCACGGTCGTCATTCAACTTTATTCCATAAAATTTTCTCAATACATGGTCATAGACAGTAGCACATTGAATGGCTTTCAATTCGTCAATAGGAATGCCGTCGGGAAGAAGCAGGTGTTTTTCTTCACTGTCAAAAAATATTTCACGAAAATGATCGGAGTAATAAAAAACACTGAATTGATAAGGGGCCGCAAGAGCAAAAATATGTCGATGGTCGTTTGCCACAACTGGAAAGAGAGACGTGGTCAGCAATTCCATCAAATCAGCATGCTGGTGAATAATTTCTACATCGTCAACGTGCAACAATGATGGTTCATTTTCAAATTTTTTGATCAGATAGCTGTATAATCTTTCCGTAGTTTCTGAAACTGCTGGCCGTCTGGCTTTCAAATAATCAATAAAAGGCAGGAAAGATATTCTATTAGAAACCAGGGGCAATAAGTTAGTAATTGCTGGTTCGGCGGCAAGCAATTTAGATTTTTGCAAAGACTTCACGGCAGGGATGATCTCGTCCAACATACAGCTAGGTTTGTGGTTAGTGAATTAAAAGGAGCGCGGGGCATTATAAAGTTAAGATTAAAGGATAGGAAAACCGGAATTTTTATTCTCCTCACCTTCCCTCAAGCACATTTAATCAATTACTTACCGTGAAGTTTAATCTTTTGTTAGAAGCCAAAGATTTTGCTCATTTCTCAGGCTAATCGATCTCTATTTGAGCTTATTACTTGCAAACGGTTACAACTCGGGGAAATATTAAAAAAACAGGGCTTATAAAAAAAATTATTGTAATCGGTTACATTTTTAAATTTTATCCCTAAATTAGTTTTCAGAAACCCTCAGTATTGCTTTTGCCATGTTGAAAATTCTTCTTTCTCTGAGATCACAACTACTCACTAAAAACGATGCTACAATCTATTTTATACCTACTCAAAAGAGTGATCATTTTTTTTGGAGCAATACCCATGATTTCTTTTTCTCCATCGATCCTTTCTTGATAAACCGCTCACAGTTTTTTATCCGCCAGCTTTATTTATTCTTAATTCCTTCCCAGAAAACAAAATGGAACATACAAGACCCTACGAAAGGATTTAAAAAAAGATAGAAAGGGCAGTTAAAAACAACTGTTACTTCTTGTCAATCTCTTAACGATAAAAAAATCGCGGTATGAAAAAAATTTCCATTTTAAATTTTAGACAACTAGCGTTGACATTATGCGTTGCTATTTTTCTTTCAACTGTAGCTTAAATGTATTTCAACAATACAAAACCAACCGTTAATGTCTCTCAGTCGTGATTAATAATCTCTTGCCGTTAGTTTGACGAGTAAGAGCTTTCACCGTTTTCCTAAAAAAGCCAAATTATTAACCAAGTAAAAAAGAAAAAATGAAAACAAAAATTACGCTCGTAGCCATTTTTCTGAACATCATTTGTTTGGAATTATTTGCGCAACCTCCACTTGTTTACAATAAAGAAAATTTAGGGGCAGGCTTTGCACCACCTTCATTACCCACCATCAACCAACTGCCTGTAATAGACCCTTTACCTGACCCTTTTATGTGGTCTGATAACAGCGGACGCTCAACTAATTTCAGCGACTGGGAACGCAGACGCAATGAAATAAAAGCAGAAATTGAAAACTATGAAATAGGCACTAAACCTAATCGGCCGGATTCTATTACAGCAAGTTGGATTCCCGGTGCAACTCCTACTACCGGCACGCTTAGAGTGATAGTTACTAAAAATGGACAAATACTTACGTTAAATTCGGCGGTTTCTCTTCCAACAGGCAGCGGCCCTTTCCCAGCAGTAATTGGCATGAATAGTTTGTCGGGTAGTATTCCAGCCGACATTTTTACCAGCCGCAACATTGCAAGAATCACATTCAGCCATAATAATGTAACGACTTATGGTAACCCGCGAAATACGGATCCCTACTACCGTCTTTACCCTGATCTTAATATTGATAATACGGGACAATATAGTGCATGGGCCTGGGGAGTCAGCCGCATCATCGATGGTTTGGAGTTGGTTCAATCAAGTCTGCCTATCGATTTAAAACACATTGCAGTAACTGGTTGTTCTTATGCCGGCAAAATGGCGCTATTTGCCGGTGCATTTGATGAACGTGTTGCGCTCACGATCGCACAGGAATCAGGAGGTGGTGGCGCTCCTGCCTGGCGGGTTTCAGAATTTGGGGGTGACGTGGAAAAATTGGGTGCAACGGATCATAACTGGTTTAAGGAAAACATGTTTCAATTTTCAGGATTGAATGTTCCCAAACTTCCTCATGATCATCATGAGCTCATGGCGATGGTAGCGCCAAGAGCATTGCTGGTTACGGGTAATACTGATTTTTTTTGGCTATCTAACCCGTCCTGCTATGTATCAGCAAGAGCAGCGAAAGAAGTTTACAAGACCTTTGGTATAAGTGACAGGATGGGGTTTTATATAGATGGTGGACACAACCATTGTGCGGTGCCAGCCAGTCAGCGTCCGGCAATAGAAGCATTTGTTGACAAATTCCTGCTGGACAAAACCAATGTCAATACGGATACAGTTACCGTCAACCCTTACCCTAACTTAAACTATCAACGCTGGTACAGTTGGTGGGGAACCGGAAATCCTGTTTTTCCCGATGAAGGAAGTAGTGTTAAAATATGGCTGGAAACAGAATGCGGTACAGTGGGTTCTAACTGGGACATAATCACAGATGCTACAGCCTCGAAGGGAAAATATATAACCATAAAAAGCGGTTTAAACAGCACCGGATCCGCACCAGCCAATATTCCTGAAAATCAGGTAGTCATTCCATTTACTATAGATGTTGCAGGCACTTATAATTTTCTTGGAAGAGCCATTGGTCCCACTGCGAACGATGATAGCTATTGGGTAAGGGTTGATAACGGAGCTTTTGTTAGTGCTAATGGCCTTACTTCAACAAATTGGCAATGGGGGCGATTAACCATTGCTGATCTCAGCGTTGGGCAGCACACGTTGACGATTACATACAGGGAAGATGGAGCGAAATTGGATAAAATACTTATTACAACGTCAAATGCTTCCATTATCAGTCCTGAAATTTTGGGACCTAATTGCGGTGTGGCTCCTGTAGTAACACCGGTAAGCTTTTCGTTAGACGCCGGAAGCTGCGGCCAGTTGGGTACCATATCTGCTACCGATGCAGACGATATTGCTTACCCCGGCTCCACAATTTTTCAAAAATGGAAAATTGTGGGAGGCACAGGAACAGGAGTATTTGCTATTGATGCTGCAACAGGAAAACTCTCGATTGCCAACCCTACTGCAATTGATTTTTCCAAAACCAGTTATACTATCATGGTAACGGTTAGTGATGGTTACTTTACAAGCAATGTGCGGACAGTTATGATAACTATTCCAAATAAAATCAAAATTTGCCATAAGGGTAAGAATGTAATATCTATTGGTAAAATGGATATTCCGGATCATCTCGCCCATGGTGATTGTATTGGTGCCTGTGCTGACGGTGTAGACAAAGGCAATCCTTCTGTCGCAAGATTTAGCGCAGGCACAGAAGAAGCACTTACTAATACCATCAAAGTCTATCCTAATCCGGCAAAAGGTCAGATCAATATTAATCTTGTAACCAATCTTCAAAACGTAACAAAGATTGTGGTGGTGGATCTTTCAGGAAGAGTAATAGTGCAAATGAACGTAGGTAAAATGCAAACTCTTGCTATACCAAGTGGAAGGCTAAAAGCTGGTACTTATATGATCCGCATGCTAGGTGATAAAACACAATCTCAAAAAATAGTTGTTCTATAAATTTTAAATTCAGAAAAACAAAACCCTCAGTCGAGGGTAGCGGTGTATCCAAATCCGGCAAAAAATGAAATAAATATTTCTCTGCTTCATATAAACAGTATTAAACTTGTAGATTTTACAGGAAGAATAAAGGACAAATTTCTGTGAAGGGACAATCCATTATATTATAATTGATGAAGGCAGATTACGGAGCGGTGTTTATTTTATAAGAATGCGCGGAGATAAAGTGATGACTCAGAAAATTGTCATTGAATAAATACAGTCCATTGTTTCTGTAAAGGATCCGTTTTTGCGGATTCTTTTTACTTAAAATCTATGAGATCTTCGCCTTGGCTCTAAATTCACATAACAAAGCTACTGGCACATTTTATGAAACATATCAGAGAGAATTAAAAAAAATTTTATGGAAGCAACATCAAAAAAATTAGGTATTGCATTGGTTGGACTAGGCATGTACAGTGAAGGACAATTGGCTCCTGCACTGCAAGAAACAAAGCACTGTTATCTCGCGGGCATAGTCACCGGTTCTAACCTGAAAAAAGAAAAATGGAAAAAGAAATATCGCATTGCCGATAAGAATATTTATGATTATGAGAATTTTGATTCAATAAAAGATAATGATGATATCGACATTATTTATGTAGTGCTTCCTAATTCCATGCATGCTGAATATGTGATACGTGCTGCAAATACAGGCAAGCATGTGATCTGTGAAAAGCCAATGGCTGTAACAGTAGAAGAATG
>DASYQS010000030.1:0-48088 GCA_036005185.1 Chitinophagaceae bacterium | reverse complement strand
TAAATTAGGTTAAGAATCATTACTTATGGACAAATTGATTTACCTGGTGCCTGCCATGGGTTTGCTTGGATTAATTTACACTTTTATCAAATTTAATTGGGTTGCGAAGCAAGAAGCTGGTACTGATCGTATGAAAGAGATCAGCACCTACATCGCACAAGGCGCCATGGCCTTTTTGAAATCTGAATGGAAAATACTTGCCTATTTTGCAGTGATTGTTGCATTGCTTCTTGGTTTTATGGGAAGCCGGAGTGAAACCTCTCACTGGTCAATTGCTATTGCATTTCTTATTGGAGCATTTTTTAGTGCTTTAGCAGGTTTTATCGGAATGAAGGCGGCGACAAAAGCAAATGTTCGAACCACTCATGCTGCCCGTACAAGTTTTGCCAAAGCATTATCAGTTTCTTTTTCAGGTGGCTCTGTAATGGGTATGGGTGTTGCTGGCCTTGCCGTATTGGGATTGGGAGGCGTATTTATTGTTCTTATAAAAATATTTGCACCTGATGTTGTTTCCACCTCATTGAATGTTGCAAAAGCCATTGAAATACTCACCGGCTTTTCTTTGGGTGCTGAGTCCATTGCTCTTTTTGCTCGTGTTGGCGGTGGTATTTATACCAAGGCTGCCGATGTAGGTGCTGATCTTGTAGGTAAAGTAGAAGCAGGTATTCCTGAAGATGACCCCCGCAATCCAGCAACAATTGCAGATAATGTAGGCGACAATGTGGGTGATGTGGCAGGAATGGGAGCTGATCTGTTTGGATCATATGTAGCTACTGTTCTTGCAACCATTGTTCTTGGTCATGAAGTAACTGATATTAATAAAACTGCATTGGTGGATGGCTATATGGGCTTCTCTCCTATTTTATTGCCGATGCTGATCGCTGGTATCGGAATTATTTTTTCTATCATCGGAACTTTCTTTGTTCGCATCAGTGAGGCTGCTTCTGTAAATACTGCAGTAGTACAAAAAGCATTAAACATGGGTAACTGGGGCAGTATTATTCTTACTGCTATAGCTAGCTATTTTTTGTGTAATTATATTTTACCTGATGGCAATCTTTATATACGTGGATTTGCATTTACCAAATTGCAGGTATTTGGAGCCATTGCTTTGGGCTTAGTAGTGGGAACATTAATGAGCTTGATCACTGAATTCTATACATCCATTGGCAAACGACCAGTAAATACGATCGTGCGTCAATCAGCCACGGGTCATGCTACTAATGTGATCGGCGGGCTTGCTGTTGGCATGGAATCTACGTTGCTGCCTATTCTTGTTTTAGCCGGTGGAATTTATGGCTCTTATCAGTTGGCAGGTTTATACGGAGTGGCTATTGCTGCAGCTGGTATGATGGCCACTACAGCCATGCAACTAGCCATTGATGCTTTTGGACCCATTGCCGATAACGCAGGTGGTATTGCCGAAATGAGTGAACTGCCAAAAGAAGTTCGTCAAAAAACAGATACTCTTGATGCCGTGGGTAACACAACAGCTGCAACAGGAAAGGGATTTGCTATTGCCTCGGCAGCACTAACAGCGCTTGCCTTGTTTGCCGCTTATGTTGGTGTTATTAATACGAATGGTTTTAAAATGGATGGCATTAATATTTATAAAGCAGATGTGCTGGCAAGCTTATTTATTGGTGGCATGATACCATTTATTTTTTCATCACTGGCAATACAAGCTGTTGGCAAGGCAGCCATGGCTATGGTAGAAGAAGTAAGAAGACAGTTTAAATCTATCCCAGGTATTATGGAAGGAACCGGTAAGCCCGAGTATGATAAATGTGTGGCTATTTCTACTGAAGCTTCTATTAAAAAAATGTTGGCACCAGGTGCTATTGCTATTACTTCCCCACTGATCATTGGTTTTATTTTAGGCCCCGAGGCTTTGGGAGGATTTTTGGCTGGTGCAACTGTAAGCGGTGTATTGATGGGAATGTTCCAAAATAATGCTGGTGGCGCTTGGGACAATGCCAAGAAAAGTTTTGAAAAAGGAGTTGATATTAATGGACAGATGTATTATAAAGGTTCTGATCCTCACAAAGCATCTGTAACAGGAGATACTGTAGGCGATCCTTTTAAAGATACTTCAGGTCCTTCAATGAATATTTTGATAAAATTAATGTCTATTGTATCTTTAGTCGTTGCTCCTACTTTGGCACAGATTCACAGCAAGAACACGGTAGTAGTACACAAAACAGAAACTGCATCAAAAACAACCGAAATAAAAAAGAACGATCAAAATACTGCATACTATAAATAATTAAGAGCTTAATCAGAACCATTACTTAAGTCCCGCTGTTTCCACAGGGGGGCTTAGTTTTTTTAGCACTGCCATAATATTTTTTTTACCTGATGTGTAATCTCAACGATTGAATCATCATAAGACAAATGCATTTTATGACGCAAAAATCATTTGTCGCTGACCCACGGTATTTTCAGGTTATTTTTCAGGCCATTTTTTTAAGCTATGGTATTTTTTATCTTGATTGGACTGCTGACTGGTTGCATTATGCAATTAGCATTGGCGGGTGTTTATTTTTTCAGTACTGCGCTGATTCTATCATCAGGAAAAGATTAATGACGCCTGTTGAATTCAAGCTATGGGGATTTAGTGTTTTGATCAGCGCTATGAGTCTTTGCCTGCTTTTAAAAACCAATTATTGGTATATCAGTCTGCTTTCAGCCTTTCTTACTGTAGCTTCAAAATATATTTTCCGGTTCAATCACAAACATATTTTTAATCCTTCAGCCTTTGGCATTATTGCTACAATTTTTCTTACAAACGAAGCCTGGCTATCTCCGGGACAATGGGGAAGCAATGCCGTAATATTTTTCTCAGTTGTAACACTTGGAGCTATCGTTGTAACAAGAGTGCAAAAACTTGACATCAGCCTTGCGTTTCTTTTAACCTTTGTTGGTTTGCTTTACTGGAGGCAGGTTTATTCACTCGGTTGGCCGATGGATTATTTTATTCATTCCGTAAGCACAGGAAGTTTATTGCTTTTCACTTTTTTTATGATCAGCGATCCAAGAACATCACCTAACCATCCGTTTGCAAGAATTATTTGGGCAGTATTGATAGCTGCTGTGTCGTTTTACCTGGCAATTTTTAAATGGAAATACAATACTCCTGTGTGGGTGTTAGTGGCTGCTGCACCATTAGTGCCTTTGCTTGATAAAATTTTCAAAGCAGAAATTTTTCAATGGAAACCCTCCCCTATTCACTTTCCTTTTTTCTTAAAATTTAAACATATAGTCATGAACCCATTTATGAAAAAAATTACTGCATCGATTATTCTGGCTGCTATGATCAGCCATGAAGCTGTTGCCTTTTGCGGATTTTATGTGAGTAAGGCAGATGGTACCTTGAAAAATAAAACCTCGCAGGTCATCCTCGTTCGTGATGGCAACAGAACTGTGATCACTATGTATAATGATTTCCAAGGCAACATGAAAGACTTTGCAATGGTAGTACCCGTGCCTGTCGTTTTAAAAGAAAGTGATATCAAAGTAGTAAGTCAACAGATTTTTACCACTTTGAATGATTACAGTAAACCAAGGCTGGTTGAGTACTATGATCAAAACCCATGCAATCAGTATTTGTATGAAAAAAGACTATCAGGATATGCACCTGGGGTTTTTGATAAAGCCGCAGACAATAGCAATTTTAAAAGCAAACAGGAAACCGTAAAGATCGAAGCTAAGTACATAGTTGGTGAATATGATATTCTCATTCTCAGTGCTACAGAATCCGCAGGATTAAAAGCCTGGCTTGATGAAAATGGATATAAAATTCCCAACGGCGCTGAAGAAGTATTATCGCCTTATATTAAAAGCAATCTGAAATTTTTTGTAGTAAAAGTGAATGAAAAAGAAAAGAAAAAATTGCCGGGAAATTTTCTTCGCCCAATTCAGATAACATTCAATTCTCCTAAATTCATGTTGCCTATTCGTTTGGGTATGGCCAATGCAGATGGTGACCAGGATTTGATTGTTTATGCGTTCACAAAAAAGGGAAGAATTGAATGCACCAACTACAGAACTGTTTCTTTGCCAACGGGCAAAAACATTCCTTTATTTGTTCAGAGCAATTTTGGAAATTTTTATTCCAACCTTTTCCAACATCAATGGTATAGAGAAGGCAAATCTGTCACCATGCTTGAATACGCTTGGGATGTAAGCCCAAAAAATTATGTGAAATGCGATCCCTGTGTAGCTACCGCGCCTTCGACGCAGGATTTAGTACAATCAGGCGTTTGGTGGGTAAATCGAAATGGGAATGACTACAATGATCAGCAGAATAATGAAGAATATTCCGACAATGTTTATTTCACCCGTTTGCATGTGCGCTACAACCGCAAAGCTTTTCCGCAGGACCTAATGTTTCAGGTAACACCAAATACAGAAAGCTTTCAAGCTCGTTATATTATCACCCATCCTGCAACAGGCGATTTTAATTGCGACGCAGGAAAAAAATATTTAAAAGAACTCAAACAACGCCGGCAGGATGAAATAGAAATGCTTACTTATCTCACAGGCAAAGATTATAGTGACTGGGATGTAGTGATCAATCACGAGGAAGAAAAATATATTCCCACCGAAATTTCTTATGGAAACTTGGCATTAACAACGAAAGATCCCAAAAAAGGTCCGGGGGTTTTATTTGCCGGATTGGGAGTAATTGGCTTGATTGTTATGATTGGATACAAGCAAAAAAGAAAAAAACCATAAACTCAGTTCTCTTACTTTTTCGAGAGGCATGGAAATTCTCATATATTTTTTCTTTTTCCGTTTATTAACCGCAACATTGACGGCAAAACAATCAGCAGCAATGGTAGGGCAATAATAAAACCGCCAATTACTGCAATGGCTAGTGGCTGGTGTAATTGAGCTCCCGTACCGATGCCCAATGCCAGTGGCATTAAGGCAATGATTGCACCTAATGCTGTCATCAATTTGGGCCGAAGTCTTGTTGAAATGGAATAGATGATTGACTCATCAACATTTTTATTTTCTTTGAACGATTCTCTGAATTGCAGGTAGGTAAAAATTGCATTCTCCCCAATGATGCCAACGATCATAATCAAACCAGTATAACTGCCAACATTTAATGCTGTATTGGTAATGTATAAAGCGAGATAACTTCCGGCAATTCCTAAAACGGCAAGAATTAAAATCAGCAAGGCCACCAAAAAATCTCTAAACAAAAAAAGGATGACTCCAAACACCAAAAGGCTCGAGGTAATTAAAATGATCAGCAACTCATGAAACGATTGTTGCTGTTCAGCGTAGGCCCCGCCATATTCAATATGATAGCCTTGTGGTAACACAACCTGCGAAGAAATTTTCTGTTGAATTTCTTTCATTGTGCTTCCAAGATCACGATTCTCCAATCGGCCCGTAACAACTCCCATCGACTGCAAATTTTCTCTCTGAATTTCTGCGTCACCTTTATTTACTTGTACAGCAGCAAGATTAGTTATGGGTATCAGTCGCCCTGACGGAGAAAAAATTTTCAGTTGTTTGATGCCTTCAACACTTTGGCGAAGATTGTTGGGATAAACAATCCGGATATTGGATAGCTGTTCTTTTTCTAAAATACTACCGACTTCAACACCTTGCAATGCCAATTGCGTTTGTGTTTGCAACAATTGCGGAGTTAAACCATATTGGGCTAAAGCTGCGTTATTTGGTAAAATGCTGACTGATGGCCCAGCAATGACAACACCATTGAATACGTCGGCAGTGCCTTTTATTTTTTCTACAATGCTTCCAATTGATTCAGATAATTCGTGAAGTTTATTATTATCATTACCATATACCTTTATTTCAATCGGCTGAATTGAAGCCATGAGATCACCAAGCATATCACCAATTACTTGCCCGAAATCTATTCTCAAAGCGGGTTGAGTAGATTCAATTTGTTTCCTTATGTCATCAATTACTTCATCGGTTGTTCGCTTGCGATGTTTTTTTAATTGAATTAAATAGTCACCACGATTTGGTTCAGTAATAAAAAAACCCATTTCAGTTCCAGTTCTTCTTGAGTAAGCCCGCACTTCTGGAATTTTTATAATGATTTTTTCTGCATGCCGCAATATTCTGTCTGTTTCTTCCAATGATGTTCCCGGCGGTGACCAATAATCAAGCACAATACTTCCTTCATCCATCTCAGGCAAAAAACCCGTTCCCAGTTTTGGAAGAATAAACCAGGTGGAAAGACCCAGGAGTGCAACAATAATAAAACTGATATACGGCCGGTGTATAAAAAAAGAAACCCATTTTTGTTTTTTTACTTCAACCGGTTTTTCCTCTCTTTTCTTTGTTTCATTTTTAGCTTTGGTCAGCAACAAATAAACAACCGGCAGAAGAATCCATGTTACAAAAAACGAACAGACAAGAGTAATGATCATCGTATTGGTCATCACCTTAAAATAAGCACCCGCTACGCCACTCATCATTTCAAAAGGAATAAAAATTACAATTGTGCTCAAAGACGAACCAATCATTGCCGGCAATAAATAATGAATAGCTTTTTGTACAATGCTTGTTGGAGGCTCGCCGGGGTGCTCCTCATGCGTTCGATGTATCTGTTCCACAACTACAATGGCATCATCTATGATTAACCCTATGGCAGCAGCAATAGCGCCAAGAGTCATAATATTCAATGTATAGCCTACTGAATACATCATAATCAGCGTAAGGCAAATGGTGATAGGAATGGTAATTAAAATGGTAGCACTAGCCTTTAATGATCGCAAAAAAATGATGGCAACAACAATGGCTAATGCTAACCCAATCCACAAGCTATCCCTTACACTTTTTACTGAATCATTTACAAAATCAGCCTGCACATAATAAGGACTGATCGTTACACCTTGCGGAAGAATTCTCTTTAACTCTTCCAGTTTTTTTTGCATGTCGCTTGAAACCGTTATGAGGTTTGTATTTGGCTGCTTAATAATCGCCACCAGCAAACCCTCTTTTCCATTGGCGTTGATTCTTGTGTATTCAACTCCTTCCTTAATTTTTACTTCGGCAATATCTTTCAACTGAACAATTCTCTTTCCATTATTTGAAATAATGAGGTTTTGCAACTCTTCTAATGAATGTACCGTGGCATCTGTGACTGTCAAGTAAAGCAAACGATAATCGGATACATAGCCATTGGATTGAATGAAATTGGTTTGCGTTAAAGCATTGGAAAGAATATCCGGAGTAATTCCCATCGTACCCATTTTTTGAGGGTTGAGTGTAAGCCAATATTCCTTTTGCTTTCCCCCAATGATACGAACCTCTGCCACTCCTTGCACCTGTGATAAGAAAGGTTTTACCGTATTCAAAGCGATTTGCTTCATGTCAATAGCAGTTCGATTATTGCTATTTGACTCAAGTGTATAACCAATCACAGCCAAAATGGATGGGTTCATTTTTTCTACCGTTATCTGAACTCCTGCAGGCAAGTCATTTCTTATTTCAGCAATTCTCGATTCAATGCGCTGCTGGCTGAGATCAATATTAGCATCCCAATTCATAAATGCAGATATCTCGCAACTCCCTCGGCTAGTAATGCTTCGAATATCCGCTAAATCAGGAACACGCTTGATGGCATTCTCCAAGGGCTTTGTTACTGTAACCATCATTTTATTTACAGGCTGCAATCCGGCATCTGCGATGATTTTTATTTTAGGAAAGGTGATCTCGGGAAATAAAGAAGTTTGCAGGCGGCTATACACAAATAAACCGCTCATAATGATCAGCACAATAAATACTGTAAGAGGATTTTTATATGTAACAAAGAAGTTGCGCATGAGCAGATTATTTATTATTAATTACTAATTATTTAACTCTTCTCAATAATCCAAATAATCAATAATTAATAATTTTTTTATTCTTTCACGATTCTAACCTTCGCCGTATCCGGCAATCCATAATTTCCACTCAACAAAATTTTATCATTCACCGAAAATTGGGGGCGAACAATCTCAACCCTGTCACCTGTTTCCATTCCTTTTATCACCGGCACTTTTACCGCCGTTACGGAGTCTATCATTTTCATCACCCAAAAATTTGTTTGTGATTCATCACTAAGCACGGCTTGTTTAGGTAATGATATTGCATTTGTTTTTTCTGATTTCAGAATTCTGACTTTCGCAATAAGATTCTCCGGAATATTTGCTGAAGAAGGTACCTTAATCAAAATTTGCTGTGTTTGAGATGCAGAATCAATGGTCGGCATCAACAAAGCTATTACTCCACTAAGATGCGTCTCATCAGGCAGAACTAGCTCTACATTTTTATTCAGTGAAACATATTTGCGCAATTCATAAGGAAGATTCAAAATAAAGCCAAAGCTTTTTGAATTGCTGATTACTGCTAACTGTTCGCCATCCTGTACATAATCACCGACCTGATGCGGAAGTTCAGTGATATATCCGCTTTCAGGTGAAGTAATGCGGAGCGTGCCCGTGAAATGAAATGAAGAATCTAATTTATTAATTGTGTTGCCAAGGCTTTCCGCTTCTTTCGTTTTTAAGATAAATAAGGTTTGACCTTTGCCTACATATTGTCCATGTTTGATATTCACTGATTTGATAAAACCGTTGATATTTGACTTTACAATATTATCCTGTTGAAAAATAGAAGTCGCATTTAACTCTGCATATTCTACGAGCGGCTCATTGCTTATAGATGTTATTGTAACAGGAGTTTGCACTTGTTCGGGTGCAACTTCTTCTTCTGTTTCCGTAGTTTTATGGTGACAGGCCATTAACCCAACTCCCGTAGCCAAAAAAAGAAAGTATATAAAGTCTTTTCTCATACAATAAACTTTTACCGATACCAGTAATTGATCTGGTTTATTATTTTCAAACGACTGATAAGATTTTGCCGATATGAGTTTTGCGCATTGAGATAATTTGTAATCGCTGTTACAAAATCCGTAATTTTTACGTCACTTGTTTCCAAGAGTTTTTCATAGGCTGTAATGAGGGTCTTCGTGTAATTCACCTGCTGTTTTATTTTTTCAAATAGCTGGTCCGTAGCGTTCAATTGAATATAAAGTTGTGTCACTTGCTGATTATACTGATTGATAAAAAAAATTTTGTTTGTTTGCCTTGTTCTTTCTTCAATATCTAGTTTTTGATATTTCAAACTTTTCTGGTGTGCATCATATAATGGCATCTTGATATTCACACCGATGCTAAAGCCAATATTTTTATAGGGGGTGTTTTGCAATGATGAGTTAAACCCGGCGTCTGTAAAAGCATTGAAAGTTGGACGATAGCTATAATCAATCAGCCGGCGCTCATTTACGATGCGTAAACTGTCAGTAACATATCGCTGAAGAAAAACCGAATTATAAAAATCTTGGGGCAGACTATCCTCTAGTTTTGGTTCCTCAACCCTGTTTATTGTAGTGTCAACAATTCCTGCCAAATAATTCAAAGTAAGATAATCCACATTGTATTGAATTTGTGCTTGCAGGTACGTTAGTTCCTGCTGTTGCATGGTGATATTAAAGGCAAGAAACTCAGTTTGTTTAATAACATTCGACTGGGCCAGCTTTTTTAAGATTTCTTCTTCCTTTTTGAGCAATTCGTACAACTCTTTGCTGTAGTCCATAACAAGCTGATCTCCATAAGCAGTGATATATTGTTCCGTAATTGTTTTTACCAGATCTTTTATAGACAGGAAAAGCGTATCACGCAATGATTGGTTTTGCAAAGCAATTTTTCTGTATTGAGCTGCCAGGTTCCCCTTTGACAAAAAACTTTTTGTTGCCTGCACCATTCCGGAAACCTGTGCAATGTTTGTAATAGCTTCATCATAGCCCCAGCCCTTAATAACAGGTGCATACATCTCATTACTGATAAAGTTGAGTTGTGTTTTTGTGGTAGCTTTTAATATCTGGCTGTCTATTCGGTTAGAAAGAATTTGATTCTGAAAATCTTTTAGTATGGCGCTGTTTTCCTTTGCAAGCTGTATGTACTCATTAAGTGTTTGGCCTTGCCCCAAACAAAGAACTGGTAATAATCCAATGAAAAGGGTGAGAAAATATTTCATTCCTGTCTGAATATAAATAAAGCCGCAAGGTTTACCCTGCCCTTTTATAGATTTATTCTTTTTCTTCCTTTACAAATTTACCATTTCCATCAAACACAACGTCCTTATGGGAAATTTCTGCCTCGTAATTCACCTCTCCATTGGCCTTCACAATTTTTGCAGCTTCCTTAACTTTCATATTCCCGTAATGTTCCTTCATGTAAGTTTTTACAATCTGAGGCAATTCGCTTACAGCAATCATAGTTTCTGTTTCAACAATTGTTCCATTCTTTTCAATAACCGCTGACATCTCTTTTCCATCCTTCTTAAAATTTGCCTCATAGTTTGCGCCTTCCTTATCCCAGCTCGGTTTTATATTGGGATATTGTTTTTGAAATACGGCTTTTACTGCAGCGGGCACTTGTGACTCCTTTAATTTTTGGCAATTAACTAATAAACCAGAAAGCCCGGCTGGTAATATAGCGACGAATAGCTTCCACATAAAATGATTTTAAAGTTTAAATTAAAATTGAGTGCTAATTTCGACAACTCGAAATCAAGCTTTAACTGTTTTCTAGCCTTGTAAAGTTCACAAGTTATCTTTAATGTCTTTCAAAAATTCTTTATGTCAAAAAAAGTCCTCTTAACATTTATTTTCTCACTGCCAATAATTTCAACCATCCATGCACAACATGAATATAAAGTTGTAAAAACTTATCACATTGCTAGCCCCGGTGGTTGGGATTACATAGCCGTTAATGATGGCAAGCTCTATGTATCTCATGGCACACAGGTAAATATTTTAAATGAAGACACCGGTGATTCTATCGGTTATATTCCAAACACCACCGGTGTTCACGGAATTGCTTTTGATAAAGAATTGAATAGAGGATATACAAGTAATGGAAGAATAAATAATGTAACCGTTTTTGATCTGAAGACAAACGAAGTGCTTGGGCAAATAGCAACAGGTCAAAATCCTGACGCTATCATGTATGAGCCTTTTACAAAAATGATCATTACTTGTAATGGCCGTAGTAAAAATCTTTCACTGATCGATCCTAAAGAAGGAAAAACGGTTGACAGTATTGATGTAGGTGGCAAACCCGAGACCGCGGTTTCTGACGGTAATGGAAAATTGTTTGTGAATATTGAAGATAAAAATGAGATAGTTGAAATTGACCTGAAAAATCATAAGGGAAAGAATCATTGGCCCCTCGCTCCTGCCCAAGGTCCTACCGGGCTTGCTTTCGATAAAGGAACAAAAAGATTATTTGCCGGTTGCGATAAAATGCTGGCGATTGTAAATGCGGACAATGGCGCTGTAGTTCTCACTGTTCCTATTGGCGACGGTTGCGACGGTGCTGCGTTTGATTCAAAGAATAAAATCATTTATACATCAAATGGTGAAGGAACGATAACTGCTGTAGTTGAAAAAGATGCAAATAAATTCGAAGTACTTGGTAATTTTCCAACAAAGCGGGGTGCCCGCACAATCACCATTGATGAAAAAAGCGGGACATTGTTTTTGCCAACTGCCGATTTTGACCCCACTAAGACAGGGCAAAATGGAAGGCCGATGATGATTCCCGGAAGCTTCCAGGTTCTAGTAGTTCAATAATTTTCGAGGGTTCACAAGCCCTTGTAACATTTTTAAAACCGGCTGCGTCTCAATGTTAATAGCTGTTAAAAAAAGATAAAAAAGGTTTTCATTTTTTGTCATTACGAAAATAGTCGTATATTCGACTACAAATTTAACCGGCATTATGGCAAATACTAAGTATGTAAAACCTACCGAAAGCGAACTGGAAATTCTCCAAATTCTTTGGACGAAAGGATTGGCCACTGTTCGTGAAGTTCACGAGGAGCTTGCTAAGACAAAAGATGCAGGTTATACCACTACCCTAAAGCTTATGCAGATCATGCACGAGAAGGGCCTGGTGAAAAGAGATGATTCAATGAGGACGCATGTGTATCAGGCAGCAGTGAATAAAGAAAAAACGCAGAAGCATTTGCTTAGCAAAATGATTGATTCATTGTTTGGCGGCTCCCCTACTCAACTGGTGATTCAGGCACTGGGCGAGCACAAAGCAAGTCAAGAAGAACTAGAAGAAATACAGGCTTTATTGAATTCGCTTAAAAATCAGTAGGAATGTCCTTATTCGGCGACTCCGACTTTCTGCAGGCATTAGGCTGGGCTGTGCTGAACAGTCTTTGGCAAATGGCCTTTTTATGGGTCATCTTTCAAGTAACTCTATCGTTTGGCATCAATAAGCCCGCAGTTAAAAGCAGACTGGCGGCTATTTTCTTAACTGGCGGTTTCGGCTGGTTCCTATTCACATTAATCTCTCATTGGATCATTGATCCTGATGCAATCAAACGTTCTTTGCTTGCGCTGGGCTCATTTCAAAAAGGAAATGCGCAATGGAATGAGCAGTTGCAAATGATTTTGCCCTATGCTTCAATGGCCTATTTATTATTATTGGTTGTACCTGCCATACAGTTTATCCGCAATTATCGTTTTGTAAAAATGATTCGTTCAATAGGTTTATCAAAATGCCATGTTGATCTCAGGATTTTTGTTCAGCGATTTGCTGAAAGAATGGGAATACGCAAGTCTGTGCATATTTATATTTCTGACCTCATCACTTCCCCTGTTACTATTGGTTTTTTGAAGCCGATTATTTTAATGCCAATAGCTGCGATTACTAATTTATCGCAAAAGCAAGTAGAGGCTGTATTGCTGCATGAGCTAGCACATATTCGCCGCTATGACTATTTTATAAATCTGTTTATCAATTTCATCAGGACAATTCTTTATTTTAATCCATTTGTAAAACTTTTTGCAAAAACTATTGAAAGGGAAAGAGAGAAAAGCTGCGATGAAATGGTTATTCAATTTCAATATGATCCTCATGGGTACGCCTCTGCGCTGCTGTTACTGGAGAAAAATAATTATAAGAGACAACCAATGGCTGTCGCTGCTTCGGGCCAAAGAAACGACCTCCTTCATCGCATTGAAAAAATTCTAGGTATTGAAAAAAGAAAAACTCCTGATTTTCGAAAACTGGGCGGTTTGTTGGCAGGTCTTATTTGTGTGATTGGTTTGAACGCCTTGTTCTTTTTTAGTTCTCCGGTTATTCAAAATTCCTCGCTGGCCTTTAATACATTTTCAAATCCTTTCTATCAATTAGTATCCGACGGAAAGGAATACAGTATCGATAAGCCAATTGAAAAGAAAGTGGAGGAAATTAAAACTCAAATAGTAAAAAAAGTAAACTCATCTATAAAGAAAAAAGTCGAGCCTTTTGTTGAAGTGAATGTCATTCCTCAAGAACATTTGGTATATACAAATCCCGCATCGGAAACCGATTTTGTTCAAGTTGATAACAGAATATTGCTTGAACCAAGATTGAAGAAATATCAGGAAGAGCAAGTGAAAGGAACAATACAAGCAACCAAGAAAATATTAGAAGAAGGCCAATGGAAGCAGGTTGAGAAAAATGTTGCTGATGCTCTTACCCAAGTAGAAAAAGAAAACCTGAAAGAAAAATATTATACTGAATTGGAAAAAGTTAACTGGCAACAGCTTGAAACTAGACTTCGATATGCTTATAACAATATAAACTGGGACCAACTTAATACACAATTGAATGTTGCAATTTCCAAGATTCAATTGGATAGTGTAACAAATGTCTATTCTTTGGCTTTAAATGATCTTTGCAAAGTAGAGAATTGGATGACACAAAATAAATGTGAATCAATTCCTGACACCAATTTGAAATTAGGAGAAATAAAACTGCAAAAAGAGAAAGTACAGGAGCAATTGAAAATTATCAATGCGATCAAGCATAAAAAGATCATTCACATCTAAAAGCGTTCTAAAGTTTAAGAGGTGTAATAAATATGCTTCAATAGTTACAAACCTCTGAATCGCATGAAGCTTTGGAAGTTTTGAACTGAAAATTTTACCAATTACACCTAGGGCAAGCTTCGCTGTATTTGTTTCCAAGAACAAATCCCAAAACAATTTCATGAGTGCCGCGGCTTACCGTGTTTAACTTGGTTGTAGTAAAATCATAAGCATAGCCTATATTGAACGTATTGCTAACATTTAGACCTAACATAGCTGCATAGCCGTCTTGATATCGATAGCTGCCTCCAATCCATAAACGATCTTGATATTGTAGTTTTAAATTTGTTTCAAACTGAAAATCATTTTCAGATGAGCCCCGAATATATTTTACCATTAATGAAGGAATAGCATTGATATCATTCGTTAACAAAAAACGATAACCACCTGTCAGAAATAAGTGTGGTATTAGTCTTCCTGTTGGAGCTGCTATTGCATCGTCCACAAAAGTCAATTTTTGAGGAACAACTTGCTGCGCAGAAAGCCCAATAAAATAATCGCGGGAGTATAGCCACAGCCCTACTCCTATATCAGGTTTTACCTTATTTAAATATCCATCGTAAGCGGCGCCAGCTGCAGGATCGTTTGGATCGCCAGTGCCGCTAAAATCGGTTTTTGATTTATCAAGACCGATCTTGGTAATGCCAGCAGAAAATCCGCCAGCTAGATTCGTAGTTGAATTCAGGCCAATGTGATATGCATAAGTAACATAAGCGGTAAACCGGTTAAAACTCCCGGTACGATCATTGATTGCTGCAAAGCCAATTCCATGATGGGGCTCAGCCGCTGTGTATGATTCCCAATAAGCTTTTCCTCTTGGATTTTCTCCCGGAATGCTATAAGATGTGGCCGTTGTTCGGTAGTCCGTTTTACCAATTGGTCCATGAATTGTGAAATAAGCAGTTCGCGGCGCACCATTTAGGCCAACCCATTGATCTCTTACACTTAACTTAACATCTGTATAATTTTCAATTCCACTAATGGCAGGATTGAGAATGTAATTATTAAGAATATATTGAGTATAGTGCGGTCGTTGCTGCCCGAACGCGATTGCATTTGCCAAAACCATTGATATGATAACAAAAAATTTTTTCATTGGTTAACGTATAATATCTACATAACCCGACATTTTTTTCCGGCCATTTTTCGGATCAATTACATAATAGTATGTACCCACAGGCACTTGTTTACCGTTCACCGTTCCATCCCATGGTTTATCATAACCTACCGAATGATAGATCAACTGCCCGTAGCGATTATAAATGTCAACTGTGCAACCAGGATAACTTGCTAAATAAGATATTTCCCATTTATCGTGAATGCCATCATTGTTTGGGCTAAAAATGTTGGGTATTTGCGGTGCTTTCAAAACTTTTACAAATACATCATCAGAACTGCTGCAACCTTTATTAGATGTTACAGTAAGTGTGTAAGTAATATCATTAAGAGGCGATGCCACAGGTGTTTCAATTCCAGGTTTATCAAGCCAAGTAGCAGGAGACCATAAATAAGTTACCGGGTAATTTGCATTTAAGGCAGGAGTTAACATAACCACGCCTCCTTCCAATACGAATTTATCTGGACCTGCATTAGCGTTTGGTACGGGATAAACGTTTATAGTTTGATCTTTATAATTTGAACAACCATTGTTCGCAGTATATGTATAACGAATAGTTTGTATTCCCGCATCTGCAACGGCAGGGGTAAAAATTCCTGTTGAAGAAACGCCTGGTCCGCTGAATACACCTAACCCTGGCAATCCATTTACCACGGTTGCTTGTGTGATCTGAAATGCAGAAGCGTCTTCACATATGCCCTCTATAACATCAAATTGAATAGTTGGAGTTGCCAATAAAGTAACAACCTTATCAATAGATTGTACACAAGTTTGACCCGAGTAAGCCACATACTTTATAGTAACCGTTTTGCTTACAGGCGAACCAAATTCAGGATAAGTATGAGAATAAATTTTTCCTGGCGTTGGATTATCATCAATCATTTTTATAGTAGGATCAGTTGTGTAATCCCAATAGATTTCAATCTTTACTACGCTTCCCGGATTTACAATTGAGTTGTCGGCAAGATGAAGAATGCTGCCGCTGCACACGGATGCGCCTTCTTGTAAATTAAATGAGGGAACGGGAATGGATCCATTTACAAAAAATGTTTTTGTCTTAGAGACTGAGCAGCCATTATTTGAAGTAACTGTTTCTATTACTGTATAAGGCCCGGTTGCCGTATATCTGTGCTGAGGATCTTTTAAAGCTGAGGTATTAGGATTTGCAGCATTAGCGTTGGCATCTCCAAAATTCCATTGATAAGTAAATAAGTTTTGAGTGCCATCAGCAATCGTGCTGCTGTCAAGGAATAATGAAAATGGATCATCGAGGCAACTTTTTGGTAACACAAAGTTGGCAACAGGTAATGGACTTATGATTACCTGCTTACTACTTGCTCCAATGCATCCTTTGTTTGATTCTGCCTGAAGAGTTGCATTGTATGTGCCTGTTGATGAGTAAACATGCGTAAATGGATTGCCGGAAGTATATGTAGCATTATTCCCATCACCAAAATTCCATGTCCATTTCACAACGTTGCCTGCACTAATTGAGGAAGCGTCTGTAAATGTTATATTTTGATTTATACAGTTAGGAGCAGATAAATTGAAATTAGCAGCGGGCAGCGGATTCACAATTATATTCTTGGTGGCAGTAGTGGATATGCATCCCACTGCCGATGTTACAACCAAAGTAACAGTATAGGTATTTGGAGATGCATAGGTTTTAGTTGGGTTTTGCATGGTTGATGTAGTGCCATCACCAAAATTCCACAACCACTGTGAAATCGTACTGTTTGCTGCAGTACTTTGATCAGTAAAGTTGATAGCTGAACCACCGCATATTTCTGCAGGAGCAGAAAAAGCAGCTTGGGGTTGAGCGTAGATTGTATTAATATTTTTTGTTGCCTTATTTGTACATCCCGAAAAATTAGTAACGGTAAGAGAAACATTAAATGGACCTATTGATGTAAAACCATGCGCTGGGTTTTTAATAGTTGAAGTACCACCGTCGCCAAAATCCCATTGATAAGTTAATTGCGGGTTGGCCGGATCATTTGAAATTGACTGGTCGGTAAATTGCAAATTGCCGCTCGGCAAACAAGCATTTCCAAAAATAAATGAAGCTGCCGGTATTTGCTGAACAGTAATGGTTTTTGAAAATACAGGACTTTGACATCCACTTGATGATTCTACTTTAAGCGTAACATTAAACGGGCCTGTTTGAGTAAATGTATGAACTTGATTTGCATTTGAAGTAGCTGTTACAGCAGCTGTGCCATCGCCGAAATCCCAATACCATTTTACTAAGGGTGATGTTACTGTCGTTGATAAGTCTTTAAATGTAATTGCGTTGTTTATACATGGAGGAGATACCACATCAAATTTTGCTACAGGAGGTTCGCTCAATACCACCACTTTTGAAACTGTATCTGAAAGGCAGCCAACATCTGTTATGACCGCATACTTTACCGTATAAGAATTTGCTGAAAGATAAAGATGAGACGGGTTTTGAATAGATGCAGTACCCCCATCACCAAAATTCCACGAATGATTTACAATGGCACGGCCCCCGGAATTAGCAGCCCCTAGAAACGCCACTGCGTCGGTAGTGCAGCCATTGCTGGTAAAAGAAAAACTGGCAACCGGAGGATCAAATATTTGCAGATCGTAATCAATTTGTTGCTCTCCGCTGCAACCATCTGAAGTCGGATTTTGCGCTAATACCTGAACGGGGTAAGCGCCTGTAGCCGTGATTGTATAAGGATTAGGAAGCCGATATCGATACAGTTGCCTTCCATTTACAAACCATGTGGAATCATATACTGGAGAACTCAAGGTTATATTTGGAAACAACCCAAAAAAATTCCAGATGATCTGAGTAGGTTGATAAGGAAAGGTCATTGAAAAATAAAAGGGAGAGTTTTTACAACCCGCGGGAAAATTTACAGTGGCATATTGATTTTGTATCGATACAAATTGATAAAGATCTTTTACATTGGCTCCTGCTGAATAACCGTAAGTTTCAGCCCCGGCATATCCGTATGCAAGAGCATTAAAGCCTGAATCAGAACTTAAGGTATGATATCCCTGACTCACATTGGCTAAGTATAAATATGAATAATTTGGATCCGAGGGATGAGGTATCCAACCAGTAGTTACAGGAACACCATCAAACTTAAATGACGATAATCCGGTACCACCATTTCTCATGATCACATGAATGTGATGTTGATGAGGAGGATTCTGTGAAGTGTTAGCCAAATTAGTGCTTACAAGAGTTACCTTATCAATATTTTGTTCAACAGGATTCAAAACAATCATATCCGGGTCATAAGGAGCAACGTTACCATCACAACCTTGCGTGGTAAAATATTGGGTAACTGAAATCGGCAAATCGGATTCAATTAAGTTTGGCCTGTTATTAAAAAACTGGTACCAGATGCCATTTGTAAAGGAAGCGGCAGGAATAAGAACTCCATTTACATAAACGTTTGCAGCGGGATTGCTTTTGGCCACTCTGTAATAATTATTAATGTCGTTGTAACTGGGTGCTGTCAAATAACGGCGCCCCCATGAGCCGGTGGGATATAGTTGCTGATAAAGATTATCAGAACTATTAGCATTACACTGTTCCGGAATCCTGATCTTGCCACTGCCGGAAAAAACAGCAATTTTTTTACAACTGCCAGTACCCGATGAAACAGATTTTACATGAGTGCCAGTTAGATCAACGCCGGTGGTACTATTTATACCATTCAATGCACCAAGCACTTGATAGATTTGCCCTTTGTTTAAATTAACTGTATAAACAGTATTTGCAGTCCATCCATTTTTAGTATTTCCAGAGGGAGTAATTTCTACTGTTGTATTATCCTCTACCGCAACAATGGTTACGTATGAATTAGAGTTTGGTTCGTTGGAAGCCTGCGTAAAATTCATGGAATAATATTCCTTTCCTAACACTGGTGTGGGTAAACATAAAGTTGCACCACTTGCCTGGCTTCGGGTTATATAAGAATAAACAACAACTGGCTTGACAGCCGTTACACGAATTGCTTTGTTTGTAAAAACTCCTTCGTTATTTATAAAATATGCGGCAGGTATGATGGCAGTTACAACCTGGCCGGCTGCAATGGAACCACTTTGTAATGTCGGTCCTCCGTAGATTTCTACAGAATATGTTGTTGCTACATCAGAGGTAATATACAGGGTCATTACGGGGGGCTCACCTGGATTTACCATTCCAACATGATAACAGTAAGCCAACCAAAATTCTTTTCCCTTATTAGAAAAATCCTGGGCAGGGGCATGCAGCCATAGCATCAAAGTTACCACAAGGGTAAACGGCAAATAAAATCTTCTCATCAGTCAGGGTCCTAAGAAATATAGAAACCCTCAAATTACTAAAAAGACATGAAAAAACTAAAGCATTTGAATATAGATCGACCAATTGATAAATAATCACGGTGGTTATTAACCAAGGTAGTTTTACGAAGCTTCATCCAGTCTAAAAAATCACAGATTACTTAGCTCCTCATCACATGCAACAAATGGCCATATCCCTGAATTGTTTGAGCAAAAGATTTTAACCCCTTTTTGAATTTATAAGCTTGGCGAATGCTATTTCCAACATTTTTTACAAAGACTCAATGTAGGGGCGAGAACCATCATATTAGTCAAAATCAAAATGGTTTTTGCTATATCAAACATAAAATGAGTAAAGTAGAAGTAACATTCTGATTTTCAATAATTATTTTAAAATAAAATCCATTTTTTTGATTTAGAAAGTAAAGCAATCATTTTTAAAAAAAAATGACTTATAAGATAAATATTTTTTTGCCAATAAACTTCATAATTAATTGAAAATATGAATTATGTGATTAATTTATGTAGCTCTTATAATTTGCAGTTTATTCCTGATTCTAAAAATTCGATTTCGCTAACTATTTTGGTTGAAGAAATTTCTGAAAAATTGCAGCAATTTTTGAGAAATAAAAATAAACCCACGTCCGCTAAAGGTTAAAACGGCGGCGCAGTACTGTCCTACTCCGTTGAGGTCGGCATCTACCTTTTTTCTTGACACGCTACCGTGGCAAAAAAATTTACAAGGTGAAGAATGCAAATGACTCCCTTGTTTATGGTAGGGACATTCTCTTAATGATTTGCTTGAAGAAGACAAGGACGGTTGTCGAACTTTTAGGGCAAAAAAAATCCCGCCAAAGCGGGATCAAAATTTTTTCTATTTCTTATTGTTTTGGGTGATTTTTGCCCCCTCCATCTTCCGGCTTTTTACAGCATTTGGGAAGTTGTTTGTATGAATCAGCATTGGCAGAAATATCATCGGCATCATAGCCGGCGTTAGCAATAGCTGTCTTTAGATTTTCAATATTGGTACGATCAGTAAGATATTTGACCGTGGTTTCTTTTCTTTTCACATTCACATTTACGTAAGTTACTCCATCATACCGCTTCAAATAGGTTTCAATTCTTTGCTTGCATATATCGCATTGTACGGTTGGCGTGCTGATCTTGGCCGTTAGCAGTGTTTTTGTTTGCGCTGAGGCAAAAATGGAAAGGCCGGCTAAAGAGATAGCTGAAAAAAGAAATTTTTTCATATTCGGGTATTTGCGCACAATTTACAAAACCCCTTCCCAGTTGGCAGGATCATTTCTCCATTTTAACAAAATTTCCTGCTGATCAGGCAACACAATACCTTTTTCAATGGCCAGTTGAATTAATACAGAGTAGTTTGTAAGAGGTTGGTAGGTTAAACCAGCTCTGGAAAAGGCCTCTGCCGCCACTGGAAAATCATAAGTAAAAATAGAGACCATCCCTATTACTTCAACCCCAACCCCTTTTAATACCTCCACAACTTGCAAACTGCTTTTACCAGTTGAGACAAGGTCCTCTATAACTACGGTTTTTTGTCCTTTTTCAAAATACCCTTCAACCTGATTGCCTAGCCCATGCTCTTTTGGCTTTGGCCGAACATAAATATAAGGAAGCTTTAACTGGTCTGCCACCATTGCACCCCAGGCAATACCGGCCGTTGCTACTCCTGCAAGAAGCTCTGCGGCTGGAAATCTTTCAAAAACTACATTGCACAATTCAGACTTTATGTAATCCCTTATAAATGGAAATGAAAGTATGCGCCGATTATCACAATAGATAGGGCTTTTCCATCCGCTAGCCCAGGTAAAAGGCTCTTTAAGGTTCAGTTTCACTGCATTTATCTGTAAAAGTTTATCAGCAATTGCCTTTTCGTTAGTCATGTGACGAAGTTAAGGGTTGAAGGCACAAGGTACAAGGGAACAGGGAACAAGGTACAAGGCTTAAGAAATACTTTTCTTGTATTTAACTGTCAACCGGAGTGTGTGCCTTGTACCTTGCGCCTTGTATCTTTATAATATGTATATCAAAATCTATTTTAACGACAAGCCTTTGTTCCTTTGCGATACAATTGATGAAACAATTCAACCTTATGTTCATCATGACGATGCTGTTTTTATTGATGAACTAAATGCTCATACTGTAAAAACAATGATCCATGAAATGCAGCAACCACAGGTTCACGCTGGTGTATTTTATCATTCAGATATTGAAGAGTTGAAAAGAGCATTTCAAAAAAAATTTACGCTGATACAAGCTGCTGGGGGCTTAGTAAAAAATGAAAAAAATAGTATTCTTATGATTCTCCGGCGTGGCAAATGGGATCTGCCGAAGGGTAAATTAAATAAAGCTGAAAAACTTGAAGACTGTGCTGTAAGGGAGGTGGAAGAAGAAACCGGATTAAAAAATACCAAGCTAAATCATCCATTGACGGTTACTTACCATACTTACCATGAAGGAACAAAGTACATACTAAAGGAAAGCCATTGGTTTAGCATGAGCGTAACAGGCGAGCAAAAATTAACACCGCAAATAGAAGAAGATATTTCAGATATAAAATGGATAGACCAGAAAGATATAGACTCTTATCTCAATAAAACCTTTCCATTAATTTCAGATATTATTCAATCAGCTAAAGAAAAAGCATTTATTGCCTTTTAAGAATGGCAACAGTTAAGCGGCTAACGCAAACCAATCTTTCTTTTTCATCATAAATTTTTATATCCCATACATGCGTGCTATTGCCCAGATGCAAAGGCGAGACGACACCGGTTACAAAGCCTTCTCTTGCACTTCGTATATGATTAGCATTTATTTCCAATCCTACACAATAGAAAGCTGAATGATCAACAACCATGGCCGAGGCTACGCTTCCAAGTGTTTCTGCTAATGTGCAAGAGGCTCCTCCATGCAACAAACCATAGGGTTGAAGAGTTCTGTGATCAACGGGCATTTTTGCTTTCAAAAAATTCTCTCCTACCTCAGTCCATTCAATACCCAAATACTCAGCCATTGTATTTGATCCCAGCGGTTTTAATTTCTCAACGGATAATTCTTTGTCGTACCAGATCATGATTTAAATTTAATTGCAAATTTTGATTCACCAGATTCAATACAACAAAACATAAAGACATCATTACAATAACAACACGATTATTTTATAGATTTAAAAACTATTTCAGGTAAAAAATGGCTGGCATCGCCGCCGTTGCGAATAATATCCCTTACAATAGTGGACGCAACAGAAGTATATTTTGGCTCACCGGTTAAGAAGATCGTTTCAATGCTATTATCGAGAGTGCGGTTGGCATCAGCAATAGTTTTTTCGTATTCAAAATCGCTCACGTAGCGAATGCCCCTTAGAATATATTTTGCATTTACTTTTTTACAAAACTCTATCGTTAGCCCCTCGTATATGGCACCTTCGACCCTTGATTCGTTTCTGTAAATTTCCCTAATCCATTCTAGCCGCCGCTCTGCCGAGAACATCGGCGCTTTGGTAACATTTTTTCCAATGCCTACAATTATTTTATCAAATAGTGGAATAGCCCTGTTGATAATATCAACATGACCTAATGTAACAGGATCAAATGTGCCGGGAAACAAACAGATTCGTTGCATGAGTAACCCTCCAAACCTCCCTAAAGGGAGGCTTTCTGCTTTATTTTTAATTTAACCGATCAAATATATTCAACAGTTGAGTTGCTGTTATGCTTTCGAATAAGATATTCAGCTAAGTCCCCCTTAGGGGGATTTAGGGGGTTTGCTTAAAAGATACAATACCGCCATTCTCACTGCCACCCCATTTTCCACTTGCTGTAAAATAATTGATTGCCCACTGTCGGCCACATCGCTGTCAATTTCTACTCCCCGGTTAATAGGACCAGGATGCATGATTACAATTTCTTTTTTTAAATCATCCAGCATTTGCCGTTTAATTCCATATACAAGATTGTATTCCCGCAAGGATGAAAACAATACTTGGTTTTGTCTTTCGAGTTGAATGCGTAACACGTTAGCGACATCACACCATTCCAATGTTTTCCTTAAATGATAATTTACTTGTACGCCAAGTGCTTCTCCAATATATTTAGGAATTAAAGTAGGTGGGCCACATACGGTTATTTCTGCTCCCATTTTTCGCAGCAAGTAAATATTACTTTGAGCCACACGGCTATGCATAATATCTCCAATGATTGCAATTTTTCTTCCCTCAAGGCTTCCTGTTTTTTCTTTGATTGAAAAAGCATCCAATAACCCCTGCGTAGGATGCTCATTAATCCCATCACCAGCATTTATGATTGCAGCAGGAATATGCTTTGCCAAAAAATGAGGTGCTCCGCTTGCACTATGCCTCATGACAACCATATCTACCTTCATGGAGAGAATATTATTTACTGTATCCAGCAATGTTTCTCCTTTTGAAACAGACGATCCGGAAGAACTGAAATTAATAGTGTCTGCGCTCAATCTCTTTTCAGCCAGCTCGAATGAAATTCTTGTTCTTGTGGAATTTTCGTAAAACAAATTCACAATGGTTACATCGCGAAGGGAAGGGACTTTTTTAATGGGACGCTGTAAAACTTCTTTGAATTGTTCTGCTGTTTGAAGAATAAGAGAAATATCGTCTTTAGTAAGATCTTTAATGCCCAACAGATGTTTGGTAGATAGGCTCATTAAAGTGCGAAGATAAAGGAAAAGGCACAAGGGACAAGGAGCAAGAAAATATTGTTATTCAAGCTTATTGAGAATGGCTGATACCATTGCGATTTAAGAACTTGTACTTTGTGACTTGTGCCCTGTACCTTGTGCCATCACTCCAAAATAACCACCTCTTCTTTACCATCCTTCTCCTTCCAGAATACTTTTACTTTTTGTGAAATGATAGAGTCTATAGATTTGCCCACATAATCAGGCTGAATTGGGAATTGCCGACTAAACCGCCGATCGATCAATACGCATAACTCTACTTTTTCTGGGCGACCCAGATCAAGCAATGCATCTAACGCCGCACGAATGGTACGTCCCGTATAGAGCACATCATCAATAAGAACAACATTTTTCCCCTCAATAGAAAACAGTATATCGGTTTGATTGGGCACATGCAACTCTTTACGTATATCATCACGGTAAAAAGTAATATCAAGCTTTCCGTACTGTATTTTGTTTTGCGGAACTTGTTTCTTTATTTCTCCTACTAATTGATCGGAAAGATAAACACCACGGGGTTGAATGCCTATTAGAACGGTGTTATCCAGATCGATGTGATTCTCTAAAATTTGATGGGCCAACCGTTTTATCGTTATGGCTAATCGTTGTTCAGAAAGAATTGATTTCAAGAAGGTGAAATTTTGGATAAAAATAATGAATCATTTCAGCAGCAATAGCTTAAGCTTAAAATAAAAATGCCACCCAAAAAGAGCGGCATCTGAACAAAAATCTTTTTGATTATCTTTTTCGACTGGATGTAGTGTTCATGAATTGATAAAATAAACCAATCTGGAAAACTCTATTTCTTACTTCGTAAGTACGGGGTTCATAAACATCGGAAATTCCATGATTATATCTGGCGTCCACCCCTATCCCTTCAGGAAATAAATAACTGACGCCAAAACTCCATGAAAAATCAACTGTGTTTGTAGCATCGCCATAATCCACTTCTACATCTCCGTTTTTGTATTCCGATGATACCGCAAAACCAAGCTGAGGGCCTGTTTGAAAGCGAAAGCCAGACCCCGTCATGATTTGTAATAATACCGGGATATTCAAATAATTTAATTTCCATTTATCATTTCCACTCTTGCCACCTTGTGTTGAAAACACCAATTCCGGTTGAACCGCAAAATGAGGCGTTAAATGAACATGAGCTAAGCCGCCAATATGAAAACCAGCTTTGGCGTCATAATCAACACCGTTCTCAACATCAAGGCTAGTGATATTTAAACCGGCTTTTAATCCAAAATGAGTGTCTTGCGCTTTACCGTAAATACAAAAACTAAGCAGTAGAATAATAAAGAAGATGCTTTTCATAACAGTGTTTTTAGGTTAACAACCAGGGATTTTATTTAAAAATCATGCCAGTCACCTATTAAACAAAATATTTTTAGATCATTGGTAGAATAAAAACAAAAGGCGGCCTCAAAAATTGAGACAGCCTTTTTTTAAAGGATATATCTTATTTATTTTCTGCGACCGCCGCCAAAGAAGGCGCCGATCTTTACGCCTAAATAGCTATTCTTCGAAATGATTTCGGCCGGGTTACCGTTCATATCATATCCATTCAATTTGCTGCTGGGAACAATATTGTATTCCACACCAAAGCGAAAATGGCTTATTTCAAACCCTGCTCTGGTCATGGCGCCAAATTTAGTACCTGCGCCTGCTGCACCATCGCCATTTGTATTTAATTGAGCACTGGCAATTGTATAAATACCAGCGCCGGCGCCTGCAAACGGACGGAATAATTTGCCACCGGGAAGGGGGAAATAGAAATCACCGGTAGCTAAATAACTGGCTGCTGCTTTTACACTAACATCAAGCGGATCGCCGTCTTGATCATAACCGCTAAACCGGGCAACAATGGCTGCTTCCATTCTTAAGCCAATAGATAGGCTTGGAATTACAGCATACTTGGGTTCAACGGCGAATAAAATACCGCCTTTTGCACCTGAACCAGCAGGTGACGCATAACCAATGGCCACATCAACCTTAAAAGGTTTGTAGTCTGATTTTAATTGAGCGGAGCCGGAAAGACATACAATCGCAAGACAAAGAATAAAATAAATTTTTTTCATAGTGACTTTTTTGTTTTTTAAAGGATTTTGATTTCGGGCGCTAACATAATCTAAGATATTGGTCTCTTCAAGCTTTTAGAAATGAACTAAAGTAATTAACGCAAAACTACTCGGGTTTGGCTGGGACAAATACCAATGACTATCGCTAGGGATTTATCAAGGAGAAAAAATAAATAAGCAGAGCTCAATATGTAAGCTCTGCTTGATTAAATAATAAGATTGAAGAATGAAAATGATTAAGCAAGAACAAGAATTAACCATAAAACAAGGCCTATTCCAAAGCCTATCTATACCCATCTTACTCGATTGGGTTTATAGTCATCTATGATAAGATAGGCGATAAGAACACCTATAAGGCCAAGTAAAAAACCCAAAGCAAATCCACCCAAATGAAAACCGTACCGGCCAACTTTCTTTTGAAAAAAAATTACAAGTTTTTTGCTTTCGATTGTACCATCAGCATTAATGCTTTTTCTTAATTTTCTTTGAGCAATTTTAAAAGAAATTTTTTCTACTAAGCTCATTTTTTTTCTGTAATAGTTTGCAAATCACTTGTACTAATGACAGATAAATCGAGTAAGGAAATTTTCTGTCCGCTATTGCCTACGGGGAATTAATATTTCGCTGGCCTTTATTTTAGGAAGCACAACCCTGCTGGTAGCAAATGAGCCTGTAAGAATTAAAACAGCGGCGAAAAGTAAGAATAGTTTTTTCATAGCAGCGATTTTGGTTTGTTAATTAATGGATAACTTAAGATAGATGATATGTCTTAGCAATTCTAAAGATTTCAACAAGGCTGTGAATAATACAAACCTTGTTCACAATAAAAAAGCCGGGAAGAACCCGGCCATTTATTGATGAAATTCGCGATAATTATTTACTTACCCCTCCGAATACATAAATCGCAGTCAATCCAATATGATTCAATGAGCTGCCATCTTTTGATAGACCATTAAAGCTAAGTGCGATTTGAATAGGTCCTCCGTTATAACCAATTTCAGGCCGGTAGGCAAAGCCTGTTTCGCTGTCCCCTCCTCCAGTAAGAATACCGAGACCAGCCCTGGCGCCAATAAAAATTTGAGAAGAAGGATAAACTCTTACTCCCGCGATAATAGGGATCAAGCCAACTGATTCAAGTCTTTCTTCGCCAAATCCAAAGTCAAATTTTTTACCAATAAACCCGGTATATCCAGAATTAATAATTCCTGATATTTTTTCAGAGAACATATATTCTCCTTGCACTTCTCCACCAATTCCGAAAGAGTATAAGTCGCCAAAATCTCCGATAGGAACAGCAAGATTAATACCTACACCAAAATGGAAACCGGATCCTTCTGATTGAGCGTTTGCTCCAATAAATCCTGCAACCATAAACGTTGCTACCAATAGTAACTTTTTCATAAAATAGTTTGTTTTAAAATGGTTAAGTAAGGGCGCAAACATATAAAACAACTCTACATTTTCAAACCATTTTAAATCCACAGGTGTAGATAACGTAGAACTACTTTAATAAAATACGGAAAATACCAAGCGACATAATTAGATTTTGGGATCAATCATGTTATTGCACTAACATCGATAAACGAATTGTCTCGAGTAAAAGCTTTTAGCAGCTTTTACAAAGTTTGCTGTTAATAAAAAGAAGTATTGAGCAATGCGATAAACAATATCAAATAAATAGCAACGAAGATCCCTCAACCTATCCATGCCCATTTTACACGATTGCGCTTATAATCGTCATTAATGAGATAGGCAATCAGAACTCCAATAAGACCAAGAAAAAATCCTAATGCAAATCCACCCACGTGAAAACCAGTCTCGCCACTTCGTTTCAGGAAAAATTTCTCAAGTTTTTTCTTTTCTATTGTACCATCAGCAGCAATATTCTTGCGTAATTTTTTTTGAGCTATTCTAAATGAAATTCTTTCTGTAAAATTCATTTTTCGTTCAGTAAGCGTCTGAAGACCGCTCATGCTGATGGTAGAAAGCTCCAACAAAGAAATTTTTTTGCCAGTTTTTCCTATAGGTATATAAACTTCGCTGGCTTTAAGTTTTCCAGGACTTAAAATGTTGCTTGTTCCAAATGAGTTTGCAATAATTAAAAAAAGCGCAGAGGAGCAGAGCAAATTTTTTCATAACAGTTTGTTTTGGTTTAGCTGATTAAAGGCTTAAGATAATAATAATCCATTAAGTTTTTAAGGACCTATATCATTGCAACTAGCTGCTCAATCATCAAAAATTTTCGAATTAATTTTCCAACATGAATGGATAGCGATAATCTGTGGGGGGATTGAAAGTTTCTTTGATCGTTCTTGCACTTAACCAGCGGTATAAATTTAAAATACTTCCCGCCTTGTCATTGGTACCGCTTGATCTTGCGCCTCCAAACGGCTGCTGCCCTACTACTGCCCCTGTGGGCTTATCATTTATATAAAAATTACCGGCAGCATTACGAAGCTTACTTGTTGCTAATTCAATAGCTGTTTTATCCTGCGCAAAAACAGAACCGGTTAGCGCATACGGAGAAGTTTTATCAACCAGCTCTAATGTTTTTTCAAATTGGTTAGCGTTGTAAATATGAAGCGACAATACCGGACCAAAAATCTCTTCGCACATAGTTACATAATTCGGATCCTTTGCCTCAATGATGGTTGGCTGAATAAAATATCCTTCTCGTTTGTCACATTTCCCTCCCACCCATATTTCGGCTTTCTTATCCTTTTTTGCCTGATCAATATAAGATTTGATCTTGTCAAAACTTTTTTCATCGATCACCGCATTGATGAAGTTGGTAAAATCTTCAGGGTTTCCCATTTTAAAACTTTTCACGCCTGCAATTAATCTCTTCTTCACTTCATCCGCGATATTTGATGGGATATATGCCCTCGATGCAGCAGAACATTTTTGTCCCTGAAATTCAAAAGCGCCGCGAAGCAACGCTGTAATCACTGCGTCCACATCAGCGCTTTTATGTGCGATCACAAAATCTTTGCCCCCCGTTTCACCTACAATTCTTGGGTACGATCTGTACATGCCCATATTTTTTCCAATCGTTTCCCACATGGTATTGAATACTCCTGTTGAACCGGTAAAATGTACACCGGCAAAATCACGATGATTGAAACAAACCTTGCCCAGCGTAGGACCGTCCACATAAATTAAATTGATCACTCCATCCGGCAGGCCTGCTTCCTTTAGTATTCTCATAAACATTTGCGCCGAATAAATTTGTGTATTGGCGCATTTCCACACTACCACATTTCCACACATAGCTGCGGATGTTGGCAGATTGGCGCCAATAGCCGTAAAGTTGAAAGGTGTGATCGCCAATATAAAACCTTCGAGCGGACGATATTCCATTCGATTGTGAATACCATGGCTGCTTATTGGCTGCTGCTTGTATATTTCACTTAAAAAATGAACATTGAATCGAAGAAAGTCAATCACCTCGCATGCACTATCAATCTCGGCCTGAAAAGCATTTTTGCTTTGACCAAGCATGGTAGTGCCATTCATATAGGGGCGATATTTTGTAGCAATGAGATCAGCGGCTTTTAAAAAAATATTGGCTCGGTTTTCCCAACTCATATTGGCCCAACTATCTTTAGCTGCTAATGCTGCATCAATTGCTTGCTGAACATGCTTTTCTCCGCCGGCATGATAATAACCAAGCGTATGACTGATCTCATGCGGCGGATGTATGGGCAGCCTTTTATTGGTGCGAACTTCTTTGTTGCCGATATACATGGGTATGTCAGCTTCTTCGTTCTTTAGCTTTTCTAAAACGGTTTTTAACAATTCTCTTTCCTTACTTCCGGGTGCATAAGAAAGAACTGTTTCATTCACTGGCATTGGGTAACTAAAATATCCGAGGCTCATATTCTTAATTTAGTGATTTGTTAATTTGGAAATGGGTTTATCTTTTTGATGAAGAAATTATTTTTGATAATACTTTAATGATCGAAATACAATCAACAAGTAAATCTTTGCAATTAGGAAATCCTTCTGATTTACTACAAAGCAGTAACCAATATTCTGTTTCGTCTGCTTCTTTTGCTGCAATTTTCATTTTGTGGACAAAATCAATTTTACTTTCTGCGTTCTGCGCTTCTCTTACATTAGCCCCAATACCCGTCGCAGATTTCAATAATTGACTTGCCACCACAAACTTCTTATTCTTTTCAAGCAATTCTGTGTATTTTATCACTTTCAATGCAAACTCGAATGTTAATTCAACAATTAGGTTTTTATTTTTATTTACCTGCATGGAATTAATTAAATTATTTCCGAATTGACTCTTTTATTTGGTGATTTGGAAATTTGGTAATGAGTTAATGATTTAATCTTCCAAATCATCACATCTCCCAATCACCAAATCATGCATTTTCTTTCTCACTCATCAAATACGCCTTAATAAACCCATCCAGTTCTCCATCCATTACCGGCTGTACATTGCCTGTTTCAAAATCAGTGCGGTGATCTTTGATCATTTTGTAAGGATGAAAAACATAGCTGCGTATCTGGCTTCCCCATTCAATTTTTTTCTTGCTGGCATTCGCCGCATTCTTCAGCTCTTCTCTTTTTCGCAATTCCTCCTCATACAACCGGCTTTTCAGCATCTGCATTGCTTTTTCACGATTTCCAAGCTGCGAACGTTCCGTTTGACAAACCACCACGATTCCTGTTGGAATATGCGTGAGCATCACTTTTGTTTCTACTTTATTTACATTTTGCCCACCGGCGCCGCCGCTGCGTGCAGTATCCATTTTCACGTCTGCATCTTTTATTTCAATATTAATTGTATCATCAACCAGTGGATATACAAATACTGAAGCAAATGAAGTATGCCTCCTTGCATTACTATCAAATGGTGAAATGCGAACAAGGCGATGAACGCCACTCTCCGCTTTCAAAAAACCATAGGCAAAAGAGCCATCAAATTGCAATGTGCAGGTTTTTATGCCAGCTCCATCACCCCACACCCAATCGAGCTCGGTTACTTTCCATCCCTGGCGCTCGCCATACATGCGATACATGCGTGCAAGCATCTCGGCCCAATCCTGACTTTCTGTTCCTCCGGCGCCCGAATTAATTTGCAGCACAGCAGGCAATTCATCCTCAGGTTGGTTCAAGGTGCTTTTGAATTCGGCATCTTCAATTTGCTGCAAAGCTTTTTGATAATTTTCTTTTGTTTCTTCTTCTGTTGCGTCACCCGCCTTCCAAAAATCAAAGAGCACAACAAAATCTTCAACGGCAGATTCTGTCTGCTCATATAGCTTCACCCAATAATCGTTTTGCTGAATGTTTTTGAGAATTTCGGTGGCACGTTTGTTATCATCCCAAAAGCCAGGGCTCAATGAAAGTCGTTTTTCCTCAGCGATTTTCATCCGTCGGTTATCGACGTCAAAGAAACCTCCTTATCCCGACAAGTCGGGATCGCATATCCTGAATTTTTTCTATTGTCATAGCGGCGCAAAGATAGGTCAAACGCCTGAAGTTTGAAGTTTGAGGTTCGATGTTTGTTGTCATTGCGAGGCCGATGAAGAAGGCCGAAGCAATCTAGCCTGCAAGTGGAAGTTCGAGGAGTAATTTCTCACTCTCCCATTATAGTAACAACTAAGTCTCTCGTTCCGCCATGATTACGGTGTTCACATAAATAAATTCCCTGCCAAGTGCCCAACGCAAGCTTTCCATGACGTATGGGAATTGTTACGGAACTGCCGAGCAATGATGATTTTAAATGTGCGGGCATATCATCAGGGCCTTCTGTATCATGTTGATAATCGGGATCATTTTCAGGAACAGCCTTATTAAAAAAAGTTTCAAAATCTTTCCTTACCGTGGCATCCGCATTTTCATTAATGGTTAATGATGCCGAAGTATGCTGAATAAAGATCTGACAAACACCTGTTCTTATTTCCTTGATTTGAGGTACAGATTGAATAATTTCAGAAGTGATAAGATGAAACCCTCTTTTTCTCTCCTTTAATTGAATTACTTGTTGAGATATTTTCATAACTCCGTTTTGTATAATGAATTTAAGAAGAATGCAAACTACCATTTAGCATTTCTTTAAGATTAAAAAACCAGTTGTTTCGTTTTACTCACGAACCGGCCAACAAATGTCTAAAACCAATCTGCAGCAACAAATCACTATCCATGCTTTGCCTAGCAAAGTATGGCGGGTGCTTACCAACCCCGATTACGTGAATCAATATTTTTTCCAGGGCAATATAAGCTCCGACTGGACAGAGGGGAGCTCAATCTTTTTAAAAAAAGAAGAAAGGGCTGAGCCAATTCAGGCGGGGCAAGTATTAGAATCTGTCCCTGGTATTCAGTTGAAGTTTAATTTACAGGATGAGGCCACGCCATCTGATATTATTTTGACCTATGAGCTAATGGTTGATGGCGATGGTGTAGAACTTAAAATGAAATGTGAGGGGTTTATCGCTACAGATCAGGAATATTTATTGAGAGTGCAACAGGCCAAGATTATTTTGCAAAAAATAAAATGGCTGGCAGAATATAGTTGAAAGAATTGATTATTTCGAAAACAACTTTTATTTTGCAATCCTCTTAACTTTTATTTAAACCAAAACTGACTCTATGATTTTTTCTCAGAGAACACTCCCTGTATTTATCTCAATCATTATTTTTTCTCAACTGGTATTTTCAAGCTGCCTTACTCCCAGAAAAATAGACAAATGGATAGATAAAAAATACGGCAATACCGTTCAGAATAAAATAAAAAATAACGATTACATCACGATAAAAGCGCCAAGCACTTCTCAAAGTGATATAGTGGCGATGTCACAAAAAAGAAAAGCGAAACTGTTACCCCTTCTTTTTTATTGGAAATGGGAGTATGGAACTACCTCTACGCTGAACCAAGCTATTCCAAATGGTTATTTTAATTCTGCCATTCTTCCTTATGCTAACATAAAAAAATTGAGAGACAAGCTAAACGGTCAAAAGTTGGAGTTAACCATTAATAAAATACCGGCAAGTTTTTCTGTAGTCGATAAAGGGGGTTTGGTTTTTCTTGTTCTCTTCTATGTAACATGGGACGATATTTTTATGGATCCCGAGAAGCAAGACCTGATCGTATCATACAAACTCTCTAAAGACAACGCAGAAACAAAAAGCGGAACTATCACCATTAGCGATCGCAACAAACCTTTACATGTTAAAGTGTTTCATTCGGTAAAAAAAACATTTTGGAGTTATTTGGATCAATACAATTATAACATCCAACAAATGAGCAAGGAATTAATAGATAAACTAATTAAGGAATTATAAAATAAACAGCGAATCTATTCCTATAATTATACATCCACCGAATCATAAACAATCACTTTGCTCCAAAGTGAAGAACATTCTTCTACAAACTTTAAATGGATAGGATCGGTTTGATAGCTGTCTTGATCAGCTTGATCATCGAAAATAGCAAGCCATGACGCGGCATAGCTGCGATCGATCACTTCACGATTCGTTGCAGCAGGCTGGCCGATATGAAACATTTTGATGGTGCGCACCTTTGACAATTTCTTTAATCCCTCAATCAGCTTATCCTTATCTTCTTTACTATTTGGGTTTTTGAGCCAGAAATAAACATGATGAATGAACATTTGCTTTGTATTGAGATCAGAAAATGAGGCAATCATAATTGCAGGTGCAGCCATTGCAAGTTGACTAATAAATTGACGACGCGAAGCGGACATAAAATTTATTTTATCGAACTTACCATTTCCAAACTAATTAAAAAAATAGAGCCAGTGATCAATTTTACCGGTCAGGAGATTCAATATTGAATAGATCATTGCTCTCTTCTTTTTTCCTGATGCCGAAATTGTAGCGCACATTGATACCAAAGCGCTGCGTATCCGCTCTTCGATTGCCGTTGGCATTTATGCTTCCCTGTTTGATGGTAAAATCATTTTGATTAGTATAAAAAATATCGTTCATGCTGAGAGTAACAATCAATTTTTGTTTCAGAAACTGACGGTTAAGACTTGCATTCAAGGCTCCAAAATGGCTGAGCTCATAAAACTGCTGCTGACCCTTCAATCTCACAAAGCCGCTGAGTGTAAATTGCGAACGCTTGTCCAGCTTTAGTTGATGATAGGTAAAAAATGTCCAGGTTCCTTTTTTGAAAGAGAGCGGTTTATTTTCATACAAGCCTTCATAAAAATTATGATTGTATTGACCGCCCACAACAAAAAAGTATTTTTTGCCGGGCGGAATGGCTCCCAGCCCGCGCAGATACAGCTCCTTGTTTTTTCCGAGATTATCGTAAGTTCTGTAGGCTACCGATTGGCTGCTATCGGCTTGGTAAACAACATTGGTAAAAATATCGCTTGTTTTATTGAAACCAATTGCCAGCAGTGGTCTTTCATCTACACTAATATTGGCCTCATAATTTGTAGTAAACTGCGGGCGAAGACTTGGGTTACCCACTTCAGAAAGATATTGATCCACGTACCGCGGAAAAGGATTCAATTGTTCATACACCGGTCGTGTGATCGTGCGCCGGTAAACCAAATATGATCGAAGCTCATAGCCGGCAATGCTCATCACCTTTTTGCTTAAGTAAACGTACGGGAAAAGATCGGTTCTATGAATGGCAAAGCTGGTATCGGAAGGAATGGTTTGCTTTCCTTCCATATTAGTGTTCTCAAGCCTGGCTCCGGCTTTAAGAATAATATTTTTCAAGAATGTTTTTGAACCTTGAAAATAAAAAGCATTGATATTCTCGTTGTAGTTGAATGTATTGGTGCGGCTGTTATCTTTTGTCCTCGTTCCGCCGGCTTCTTTAAAATAATTTGTGATGCTTTTGAAATGTAGCAATGAAGTTTTAACACCCGTTTCGAGAGTAAACCTATATTTCATTTTTAGCTTAAGATCAGATGCTGCGGTAAAAAGATTTCGCTTATTGTCACCGGAGCCATCCCCACCGGTGAAAAAAAGAAAAGGGGAATAATAAATTGTTGAAAATACTTGGTCAGATTTGTTTTGTGTATAGTTATGAAAAATATCATTATCCCATTGAGATCCTAGCGTATCCAGTTTTTTGGTGAATTCAAAGCCATTTCTGATGTTTAGCGAGTACCCTTTATTGTTTACATTATTCAAATTATTTGTAATGGTATCCGAAGTGCTGATCTTTTTTATCGCGCTTAAGTTCTCGGTGTTATTGTTAAAATCATTGTAGCTAATGCTGCCTCCGTAATCAATGTCCCAATTTTTTTTCAATGAATTGGTGACACCAACACTTCCAAAATAAGACGAGCCCGGATATTTGGTAAACGCTTTTTGTGCCAGCATGGAATCGGGTGCAAAAATCCGGTCGGTCACTATTTCTTCAAAGCTGTTTCGCCCGCTATAATTCAAATTAATAAAAGAAGATTTTTTACCATCGCTGTTATTGATATTAAGCGCTAAAAACTGATTACCATAAACACCTTGTTGCATGCCTGCAGTCGCGCTACCCGTCATGCCGATCTTTACTCCTTTTTTTAAGACAATATTTACAATGCCGCCGGTTCCTGAGGCATCATATTTAGCGGAAGGCGTGCGCATAATTTCAATCCTGGAAATGGCATTGGGCGGAAGATTTTTTAACAAGGTAGCGATATCGGCAGCGCTCATTTTCATTTCGCGGCCATTGATGTAAATGCTGGCAGGGCTCATGCTGCTCAAATAAACATTTCCGTCCTGATCTACAAAAATGCCGGGAGTTTTTTCAAGAATTTCATACGCATTTGTCGAGGCAGCAGCGATGGGTTCAGGATCAACAATGGTTTTATCGTCCTCTTGACGCATCAAAGGCCGGGTTGATGTTACTGTGACGCCCCCAAGCGCGGTGGATGATGATTGAAGTGTAAAAGAAAAGAAATGATGGTTGGCAGTAACAGTAATGCCTTTTTCAACAGGTTGATAGTTTGTCGATGATATTCTGACAATAAACTGTGCGTCCTTCATTAAAGAAAATCGTGCGTGCCCGCTGCTATCCGCAGCTTTTTTTTGCACTTGCGTGCTATCAGCTCTGCTGATCACAGTAAAACTGGCATACGGAACGGGCTCGTTTTTGTTATTCACTGCTTGGAGGGTAACATTTATCTGCTGAGAGAATAGCGATGCAGATTTCATCATAAAAAAGAAAAGTAACAACGAACAGGCTAAGATTCTTTGAATGGGTCTAAAGCGTTTTTTCATGAGCAGGTTTAGATTGCCGGTAAAAATAAAAACAGCCGGGTTATGATTGTTATAATGTTTTAATAAAAATTGTTATGAATGCCAGCCTGTCAGAGAATTTTATTTGGTAAAGCTTTTGCCCACATATTTTCTATGAGTACAATTTCTTTTATCAACCATATTCCCGATGAGGATTTGCTGGACGCCTATTCAAAAACAATCACAGGTGTTGTAAGTGAAATAGCGCAAGCAGTGGTGCATATACAAGTACAGAAAAAATTAATTGATCGAAGAACAGGTCGAGAAGGAGTACAGCAAGGTTCTGGCTCCGGCTTTCTGATTTCATCGGATGGTTATATCGTCACCAATCATCATGTTATTGAAAATGCGGTCGAGATTAAAGTAAATTTTACGGATGGCCGAATGGAGACGGCGGAATTGAAGGGAGCAGATCCATCAACAGATATTGCAGTGATCAAGATCTATGAGTCAGGACAAAAAGCTTTATCATTTGCTGACTCGGATAATTTGAAAGCAGGACAGATCGCTATTGCCATTGGCAATCCATTGGGGTTGCAGTACAGCGTAACAGCAGGTGTTGTGAGTGCTCTGGGCCGTACGCTGCGAGCAAACAATGGACGATTGATTGATGATGTGATACAAACTGATGCGGCATTGAATCCCGGCAATTCTGGCGGCCCGCTTGTAAACTCTTCAGGGCTTGTAATTGGAATGAACACAGCAGTTATCCCTTCAGCACAAGGATTATGTTTTGCTGTTTCATCAAACCTTACAGCTTACGTGGCCGGCAAGCTGATCATGGAAGGAAGAGTAAAAAGAGCGCAGCTTGGCATTGCAGGGCAGTTGGTAAATCTTACGGAGCGAATGATCGCCGCCAATAAGCTTTTTGCAAAAACGGGCGTATATGTTTTTGAGATCATTGCCGATTCACCGGCTCGCAATCATGAAATAAGGATTGGTGACATCATTGTTGAGTTCAACAACAAACCGGTGAGCAGTGTAGATGATTTGCACAAGCTTCTGAATGAAAAAGCCATTGGAATAAATTCGGAGTTGGGTGTACTGCGTGGAGGAAGAAAAACTATAATTCATGTTACGCCAGTGGAGATGAAATAATTATTCACCGAGTTCGCCCGGCACAAAGCCCGGCTGGGAGACTCAGTGAGGAAAAAAAATATAAACACAACTTAAATAGTCTTAAATCTAAGTCAATGCGTCCTTTGTATTTTTGGCAACTCAATACAACTAAAATTTTTTGTTATTACATTTGACGTCTGTAGGTGGGAACATTAAAAAAAGTGATTAATGCAATTAGTTACCGGAATATTTTTAATTGTTTTTGGAGCTATTAGTCTCATTTTTGGAATTCTAAATAAACGCACCGGATTCTGGATGAGTCTTTATGACGGAACGGAAAAATCTTTAGGCAAGAATCACACTAAAGTTTGGAATATTGTCAGCGGAATCGTAAGTGTGTTTCTTGGAATACTAATAGTTCTTAATCATTTTAAGATATTAGTTAGTTAAAGGAGGTTTTATTGTACTATACGGCCCATGTTATACAATGTTTTTTGAAGTATTTTTCCCTTAACAACGCTATCATAACGTGTCGTTTCTCCGTCTAATTCACCGCTTCTCCAATTAGATTTCTCCTTAATATTTCCATTTGAAAAGTATAGCTCCACAGGTCCATTTACTTTACCATTTAAAAAATTTGATTTTTCCTTTACAAAGCCATTCTGATAATAAAATATACTTAACCCATTTTGCAAATCATCTTTAAAATTGACTTCCCCTTGCTTACGACCATTTTCAAAATAAAAATCCCATTTCCCTGCTTGTTTATCTTGGATCCAAAAACCTTGTTGCTTTAAATTCCCATTAGGATAATAGAGTTTTGCAATACCGTCTTTTTTCCCATTTTTAATAAAAAAGACACTTTCTACTTGCCCATTTTCATAAAATTTCGTAATACGCTTCTGATGCTTACATGAAGCAAAAATTGCAAAAAGCCCTACAATGATAACTGAAAAGGCAGATTTCATACTAACAATTAATTATGTATGGAGGCTGCAATTTCCTTAAAATTAATAGTAAATTCAATTTTTATTCCAATCGAAATACTAAACTTAGTCCCACCTTTCGTTTCAGATTTATATGATGACATTTCACTAACTGAACCATTTACCTCGCGGTCATTTGAAACTTCAGTTGGGTTACTAATAATTCCGCCTCCTTGATCAAATTGCTCGTAGGTTTTTGTCTGATCCCCTTGAATTCTAAGCGGTGTTTTCGGTATACCCAAAGACAGCGAATAAGTATCTTCCGTAACTATTCGCGTTACAGGCATATCCATAAATCCCTTTACCGATTCTTTTTTGATTTTCTGACTGTGCTCGCTGCCAAAGACACCAAATTCGAAACTTAAATTCTTTTTAGTAACTGAATTGTCACTTTTCTCTAATCTCTGATCCGAAACACTAATTATCTCCTTTGAACCACCATTGTATTCCACGCCGACAGGACCAACTTTTACTCCGACTTGTTTGCCCGCGGAAATTGTAAGAGTCATGGCGGCCGGCGTATTGGTTGGAGTTTCTACAAATCTATATCCGGCCTTTTGCAATGCAACTGTTCTATTGTTATAATTTTGATTTGTGCTTTCTGATCTCAGCGTGTTTTGGTAAAGGGCATAGTTTGGATCACTAACTTTATATTTAGTGGTTATTACACGTTCTAGCCCCTCCAATTCTATTCCATTAATTACCTTATTTTCTGAAAAGGCGTAAGTAGAGTTATAAACATATTTAACACTAAGTGGATCAATCTGCCAAAATCGCCCCACTTGAGGGTCGTCCATCCGATATTTAAACTCATACATGTCCACTTCTTTCCTCGCCGAGTGTCCGAAAAAATCAGGAATTAGGTTGCAAGCCGACGTCTCACTAAGGCCTTTGTGCGTGAGGTGTGGACTCGGCGCCGTACTAAAATCTTTTCTTCGTTAAATCAATATCAAATAGCTCAGCATAATTTGTCACTTCATAATCACTACGCTCACCGCAAATATAAAACCTTGCGGAGCTATGCTGGTAATCTGCCGGGCTGGCAACCAAATTCCACTTTCCCTTACAAGGATTGTTATGCATATAATCCAATTTTTGTTTTATAAATTTTTCTGATGTGCATTCTTTCCAATCAAATGAATCTTCCCATATTTCATGATGTTTATTGCGGAGTTTATCTGATATTTCAACAGCTCGTTCCAGTTGTTGTAACAATTCACGCTGGTTTTGTTTCTCTAACCGTTTTACAATTTCATAAGCCATAAATCGTTTGCCATTGCCTACAATGGTATTAATGTTTTGATCAGTTCTTCGGAAACCAATAAGTGCATGCACATGATTGGGCATGATGATATATCCTGTCAGATAATGACCTTTGCTTTTTAAATGATCGAACCAATTGTACACAATGTCATAACTGTTAGTTTGCTGAATCAATGACAGCCATTGATAACAGGTGAATGTGATAAAATAAATTCCTTCAGAGTAAGGAATAATTCTTTTGACTGGCATGAAAGAAAGATACAAAGAATTTGTCGCCGAGTCCACACCTCACACACAAAGGCCTTAGTGAGACGTCGGCTCGCAACCCGCGGCGATTGGACACTCGTCAAGAAAAAAAAACTGATGCGGCATTGAATCCCGGCAATTCTGGCGGTCCGCTTGTAAATTCTTCAGGGCTTGTAATTGGAATGAACACAGCAGTTATCCCTTCAGCGCAAGGATTATGTTTTGCTGTTTCATCAAACCTTACAGCTTATGTGGCAGGCAAGCTGATCATGGAAGGAAGAGTAAAAAGGGCGCAGCTTGGCATTGCAGGGCAGTTGGTAAATCTTACGGAACGAATGATCGCCGCCAATAAGCTTTTTGCAAAAACGGGCGTATATGTTTTTGAGATCATTGCCGATTCACCCGCACGTAATCATGAAATAAGAATTGGTGATATTATTGTTGAATTCAATAATAAACCGGTAAGCAGTGTGGATGACCTTCACAAATTGCTGAATGAAAAAGCCATTGGAATAAATTCGGAGTTGGGTGTATTGCGTGGAGGAAGAAAAACGATAATTCATGTTACGCCAGTGGAGATGAAATAATTATTTTCTACCTCGTTACCTTTTTAATACTTCAACATGCCTCTTCCCCTATGAGATCGCTGTCACTCTTGATCCGGAGTCTAAAATATAATTATTGTTGTCTCTACTGCAGCCAGAGAGAAGATGCCGGATCATCCCGAATAATCGGCCCCGAAGCTTCGGGCGGCATGGCGTGGAGGAGAGGCCTACTTTACTTTTCTTCCGGTTATTTTTAAGGAAGTCTTTATAATCATCGGTATTTCGCGGCCCATTGCTTGCATAGTACCTTCTACGTCGGCCTTCATTTTACAACTTATCAACATACCGGTTTTTGTTTCCATTTCATATTCGGCCTGTTGCTTTCCTTTTAAATCAGCTGCGACATTGCCAAATCCCAAGGCGTTGTTTGACGAGCTGTCGGCTGAGATGATACCTTCTGATTGTATAATGGCAATGTCATTATTAATGGTCTTTAGAGTAAAAATATTTTTAACGTTCAAACCAATTTCATCACCATGCTTAGAACTCAATTTCCACGAATCTCCAACATGAACAGCAGAATCAGGAAATATTTTAAATAATTCGTCCACGTTGCTTTTAACGATCCCGTTGGCCACTATCTTTTCCCACTGAGTTTTCATGACATCTTTTGCGTTGATATCATTCACGGCGAATTCCGAAATAATCTTATCACCAATTTCTTTATAACCTTGCATGTTACTCACTTCTCCTTGCGGAGAAAGCGTAGCTTTAATATTCGCCTCTTTTAACGCACCCAGCATTTTTTCTAAAGGATTTAATGTAGCATCGGCATTGGCGGCATCAATATCCGTTTCATTGTCCCGGTTTTTTGAATACAGATGAATTTTATCATAGCTCATGGCAAGCAGGAGATTGCCGGCGCTATCTTTATTGATATCATAATAAACTCCTACATCGGATTTTGTAAGGTTATTTGTTTTTTTACCATCCAATTCTATTTTGATTTCAGATTGGTTGGTAATATCATAATGGTATTTCGAACCTGGTAAAGGACTGAGTTGAAGTTTGTAAATTTTGCTTTTATCAGCGTAATCTCTGTTTGAATCTGGCGTTGTCTTGCAGGAAATAAGAATGGCAATGGCTAATAAAACACTGAAGAAATTTTTCATGGTAAGCTGTTATAAATTAAATATCCGTGAAAATTATTGTTTTGTTACCTCGAACGTAATGGGCATCTTTAACCAAAAGATTGTTTTTTCTCCTAAGAAAGTAGCAGGTTTCCAAGGAGGCGACTCGTTGATCACCCTCAAGGCTTCTTCCGCTAACTTGCGGTGTACTTCTTTTTTGTTAATTACCTCCGCATTTGAAATCCTTCCATATTCATTTACCAAAAACACTACCATCACCTGCTGCGAGGCCATTTGTTCTCCCTTAGGTATGTTAAGATATTTTGCCGCTACCTGGCTATTCAGATTTGTTTGTAAATATTTTGTCCAACCTCCAGGCCTGTTGAACTCAGGAGCAACAACCATGTCGTCATAAGAAAATTTCTTTTGAGGCAATTTTGGCAATTCAAAAACGGTGTCGCTGATTGTAGCCTGCTGCACTTTTGTACATGTTTCCGATAGTGAAAAGGTTTTACTTTCCTGGTAGAGCCCAAGATATAATGAGGAGGTTTCTTTTGCAAAAACATCATACCTGTCAATTTTATTGTTTTTATCATACTCAGGATTCATATACAAGGCGGGAGCATAATAATATCTTTTGGTAGCATCACCACTGAGTTGTACTGTCAACAGTTTGCACTCAAAACCGGCAATGTTTCTTTTTTCGTCTGATTTGGAAATATTGGTTACCGCAGTTGTGTCGGATACATAATCGATGTAATAAAGGGTGTCAGCGCCCTTGAATTTTAAATAACCTCTTTGATCTTTGGTAAGATAGTATGACACGGTGTTTTCACTAACGCGTTTGTAGTTACCGTGTTTAATAAAAATCGTTTCTTCATTTCCAATACCAATGATATTTTGCAAGGCCCGGCTGCTTATCATCGGGCTTTTTGATCTTAGTTCTGCCCGATAGAATAGTATTCCCTCAAAATCTTTTTGCTGAGCATGAATGGATGCAGAAAAAATAATTGCGATGCAAGAAATGATAAAAGTTTTTTTCATTGAATTCGGTTTACTAAAACATCAATCCCTTCCTTTTCTGAACATGTGAAAGCTATAGGAAGCCCGGAAGGCAATAGAGCTGCATGTTGTTTTGCTTCCTGCCCTATCGGTTTCATATTTCACTCCGAAGTTTAAACTATTTCCATTTTGCCCAACCTCCACAGTATAGCCCACTTCAGTGGCTAGGGCAATTCCATCGCCGTAAATGGCTTTTCCATCGTTTCTGTCTTCATTGCTCACCACGCGGCAATAACCGGCAGACGGTTCGATATAAAAACCGGTTTTTGTTTCTTGGCTAAATATATACCGGTAGCCCAGCCTGATTGAAAGATAGCCGATGACTGTATGGGCATCATCAGATTTTGGAGGAAAAAATGCAAGATCCATCAACTCGATCATGACGCTTCTATTGCCAATATCATTGACAGGTATCTCCCAAAAAATAAATGCGCCAAATCCAAGTTTGGAGCTATCAGAATTTTTGCCAATTGATTTGGCTACCAAAAGCTGCGAATGGAGTGAAGAAGAAATGAACCCAATCAAAAAAATAAGAAGAAAGAATTTTTTAAAATTGCTATTATTCTTTCTGTTTGTTTTCAAAGGAGGAGTTATGGCTTGCATGTTAAGGTTTTGGTTTCTTGGGTTATTAATTTTATTTAGGATAAGCAATGCAAAAACAAATTACAAATTATCTCCCAAATTTAAATATCGAGCCCGCATTCGCTGAGAAAAAACTACTTTATCTACACCGTGGGGTTTCGCTTTGCTGTTTTGTCTGCGCTGTGAAAACCCCACGGGAACATTTCACTTTATTTGATTATTGCCTCAAGACCAGGCGAAGACTGAAATAACTATTCACTGAGTCCGCTCGGCACAAAGCTGGGCTGGGAGTGAGGAAAAGATATACTACATCGTGGGGTTTCGCTCTGCTTCACACCTGCGCTATGAAAACCCCACGTGGACGTCAAGTTAATTAGTGAATAATTCCAAACTTTTCAAGTTTTGTTAAGCCAAGTTATATACTGTATCCAATCGTCGGTAATAAGCTGTTTTTCTTTTTCCTCCGTTAAGTTATCATCAAATGCATATTCCGAGTAATTGGGATATTCTGATAAAGCAATAATATCTCTATAATCTTTATTGGCGTTCTCAACATACTTTTTCATCAAATCAATATTGCAATTAGATAACTTTAAAATAGATGCGTATATTCTATTTCTTCCTTTCTCACTTTCAGACTTATACATTTTTAATATGCTTTCTATTTCACTAAATTCAAATTGAGGAAAATCTCTTTTAATAATTCGTTTTATATCATGATCACTAATATTTGGTATTTTTTGTTCCATAGTTTTTATAATATTATTTCATTTTTTTTCCTCGCCGAGTCTCACGATTGGCTTCGTGTGTTAACCGTGGACTCGCCGCTCAAATTTAAATTCTCCTTAAATAATTCTTCCACATTTTTTACTTCATAAGCCGCATGTTTTCCGCTAATGTAAAATTTAGCCGAGCTATGATTATAGTGAATGGGGCTTTCAGCTAATTTCCACTTTCCTGAGCATGGATTATTATGGATGTAGGAAAGTTTTTGATTAACAAACTTCTCCGTTTCACAGAACTTCCAGTCAAAAGAATCCTTCCATATCTCATGCTTCTTTCCTCGTTTTTTGTCGTTATCCTCCACTGCTTTTTGCAATTCTTTGATCAATTCAATGTTTCCATTTCTTTCCAATCTGGTAACGATCTCGTAAGCAATAAATCTTTTTCCATCTCCAATGATTTTATTTATGCTTTTTTCTGTTCTGTCAAATGAAATAAGTACATGCAGGTGATTGGGCATAATTACATATCCTGCCACAAAATGATTTTTTGTTTTTAGATAATCGAACCATTTATAAACAATGTCATATCCGTTTGATAATTCAATTAAAGGCAACCATCGGTAGCAGGTAAACGTGATAAAGTAAATACCTTGTTTATATGGAATTTCTCTGCGAACAGGCATGGGTAAAAATACAAATAACTATTCACCGAGTCCGCTCGGCACAAAGCCCGGTTGGGAGACTCGGTGAGGAAAAAATTCGGGCCGATGTTTTTGCCTGCATTATTTCAAAGAACTTATAGATTAACTGACGGCCTTGAAAAAGCCGTTGGTAAGTCACAGACTAACCATAACCTTCCATAATTTTTATTTTTTATTGAGCCCAAGATCAGAGCACTACGACGAACAGTGTGACGACAGGTTTCTCGCATGTATAACCGACATCGGCAAAAAAAATACAAATAACTATTCACCGAGTCCGCTTGGCACAAAGCCCGACTGAAGACTCGGTGAGGGAAAAGAAAAATAATTTAAAATTTATATTCTCTATAAAATATATTATCAATAGAATCGCTTAATAGATTTTTATAATCAATTGAAATAAAATAATTCAAATTTCTTTTAAATGATATTATAGTATCTAAAAACTGTCGATGAGTATTTAATAAAAATTCGCTTTGTTTATTATGATTGTTATCAATAGTCCCAACTTTGTATCGAATACCAAAATTAGGCGGGTGTGGGAAATAAACAAACATCCGAATGATCGGTTCACCTTCATCCGTAGAATAGTCAGTTAATATAGGAGCAGCGTTAAATTCTATTGAATCACATAAGCCCGTTGAATCATAGTAGCATCTAATCAACATCCTTTTTTCAAAATCAGTAAAGTAATATTTCTGAATTTTTCCTCCATTATAAATTGCATGATCACCAAACTCTATTCCATGAAAATGAGTAACTGTAAATTTTAATTTACCTAAACTATCATACTCGTACGACGGTCCATTAAGTACATCATTAGTATAATTCATTGAGTCTTTTATCCTGCCATTTTTGTAATAAAATATTGTAGCCCCATTTTTCAATCCATTAGAGTATGTTCTCGTTGATAAGAGATTTCTGTCCAGATCATAAAAATTTGCAATTCCATCCATCAAACTATCATTTATAAATCTGGATTCAACCATGTTATCCCCAATTTTCTTTTTTTGCACTGAATTCATATTACAGGACAGCATCAAAAAAATAATAATTAATCGCATTATCTTGATCATGATTTATTTCTTTACTCTTTTCACATTTTTTATCTTCTTAAATTTAATAGTTCTAAAAGTGTCTGGTACTCTGTTTTGGCCGGATGGGTGAAAAAATCTAATTTGAAAAGAATCTTTATTATATCCGGCAGGACTTACTCCTTGACTCAGACCTGAGGTGTCAAATCCATCCACATTGATTTCCTGTTCTATAAGTGGGGTCCAGAAGTTATCATCCATTTTCTCACTTAATTTCTCTCTAGTTTTTTCAATAATCTCTCTAATAGACCCACCCAGTTCACGGCCGCTTGGCGCCAGTGTTCCTGTTAATTCACCGAGAGCTTTAGTTTTTTCGAGAAATGGTGCCTCCGGGTTCAATAATGTTCTTGCAAGACTACCTTCTACACCACCAGATTCGGCAGTTGCCTTGAGCATTCCAATTAGCCCTTCTGCATCGGGGACAAGCTCTTTGTACTCAGAAGTTATTTCGTTTGGTCCCACGGAACTTTTTTCACCTCCCTGTAAAGCTAACCCATTGGCTTGACTTCCTCCACCTTTACCAGAGGCTAATTTATTTAATAAATCAAAAAATCTTTTAAGTAAATTTTGAGCATTGTCATTTTTTGGTGATTTGGTCAACACTGGCTGATGATTATTTGGATTAGCATCTGTTACCTGCCATGATATAGTTACTGTACCTTTATTTAAAACATCATTTGCGGTGTTTGCAGTAGTTGCAACTTTACCGGTTATTGTAACTATCTTTCCTGCCGTGCCAATTGTTTTTGCTCTGTGAGCTGTAACAACTACAACAGATAAAACTTTAGAATCAGCATAATGGGCAGCATGAACCACAACCTCCCCTAAGGTTATTGCCTTCTCAGGCGTTGTAGATAAACCACCTTCTAATCCATCTATGTCTATATTATCAATAGGATCACAACTAGCGTATTGATACGGTGCCAACATTGGATAATACCATGTCAACGGGTCAAGTTGCATAAACCTTCCAATCTGTGGATCATAATTTCTAAACCCGTAGTCATACCAATTCAAATCAGCATCGTCAAAGAGCTCTTTGTCGTTGTAAAGATATTTATTATCTAACGTTCCTTCATAAGTGTCTCCCAATTTCCTGCTGCTAATTGCAGAAATCTTTAAGCCATAAGCATAGTAGTGATTTTCTTCAATAATATTTCCTGTGTTAATGGCAACATTCAAATTGTCAAAATACACGTCCTGATCACTGCGATTGCTTACATATACATATACGTATCCGTTCTTGGGAGCTTTTATGGTTAATGCACCAAGACTTGCACCGTTGCTGCCAACCGATGATGCTACTTGTTGCTGAGCTAATCCACCATCAGCGGCAGAAATAAAATTGAATCGCTCATCAAAAAATAAAATAGTGAGCCATGCCTGCGGTGTGGTGCCGCCACTGCCCACAGGTTGTACTGCGGCAGTAAATACTGAGTTGGCATTGAGCTGGCTATTGATGCTGGTAACATTTTCTTTTATGACTGTTGTTGTAGGCCCACCCGCAATAGCCTGTACTAAACTGCTCAATAAATTATTTAGATAATTAGGGCCGCTGTTGCCTGTAGATGATTGAAACCAATAGTTCACTGTGGCGGTAACATTATCTCCTGCCATCACCTTCTGTAAAACATTTGGCCCAATGTTTTTTCCTGCATTATTTCCGAGCCTGCTTACCGAAGCAGTTGTATTTCCTGTCCACGCCGCCGGTGTTACATATCTTGTAGTTTCTACTTCGTTACCGGCGCCAACCTGCCCGAATATTGGATCTTCATTGGCAGCCCTCGATGTCTCCATTGTGCACAGGTTGGCAGCGCTATGTGTCTCTTCAGTCAAAATCATCCTCACATTTTGCTGGTAGTCCATCAAGAAATAATCATAAGCACCACGTTTGCCATTGAGCAAATCCATATTGCCATCAACAGTTAAGGCATCATATCCATTGTTTTGTGATGTAGCATTCAACACACGCAAACGGCCTTCCTCAAAATTGATATAGCTTAAGGCATCATCACTGCCACCCGACGATTGATACGCAAATTGATCAATGTAGGTCGTGGTTGTTACTGCTCCTGTTCCTTCGGGTGTAAATATTCTTTTTAGTTTTTCACCATCGGCGCTATAAATAATCTGTATTGTTCCTTTACCTGCAATTCGTATTTGTTCGGGCTTGTCAAGAAAATTGTACTTGATTCCATTTGCGCCTACAACACCATTCAGGTCTTTTGCATTCTTATTTAAATCGATTACCACATT
>DASYQS010000029.1:0-56709 GCA_036005185.1 Chitinophagaceae bacterium | reverse complement strand
GAAAAAGTTGACAAGATCGCTGAATACATACCCGAACAAAAAATCGATACAGGCCCCTCAAAAGGAAAAGTATTAGTACTTGGGTGGGGCTCAACGTATGGAGCTATAAAAACTGCGGTACAGGAATTATTGAATGAAGGTTATGTAGTGGCTCATGCACATTTACGATACTTGCGGCCATTTCCCAAAAACCTGGGAAGTATTTTGAATAATTTTGAAAAAGTGCTCATCCCTGAAATCAACAATGGCCAGCTAATAAAAATTATTCGTGACGTTTATTTTGTAGATGCCATTGGTTATAATAAGATCATGGGAATTCCAATTACAAAAACGGAGTTGGTGGAAGAAATCAAAAAACATTTATAAGTCATAATGGACTCTCTTCCACCGTTTTGGTACGTGGGTGTGTGGGGCGTAAACGTTCCAGCCTGACTGGATTATGATATTTTTTTGAAAGCGGCCAACAGGAAAATGCGAAAGAGGGCTTTTGGACAAAAAAATTATAAACGGAGGAATAACTGTTATACGATTTTGTAGATAAGTTACATGATCACACATTTCAAGCTTTATTATTTATTTATACACTTGATAATAAAATAAAATGCTGTTAGTCGCTCTGACTAACAGCATTTTGGACGTTTGTGAAACCCAGATTGCGCGAAGAGGGAACTGATTGCTTTTTAAAACGGTGAACTATTTCACCGAATAACTCTATTGTCTAGTAAAAGGAAAAGAACCGTTTCTCATTAGACTGGAAGCGGTTCTCGTTTAGTTCCGTCCTGAAATATCATTTATGAAAACCAGATGCCTGCCTTTTGATTCCCTGAAACCAGTAAATAAAGTTCAGTGTTTTTAAACAGGCAATTATTACACAATTTTTGAACTAAGTTATATAATTCACAGATGAGAATACCCCCGATATTATTTTCAAGAGAGGGAGGGTTTACTTATTCGTAACCGCTTTTAATAACGGTTGAGATCATTTTAAACCTGCCATTTGGTTTTATGGAACTGGACCTGTGCGCAGGTATAATGATCCCCTGGCCTGTTATAAGCATATTTGATTTTCCGTCAATAAAGATCTCGGCCTTGCCTTCAATGATCTGGACAAATGTATCGAAGGGAGAAATTTTCTCTGCTAATCCCTCGCCCGCATCGAAAGACATAAGGCCGACATCCCCTGTTAATTTTTTAAGGATCGTTTTCATGACTACGCTATTATCTACGTACTCGAGTATTTCAACGATGATATACGGTGTTGATTTTAAAATTTCCGAACCATCAACCTTGCCCGATTTTTTTTTGTCAATCATTTTATTTTTTTCAAAGCTTGTATCCAGAATAAAAAATATGAAGTGTTAAAAGGATCCCCGGGAATTCATTTTTACACTCACAAAGATCAGCACCGTTGAGAGGAAAACCATTACACAATTCCACAAATCTTTTACATCATTTACAGGTTCTCCAGGTTATTAAGCCGCTTATTCCTGAGTTGTTTAAAGTGAGATGGAGTTAAGCCGGTAATTTTTTTAAACTGGGTAGATAAATGGGCCACACTGCTGTAGTGGAGTTTATAGGCAATTTCAGTTAAATTAAGCTCATCATATACAAGCAATTCTTTTACTCTTTCGATCTTGTGTACAATGATAAAATGTTCAATGGTAGTTCCTTGTACTTCGGAAAAAAGGTTGGAGAGATAGGTATAGTCGTGATTTAACTTCTCGGCAAGGTGATTGGAAAAATTTATTTTTAAAGGCTCATCTGAATAATGCACATGTTCGACAATAACATTTTTTATTTTTTCGATCAGGATGCTTTTCCTGTCATCCATCAATTCTAGTCCTGACTTTTTTAAAGCGATATCCAACGCTGCTAATTGCTGTTCCGAAACGTTTTCCATGATCTCCGCTTCTCCTAACTCAACAGTTTTATAATTCAGTCGGAGTTTCTCCAGCTCAGATTTTACGATCATTTTACAGCGAATACTTACCATGTATTTAATATAAAGCTTCACTTATTATTCTTTTTACCTGAAAAAGGATATTACTTAAAAAATTTAATTTCCAAATATGTGAATCGTGGAATTCATTCCAAGGGCTGTATAATACCTCTCATAGAAAAGAGCTCAACCTCACCCCCCGGATTCTAAAGCAATCTATATCGGTATTCAAATTTAAAAGAATAAGATGACTTTAAAAAAATTGTGTGCTTTAAATGTTGGCTGCGCAACCTTGCGTTGGATTGTCCTGTGGCGACCAACTTTTAGACGTGCACGCCATTTAAGGATCTTTGATTTGTGAATGAGAAAGCGATTCTCCACACAAGTTGGCGTCCACGCCAACAGCCATACAAAATTTCCTGCTTTTACGTAGCTTGAGAAAATATGGAAGATTTCAAAATTGTTGTTTTCATTATGGCCATCCTGATCAGCTTGACAGCGATTGCCAATAAACGAAAACTTCCTTATCCGATTTTATTAGTAGCCGCGGGGTTAATCATTGGTTTTATACCGCAATTGCCCAACCTGGCACTTGATCCCGATGTCGTTTTTGTTATCATTCTTCCGCCTCTTTTGTATGATGCAGCTTCTAAAACTTCCTGGCATGAATTCCGAACATCCCTAAGGCCTATATCCGCATTAGCCATAACACTGGTTTTTTTTACAACGTTAACAGTAGCCATTACGGCACATTATCTTATCCCTGGATTTAGCTGGCCGCTGTCTTTTGTATTAGGCGCCGTCGTCTCTCCACCCGATGCGGTAGCGGCATCCGGCATTATAAAAGGATTGGGGCTAAATAAAAAAGTGATCACCATATTAGAAGGTGAAAGTCTTGTTAATGATGCTTCTGCATTGATCGCTTACCGTTATGCTGTAGCGGCTGTAACAACAGGAACTTTCATATTCTGGAAAGCAGGTCTTGAATTTTTATTGGTAGCAGGTGTTGGTATCCTCATCGGAATTGTAATCGGGTATCTGTTTGTACTGGCGCATAAAAAAATAGAAAATAATCCCGTTGTTGAAACAAGTCTTACCCTGTTGTCTCCTTTTATAGCATACCTGGCAGCGGAGCAGTTCCATATGTCAGGAGTGTTGGCTGTTGTAAGCACGGGGTTGGTCATTTCATGGAGGTCTCCCGAAGTTTTTTCTTACCAGACAAGAATCAGGACAAGAGTAGTGTGGGACACATTAATATTTTTATTACACGGGTTTGTTTTTATACTCATTGGTCTTCAATTGCCTTCTATTATTAATGACCTGGGCAATTATCCTTTCTCACAAATGCTTGGTTATGGTTTGCTCATCAGTCTGGTCACCATTGTGGTCCGTATCATCTGGGTTTTTGCCGGAGCTTACTGGCAAAATTTTTTTCGCAAAAAGAAAAAAACTGCTGATGGTCTATCTGAAAATGAGAATAGCACCTGGAAAAATGTGCTGGTTGTAGCCTGGACAGGAACGAGAGGCGTAATATCATTGGCTGCAGCACTGGCTTTACCGTTGGTCTTGCAGGATGGAACTATTTTTCCGAAAAGACATTCCATTATATTTCTTGCTTTTGTGGTCATTTTTGTAACGCTGGTAGTACAGGGACTTTCGCTGCCGCTGCTCATCCGTTGGCTAAAAATAAAACCACAGGACAATGCTGCCGCAGAAGAAAAAGAACTGCAATTATACCTCGCCACCAGTACGCTTAATTTTATCGAACAGGAATTAACAGCGCCCTTGGAAAATAAATTACAGGAACAGCTAAAAAAGAAATATGAACAGTTGATCAATGATCTCACAAAAGAAATACGCCGTCATAAAAAAGCAAAACATAATGACGAGGAAGTAAAGCCAGCGCCACCCGATGCAACATTGATTGCTAAATTAGAGATCAGCAAATTTCAAAGGGAATTATTAGTAAGGTTGCACAAAGAAGGAGATTTCAGTGATGCTGCGATCAAGAAAGCGGAGCGAGAGATGGATATAGATGAACTGAAATTAAACCTGCAGGTTCCAAAAAAAGAATAGTATTAATAAAAAAACCACCGGAATTAACCGGTGGTTTTAACATCAAAAGAAATTAATTCACTTAGTTAACAGGCATTACAACCGTATCCAGTGAGTGTAAAACACCATTGGATGCTTCGCTATCCCGGCCCTGAACTTTTGCTCCATTAATAGTAACATTGCCGTTGCTTACTTTCACGTCAAGTTCTTTACCATTTAAGGTTTTCAATTTCTGGCCATCCTTAAGATCTTTGAAATTTGCTTTTCCTTGTACTATATGATAATTCAGAATGTCGGCCAGCTTTACTTTATTTTCAGGTTTTAGTAATTGGGTCATTTCACCCGCAGCTAATTTTCCAAAAGCAAGATCCGTAGGAGCAAAAACAGTGAATGGCCCTGTTTTACTCAGTTCAGATTCCATGCCTGCTGCTTTTACGCTTCTCAACATAGTGGCGAGATTTCTGTCAGCCACAACAACATCTACAATATTTGACATATTCTTTTATTTATTTGCAGATAGAATAATCTGCATTACATGTAATGTAGTCTTATTAAACAACTAATCAGTTTTGTTTTTGTAAAGAATGCAATAAACCCGCAATTGTTGATAAGTTTAATAGTTTCAAAGTTGTCAATCCACGACGATGTGTGAATTATGTAACTCTTTCCTGTAGTCATGTAACAATTGTGAATACAAAAGAGCTCATCTTTACATAAGTACTTAAATTCTTCTTATGCCATTTTATAGCTATTTTTTTTTTTATTGATAGTGCTATTTCTCATTATCCTCTTAATTCGTTTTTTTGTTCTAAGGAAAAAAAATATTTCAGTCGAATTATATATTGAAGCGCTAAGGAATGAAAATAACGGGCATTTTGAAGCAGCTGTAATCACTTACGAAACTGCTCTGAATGAAGTTAAAAAAATCAGATTTCACAGTAGCCTGAAAAATAAAATTATTCAAAAGCTTAAACTATTGCATACTGTTGTTGAATACAACAATAATCTTCATTTTATCAGGTAGCACAAGCTGTGATGTGTGAATGTTGTAACTTATTTTAAAGGTTCGATAATATTTCCCTTTTAAAATAGCCCACCTTTAGTTTCCCTGGAATTAATTCAATTACCCTCTTGCAACATTTAATATTTTATTGGACAATTTTTCCAACAAACAGTTCAGGAATTTATAATGATTGAAGTTAAGAAAGAAGGTATACTGCTGAAAAAAACCAATCTGGGTTTTGAAAGCCAGGGTATCATGTCGAACAAAAAATTAAACGCTCCCAAAAAAATTATTTGAAATTAAACAGGCAAGATCAATTAGCTGATGTGTGAATGATATAACTCTTTTCTGTAATTGTGTAATGCTTTCCCATATTAAAGGACTCACCTTTGCACAGTTAAAATTCTTTCACAAGTAAAATCAAAAAAATGAACACTACAGAAGTAAAAGGAAACTGGACCGAGTAGAAAGGGAAGCTAAAACAGAAATTTACGTCTATAACAGATAATGATCTGATGTTTGAAGAAGGCAAGAAAGATGAAATGTTAGGAAAACTTCAGTTCAGATTTGGTAAAACCAAAGAAGAGTTGCTAAAAATTATGGAGGCACTGTAGCGATCCTTCCATGTATACATAACCGGTCTTATTAATTTAAAAAAACAATTTAAATATTTACAAAATGAAAAAAACAATTCTTATAGTCACATTATTACTAAGCGGTTTTATATTTCAATCTGCCACTGCGCAGGTTCAAGTACGGTTTAACGTCAATATCGGTAGCCAGCCCGTATGGGGACCTGTAGGATATGATCATGTTGAGTATTATTATATGCCCGATATTGATGTGTTCTATTATGTTCCAAAACACCAATATATTTATCAGCAACGAGGTCGCTGGATGTTTGCTTCATCCTTACCTGCACGGTATAACAATTATGATTTATATAGAGGGTACAAGGTGGTGATCAATGATCCATACCCTTACCGCCGTGCTGAAACCTACAGATCACAATATGGTACATACAAAGGCCGTCACGGCCAGGAAGTAATCCGTAATAGTCAGGATCCGAGATATTTTGAGATCAAAGACCATCCCCAACATAATAAATGGAGAAATGATAATAATCGCGGGAATGATCGCAATCGGAAAAATGATCGGAATCGTCATAACTAGTGAAGAGATCATAGTGAAATTATCGTCAGTAATTAACTTTTTCGGTTAGCCATTTGCGGCGATAGAAGATTAGTTACTAACGATTCTATTAACAGGTATGCGACTAAAATGTAAGAAAACAACAATGCAGGGCTAATGAATAAAAGCATACAGTACCTGCGATCTTTAAATAATGATAAAAATGATTTTATGGGAAATTTACTTTATGTCGTTGCCGTCGTCCTCATAATTGGATGGCTGGTCGGATTCTTCGGATTTCATGCCGGAAGTATCATTCATGCTTTGCTTGTCATCGCAGTTATTGCCATACTAATAAGAGTTATCCAGGGGAGAAGAGGCGTTTAGAAATGAAGTTCAGACACAGGGTTTTTCATTATTGTCAATTTCAAAAACGGAAGAAAGCCTGCTTGATAAAACCGAGAAATATGTGAATTATGTAACCTAATGGTATAATTATATAATACTCCTAGGGTACCAGCCTCTTATCTTTGTTATGGTTTTTCATAGGATATTGGATTTTAAATAATGGGGCTGGATTTCTATCCTGGCCCTTTTTTATTCCACATTTGACAATCTGGTTTACTACTGCTATCATATGATCAAAAAATCAATAATGTGCATAAAATGGAAATCAGATAAGTAGACAATTGATAATATTAATAATCTAATAATAATATCGCATCCTGTCTTGACTTCTGTTTTTATCGACTTGCCATGATATTATAATTTTCTCTGTGAGACCGTTTTAAAACCGGTATTACTCTTAACTAATTTTGTGAACAACTTCCATTCAAGGAGCTTATTAAAGATGTTATTTCTTTTGTTTTCGCTTCACTCCCTGGGGCAAAAGGTTAGTATTCTAAAAATCAGCGGGCATGATCAAAATAAACTCCAAATGGATACGATCCTTCCTGGTTTTATTAAAGTCGCCGCTGATCCACAGCTAAAAGGCAATGGGCTTCAAAAATTTTTGGTAGGGGAAAATTACCGCAGGGAGTGGACAGAACCTGTAAAAGTACCCATTCTTAATTTGAAAACTGTATATGGAGGTTTAGTTCCTGAAAAATTGGGGGGCGGAAAAGAAACAAAATCGCTCCGTGTTAATGACGGTGCAGGAAGGCAATGGGCTTTTCGTTCTGTAGAAAAATTTCCTGAAAATGCTATTCCACCTGAATTGCGAAAAACAATAGCAGAAAAAATAGTGAAGGATGGAATATCTGCTTCTTACCCATATGGAATCTTGTCCATGAGCAGTTTTTCAAAAGCTGCCAATGTACCTTTTCTAAAAGATACATTAGTTTATATACCCGACGATCCTGCATTAGGTGAATTTCGTTCTAAATTCAAAAACATTTTGGTATTAATGGAGGAAAGAGAACCTTCAGGTGTTATAAAGGAAATTGATCCTTCGTCTACTGTCCAAGAGGACAAAAAAGAAAAAACCATCAGTACAGAAAAACTTATTTATGAATTGGCCAATGACAACAATAATAAAATTGATCAGTCAGCTGTTCTTCGTGCCCGGTTGCTGGACAATTTCGTTATGGACTTTGACCGCCATGAAGCCCAATGGGATTGGCTTGGTATTGATTCAGCGGGTGGTAAAATTTATTATCCAATACCCATTGACCATGACCAGGTCTTTTACTCAAGCCAGGGCTTATTATCAAAATTAGTGAGCAGCAAAAATATTCTTCCGGAAACACAGGGATTTAGAAAAAAGGCCAAAGATATCCGCACCTTCAACAAAGCCGCACAAAATTTTGACCGTTTCTTTTTAACCGCATTGTCAGAAGATGAATGGAGTAGGCAAATAGATGCTTTTTTACATTCAATGACCGATTCTGTCATCGAATCCGCTTTACACAAACAACCCGCAGAAATTCAAAAATATTCAGCAAAAAAGATCATAACCACTCTTAAGAAAAAGCGTAAATACTTTGAAGCGGATATGATGAGATATTACAGATTTCTGTCAAAAACAGTTTCAATAGTCGGTTCAAATGAACAGGAAGAATTCACTATTTCAAAAAAAGAAAATGGGACAGTTTCTGTAGTTATAAATAAAACAGACAGCTCAGAAAATATATCTTCGAAAATTTATGAACGAACATTTGATCCCGCTATTACCAAAGAGATCAGGATCTATGGCCTGGAGGGAGATGATAAGTTTGTGCTGCAGGGGGGAGCATCTAAAATTAAGATCAGGCTGATCGGTGGACCGGGCAATGATGAATTTATCAATAATGGGAATGGCCGCAAAATAATGGCTTATGATGTACGCTTTGAAAAAAATATTTTTTCAGGAGATCAAAACATCCACAAAAAAATATCAAATGATCCGCAAAATAATAATTATACGAGGTTAGGATATCTTTACGATAACAGCTCTCCCGGAATATCTCTTGAATATTCATTTGATGGAGGTCTGTACATTGGTCCCAAATTAAAAATAGTAAAGCAGGGTTTCAGAAAAGAACCTTACAGCATGAGCCATTTGTTTGCTGTCAACTGGTCACTCAATTCTCCATCCTATCATATAAAATATAATGCTGATTTTGTAAAACTGTTTGGAAAAACTGATCTTTTGATCCGCAGCGATGCCATGCTCCCAACCAGCAGAACTCATTTTTTCGGAGTTGGTAATAATACCGTGTTTGACAAAACAAAACCGGGAGGTCATAAATATTATTTTGCCCGCTACGACCTGGTAAATATTTCTGTTATGGCCCGGAACAATATCAATCCATGGTTTCAAATTAAATACGGGCCGGTTTTCCAATATTTCAAATTAAGAAGTAAGGAAAATGAGAACAGATATATTTCCATGATTTATCCTGATGAGGGCAGTTCCAAAGAACAATATTCAGAAAAATCTTTTGCTGGCGGCGAATTTGGCCTTGAGATAAATACAAAAAATGATCTGCTGATACCAACAAGAGGCGTTAACTTAAATATTTATACCCGCTCTTTGGGTGGATTAAATAATTTTAGTCATCACGTTACACAAACCGGCGGCGATCTTTCACTTTTTACCGACTTTATTTCTAAAAAGCATGTTGTGATAGCAACAAGTTTTGGAGTAAGTCACATCTCTGGAAAGTATGAATTGGAACAAGCCCAGTACCTGGGATTTAAACAGAACCTGAGAGGATTTCGCATAGACCGTTTTGCCGGTCGCAGCAGAGTATATAACAATACCGAACTAAGATTCATCAAGAGTGGTGTTAATTTCGGTTTGTTCCGCGGATCTTTTGGTCTTCTTGTATTTAACGATGTAGGCAGGGTATGGGCAGATAATGAACGATCAACTGCGTGGCATGATGGTTATGGATGGGGCATCTGGATAGCGCCTTTGAACCGTTTGGTGGTTACTGCTTCGCTCATGTATTCGAAAGAAGAAAAAAATTTAGCATTGATAAACTTGGGATTTCAATTTTAGAGAAAATGGAATTTTTAAAACGGATAGTATTTCTTTTGCTGATGCCGCTGGTTACACAGGGGCAAACTGTACATGTTGATAGCAATAAGATTATTTACAAAGGGATTGTAAAATCTGGCCCTATAAATAAAGATGAATTGTATGCAAGAGCAAAGAATGCCCTATTCAACAATGTGAAAGGAGGTAAGGAATCAATTGTTATAGGCAATAATGAAAAAGGAATGATCTCAGCAAAAGGAAGCATAAGGCTTGCCTCTCCATATCATATCATTAAAACAGTTGAATACATTCTTGAATTATCGGTTGACGATGGAAAATATGAATACCGTATTGACAGTGTTTATTTAAAACAGGTTGAACGGGGAGGAAAAACCGTCAGAATATCTTCCGAAGAATCATTGAGAGGTATGGATGTGAGCGGACCCGCATCTGCAAGTGCAGAAAAACAATTGAATGAAATTGATATGAATTTTCAAAAGTTGATTGGCCTTGTCAACGCAGATATGAAGAAGACACCTGTTATTAAAAATCCGGGGGAATAGAAAAATTTTTTCTCTTTATTTTGCAAATTTTGAGATTTCTCAATGACAAAGACAATTGACTCGCTACAAGCAGAAACTAATAACAGCATTCGAAGAGCTTTTATTTTCAGCTGGTAGTTCGGCAACTTTTTAGTGCAGCCTGATTTTTCCTCAGACCCGTTAAGAAAAGAATCCAATTATCCTTTTCTCTTTAATATTAAACTTTCAAGCAGTTTTTGCTGATTTTCTATATCCTGCTGCTGATCTTTCTGGTTGTTTTGATTATTACGTAAATCATCCTGATATTTTTTTATTTTTTCTGCGAGGTTTTTTTCATCTTTTTGAAGAGTTGCAAACTTTTTTTGAGAAGCTTTTACAGTATTTTCTTGGGCTATAATATTCTGTTCAAGATTGTATGCAGTAGTTTTACCAATAAAGCTGTTGAGAAACATTTTAGAACTATTCCAAAGCGTTGTATCCCCGTCAGGTGAAGCAAAGTTTTCGTTTCCGCTGCTTACAAGCAAGTAAAGCGTACTGTTGTTTTTCTCTTCATTGTTTTTTTTCACTACTTTAAAATACATATCCAATTTTTGAGTACTCAAAGAAGGTAGCACCACATTATTAAAAACATAAAATCCATCTGTTTTATTCTTTTTCCAGAAAAGATGTCCCTGTGTTTCGGGATTGTACCCTATTTGCTTCAATTTTTCTAAAATAGTTCCCTCTACATCGCCTGTAGTATTGGGTAATTCAAGTACAAGGGCCGGTTGCATGCTTTTATTGTATTGAATAGTTGTATTCGAGGATTGCGCCCGTGCTGTTATCATACTTGTAGCAAGTACCATGATCAGTATATATTGTTTTTTCATTTTATTTTAAATAAAAATTCTTGTTGATCGAAGGGCGACCAACAACAATACGGTCAATTAAGAGATGGTTTCAAAGGTGCGCATGTTTAACCAGATAAGTGTTACACAATTATAGAAATATGTTGCATCTTTCACACATTTTCTGTTTTCCTATGAAGGGAAAGATGGAATTGATATGAATTTTCAAAAGTTGATTGACCCTGTTAACACATATATAAAAAGGGCATCTGTTGGTAAAAACTCCGAATAGTTAACACGACAACTTTATAGGCTTCTAATAAGCACTCTGTCAAATTTTCAATGCAAACAATTCAGTAGAAACATTCTTTCCTTTTAATTCAAATCCACCCAGTGTTTCTGTTTGCCAATCGGTAAGGTTCGATTTTTCAATAAATTCCTTTGAAACAATAAATTTTTGATTCAATTCACTGCAGGTGTCCCTGATCCTTGCAGTTGTATTCATCGCATCTCCGCTCATGGCAAGGTCTTTTTTTATTACTCCAATTTCGCCAATAGTAACCTCGCCGTAATGTATGCCCACTTTAAATTCAGGCAAAAATCCATATTCTCTCCTGAACCGATCTCCATTCTTTTCAATATTTTTTCTTGCGGTTATCAACGCCTGGATGCAATTTTTATAATTTTTTTGTTTTGCTGGCCAGGAAACGATGATCTCATCTCCCACGTATTGATAGATCCTGCCTCCGTATTCAAGCAAGGCTGTTGAAATATGGTAAATGAATTCGCGGATGAATCGGAAATAATGGGTGTTATCCATTTTTTCTGCAATGGGAGTTGAATTTTTGAGGTCGATGAACATAATGATAAGATACTCGTTTTTTGGTTTGAGATACTTACCAAAAAAGATGGCAAAAAATATTCCCGGCGAATATTTTTCTATGAATTCAATAATTATCTGGGTAAGAATAAAAAGAATGAACCACTCTGGCATTTTTTCCAGGAGCCATGTACCTTGAAAAGTGTGCGTGTAAAAACTATTTACAGCTATCGCAAAAGATTTTTTGTCAATCAACACAACATAAGTTGTATGAATGAAGAAATTTACACCGAGCGCAGCTATTATCAGAATGAGGGTTTTTAAGAGAATATTTGTAAAAACAGAAGAATTTCGAAGCATATTTTTTAACAGGAAAACAAGGGCATATCCCATGCATAGACTGATAAAAAAGACATTTACTTCCCGTAATAGGATGGTAACAATTGTTTTGTTTGGGAACAATGCAGATTTGCTGGGACCAGAAGTCAATATCCGGAAAATAAAAAAAAACATATCAATGACCGTCCATGAGACTGCAATGGAAAGGATCATTTTTATTCTGTATTGCCTGATTACAGAAAAGCCACCTCCTATGGACCTTGGGAATCTCATGCATTCTGTTTAATATAACTACTTTGGGCTGTTGATCACACTGTAAACCCTTTACCGCTGCCTTTTGCTGATCATATTACTATCGACTGCTATTCCCATATCCTTTTATTTGCGAGCCGTATCTTCTCTACGCCTTTGTACGATGCTGGGGACGCTGCACAAAATAAATAATCGATCATCAGCAAAAAATAAGTATCAACGCCAGGCGACCATATTAAATTTTTAAAGCAAACAATTCAAGGCTGGTATTCTTTCCTTTTAATTCAATGGGGCCAAGATTTTCTGCCTGCCAGTTTTTTAGGTGGATTTGGTCAAGGAAATCTTTAGACACAATAAATTTTTGATTTAATTCATTGCATGCTGTTCTAATTCGAGCCGTAGTATTCATGGTGTCACCGCTCATAACAAGGTCTTTTTTTATAATACCAATCTCGCCTATCGTTACCTCCCCTACATGAATACCGACTTTGAATTCAGGAACTACTCCATAGTTACGAAGAAATTTATTTAGATTTCTATTCACCGATTTTCTTGCTTCGATCAGCGCATAAATACATTTCTTCGCATTTCTTCTTGAATCGGGCCAAGAAACAACGATTTCATCACCTACATACTGGTAAATACGACCGCCATATTCCATGAGCCCGATCGAGATATAATAAATAAAATCTCGAATAAACTTGAAGTAGTCCTTATGACCAAGCTTTTCGGCAATGGTTGTCGAGTCTTTTAGGTCAATGAACATGATAATTCTTTTTTCATCTTTTGGCTGCACATATTTACCCAGCATGATATCAACAAAAACACCGGGGGAGTATTTTTCATTTATTTCAATAATGAGTTGAGTCAATATAAATAATATGATCCATTCAGGAATTTTTTGTATGAGCCAGGGAGTTTCAAAAGTATTGCGGTAAAAGCTCTCTACTGCATAGGAGGCTGTTTGCTTTGCTATTAAAGTAGCATAGGTGAAATGAATAAAAAAGTTGATGATAAGAGCCGCTACAAAAAGAATAATTGCTTTCAAAAACATATTGACCCACAGTGATACTCTTCTGAAAAAATTCTTCATGAAAAATATCAGAAAGTAAGCCGTTATCATACTCAGGAAAAAAACATTCGTCTCACGTAAAAGAATTGTTTGGGTAGTATGCTTTTGAAATAAAGAATATTTGGATGGAATGGGTTGTTCTGTAAGACGGAAAATATAGAACAAAGAGTCAATGATTGTCCATGAAACGGCAACGATCAAGATCATCCTGAGCTGGTATCTTTTGATCACTGAAAACCCTTTCGATATGGGACGAATCGGCTTCATGCTTTTTGTTGAATGTAATGATAAATGGCTTGTTGTGCATTTACAATATTTCCATTTATAGGAGGCTTGTATTGCTCCATGGACTTATCTAAAATAACTGCTTTATCATTGTCGCTCCATTGTAGTTCAAAATAATCAATTAGTTCCTTCCTGGCTTCTGCATCTTCAACGGGTATGCAAACCTCAATGCGTCGATATAGGTTTCTATTCATCCAGTCGGCGGATCCAATAATGACTTCACAATTATCGTCTGTTCCAAAAATGAAGATTCTTGAATGTTCAAGATAGCGATCAATGATCCTTTTCACAGTAATATTCTCACTAACCCCTTTCACACACGGAACCAGGCAGCAAATACTCCTTATAATCAATTCTATTTTTACACCAGCCTGGCTGGCTCTATAAAGAGCATGGATCATACCGGGTTCTTCAAGATTATTGAGCTTAATTCTTATAAGGGCGTTTTCCCCGCTTTTTGCTTTATCAATCTCATTTTGTATTAATTGATTGAATCGTTCAATCAGATCAAACTGAGAAACCAATAATTTTTGAAATTTTATTTCGTTGTGGCTAACAGGTAATCTTCGTTCTTGTAAAAATTCAAAAAGTCGGAGCAATTCTTTTGCGGTAATCGCATTAGCTGTGAGCAGAACGTGATCGGTATAGAAACGGGCGGTTATTTCATTAAAGTTTCCTGTACTTAACACTGAATAGCTGATTGTTCTATCCTTTTCTTTTTTTTGTATAAGCGCAATTTTAGAATGAACTTTTATTCCGGGAATGCCATAAATAAGTCTAACACCCGCCTCTTTCATTTTGCGGCTCCACTGAATATTATTGGCTTCATCAAATCTTGCTTTTAGTTCAAGGAATACGGTTACCTTTTTTCCATTGGTTGCAGCACTAATTAATGCATTGGCGATATGCGACTCGGATGCCAGCCGGTATAAGGCTATGTATATATTAGTTACGTTGGGGTCAATAGCAGCCTGGTTAAAAAAAGAAAGGATAGGGTTATAGGATTGATATGGCAGATGAATCAAGATATCCCTGGCTGAAATAAGATTGAAAATATCAGCAACCCCCAAAAAATTTTTGCGAACCGGTTCCAGTTTATCATGCGACAAGTTCTTTCCGAAATTTGGAAACGTTGCAAAATCTTTAAGATTATGATAGCGGCCGCCGGCAAATATTTCGTCAAGTTCTACATCAAGCACTGAAGCCAGAAACAGTTGAAAATTTTGAGGCATGCCATTTTCAACTAAAAATCTTGATGGAGCGCCAAAGTTTCTTTTGCTTAATTGCTTTTCGATTTTGTTTAAAAGATCAACATTATACTCGTCTTCAAGATTTAATTCAGCGTCGCGATTAAGCTTAAAGCTATAAACGCTTAATATTTCAAAGCCAGGAAAAATAGTTTGCATGTTCTCTCTTATGATGTCATCGATGAATATTACATATTGCATATCATTTAAAGGAGAAAGAGTAAAAAAACGGGATAGTTTATCCGACGGAATATTTACAATCGCATGCCTTATAAATTCTTCCTCGTTTTTTTTTAAAGCAATGGCAAAATATAATTGATTATTTTCTGGGTTAAAATTCTTTTTGCCATCAAGCAGTAGTGGTTGAATGAATGATAATACATGTGATAAAAAAATTTCGGCTACTTCCTGTTCATGCTCTTGCTTGATCGGGTCATTATAATAAAGATAAATTCCGTTTTCTCTCAGAGAAGGCAAAATTTCTTTTAATAAAATGCTTCCAAATTCTTCTAACTGCCGGGTTATTTCATTCTGAATTTTTTCTATGGCCTCGCTGGTCCATTCACCCTTGATTTTTTTTTGTGTTTTATTTTTTAGGGATGTGAAAGCTAATGCAGCCGGATAACGGACGCGAAAAAATTCATCGAGGTTAGAAGAAAAAATAGATAGAAATTTCAACCGCTCAAATAAAGGAACTGATGGCGAAGCTGCCTCCTGCAACACCCTGTAATTAAAACCCAGCCAGCTTAGTTCCCTGTTGTAAAGCATAATGCATCATTTCATAATGGCGAAGTGGTAGGGTTAGTAATAACCGTAGTGGTATGAGGGCTTTGAGTGAATACTGCAATAGTAAATGCTAATACAGAAATAACAATACCAATCATGAAAATGTTATACGCAATTCGCAATAACTTGTACTTTTTGCCTAACACTACACCTAAATAGTAAACGTCTTTAATAAGGGATCCATACAAATACTCGGGGTCACGCATCATAATGCTCATGCCCCAATTGTAATCATCAAGTGAAGCCTTATAAAAATTTCCAAAGAACAGCAAATTCACTTTTTTGTTAGTGATATCTTCTTTAGTAAAACTGCCACCGGAAACTATCGGTCTCGTTGCAAGAATAGATAGCACAATAGTAATAACTGAGGCGGTAAGAAAAATAATGGTAGGAATTACGAGGAATGGATCAGTTTCAAATTTTCGAAAAAGCACCGATATCGTTACAGAGATAATAATTGCATTAACAGATATAAGGATATTAGCTTTTCTGTCGGCCATTTCGCTTAATCTTAAATGATTGGTGGAAGCAAGACGAAGCATGGTCTGTATACCTTTTGAAATCAGACTGTCTGTTTGTTTGCTTGTTTTATCATTTTCTTTTTCACTGCTAAAAAAAATGTTTTCATCTTTCGCTATCGAATTTTCAGCAACCTTCCGTTTTAATTTTTCAATATTTTCCTGTTTCCCTTTGCCCAATAGCTCAACGCAGTACGAAGTGTAATACTGATGGCCTTCTAAGAATTCAAGTGTTTTTACATCCCAGTCTGTTTTGGATATTCCCATCTCCGTTGCCATTTCTTTGCGCACTTGCTTGTTTGTTTTCTTAAAATCTTTTGTGCCCAAATGATAAGTATCTGCATCACATACTATTTGTTGCAGTAGGGTGGTGGGCTGGGTAGATCGCTTTGTTGCCAGAATGCATCCTTCGATAATTTGAATCAATTCGGGGTCGGGAAAATTAGTAGTCATAAACGTTCTCATCAATTCCACGCTTTTTTCTTCATGATCTTTTGGTCCCGTAAAAAGATGACCCGTATCATGGAACCATGCGGCAATATATACAGCCATCATTTCCTTTTCACTCAGCTTATAGTGGGCAGCAATTTCTTCTGTTCTTTTAACTATTTCCTGTGTATGTTCAAGTGAATGAAAAATGAGCTTAGGCTTAAGATGCGTCTTGAACAAATTTGTTACATGTTCTTGAACCTGTTTATAAATATTGTTGATCATATTTTCAGATTTAGAAAGTAAGGTTTATTTTTGTTCCTGCGGAAAAATTGAAAAGATTTCCTTCTTCTGAGAATGAGATGGTTGCAGAAATAATCACCAGCTTGAATGGTATAAAATAAAGACCTCCGCCATAAGCATCATGCCATTTTGTTGACGATTCATTTTTCATCCACACTCTTCCTACGTCGTTAAAAAGTACAAGGCCAAGTGTGCCGGGAAATAAATATGATTTCACATCCATTAATTTTATCCGGGCTTCAAGACTGTTGTAAGCTATTGATGAACCTGAAAATCTGGTTTTACGAAAACCACGCAAAAAATTATTTGCGCCCAGGTTTAACGCCTGGAAATATTCAAAATGTTTACTGAATATATGACCTGCTCCGATACGGGCAACAGCAATAAAATTTGCTGCTTCACTGATACTAGCATATACACTCATGTCAGAAGTAAGGCTGGTAATGTTATTCGCTTTTTTTGTAAGGGCGGCCATTGAAGTAAATTCGGTATTCCATTGTACCCCGCGTGTTGGAAAAAGTTCATTGTTCAGATTGTTGAAATTGACTGCCAACTTTCCACCGAGATATGTTTTTTTTGTGTATACGTTTACTGAATCGAGTCTTATTAAAGATGGCCTGGCCAATATCTTATCGATATTATCCGAAAGCCTGTTCCAGTAATAATAGGTTGTCGGACCCAGCATGATATGCAGCCTTTCAAAAAATCGCCTGCGAAAAAGTATTTCTGCTTCCGCATAATTATAACGTGTGCGATAAAATTTCAGAGGAACATTTGGATTTATTTTAGTTTTGTTGCCAAGCCCGAAAAAATTATTCAGGGTTGGATTTACATAATTAATCTTTACCAGGACATCGTTATTCCGGAAAAAATGATTGAATTCCCCTGAATATTTCCATTGATAAGCGCCCTTACTGAGTGCATACAAAGATGAAAGTCTTTGTTCTGTTGCATAAGGTTTGTTTCTGAAACCATAAGTTCTCCTTACAAAACCGGGCCCTATAAAAAAGCCATCTTCAATGTTATACCCGATATTTAATTTAGGAAAACGGTTGTAATTATAATTAAAACCTAAAATGCTATAGTAGTTAACTGGTGGCTCGGTAGAAAATAAATTTCTTGTCCGGCTTTTATGCTGAATAATATTTTTTTCAGTAGTGAGATCATAGAGATAATTTATTACATGGCCTTTAATATCAAATGTATCATTTCCCTTTCCACCAATAGCACTGATCCTGGTTCTTGACCTGGCCGTTGAATCAATCTCGAATTTATCATCACCATTTAAACCATAAAGCCGGATGTCTTTGGTTACATGGGGATCAAATATCCTGTCGTACATTACAAAACTGGTGTCATTCTTTTTTCCTCTTGCATATACCTGTACCCGTAATCCTTTTCCATAGCCGGTAACTTTAAAATATTCTTTTTCATTACTGCCAATTACATTTACTCTTTTTGAAATGAACCGGTAATACCTCATGGCGGGCCTTTGCAATATATTTCTGCGACTGATAAGCCTACCAGTAATTACAGCGCTGTCCATTTTATAAATATTCGGTGGTAGTTTTTTTACTGCGGCGATGATTACAGAATCGGTAAGTGTTTTTTGGAAATCGGCAATTCCTTTTTTCCACTCTTCTGCATCAAGATCAGTTAAAAACAGGCGGTCAAAATCCCTTGCCGGCCAGCTAAGCCAGTTTACTTTGGGAATTTTGTAACGAAAGCCTTTTAGCATGGGTAATGATCTTTCTGAAGCTATTTCCAGTATTAATCCATTTGAGCGGAAATAGGCCTGGTCTCTATCCTTTGGAATCGGATAATAAAGTTTTCCCTTGCCTGTATCACTGGTTGCCCATCTCCATTGATCAAAATGGCGATCAAAATCCCCAATAAGAATATCCAGCAATCTTGCTCGTAAAACCAGGGGCTGGTCAGCCCGATGGTCATTTTCTTCAATAAGTTTATCAAAAACCTTAATGGTGCTTTTTGTGTCTTCACCATAGCGGGAAGGGTCTTTTTCTTCAAGTGTACAAACTGTATTTGCAAAAAGCGGCCTGTAATAACCGAAAGCAGGATCATCGGGAACAAAAAATACTTCAGGATAGGCTGTTACAATATTGAGTGCTTTTGCAAGCGGAGGCACAGTAAGAGGAGCATAAGGATGTGATGCTGAAATAAAATCCTGCACCAAGTCTGATGCAAATGTATTTCTGAAATTTTCCGGAATCGCATTAGCCGGATTTTTATCAATGCTTCGCAGCTTCCATTGTTTTCCATTTGGATCGACAAGCGTTAATGATTTTGTTTGCTTTCCCCCGCCAAGGCTTACAATCTTTAAACCACCTTTTTCTGTATGTATGTTGAACACCTTCATATTAACCGGTGCAGACCATTCTTTACGGTAGTTGGTTCCTACCATAATTCTTTTTGCCCAGCCGGCGCTATCATACTTATCACTACCGGAAATATTGATGGTATCCTTGTATTTGATCGTTTCTGGAGCTTCAATTTTTCTTTTTGTAGAATCAGCAATGGGCTCCGGTAATTTTGAAAAATTCTGGATGACTTCTGAATAAACTCTTTGCATTGAATCTATTGTATAAAAACTTACTCTCACGTTTTTATTATTTGACACTTCTAAAACAGCAAAGCCATTAACAGATGTTGCAAATGGCGTTCTTTTATTTGTAGAAACTCGGTTGTGTTTTGAACCACCCCCACTAACAATATAATTATAACTGCTATCCTTGATCAGGGCCAAACTATGCTCATGACCACCAACAAAAATCAGGTTGGGGTATTTTTTTGCAACTTTTTCCACCGCACCAATCATTTCAGTATAATAGGGATGCTTTAGATCCTGCGGACTGCCGAATACACTTCTTACGATGGGATAAATAGAACCTAAGCCCGGCAAGGGTATATATAGTTTTGGATTGATGTCAGTAAAAGGAAAAATGTGTTGTTTCAATTTAAAGTATCCCCCATGTGCCCCGTTGCTTTTAAAAGTATGATGCCCGGCAAGAATAATAAGTTTTTTTGAATTCCGGCTAAATATATCATCCAGTTGTGTGAGAACTTCGTCTTTTGTTTTAGCATCGCAATCTGATTCAATTTCGGGTTTATCAAAAGGGTGAATCCACCATTGTGTATCAAACATCACAAGGATAACATCCGGACTTAAAGAAACTTCAACGGGGCCTGGGCATCCATTCTCAGGATAGAATTTTACATTCTTTTTTCCTAACTGATCAACATAAAGTTGTTCCCTGATTACTGTTTCCCATCCATTGCGGCTACCATTTTCCCAGTCATGATTACCCGGGATCATATAGATTTTGGCAGGAGTATTATCAGCAATAGATAGTTCTGAATCCAATACATTTCGCGAGGCCATGTAATAGCTATATTGTTCATCCGGTAAGCCTGACCTGTATAAATTATCGCCAAGATAAAGTACCGTTGTTTTTGCATCCATGGGAATCAGTTGCTTGACTGCGTCCACAACAGGATGATGGCCATTTGTCAATTCACCCGCATCGCCGATCAATACAATTCTGGCGGCAATAGTATCTTGTGCTTGAGTAGTTGAGGTTGACAAGCAAAAAAGAAAGGCCAGAAAGCAAAAGGTTTTCATTGACGGTTATCTATTTATTGTACTTTAAAAAAACGATTTCGGCAGCTCCTTGTTCAGCCGATTCATTTGAAATGATAAGGTCGCCTTTAGGAGTAAATGTCATTCCTTCCGGCTGTTTAAATAATGCAGGGTCAATTTTATATACGCCCTTTACAGTATGATCCTTATTCAGAATTACAAGAATTCTATTCACAGACGCAATAATGTATAGTTCGCCAGTTAATGGATGAATAGCTGCCGCAGAAGGTTTAAACCTCCCTGTTGCATCATCGCCAAGGTGCTCTCTTATTTGTGATGTTTGGATAGTAAAGGAAGAAGAAAAAGAATTTGTTAAAGGGTTAAAGGCCCAGCTAGTAACTTCCTTTTTATTATCATCCTCGCAATTTTTGCAAATCAAAATCAATTGATGCAAGCTGCTATCATAAAATAATGTCTCAAACTCATTTTTTTCAACTTGAGGAACTTTGAATGATTGTAATGAAATTGAATCCCATGAAAAAAAGTTAAGCTTTTCAACAGCGCCTTTACTTTTTAATACAAAAAAGCTGCTATCAACAAGGGCAATATCTTCATAATCACCACCCGAAGAGAATTTCCATCTGTCAACCTTTAAAGGTGTTGTGAGGTGAATTTTGAAAAGCCATCCTTTTTCATCCTGAATAGCAAAAATGGTGGAGTCCTTTGGATAATAAGCAACGCCTGAAATCTCATCTAAAACAACAGGCAGCTTATAAACGATAGCTTTGTGAAAGTCATAACCAGGAGGGCTAGGATAGGTTCTTTTTTTTCCACTGCATGCTGTAAACCAAATAAGAAAACTTGAAAGGAGAATAAGCAATTGAGAGAAGCCGAAAAATTTAACCCTCTGTTGAAAATGCCAATGTATCATATTACCAATTCTTCTATTCGTAATGCCATAAGTTACACAAAAGTTCTGCCAAAGCAATAAATCTTTCTTTAATAAATCTGACTGGCTCATGCTGAATAGCCTAACCAGTGGGATTGAAATTCAAATTGTCAAAAGTAAATAATGCTTGAGTAAGAAATTTCCCGATTGTAAAAGCAATCAACTTTGCCTCTCAAGCAATTGCTTTGAAGTAACGGAAGACAATTGAATATTTGTTGCGGTTTTGACAGTGTCATAGTTTATTTCCACTCTTAGCGCTTTTAATCCAATTACTCCCTGCAACTCCTCTAATTCTATTTTTTCAATACCGGGTTTTAATAATTGCCGGGTTTGTAAAAATTCTATGTATTCTTCATATTCTGAAGCTTCTTTGGGCTGAGAATAAACAATGGCAATTTTTCCTGGCTGCGTAAGCCTTTCGTTCGTATCCTTTATGCGAACCTTATCAATTCTTTTTTTGATGATCTCGTAACGGCTATTATAAGCCCCATCCACATCGAACTTCCTTTCAGAAATACGGAAGCTGATGCTTATCGGTATGCTATGTGCAAGAATAAGTTGAGTGGTAGTAAGCAAGTGAGGCAGTTTATTTTTTAGTTCATACGTTATAATCGCAGCTTTTGCCAACACTTCCAATTGCCAAATCTTCATATTGCGTAGGTATAGCTCATCAAATTTTTGAGTGGGCGTAATAGACTGACCTATGTAAATATTAAAATCAATTCCATCCGATGCATAGCGTTCAAAATAATGAGGAAAAACTTGTTGGGCGCCTATTTGCTCCTGATCAATAAAATTGGCTAGGGCATCATTCAGTTTTGCAATACTCTCTTCAAAATTTCTGCGATGATGATAAATGAGGTTTTTCTGCGGGTCGAGTGTTGCCAAATATTGATCAATATCCTTTTTTAAGGACGGCCTCGTTTCAGACAGGTGATGGAAAATTTCCGTTACCTGATTTTGTAAAAAATCATGCACCTGTAATTCATCTTCTGAAAGTAAAATATCGGTTACAGAATCAATATACTTATTGGCTTTAAAAGCTATGCTTTCAAGCAAAGGGAATTTAATTTCAGTTAAAGCTTTTTTCACAAGCTTTTGTACTGCCTGCAATTGCTCGATCAGGTCAAGTTGAATGGCCTGCATCCTTTCTACTGATGAATTCCGGACATCGATCATACCATACAAAGGATGCACATCATTAAAACCTACCTGCTCAATTTTTCCGTCTTGTCCCGACTCCCTTGCCATGATATAAGATAAAGCTGCTTGTGTAAACTTCCATTCTACCGCTGGCTGTATGGCAGTAAAATTTTCTTTGATCACCTTGTCTACTTGTGTATCCAGATTTTCTAGGGTTTTTTGTATGGCCAGCGTAAATAATGGAATTACCCTTTCTATTTTGTCAATGTGACTATTATTTAATTTTCCAGGTGAATCTGACACTATTTCCAGCAATCCTAACAATTGACCATTTTCTTTAAGTGGGCAAAGAATCAAGCTTCTGGCTCCTAATTCATAATATAATTTCAGGCTTTCGTTATTTATTATTTCTTTTTTATCGAGTTTTTCAAAGACAATAGGTTGGTCGTAATCTTTCAAAAGATCATCAAAACAATGACATACATTATCTTCTTCTTTAGCCGCTTCAGCATGTTTAAAAATGATGCTATTACAGTTATAACGGGCCGAGAAGACATAATGATTATTCATTTGGAGGAATGGAGTAATTCCCACTTTTATATCCGCCATTCCAAGCAGGTTTTGTATGGTAGCCTGCAATTTATCATATACAGTAGCGTCTGTGAAAGTATGAATGGTTAAAAGGGTATTCTTTATCTGTGAAATGATCTCTTGCTCAGTTACATCATTGATCTTTACGATCACTAATCCTTCAAAAACAAATTTTTCAAGCGGCAGTTTTTCCATTAACTCTTCTAAGGGCATCCGCCGGTTAGTTTTTTTGCAAATAATATTTTCGGGCGCAGACGGCAGCTCGCCAACAGGGTTTACATCAACAAATCTTGTATCAAGATTCAGTTCAAGATATTTTGTGAGCCCTGTTACAGAATCAACAAAAGGGTAAATAGTCTGTGAGAAGTCCTGCGACTGATAACCAAAAAACTTTTTAAGAATGATGCGATAAGCAAAATCTAATTTTTCATGGTTAAGGCTGGTCTTTATATTATCATCGGGTATTTTAATTTCGTTTGTACCCGGTTTCAAAAACATGTTTTGAAATAAACGCGATGAATAAATAACCTTGAATTTAAACGGAAATGAAACTGCGTAAAGATTCCCCTGCTCTGATATCGAAGGCGGAAATAGTATGGCCAGCAACATTTCAATCATTTCCGTGTGCACCTCAGGTAACAAAAATTCTGAAAAGGGCTGAAGAAGTTCAGGCGTAGCTTCGATCTTTTCTACCAAATCGCCATATAATTTTTGCGCACCAGGTTTGCCCTCGTTTATATTCTTCTTTAAGACATTTAGCAGCGGTTGAAATGACAAACGACTATTGAACATTGACTCATTATATAACAGAGATCCCTTTGACATACACTTCATTATTTTTACTACATAAAGGTGGTGGATTAAAATGCAAAATTAACATCAAACCTAGATGAATTGATAAAGAGGACGAATGAAATGGCCAAATGTTTTAAAATGTAAATAATCTACTATAGAACAAACAATTAAGTTTAAAAATAGTTTGCTTCTCGTGTTTTTAAAGGGCTGATAGCTAAGATTAATGCTTCTGCTTTAAAATATTCTTTTGGAAAAACTTACAAATCGGTCGAAGGCCGCAAACCTCACATCGAGGGTTTCTCGCAACACAGATATATCTTCCATGTAATATAAGCCAATGATGTGCTTTATGAATATATTCTTTAGGGATATTATTTACAAGTTCCTTTTCTATGGCAAGAGGTGTTGAGGCTGATTGTGAAACAAGGCCAATTCGTTTACTTACTCTCATTACATGTGTGTCCACCGCCATATTAGGTTGTTGATCAATTACAGATGTAATTACATTGGCTGTTTTTCTGCCTACACCTGGCAGTTGAGTTAATTCTTCAATAGTCATTGGGATTTTACCATTAAACTTTTCAACTACTGCCTTGGCCATGCCAATAAGATGTTTGGTTTTATTGTTAGGATAAGATATGCTTTTAATAAATGGAAATAATTCTTCAAAGTTTGCTTTGCTTAAAGATTGAACATTGGGGTATTTTTCGAAAATGGCAGGCGTTGTCATATTTACCCGTTTATCTGTGCATTGAGCTGAAAGAATGACGGCTACGAGAAGTTGATAGGGATCATCATAAATCAGTTCTGTTTCTGCCTCAGGGTTATGTTTTTCAAAATAATCAATAACAAACTGGTAGCGTTGCGTGCGAGTCATGATGCAAAGTAAAGGCACAAGATTCAGGGAACAAGGCACAAGAGCTTATAAAAAAGCACCCCGATTTATTCGGGATGCTGAATAAGTTTGCCGATAAGCGATCTGAACGCTGAAGTGAGTGACACAACGGAAGATGAGTAGAATTTCACATGCTGGTGCAAAAACTATTCGCCATCTCCTACTTCACCGCTTCATTAGCGTTTTTTCTTGCATAGTTTAAAATATTCAATATAATCCGGGTACGGGGAGACTTTGTAATCCCGTCCAACCTTTCTAATGAAGTCTTTAAAACTGCAAGTTTTTCACGCAGGGTCCAGTCCTGCTTTAAAGCATTTTCAATTGCTGTTGTTTGTTCTTCAGAGGTTTCTTTATACAAATACAATAAAAGATCCTCAGGGGTAAAATTTGCCATGTGCAAGCATTAATGTCCTAAAATTGGGTGTCCTTTTGTGATAATGTGAAACGTCCGATATATAAACGGCTATTTAAACAGCCTTATTGTGCAAAACACGAAAAACCAACGTTTTTACTCGCCCTTCTTACAAACTGCTAATTTCCAATTGGCTTAATGTTCAGGTATAAGGTAAATATCCTCATTATCCCGTTTCATATAGTATTTTTCACGGGCATATTTTTCGAGGGTAGTGGGGTTATTTTTGAGGCTTTCCAGTTCAGTCCTTTCTTTATTTATCTGCTCTGTATAGTATTTTTTACTTTGTTGAAGGGCTCTCAATTCCTGCCTGTGATGGCTCATTGTAAAAATATCTCTTTCATCAAAAAAAAGCATCCATATTGTAAATGCAGCAAACGCTATAAAAAATTTATTTCGCAACCAAGCAGGAAGATGAGTTAGCAATTTCATTGTATGGATTTGTTATAAAGTTAATCATTTTTGCTTTCAGCAATTAACCTCAGTAATTTTTCTTTTGTCTCTAGCCATTCATCATCGATAATGCTATAGATAACTGTATGACGAATTTCACCATCGTTACGATAGCCATGTTTGCGTAATATACCTTCCTTCACCCCTCCGATTTTTTCAACGGCTTTTTGCGAACGGATATTTTGATGAGCTACCCTTAATTCAACACGGTTGAATTGCATTTCTTCAAAAACATATTGCAGCATCAGCAACTTGCATTCTTTATTATGCACTTTACCCCATACTGAAGGGACGTACCAAGTATACCCGATCACCGCAGTTTTTTCTTTTGAATTGATCTCATATAGCCGCGACATGCCGATTATCGTATGATCCGTTATTTTTTTTATCACAAAGGTTTGTTGCCCACCCATTGCTACTTTATCAAGCGAAGTATTAAAATATTCGTCGTACATGATATCATAATTATCATCAACAAGCAGCATTTTATTAAATTCCCAGATGCGTTCATCTTTAGCAAGGGAGCGAATGAGATCGCGATGATCAGGTGATAACAATTCGAGGTAAACATATTCGCCTCTTAATTTCGATATATCTATGTTCATCGATTAAACAATAAACAATTGAAGATTTAGATAGGCTAAATAATATCGACTCAATCTTATTTTCCGAATTTAATTTTCCCTTTTGGATATACTGCAGAAAAACCTAATAATTCTTCAATTCGCAGCAGTTGGTTGTATTTCGCCATCCGGTCGGTACGACTTGCAGAGCCTGTTTTGATTTGCCCGCAATTTAATGCTACTGCCAAATCGGCAATGGTTGTATCTTCTGTTTCACCACTGCGATGGCTCATGATAGTGTTATAACTATTATGCTGAGCTAATGTAACAGCATTGATCGTTTCGGTAACCGTGCCTATCTGATTTACTTTTACAAGAAGAGCATTGCCAACACCTTTATCAATACCTTCTTGTAACCGGTTAACATTTGTTACAAACAGATCATCGCCCACCAATTGAATTTTACTGCCTAATTTATCAGTTAATAATTTCCAGCCTTTCCAATCATCTTCTGCCATGCCGTCTTCAATAGAAACAATAGGATAATTTTTCACCCAATTGGCCCAATAGTCAACCATTTTTTCGCTGCTTAGTTTTTTACCATCTGACTTATGAAAATGGTAAACTTTTTTAGCGCCGTCATACATTTCGCTTACGGCAGGGTCCATCGCAATGGCAACTTGTGTGCCCGCCTTAAAACCGGCTGTGCTAATAGCCGTCATTACCGTATCAATTGCTTCTTCATTGCTCTGAATATCCGGTGCAAAGCCCCCTTCATCACCTACATTGGTGCTGTATCCTTTTTTCTTCAAAACAGATTTTAGTGCATGAAAAATCTCAATACCCCAACGCAATCCTTCGCTAAATGTGTCTGCACCGATTGGCATCACCATAAATTCCTGAAAGTCTATTTTATTATCTGCGTGGGCGCCGCCATTTAAAATATTCATCATCGGTATCGGCAGTGTTTTAGCGTTGATGCCACCAATGTAGCGATATAAAGGAAGTGAGGCCTCTTCCGCTGCAGCCTTTGCAACCGCCATGCTAACGGCAAGAATTGCATTTGCCCCAAGGTTTCCTTTGTTTGGCGTACCATCTAACTGAATCATCATTTCATCAATGCCGGTTTGGTCGGCTATATCATACCCTAGCAATTTTGGCGCGATGCTCTCATTCACATTTTTTACGGCTTTCAAAACTCCTTTACCTCCAAATTTTTTCTTATCGCCATCACGAAGCTCCACTGCTTCGTGCACTCCTGTACTTGCACCGCTTGGTACCGCAGCACGCCCAAGTGCTCCTTCTTCAGTTAATACATCAACTTCAACGGTTGGATTACCCCGGCTGTCTAATATCTGTCTTGCAAAAATTTCGGAAATGTAACTCATGGTTTAGTTTGAAATTTATTGTTTGTCGTTTATTATGTTATCAGCTTTTCAATTCTGCTAGGCTTTAGTTGGCTGCCTGCCGATAGGCAGGTGCCACTCCTTTGTACGTTCTGTAATCCTACTCAGCTTTTTTGTGTAAGCGATCTGAACACTTCTTCCAGGCTTTGATTTTCGCTTTGCAAAGAAACGATGTTGAGGTTATGCTGCAAAGACAGTTCTAAAATTTGTTTTCTTACTAGTTCTGGATTTGAGGTTTGAAGTTTGAAGTTCGAGGTTTGGGGTTCTTCTACTGCAAAAACATAAGAGAATTTTTCCAACAAGCTTTTATCAATGGGTTCTTTAAACTTTACAACCACCGCATGTTTATCTGTGCTTGCTTTTTGTAGATTACTGAGCTTGTCATCAGCAACAATTTGTCCTTTATTGATAATAATAACCCGGTCGCAAATAGCCTCCACTTCCTGCAAAATGTGTGAAGAAAATAAAACAGTTTTGTTTTTTCCCTGTTGTTTAATCACCTCTCTTATTTCAATGATCTGATTGGGATCGAGGCCGCTGGTAGGCTCATCGAGAATTAAAACCTCAGGATCATGTATTAACGCAGCAGCCAAACCAACTCTTTGCTTATATCCTTTTGACAATTGCCCCAATTTTTTCTTTGACTCAGGCTTTAAACCAACTGTTTCTATTGTTTTATCAATTGCCGATTGTTTATTGTCAATTTTATGCACTTCAGCAATAAAACCTAAATACTCTCTCACATACATATCATAGTATAAAGCATTTGCTTCGGGCAAATACCCAACTTTCTTTTTTGTTGTCAAAGGCTCCTGAGTAACATTTATGTTTGAAACGAATGCCTCCCCTCCATCCTGCTGAAGATAGCCTGTAATGATTTTCATAGTGGTGGATTTCCCTGCTCCATTCGGCCCTAAAAAACCTACTATTTCGCCTTTACCAACTTTGAAGGAAATATTGTTCACCGCTTTTTGCTCACCATAAACTTTGAGGAGGTTTTTCACTTCAATTGACATGATGCAAATTTAAGCAGTGTATCTTCCAATAATCAATAATTATTAATTAATAATTATTGATTATTACTTTATAGCAACCGCAATCTTAGAATCAGCAGTTCCATAATACAAGAACCATTTGCCTTTATAATTTACCAGACCTTCCACAAAGCACACTCGATTTACCTGCCCTGAAATTTCATAAGGTTTATCAGGTTTGATGAAATAATTCTCCATCCTACCTAACACTTTTGAAGGTTCGTTTCTATCAAAAAGAATTTGCGAAGCTGCATAAGTGCCTTCAGGCAAACTTGTATCACCCTTTGTAGGTACATTACGACTATTATAAATCAGCAAAATCCCATTCTCAGTGCCCATTGCAGGCGGACCAGATTCCACTAAATCACTATCAAATTTTCCTTTACGCGGACCGAATACAATTAACAATTTGCTTTCGTTGTTCTCTACAGGCACCCAATGAATAAGATCATCTGAAGTAGCCAGAAAAATATTTGTATCACCCCAATACATCCAATATTTACCATTAATTTTTGTGGCAACTGCCTTACTGTTTTCGTATTTACAAATAATTGAACCGGATTTGCTCCATTCATTTACATATTTACTATTAAGGGCATTTGCAAATACAGGTCCGTGTTTTGTCCAATGATAAAGATCTTTTGAGGAAGCAATTAGTAATCTGGCCTTATCCCCATCATAAGCTGTATAAGTCATGTAATAAATTCCGTTCTCGTCTTCAACAATTCTTGGATCTTCACAGCCGCCCTCCCATTCATACTTTTTTGTTGAATCATTGTCAGGATACAAAACTGGTAAGGGATGTTTCTTAAAATGTAATCCATCAATGCTCCATGCTAACCCAATTCTTGATGTACCTGCAAACTTTCCAATCTTATCTTCGGCTCGATACAAAAGAAAAACGGTATCATGCCTCACGATCGCAGCAGGATTAAAAACGTCTTTCTCTTCCCATTTCAATTTTTCTTTTCTTACCGGACAAAAGAACTCAGTTGTTGAGTCAGGAACTAAAATGGGATTTACTTCATCTGCTTTTACAAAGGGCAATAAAGCCCAGCTTTCATCCTGATGGCTATCAGAATTATTTTCAACCTTGGCCTTTTGAGACCGATCATTACAAGAAATACTTGCAATGAAAAGCGCAATAAAAAATATAAAACGCATAGTAGAGTTTTTGACGATTACAATCTCAATTGGAAAAAACTTTGCCCACCATTAAAGGTCTTCATATTCATACAGCGGATCAATATGTACACCCGCTTTCATTTCAAAAACCGGTTTGATAATTCCATCTTTTAATCCATATACCCAGCCATGAAGATCAGGCCTTTGTTCTTTTTTCCAACATCGTTGAATGATGGTTGTTTTTGCCAGGTTATATACCTGCTCCTGTACATTTAATTCTACCAGCCGGTTTGTACGTTCTTCTTCGTCGCCGATATTTTCTAATTCAGTTTTATGATGTCGTATAACGTCTTTAACATTCCGCAGCCACATATTCAAGACAGGCTTATAATCCCTTTGAGTTGAGGCCGCTTTTATTCCACCGCATCCGTAATGGCCACAAACTATAACATGCTTTACTTTTAAGTGAGTAACCGCAAAATCCAGAACGGCCAGCAAATTAACATCGGTATTGACTACTAGATTGGCAACGTTCCGGTGAACAAAAATCTCACCCGGTTGTGTGCCTGTTATCTCATTAGCTGGTACACGGCTATCGCTACATCCAATCCATAAAAATTCAGGTGTCTGCAGATGAGCCAATCTTTCAAAATATTCAGGATCATCTGATTTTTTTTCTGCTGCCCATGCCTTATTTTCTAACAATAATTTCTCGTATGAATGCATATAGTTTCCTTTATTGGGTTATAAAATTAAGCTTCCATCATTTTTTTATGCTTATTATTTGACATGGTATCTGTAATCATCAAATTTTGCTTATCGAATCCCTGTTCTTTGTAGTAGCTCCTTTTTAATTCCACTCTTATATTTTTAAGTGAAGCATGTTTCATAAAATCATCTATTACTTCCACAACATCCTTGTCAATAAAGTCCGCACGGGTTGCATCAATTAGCACAAAAGCATCCTCCGGAACTTGCTCTAATTTATTTTTGAGAGCAGGTTTGTTTAAAAAAGACACATCCTTACGCAGCCGGAATAAATACTTGTTCTCATCATGAACTACAAAAACAGATGTTTTAAAATTGCTGCGAACGACAAAGAATATCCCAACTCCAATTCCTATTAAAATGCCTATCAACAGATCAGAAAGTAATATTGCTGTGATAGTAATCACAAAAGGCAGAAACTGATCCCATCCTTTTTTATAATAGCTTTTAAATAAACTGGGTTTAGCCAACTTGTATCCTGTATAAATAAGGATGGCAGCTAAGACTGCCTTTGGAGTACGGTTGAGAAGCTCAGGAATTAGAGCAACACAAATCAAAAGCAATATACCGTGACAAACTGCCGACATTTTTGTTTTAGCCCCTGCATTTACATTGGCTGAAGAACGAACAATGACAGAAGTGATTGGTAGCCCACCAACTAAGCCGGATATCATATTGCCAATACCCTGAGCTTTCAACTCTCTTTCCTTATTGGTTACTCTTTGATAAGGATCAAGGTCGTCAACCGCTTCAATACTTAATAATGTTTCCAAACTTGCCACTAATGCAAGCGTGATGCCTGTGATCCAAACATTTTTATTCAAAAAACTATCGAAGTCAGGAAAGGTAAAAAATGAAAAAAACTCATCAGCCGATTTGGCGACCGGAATAGTGACCATATGCTTGGGGTCAATTGCATGGGCTGAACCATTATGTCGAAAGAATTCATTTATAATGATGCCGGACAGCACTACCAATAAAGGAGCTGGAATTAATTTGATAAATCCTTTTTTTTCTGCAGTAAATTTTTCCCAGAATATTTGAAGCAGTAAGCCTATAACACTGATCAAGACAGCAACAGGGGTAATGTAGTTAAAAGCATGAATGATCCCGGAAAAAGTATTTTCGTTATTGCTTTGCTTAAAACTCTCATCGCCCACAAAATTTGCATCGTATCCGACCAGATGAGGAATTTGTTTTAAAATTAAAATCAATCCAATCGCTGCCAACATCCCCTTAATAACACAGTTAGGAATATAATCCCCGATAACTCCGGCTTTAATAAATCCCAAGGCAATTTGTAAAGCACCGCAAATAATAACTGATAAAAGAAAAACATTAAATGCAGGTAGCTCCAAAACAGTGGCAGCCACAATAGCGGTTAATCCGGCTGCAGGGCCACTGACACTTAATTGTGATCCGCTTAATAACCCGATGACAATACCACCGATAATCCCAGCAATAATTCCGCTAAATAAGGGCGCGTTAGAGGCCAATGCAACACCCAAGCACAATGGCAAAGCAACTAGGAATACAACAACAGATGCTGGAAAATCCGATCCAAAGTTTTTTAAATATACGTTTGCACGTTTCATATAATTGGTTGTTTAAAATGAGCAATAGATATTTTTCTGAAGAATATTTATTCAACAGCAAGCCCAATCGTTAAAAAAAATTATAAACCCAATTATACTTCGGGAGGGGGAGAAATAAGTTCCGGATGATGTTCATAATACAAGTCCGAAGGATGGCACTTGTAAAATCTTGTCAGATCAATAAAATAATGATCCATCAAGTTCAGATCATGTAAATATTCATTGAAGGTATTGGCATTCCCTTCGTTTTTTTCTTCTGTTGTGTTAGAAAATGGATTATTGTCCTCACAATTTCCTGACTGCTTTTGAAGTTCTTTTTTTTGAACTTGTTCGGCTGCATATACAAAAGGAGTGCTTATCGTAAGCCAGGACAAAGCCATAATCATAAACAAAGCCGATATAATTTGACGAATTGAAAACATTTAACCCTTTTGCTGGTCTGCAAAAATAGGGTGAAACATCTTTTGATGGTGCTTCTATTAGAAATTTAGATGTATATCAAGAATCGAAAAAAGATAATTTTTAATCAGCGATCTCCGAAGAGCTTTCGGGTAAATGATCATATTCACCTTTAATTGCATAATAGCCAAATATCATAATGCCAATGGCTATGGGTATAAATACAATTACAAACACTGCCCATTGAATTTTTGTATCTATCACAGGCTTTTTATTTATCTCGCTTAATGCAGTTTTTACCAGATAATAAATAGCAAGCGGCCCTGCGATGATCCATAATATGCCTCCAATTCTTTTGACTGTATTCATTAATTCATTTTTAAAGTTAATCATTCACATCAGGATCAATTTTGTTTTTTAAATATAAAACCCCAATTGACAAACAAACTCCCGCAACAATCATTGGATAAAAAAGGCCAACTAACTTATCATTTATATAGATAGTCGTTAACAGAGTTGCAATAAATGGGGTCAATCCACCAAAAATTCCATTACCAATATGGTAAGGGAGCGACATAGAAGTATATCTTATTTTGGTAGGAAATATCTCAACAAGAAATGCAGCAATTGGCCCATATACCATAGTTACATAAATGATCATAATAAATACAATTCCTACCATCATCCAATAATCACTTCTGCTTAGGAGTTTTGTGACTTTTACATCTGGTTTCAGAGTCGTTTTGTTAACATCTGCATAAACGGTATCAGTCTTAACTTCTGTCATCACCATGCCATTATTAAAAAAGTGCATCGCATTAGAGGTTCTCAGGGAGTTTTCGGTTTTCAAAATAGGAGTAATCGTTGTATTGATTTGTTTTTTATCGGCTAGCTCAATTTTATTTTTTTCGTTGGTGATAGAAAGCAGTTTTCCAAACAAGGGTCGATAAGTGGCAATTGCCAAAAGCATTCCCAACATCATGATCCATTTTCGCCCCGCTTTATCACTCCAGTTCCCAAATACAACAAAAAATGGAGTAGAAAATAAAATGGCCCAAAGCAAAATTGTTCTTGATTGATCAAAGTCCACCTTACAGACATTCTCAATAAATGATTGTGCGTAAAACTGGCCTGTGTACCAAACTACTCCTTGTCCCATTGTGGCACCGAATAGAGCAAGCAATACCATTTTTAAGTTTGACCGGTGAGTAAAACTTTCCTTTAATGGATTCACAGAAGTTTTTCCCTCTGTTTTCAATTTGGCATATAGCGGTGATTCCTTCATCTTTAAACGTATGTACACGGAAACAATCACCAAAAAAATAGAAACAAGAAAGGGAATTCTCCAGCCCCAGTCATTGAACTTTACAATTGATTTAGCGCGGTCGGCATCCAGGCTATGGCGTGTAATTAAAATAATACCTAGTGATAGAAATAATCCAAGAGTGGCTGTGGTTTGTATCCATGAGGTAAAAAATCCTCTTCGTTTTGGCGGAGCATGCTCGGCAACATAGGTGGCAGCTCCTCCGTATTCCCCGCCCAATGCCAAGCCCTGCAGCAGGCGAAGCACCAATACAATGATGGGAGCTGCAAAACCAATCGTTGAGTAACCTGGTACAAGGCCAATGGCAAACGTTGAGCTTCCCATTATAATAAGGGTTAGGAGAAAAGTGTATTTGCGGCCAATTAAGTCTCCTAATCTTCCAAAAACCAAGGCCCCAAAAGGGCGAACAATAAATCCTGCCGCAAAAGTTGCCAAGGTTGAAAGTAGAGCTGCTGTGGGATTGGTTTTAGGAAAAAATTGACTGGCTATAACAGGAGCAAGACTTCCAAAAATGTAAAAATCATACCATTCAATTAACGTACCTACAGAAGAAGCAGCTATGATCCTACGAATGCTTTGGAATTCGTTAGTTGGTTGGTTCATAAGTTTAAAATACAGATTTATTCTGAATGAATTTCATCCATTGTGTAAATTGTGAGCCCATTATTCTTAACTCATAACTCGCAACAACATATTCACTATGTCATATCCTTTTCAGATTACTTCTTATGAGCAATATAAATCAGCGTATAAAAAAAGCATAGAAGATCCCGAAGGTTTTTGGGCTGATGTAGCATCCAGCTTTTTATGGAGAAAAAAATGGGATAAGGTATTGGAATGGAATTTCAGCGAACCTAATGTCAAATGGTTTATCAATGGCAAACTAAACATCACTGAAAATTGTATTGACCGGCATTTGAAAACACTAGGTGACAAACCTGCTATTATTTGGGAGCCAAATAATCCTGAAGACAGAGTGAGGATAGTTACTTACAACCGGCTGCATAAACGGGCATGTCAGTTTGCGCAAGTGTTAAAAAACAATGGCGTTAAAAAAGGTGATAGGGTTTGTATTTATATGGGAATGGTACCTGAATTGGCTTATGCAGTATTAGGTTGTGCAAGGATCGGTGCTATTCATAGCGTTATATTCGGAGGTTTTTCAGCCCAAAGTATTGCGGACCGATTAGAAGATGCCAAGGCTGAATATGTAGTAACATGCGATGGCGCCTACAGAGGCGAAAAAATAATTCCGTTAAAAGATGTGATTGATGATGCCTTGATTGGGAATAAAATGGTGAAGCGGGTAATTGTTTATACCAGAACCAGAACGGCTGTCAGTATGATAAAAGGTAGAGATGTGTGGTGGGAAGATGAAATGGAGCATGCGGAAACACAGGTAGAAAAAAATAATATCGTTTCTTTTCCCGCCGAAGAGATGGATGCTGAAGATCCTTTATTTATTTTATATACGTCAGGCAGCACCGGAAAGCCAAAGGGTGTGGTGCACACATGCGGAGGTTACATGGTTTACACGGCGTACAGCTTTGTCAATGTTTTTCAATACAAACCTCGACAAGTTCATTTTTGTACGGCAGATATAGGGTGGATAACAGGGCATAGCTATATTGTATATGGCCCTTTAAGTGCTGGTGCAACTTCTTTAATGTTTGAAGGTATTCCTACATGGCCCGATGCAGGGCGTTTTTGGGATATTGTTGACAAACACAAGGTTAATATTCTCTATACAGCTCCAACTGCTATTCGTTCATTAATGGGATTTGGCTTAAAGCCTTTTGAGGGAAAAGATCTTTCCACATTAAAGGTATTAGGAACTGTTGGGGAGCCTATTAATGAAGAGGCTTGGCATTGGTACGATGAGCATGTTGGTAAAAAGAAATGTCCTATTGTAGATACTTGGTGGCAAACAGAAACGGGAGGAATCTTGATCTCAAACCTAGCAGCCATTACTCCAGCTAAGCCAACTTATGCTACTCTTCCATTGCCGGGTGTACAGCCAGTTTTAATGGATGAAAATGGAAATGAAATCAAGGATAGCCCAGCGAGCGGAAATTTATGCATTAAAACACCTTGGCCATCTATCATCAGAACAACATATGGTGATCATGAGCGATGCAGGCAGAATTATTTTTCAACTTATAAAAACTTATACTTAACGGGTGACGGAGCATTGAGAGATGAGGAAGGAAATTATCGCATTACCGGACGAGTGGATGATGTATTAAACGTAAGCGGCCACCGCATTGGCACTGCCGAAGTAGAAAACGCCATTAATATGCATAGCGATGTAGTTGAAAGCGCCGTGGTTGGGTTTCCTCATGATATAAAGGGACAAGGTATTTATGCTTATGTGATTTGTCAGCATGCACGTGTTGATGAAGAAAGTATGCGAAAAAACATTACTCAGACTGTGGCCAGGATTATAGGCCCTATTGCAAAACCTGATAAAATTCAATTTGTAAAAGGGCTACCCAAAACAAGAAGTGGTAAAATTATGAGAAGGATCTTACGAAAGATCGCGGAAGGAGAAACTGATAATTTAGGAGACACGACTACATTACTTGATCCTGCCATTGTTGAAGAAATTAAAAAGGGAAAGGTTTAACTAATAAAAAAGCAGCCCGGAAAGCTGCTTTAAAAGGTTTTTCTAATGTTCAGGTGTAATTCGCCTTTTTATAACAAATTTTATACCCTTTTATCTTTTTTTACTACTATTCATAAAAATCATTTCAACATATTTCTTTGACTTGTACTGGTTCAGTTATTTTTGAGGATTAACCCATAGCAACCGGGATCTATGAACCAACCCAATCGCAGGAAGAAATTACGCTCCCTATTTAAGCTGATTTTGTGGATTCTTCTTGTTCAATTTATATTGATTAATACCAGCGGCATTTTATATGGTTATAAGCTCACTCATTTCTATGAAGCTTCATTAAAACCTGCTCAGCCTTCATCGAAAAATATATTTACTAAAACATGGAAACTATTCAGAGGGCCAAAGTTTCAAAAAACAATTGTTGATGAACGGCCTCATTTCCCTTATGAAACAGTTCATTTTTCAACCAAAAAAAATTTATCCATAGAAGCTTGGTACATGCCTGTTGACTCATCAAAAGGCACAGTTATCGTCGTTCATGGTCTTGGCGCTAATAAGTCTTTCCTCCTTGACCAAGCTTATGAGTTCAGATTTTGGGGATTTAATGTAATGCTAATTGATTTACGGGCACATGGCAATAGCAGTGGCAATATAACGACTCTTGGAGTATATGAAAGCGAAGAAATAAAGCTCGCATATGATTACATTTCTAAAAGGGGTGAGAAGAATATTATACTTTATGGTATTTCATTAGGCGCTGTAGTAATTACAAAAGCCATATATGATTATAACATATCACCCGCAGGCATTATCCTTGAAATGCCGTTTTGCAATCTGAAAAAGCTTCTTGAAGGCAGGGCAAGAATGTTAGGTTTTCCGGAAGAACCTTTTGGCACCCTTGTAACTTTTTGGTCGGGCATTGAAAGAGGGTTCAATGGATTTAAGCATAGCACCTTAAGATATTCACAAAAAATACATTGTCCTGTTTTAATGCAATATGGGGCGTTGGACAAATTAGTAACGCCAGAGGAAACAAGTTCTATTTTTAAAGAAATTGCCACACCTGATAAAAAACTCGTGATCTATAAAAGTGCAGGGCATGATCCTCTTTTAAATAATGATCCTTTAAAATGGAGGAAAGAAGTAAGTGAATTTATTCTGAGATAACTATTTTCTGATCGTTACTCTAGTCCCTGTGGGAAGATAGCTGTACAGATCCTCAACATCTTGATTCTTCATAGAAATACAACCCATTGTCCAGTTCTGGTAACGGTCAATAATGTAATCATCATGAGGCCAAGTGCCGTGTATCCCTATTGAGCCCCCTATCCTCGCATCGGCTGGTATTTCCCCTCTTGATTTTCGTTGTCTGAACTTTTCATAGCTTTCTTTTGTAGGATAGTCAAGGGCCATAAAGCGATCCCATTTATCATGAATTTTTTTTGATATGACACGAAAACTCCCCTCCGGAGTACATCTATCTCCTTCCATTTTTTTGTCTTCAAGACTACTGTTGCCAAACACTACCGGATAGGTGGCAAACCAGCCTTTATTGTCATACACATTCAGCTCATAGTCTGATTTATCAATGACAATGTAAACAGTGCCAACAGGCAAAATCTTTGCACTGCTTGCAAATGTTCTTTTCTTAGCTTCCGTAGAAAATTTGGTTGTAGCAACCAAATCAGAGTTCGTAGAGAATATACTGCTTCCCAGGAACACGGACGTGAGTACAATGGGTAGTTTCATAAGTTAATATTCCTTTGACCGCCACACAATCAACGCAACGGATTTGGATTTTATTTTTTTGGTGGAAATCTTTTAACGAGGCTTTTTCAAAACTAACAAAAACCAGATTTTTTTTCTAGCAGACAGAGCAGTTTCACAAAAGTTTACGCAAAATTTCTTAACATCTCCATATTCAAAATGAAAAAAGCCGGCATCATTTACGACACCGGCATTGCAAATTTACATGAGAAAAATTCATGTCACCAGTTGGCAAAACGGGCACCTACCGTATATGGCGTCTGATCCAGCCCTTTTTCCCACATGCTTTGTGTAGCATAGCTTCCATACAATTTCACAGGTCCCAATATTAGCTCGCCCACATATGAAATCTTCCATTTTCTGAGATCAAAGTCATCATGAGTTTTGTCCTTATCTCCGCCATTTTTTATTTTTTGCCTTGAGCTATAAAGATAGCCTGCGCTCACACCTCCGCTGATGCCAAACCCTCTTCCCCGACCAGGAGTAAAATTGATATTAAGCATCAGGGGCACAGTAATATAATCTGCAGCGAGCTTATTTTTATCAAGTCCTTCATAATTCGGGTCAAGGGTAATCTTAGTTGGGTTTTCACTCAGGTGTATGCGATTATCGTCAAAATGATAATTGTTCAGTTCTAACCCCAATCCATATTTTAAATTAATCACATGTTTCACCACGTTTAGCTTTTGCATAAAAAACCAGATATTCACATTTCTTGATTTCCACGTTTTTAATTTCATAGTTTCTTCATTCACTCCGGTTCCAGTAAAGTCGCTCGCTAACGCATTTACATAATTAGTCTGATCATTATAATTGGAAAATCCAAGATCAAGTATCCACCAATTGGTGCTGACATTAGATGGTTTGCTGTATTTACGGCGTGGCATAGTTGAGTCCCTATCTCTTCTATCTCGTACAACCTCCCTTCCACCGCCAGGTTTACGAATAATGATCATACCACCGACTTTAATAGTGTCTGATTCAGTGGGCTGATTTTGCTTACCAGTTGTGTCCACTTGGGCAAACCCTGTCAGTGCAGCACATAAAATGATACCAAGGGTAAATATCCTTTTCATAGTTGTTGTTGTTTTGTTTGAATTATTTTAGATTAATGGCCATTCCACCGATCAGCACTCTGTTATCATCATCGGCAGGATTGATGTTTGTAGTGTGTTCAATGATCCGTGTTGCTTTCCGGAAAAACCCACGAAATCTTTTGTTCTCAGTGTTGCTGGCGTACATAGGTTCAGGCGTTTGTGTGGAGTCTTTTGTTACAGGGAGTTTAGGAATTCTTGGTGGCTTTATATCTTTCTTAAGATTTGCATCATTTAAGTTCGATTGTGTTGCTTGTATAGCAACCGCGTCTGTAATAATGTCTGGCTTTTGTTTTGGAACAATTGATTGCTGTTCATTACTGTTTTGAGCAAATGCCGCTTTACGCTTATTTTCAAATTGCTTTTTATCATTTGATTTCACAATAAAATTCAACACTTTGTCTTTCGATTCTTCAGGGTTATTTACAACAGAACCATTCTGATTGGATTGGTTTGGTACAGTAGCCTTTTTAGAATCTTGAACCGGTTCTTTTATAATTTTTACAATTTCTTCTTTAGGAGTTATTGCTTCATTATGATTCTTCTTATAACCAACAGAATACATCGTAATACCAACAGTAATGATCAATATCGCCGCTACCGCAACTCTCCACCATTGCATGCTGATTACTCTTGTTTTTTCTTTTCTGTATAAATCCTCCTTATCAACAAAAACTATTTTTTCAGGCTGCAATTTTGTTTGGTGAAATAGGGCCAGCTCTTGCTGAACATGAGGATGTGCAGTAGCAAATTTTTCAACTTCTATTTTCTCTTCATTGTTCAGCTCATTATCCACGTACAAAACCAGCCATTCTTCATAATTACTCAGATTGATGAAAGAATTATTCTCTTCTTTCATCAGTAAATGTTTTTCTTCGAATACAATTTTATCAGGAATCAACCTGGATTGTTGAAGCATAACCAACTCTTCCTCGAGGTCAGCATTTTCCTTTACAAACAGCTCAACCTGCTTTTTTTGCTCAACGGTTAATTCGTTGTCAACGTAAAGCAGGAAATACTCCTCGTAATTATGACGATCAATTTTCATTTCATTTCTCTTTGTTCTAAATCCCCCTCAGGCGGATCATAGCTTAAATTACATTCTCTGGCTTTACCAGATAATTTTTCAACTGCACTCTTGCTCTATGTAAATAAACCTTCACCTGGCTTTCATTTAATCCTGTTATTCTCCCAATTTCTTCGTAGCTATATCCTTCATAATCTTTCAGCATCACCAGGCTTTTTTGTGTCTCACTCAGCCGGTTTAGCGCTTCCTCCAAAATCTTTTTTGCATTGTGTACCTGATTATTTGTGACTCGCGTTTCATCATTAAACTCTTCTTTCAATTGCACTCTTTTTATTTTCCTTAGATGATCGATCATTTGATGATAGGCAACGGTAAACAAATACGATTTGCTTTTCTCAGAGTCAATATTTTCTCGATTCCTCCACATTTTTTCAAAGGCGCTTTGTACCACATCTCTTGCGTCCTCCTCATGTCGAAGGTTTTTCACAATGAAGCGGTACACATTATCTGCGTACTCTGTTACACATAAATTATACTCTTTTTCAGTCATAAACAGCCGATGCAAACTCAAAATTAGCCGTAAAAGCCGGAAATCGAATGTAATACGGTTGAATTGAAGAAATTGTTACATGTTTGGTTAATTATTTCGTACCAAACCAACGCATTGTAGGCTATAGAGCTATAGAATTACCAAATAGTAGCAGAAATAAACTGGCGTGAAAAAGTTTCCCAGATCATATAATTATTATCAGGAACCTTGCATTTTTTTTGGCAGCATTCTTTTCCTGAACCCTTCGGAACGGTCTGCTGGCGTATTGATGATGAACGAAGAATTAGGAAGGCGGTCAAAGCAATTAATGCTAAGGCTATAAATCGTATAGTTATCCTTCTCCTCATGGTGTTGGTTTTTTGGTTTAACGAAGGTAGTTTGAGAAATGTTACATTCAGGTTAATAATTGGTTACTAGTTTCTCTTTATTAGAAACAATAAACACGATCAATAACCAACCACCAACAACAGTTAGCCAACAACCACCAACCAGTTATATTTGCCTTTCAATTTGTGAATCATGAATACAAATCTTATAAACCGTTTGCAGAAGGAAATTGAAGAAATAAAGGCTTCTGGTCTTTATAAAACAGAAAGAGTCATTAGTAGTCCGCAAGGCGCAGAGATCATTGTAAATGGGAAAACCGTTTTAAATTTTTGCGCCAATAATTATTTGGGTCTTTCTTCTCACCCGAAAGTAGTTGAAGCTTCTTATAAGGCCATTGAATCTCATGGCTATGGAATGAGTAGTGTTCGTTTTATTTGTGGTACTCAGGATATACATAAACAACTGGAAGAAAAAATTGCTGAATTCTTAGGCACCGAAGACACTATTTTGTATGCTGCTTGTTTTGATGCGAATGGGGGTGTATTTGAACCGCTATTCAATGAAGAAGATGCCATTATTTCTGATGCCTTAAATCACGCCTCCATAATAGATGGTGTTCGCTTATGTAAGGCACAGCGTTTCCGTTATGAACATAATAATATGGATGACCTTGAGGAAAAGTTGAAAGAAGCCCTTCATTGCCGTAGCCGCATTATTGTTACCGACGGGGTATTCAGCATGGACGGAACAATAGCTCAGTTAGATAAGATTTGCGGCATGGCAGATAAATATGACGCCATTGTGATGATTGATGAATGCCATGCGTCCGGTTTTATGGGTAAAACTGGTCGAGGTACGCACGAATATCGGGGAGTAATGGGAAGAATAGATATTATCACCGGGACTCTTGGAAAAGCACTTGGGGGCGCCAGTGGTGGATTTACCAGCGGAAGAAAAGAAATCATTGACCTTCTTCGCCAACGATCAAGGCCTTATTTATTCAGTAATACCTTAGCCCCTTCTATTACAGGCGCATCAATTGCCGTATTAAACATGCTAAGTGAAACGACTGAACTGCGCGATAAGCTGGAAAAGAATACAAAATATTTCAGAAAGAAAATGACGGAAGCAGGATTTGATATCAAACCAGGCGAGCATCCCATAGTTCCAATTATGTTATATGATGCCATGGTTGCTCAAAACTTTGCTTCTAAACTTTTGAATGAAGGGATCTACGTCATTGGATTCTTTTTTCCAGTAGTACCAAAAGGACAGGCACGCATTCGCGTACAATTAAGTGCAGCACATGATCAGCATCATCTTGATAAGGCCATCTCTGGCTTTACCAAAATTGGTAAGGAATTGAATGTTTTGAAATAGAAAAATTGATTACAACCAGTCTGACCTCGTACACGATAGGAAAATTACGTAAGGCTATGAAAAATAATAAATGTGTATTACTTTCGTTTTCCCCTTGATGAAACCATTTTACCGATCACTCCTTTGATAACCGGTATTAATTCACCCAGACAAAAAATTTGTAATGAAAAAAATGTTGGTTTTCGTTTTAGCCGGGATTATTATGTTGTCCATGCTATCATCCTGTGCCGCTAGTAAAAGAGATTGCCAGGGCAGAAAACATCATCGTTTAAGTAATGGCATTTACATCTAAAATGCCGATTATGGCCAAAGGAGAATCCCGCTGATGCGGGATTTTTTATTTTTTGGTAAAAAACATTTTTACACCAAGGCTCAATAGTATCACACCGGTCATTTTTTCCTGCCAGTTCCAAAAGGCAGTATTTTTTTGTAATAAATTTCTAAAGACGCCTGTAATCATAGCTACAATCATTAATATCAACGTTCCCTGTACATCAAACCATAACCCTAAAAAAGCAATTTGCTCTTTCAAATAAGCAGATTGCAAATTGATGAATTGAGGCAGGAAGGATAAAAAGAAGATAGCTACTTTGGGGTTCAAAATATTTGTCAGCATTCCTTGAAAAAATATTTTTCGATTTGTCAATGCAGGTAAGGCTGCGATTTCTGTATTCGTTTTCTTTTTACTTAGTATTGATCGTATGCCCAAATAAATCAAATAAGCGGCCCCCGCATATTTGATGATTGAAAAAAGCAAAACCGATTCTTCAATGATCTTTGACAGACCAAATGCAGCTGCAGTAATATGAAACAAGCAACCCGAAAAAATGCCTAAAGCTGAAAAAATACCTGCCTTTGTTCCTTGCGACAGACTTCTCGCCGCAGTATAGATCATATCCGGTCCGGGAGAAAGATTAATGAGAATGCTCACTGTAAGAAATAAATAAAAATTTTCAATATTGAACATAGATTAATTGCTATGATTTTGAATTAAAAATTGAAGGCAATTTACAAATTTCAAATTCCATATATTCAATTCCTCACCACACTTACCTTTGCCGAAAATTATTTCATAAAATGAGAGTTTTTGCATGCTGCCTGTTGTTTATCGCCTATTTGGATTCTTGCTCCCCGAACAATGTAAAAATTGACAACAACCTGCAACATTTTTTTGATGAAAACCACGTTCATGGAACTTTTGCATTATTCAACAACGGAACAGGCCAATTCACTATCTATAATTTAAAACGTTATCGCGACAGTGCTTATCTGCCTGCTTCTACTTTTAAAATTGTGAATTCCTTGATTGGATTACAAACAGGCAAGATCACCAGCGACAGTATGATGATAAAATGGGATAGTGTTGAAAGGCGAGTTAAAGAATGGAACAAAGACCTGACCATGTATGAGGCCTTCCGTGTTTCAGCAGTTCCTTATTATCAGGAAGTAGCACGAAGAATCGGAAAGGATACTATGCAATTATGGCTGGATAGCCTTTCTTATGGCACAAAAAAAATCACGACACGCATTGACACTTTCTGGCTCGATAATTCCCTTAAAATAAGGCCTGATGAAGAATTAGGACTGGTAAAAAAGCTCTATTTCAATCAGCTTCCTTTTTTTGAGACTTATGAAAATATAGTTAAAAGAGCAATGTTATTTGACGATAATTCCAATTATAAATTAAGCTACAAAACTGGTTGGGGCCAAAATGAAAAAGGAAATCAATTAGCTTGGATTATCGGCTGGATCGAGGAAAATAAACACCCTTATTTTTTCGTTTTGAACTTTGAAACTGCAGATCCCAATGCCGATATACCTGGTATCAGGATGAAAATATTAAAAGGCATTTTGAAGCAGTTAGGATTTATGGAAGGAAAAATGTAATTAATCGCTTAAATTAAGTCCTAAATTCGAATGAATTGGTTTAATTATTGATAATATCGCGACATCCGTACTCTAATATTTACACATTGAACTATCAATTTCAATACAAAGAATTTCTCTTGCTATTTGCTGCTCTTCTTATTTTTATTTCTCTTTTTATTTTACTATTGAGATGGAAAAAGAAAACGGTAAAAAAAATTGGTGATACAAAATTGGTGCAACAGCTCATCAAAAATTTTTCAGCACGCTTATTCACCACAAAATTCATTTTATTTTCTCTGGCATTTGCTTTAGGAGTTATAGCCGTGGCAAATCTTCGCAAACCTGGCAGTTCGGATAACATTCCGCGAAAAGGAATTGATGTAGTGATAGCGTTAGATGTTAGCAAAAGCATGCTGGCTACCGATTTATCTCCAAACCGCTTGGAAAGGGCAAAACAAATGATCTTGAAATTGATGGATCAAATGCCCAATGATAGAATTGCATTAGTGCTTTTCGCAGGAAAGGCATACATGCAAATGCCATTAACTGTTGACCACGGAGCAGCAGCTATTTTTGTTTCATCCGCCTCACCAGACGCCATACCTGCTCAAGGCACAGTTTTTAGTGAAGCCCTACAAATGAGTGCTCGGGCTTTCAATACAAAAGAAGGAAGGTTTAAATCGGTAGTCCTCATTTCCGACGGCGAAGACCATGACGAAGAAACATTGCAAACAGCAGATGAGCTTTCTCAACAGGGCATCATGGTTTGCACGGTCGGTATAGGATCTCCTGAAGGATCACAGATTCCCGACTCGGCCACCAAAGATTATAAGCGGGATGCTATGGGCAATGTCGTGATCTCAAAATTAAATGAAGATGTACTTAAACAAATTGCCCAAAAAACAAATGGTGTTTATGTACATTTTGAAAACAGTGAACAAGCAATAAATGCATTAATGAAACAATTATCGGAAGTAGAAAAGAAAACATTTACCGATGTTTCCTTGTTGAATTATAAAACCTATTACATGTGGTTTACAATCGCTATGTTTTTATTATTATTACTCGAATTCGTGCTGCCTGAAAGAAAAAGGAAATTTATATGAGAAACCTGTTGATCATATTTCTATTAATTGTTCCCGCAGATTTATTATTTGCTCAGGAAGAAAATAATACGATCGTAACTGGCAATAATTATTACCGCCAGCAACAATATGATAAAGCTGAAGCCGAATACAGGAAGGTGTTACAAGCAACACCCGATAACAAGACAGCAAAATTTAACCTCGCTAATGCACTGATAAAACTTGATAAAAAAGAAGATGCAGATAAATTACTGACTGAGCTGAGTGCAAAAGACAATAAGGCTGATCTTCGCTCGAAAGCAACTTACAATCAGGGAGTCATGCTTTCCCAACAAAAAAAATTAGAAGAGAGTATTGAAGCATATAAAGAAACCTTGCGGTTGAATCCAAACGACAAGGAAGCAAGGGAAAACCTTCAAAAAGCATTGCTTGAGCTAAAGAAAAAAAATCCCCCAAAAAAACAAGAGCAAAAAAAGAAAGAACAACAAAAGCAACAACCTAAGCCTAAAATATCTCCCCGCGAAGCTCAGCAACAATTAAAGCTGCTTGAACAAAAAGAAAAACAGGTACAAGAGCGCCTCCAAAAAAATTCAAAAACAGGAAATTCGCTCCCTAAAGACTGGTAATATCATTGGGCAAGAATTTTAGCCATTCTCAAAGCTGGAATATTCTTTAGAATATTAATACGGGTTCTATCAGTAATTCAATTGTTATTTTTGCATCTTACAAAACTCCCTTTAGGAGATGGGAGACATTATGCAGTATTATTGCGAATCACTTGTTGGGTATAAAAGGCTAAAAACCCGTGAGGTAAAGATCGGTGATCTGTTGCTTGGCAATTTTCATCCTATCCGTGTACAAACCATGACTACAACAGACACCATGGATACGATGGCTACTGTTGAACAATCCATCCGCTGTATTGAAGCCGGATCGGAATTAATTCGCATCACTGCACCATCAAAGCGGGAAGCCGAAAATTTACAGAATATAAAAGATGAATTACGCAAACGTGGATATGCAACTCCCATTGTGGCTGATATTCATTTTACTCCCAATGCGGCAGAGATCGCAGCAAGAATTGTAGAAAAGGTGAGAGTAAATCCTGGAAATTATGTTGACAAAAAGAGATTTGAGATCATTGAATATAGTGATGCCGAATATCAGGAAGAAATCGATCGGATCCGCGAACGTTTTACCCCTCTGATCAGGATTTGTAAAGAATATGGAACGGCTATGCGCATCGGCACCAATCATGGTTCTTTAAGCGATCGCATTATGAGCAGGTATGGCGATACACCAATGGGCATGGTAGAAAGTGCCATGGAGTTTTTGCGAATCGCAAGAGCTGCGAACTATCACCAGATTGTGCTTAGTATGAAAAGCAGTAATCCTCAGGTGATGGTGCATGCTTACAGATTATTGGTAAAAACCATGTTCGACGAATTTGGCGAATGTTATCCTCTTCATTTAGGGGTTACGGAAGCAGGCGATGGTGAAGATGGAAGAATAAAAAGTGCTGTAGGCATTGGAACCCTTTTAGAAGATGGCTTGGGAGATACGATCCGTGTTTCGCTTACAGAAGACCCTGAGTTGGAAATTCCCGTATGCAAAGACTTGGTGAAAAGATATGAAATCAGAAATCGAAAATCGGAGATAATAAATATTCCAACCATAGACAAATTACCACATGATCCATTCTCCTATCAAAGAAGAGAAACTATTGAAGTGGACAATATCGGTGGTAGCAAGCATGTACCCGTTGTTATTGCCGACTTTAGCAAGGTTCAAATAATTACACCTGATAGTTTACAGAACATTGGATATACCTATAATGCTTCTACCGATAAATGGAATATTAATGATTCGGCAGCAGACTATATTTTTACTGGGCATGAGAAATTAGATTTTGAGCTACCCGGCACTTTAAAACAAATTGTTTATCCAGGTACATGGGAGGAGGTCCCTGATTCATTCCCGATCTTTTCTGCAAAGGGTTTTAATGAGGCGGATGTTGTAAGTGATAAAATAAACTTTGTAATGATCGATTGCTTTAATGATGAAAGCCCTATAAATGATTTTACAGATCTTGATTATTTCCTTACAGCTCACAATGAATTGGCAAGAAATAGAACTGTTTTATGTTTAAGCAGTTTAAACAAGCATGCAATGGCAGCGGTAAGAAGAATGTACATTGAACTAATGAATCGTAATATAAAAAACCCTGTAATAAATATTGTAGATAGCAATTGGAAAACAGCGGATGAACATTTGATTCATTATGCTACAGAAGTAGGAGCATTATTTTTAGAAGGGATGGGAGATGGAATTTGCTTAGGAATGACCAATGAAACATACAAAGAACAAGGTATACGGCACAAGACACAATCGATTGGCGGAAGAAACTATTTGAGCAATGAAACTGTTGAACAATTCATCAACAATACTGCTTTCAGCATATTGCAGGCAACAAGAACAAGAATTTCAAAAACAGAATATATTTCCTGCCCCAGTTGTGGAAGAACTTTATTTGACCTTCAGGAAACCACAGCGAAGATCAGGGCTGTAACCAATCATTTAAAAGGTGTTAAGATTGCTATCATGGGTTGTATTGTAAATGGCCCTGGTGAAATGGCTGATGCAGATTTTGGCTATGTGGGAAGTGGCCCTGGTAAGATTACGTTATACAAGGGAAAAGAAATTGTAAAACGAAATGTAAATAGCGAAGTAGCAGTGCAAGAATTGATTAGTTTGTTAAAAGAAAATGAGGCATGGGTCGAACCATGAATGGTGTAGCTTAAAACCTTATCAAAGCAGAAAGAAAATAAATAACGGTTTTTAATAACTGCATAGATAAACCACATGAAAAAAATTGTCTGGATCATCCTTTTTCTTTTTGTCTTGTTTGCTAATCTTCTCGCTATTTATTTAAACCATGAAATGCTGCGATTCATTTCAAAGCCATTATTGGTGCCGGTATTGATGTTCTATCTTTTATCACAAACCAAGTATATTCATTCTATTCTGAAAACATGGGTCATTCTGGCTTTATTCTTTTCATGGATTGGAGATATGCTACTAATGGTTGAAGAAAAAAAACCGATATTCTTTTTGCTTGGCCTATCAGCATTTCTAATTGCACAAGTGTTTTATATCATTTTTTTTCACAATATCCGTATGAAGGAATATATCCGTGGTAATGCTCTGCTGTTGCTCGTAGTAGTTGTTTATTATAGCGCTTTAATGAGTATTGTATCTCCCTCTCTTGGAAGCTTGAAATTGCCGGTTCGCATATACGGTGTTGTTTTGAGTTTTATGCTCATGTTAGCTATGCACACCACATTCAGCAAAAATAAAAAAGCAGGTTTGTGGATGATGTTTGGCGCCATTTTATTCGTAATATCAGATTCTTTACTGGCTATTAATAAATTTTATGCAACATTTAATTATTCCGGAATAATAATTATGCTGACATATGGCTTAGCCCAGCTGTTTATTACTGAAGGTGCAGTTAAATATATAAGTTTAGCCAAAACTGAATGGACTAATGCCAACCCAAACTAAGCTGAGATAAAGTTGATAACAAAAAATAGCAGCAGATGCAAACGGATTTTTTAGTTATAGGATCAGGAATTGCCGGATTAACTTATGCATTAAAAATAGCGGAGAAATATCCCGATAAAAAAATTACAATCATTACAAAAGCAACTGCTGACGAAACCAATACAAAATATGCGCAAGGCGGTGTGGCTGTTGTAAATGATCTTGAGCAAGATAGTTTTGAGAAACACATTGATGACACATTGATCGCCGGGGACGGGCTATGTAATCGGCATATAGTAGAAATTGTGGTAAAAGAAGGCCCCGAACGGGTAAATGAAATTATTGAATGGGGCGCTAAATTCGATAAAGACCCTGATGGAGATTATAAATTAGGAAAGGAAGGCGGTCATTCTGCCTTTCGCATCCTTCACCATAAAGATATTACGGGAAAAGAGATCGAAAGAGCTCTCCTTACTGCTATAAAGCGTTGCTTAAATATTCAGCTTATCAATTACTGCTTTGTTGTTGACATCATTACCCAACACCACTTGGGTTATTTGGTTACAAAATCCACTCCCGACGTTGAATGTTACGGCGTATATGTTCTGAATTTAAGAACCAATGAAATTGAAAAAATATTGGCCAAAAAAACGTTGATAGCAACGGGGGGCAACGGGCAGGTATATCGTGCTACTACAAATCCTTCCATAGCAACAGGCGATGGAGTAGCCATTGTGTATCGTGCAAAAGGAAGAATTGAAAACATGGAGTTTATTCAATTCCATCCAACAGCATTGTATGAAACAGGAACAAGAGGTCATGCATTTTTAATTACGGAAGCTGTACGGGGAGATGGCGGCGTCCTTCGGAATAAGAATGGAGAAGCATTCATGGAAAAATATGATGCAAGAAAAGACCTTGCACCCAGAGATATTGTAGCCCGTGCAATTGATAGTGAAATGAAGCGTGCAGGTACTGAACACGTTTATCTAGATTGCCGGCATTTTAGTAAAGAAAAATTTATTGAACATTTTCCGAATATTTATGAAAAATGTTTGTCGATAGGAATTGATATTAGTAAAGACATGATCCCCGTGGCGCCCGCAGCACATTATAGTTGTGGAGGAATTAAGACAGATGAATGGGGAAGAAGCTCAATAAAAAATTTGTATGCTTGCGGGGAGTGTGCCAGCACTGGCTTACATGGAGCTAACCGGCTTGCAAGCAATTCTCTGTTAGAAGCGATAGTATTTGCTCATCGCTGTTTTCTCGATGCTATCGATCAAATTGATTCCATTTCATTTAGGAAAAATATTCCTGACTGGAGTGCCCGTGGTACATCTGAACCGAAAGAAATGATCTTGATCACTCAAAGTTTAAAAGAACTGCAGCTAGTAATGAGTGATTATGTAGGTATTGTGCGTAATGATGTGCGCTTACAACGTGCCATCCGTCGCCTCGATCTGTTATGGGAAGAAACAGAACAATTGTATCAAACAAGCACACTCTCCCCTCAACTGCTTGAGTTACGAAATATGATCTCAGTAGGCTACCTGATTGTCAAGGGTGCAACTTTCAGAAAAGAAAGTCGCGGGTTGCATTATAATACTGATTATCCTGGTAAGAACGAACTGGTACAGAACATAGTATTATAACAAATTATAGCATAAGGTGAAAAAGGATATTTATGTACCCGGCAATAAAACTTATTTCAGCTTCTGTTGCGTCGCACACTTGTACTGTATAACTTTACTCAGCAATAAGGTTCTACTTCAGGTAATCAATTATTAATTTTTCACTTTTACCCATTATTAAGATTAATGTATTACATCGTTTACGGATTGCTTTATACAATATCCCTTCTTCCCTTGAGAGTTTTGTATTTGATCTCGGATTTTGCTTACTTTCTTCTCTATTATATAATCGGGTATCGAAAACAAGTCGTTTTTTCAAATTTAAAGCAGGCATTTCCTGAAAAATCTGAAGAAGAACGAAAAAAAATTGCTAAAAAATTCTACAGGAATTTTACAGATAATTTTATTGAGTTCATCAAATTAATTTCTGCTTCCACTGATTATATAAATAAACATTTTTACGGAGATTACTCATTATTAAACGTGTTGAATAATCAGGGTAAACGCGGTCAAATACTATTAGCACATAATTTTAATTGGGAGTGGGGATGCCTGGCTGTCGCATCAAAAGTAAAACAGCTCTTCCTTGTTGTTTATATGCCTATTGGCAGTAAACCGATCGATAAGTTATTTATGAAAATAAGATCAAAAACAGGTGCTATTCTACTGCCTGCTACAGATATGCGAAATGCCATTATTCCTTATAGAAACAAATTATATCTGTTGATCTTGGTAGCCGATCAAAATCCCGGTAATCCAAAATCTGCCTTATGGTATAATTTTTTTGGCAAGCCAACTCCTTTTGTAAAAGCTCCTGAAAGTGGCGCAAGACGTGGAAATGCTCCCGTACTTTTTACAAAATTTATCAAAGAGCGTCGCGGCTATTATAAAGTGTTTTTTGAGATGGGTGAAGAAAATCCTGCAGCCTTAAATGAAGGAGAGCTTACCAGGAAATACGTTGACTATCTTCATGATTTTATTTCTGAATATCCGGAAATGTGGCTTTGGAGTCATCGCAGATGGAAATGGGAGTGGAAAGAAGAATACGGAAAAGTGATTAGCTAAACTTATCATTTTACTCCTTTATAAAAACTACTTCTTCTTATTGGATTATTCTTAATTTATTATATTCTATTTACAGGGAGATCTACCTTATTTTAAAAATTAGAGAAGAAATAAACGGAATAAAAACCGTGTAAACACCCCGCAGAAACAGGTCTAAATCCTGTTGTTTCCTTTTCTTTCAAAGGCCAATTTTGAGTGGCCTTTTTATTCTTCCACCTAAAAATTTTATTTATGCCAAGAATTTCTAAAGCAGTTGCCCGCGTACTCATTCAGTGGTATAAGAATACCGGAGGTTGGGACAATGGTCAAACCCGGTCTGTATGGTTTTCAAAGGATGATTTTATACAAATTTTGAGCATGACCGACGAGTTTGATGCAGACGGCATGCATATTTATCTTGCAAAATATCCTGATGAGGAAATGCCAGAAGCCCCCGATCCAGAGGAGTATAGAAATAGAATTACCGTGGTTTTTGTACCTACAAGGGATAAACAGGATATTTTTGATGTAGAAGCTCCACCAGACCAGGCTATGATGGCAACGAATGGAGACGCTGATGATCCTGCATTTGATCACGGTGAATTGGAGCCTTAATTGAATCATTGATGTTTCCCTTACCATTACATATTTATTTTGAAATAGCAGCTTTTATTGCCAGCGGAATTTGTTGGACGAAGATAAAATCAGGGAAATTCCGCTGGTTTCTTCCCTTTTTGCTATTAATGGTGATTGTAGAACTGACCGGCAGGTATTTAAGAAGAGAGCTAGGTCTTGACACAAATGCTTATATCTATAACTTCTCAGTCCCTATAGAATATATCTTTTATTCTTGGCTGTTCATGAAAACATACCAGTCTAAACTCTTACAAAAAATTGCTCAATTCTTCATTTACGCCTTTATCTTATTTTGCTTGCTTATATTTATTTTAAAAGGCATTCATCAATTTAAAAGCATCATCCTTTTAATCGGGAATATTTCTGCCATTTTATTTTGCTGTCTATATTTTTATGAATTATTGGTTGTAGAAGAAAGAATTAATTTAGTAAAAGAACCCATGTTTTGGATTTCGACAGGTATTTTTTTATTTAACCTGGGGGAATTTTTATACAGCGCTTTTTTTAAATTACTCAGACAGCAAGGTTGGGATAACGGAACTAAGCTTTTTAAAGCAATAAACAATAATCTGATACTTGTACTTTATTTGTGCATTATAATAGGTTTACTATGCGTGAAGACATACAAGGGTTACAAGGCGACGTTCGTTCAATAATTATCCTTGGAACAATTGTATTCTTAATATTAGGGGCCTTTATAGTTTCATTCATTTTTTTGTACCGGTATAGAAGGAATAAAATGTTATTTGAAAAAGAACAAATGGAAACTTTTTTTCAGCAGGAACTGTTACGCACTCAGCTTGAGATACAGGAGCAGACCTTAAAAAACATTTCGCAAGAAATTCATGATAATATTGGTCAAATGCTAAGTCTGGCAAAATTGAACTTAGCAACAACTAATATTGAACAAAAAGAAGTGGTTCAACAAAAAATAAATGATTCGCATCATTTGATCAGTAAAGCTATTCAGGATTTGCGTGATCTTTCACGTAGTTTCAATACCGATTATGTTTCTGAAATGGGTCTCCTGCGTTCTATTGAATATGAGTTGGAAATGATCCAAAAAACAGGAACTATAAAAACAAAACTGGATGTTACAGGCCCGGTTTATAAATTAGACCCGCAAAAAGAGCTTATCCTTTTCCGTATTGTACAAGAAACTCTTAATAATGTCATCAAACATGCAAATGCCGATACCGTTTCGATCATGATTGCTTATAATTCCGCAAATATCACTCTTAGAATTTCTGATAATGGCTGCGGGTTTGATCTTGTACCGTTGAATGAAAATGCAAATGCAAAATTTGGGCTAGGTATTCGCAATATGCACAATAGAGCAAAGCTTATTGGCGCAGATTTTAGCATAAGCAGCATGATAAGTAAAGGAACGGAAGTAATCATTCAATCACCGAAAGATGAAACGAATGGAAATGCTAAAAACTAATGAAAGAAAAGTTGTTTTGGTAGATGACCATATACTTTTGCGTAATGGTCTCGCTAACCTTGTAAAAAGCTTTGATAACTATACTGTTTTATTTGAAGCAAATAATGGAAAACATTTTATTGAACAATTGAATACAGATCAATTGCCTGAGATTGTATTGATGGATATCAATATGCCCGAAAAAGATGGATTTGAAACCACACTTTGGCTTAAACAAAACTACCCCTATGTAAAAGTATTGGCCCTTTCTATGTATGACAATGAACAATCGATCATCCGCATGCTTAAAAATGGAGCTAAAGGCTATATTTTGAAAGATACTGAACCTAAAGAATTTAAAGCCGCTCTTGATTCTGTATGCACAAAGGGGTTTTATTATTCCGAAATGGTTGCGGGCAAGCTTATCTATGCCGTTAACAACCTTAGTGATTCTGAGAAAACAGTCCCCTCTCTCATTACATTAAATGACAGGGAAACAGAATTTGTAAAACTGGCCTGCACTGAAATGACTTACAAGGAAATTGCTGATAAAATGTTTTTGAGCCCACGTACTATTGATGGTTATCGCGACACTTTGTTTGAAAAACTAAATGTAAAAACCAGAGTAGGTCTTGTAATGTATGCTATTAAAAACGGTATTGTAAACGTTTAACTGACTTAGCGTCAATCAATCTTTCCGACCGTCACAACAGTCCTTATTATTAGTTCAAAAATTTTCTTGGTGGTATAAATTCATTGAACTGGTAATAAAAAAGGCTGCCTATTAAGCAGCCTTGACTGTATAGTTTTTCAATTAAATTATCGAATATTCAAAAGTTTGCCTGTTACAACTTTACCTCCAACTCTTAGCACGTACATCATGTTTGTTCTATAAAGTACAGGAACTTTATATTCAATTACCTGTCCTTTTCCTGAATGAATGTATCCACTATAAACAATCTGAAGTTTTGCGCCAGATAAATCATATACTTCCAATGTTCCTTGCCCGGATATCGTTGATTTGATTGTAAACCTGATATTATCACTGTAAGGATTTGGATAGGCCGTAACTGTCACTTCTGGTGTTGATCCTTGAATATCAGAACGCTGAGGAAGGGTAGTAATAATTTGCAGTTGCCTGTTACTTAAAGCACTACACCATTCACCCTCTCCTTTTTCATTTGCCGCAGCAAGTTGAGTATGCAATGGCTCACAAGTGCACGTTGTATATGCTGCAATAAGCGCATTCTTGATATCAGTCAAACTACTCATACCTGTTGGATACGGGTATGAATTCGGAAATGCTGCAGCCCCAAGTAAAGCTGAAACACCATGTCTAGCTAATGCAGCACAATCCCCACCTCCTAAAGCCGTTGCTTCCAACATTGTCATGCCTGGTAATCCGCATTGTGGTCCTGCAAAACCTAAGTATGTCCAGAAATTAGTACTTGTTGTAAATCCAGCTGCCGCAGCTACAGGATCACTCGGGCTATTCCAAATTCCCGGATGATTTTTCCAGAAGCCAGGTGTGCACGATTGACAAACCGGAGCTACTGTAACACTTTGACTGCAAGTAGCGGTATTTCCACAGGCATCAGTTGCCTTCCATGTACGTGTATGTACATCCCCTACTGTATTATCTGATACTACAATGACGATTGTTGGAGTACCACTGCAGTTATCAGTCGCAGTTGGCTGATCGAATACAACTTCTGATTCACATGAAAGTGTTTTATTAGGCTGGCAAGTGATTACCGGTGGAATATTGTCCACGATAGTAATTGTTTGGCTTCTCGTTGCACTTTGGTTACCGCAGGCATCTGTTGCTCTCCATATTCTTGTTATGGTTCTCGCACAAGCCGTACCTCCTGTTACATCTGCACCTACTATGCTTACCGTTGCACCATTACATGCATCTGAGGCGGTTGGTGCAGTAAATGAAGGTGTGGCTGTACATTGTATCGTTGCATTAGCACCTGCACTTCCAATCGTCGGTGCTTGAGAATCTACTATTGTAATTGTTTGACTTCTTGTTATCGATGTGTTTCCACAAGCATCTACTGCTCTCCATGTTCTGGTTACAGTTCTTGCACAAGCTGTGCCTCCTGTTACATCTGCACCTACAATGCTCACTGTTGCACCATTGCATGCATCCGACGCGGTTGGGGCTGTAAAGCTTGGTGTAGCCGTACATTCTATGGTTGCGTTGGCAACAGTACCAATGGTAGGTGCCTGGGTATCAACAATAGTTATTGTCTGACTGCGGGTAGCTGATGTGTTTCCACAAGCATCTACTGCATTCCATGTTCTGGTTACAGTTCTTGCACAAGCCGTACCTCCTGTTACATCTGCACCTACAATGCTCACGGTTGCACCGCTACATGCGTCTGATGCTGTCGGAGCTGTAAAGCTTGGTGAAGCTGTACATTCTATTGTTGCATTAGCACCTGCATTTCCGATCGTAGGTGCCTGAGTATCGATAATAGTTATTGTCTGGCTGCGGGTTGCACTTTGGTTACCGCAGGCATCTGTTGCTCTCCATGTTCTGGTTACTGTTCTTGCACAAGCTGTACCTCCTGTTACATCTGCTCCTACTGTGCTTACTGTTGCACCGTTGCATGCATCTGATGCCGTTGGTGCTGTAAAGCT
>DASYQS010000028.1:0-330465 GCA_036005185.1 Chitinophagaceae bacterium | reverse complement strand
TTTCTGATACTTTATTTGGAGGGAATGTAACCACTTTTAGTAAAACCACAACCGAAACAGTTGAGCAACTAAATAGCCAGCGTTTACAGAATTTATTTCAAGAGGGAATTAGTCTTATAACTTATTTTGGTCACTCATCCGCCTCTTCATTTGAATTCAACCTGGACGACCCAATGAGCTATAATAATTTTGGTAAATATCCCATGTTCATAACCCTAGGCTGCAATGCGGGAAACCTTTACAATTTTAATCAAAATAGATTTCTTACAAAAGAAACCATTTCGGAAAATTTTGTGCTGGCTCCGGATAGAGGATCAATTGCTTTTTTAGCCACTACAAGCTTAGGCATTGTGCAATATCTCGATATTCTTAATACAAATAATTATATAGCTATCTCCCGCACCAAGTATGGCAAATCGATTGGTGAAATAATGCAGGAAAGCATTAAGCGCAGCTTTGATATTACCAGCCAGTTTGATTTTTATGCACGTATTCATTGCGAACAGATATCTTTAAATGGAGATCCTGCATTAAAATATAATGCGCATTCAAAACCAGATTATGTGATTGAGCAACCTATGCTTAAGATAACGCCATCTTTTATTACGGTTGCTGATGACAGTTTCAAAGTAGATGTGAAAATGCTGAATATGGGAAGGGCGCTCGACAGTAATATTGTAGTGGAAGTAAAGCGTACCTATCCTGATAATAATAGACCACCACAAGTAATTAGGATTACGATTCCCGGCATTCGATATGTCGATTCAATTTCAGTGAAGGTACCAATCAACTCCAGCCTTGATAAAGGCCTAAATAAAATTACTGTTACAGTAGATGCAGATAATACAGTATCTGAATTGTATGAAACGAATAATTCTGTAACAAAAGATGTTTTTATTTATGATGATGACATTCGACCTGTTTATCCATACAATTTTGCCATCATTAATAAGCAAAATATAAAACTGGTTGCTTCAACCGCTAATCCTTTTGCCGTATCCATGCAGTATAACATGGAATTGGATACAACAGAATTTTTTAACTCACCATTAAAAGTAACAAAAGCAGTTACTTCAAAAGGAGGAGTCATTGAATTTATACCTGGTATAACTTTTACTGACAGCACAGTTTATTATTGGCGAGTAGCTCCAAATGCGACAAATGGGCAACCCAAATGGAATGTTTTTTCATTTGTTTATTTGCAAAATAGTGACGTGGGTTTTAATCAATCGCATTTATTTCAGCATTTCAAATCCGGATTAAAAGATCTTCAGTTGGACTCCGCATCACGAGCATGGAAATTTGGAACCTCATTACAAAATTTATTTATCAGACAAGGCACATGGGTTACAAGCTCAGGGCAAGAATTAGGTTTTTCGATCGTTGTTAATTCCGGTGCGCCAGATATACATAATACATGCTGGTTTCAGTCGGTTGTGTTTAACGTGTTCGATCCTGTAACATTCAAGCCATGGATAAATTCTACTCAGCCTTCAGGAAGGGGCTTATATGGAAGCGAACCTGTGTGCACATTTCCCGGAAGGCAAAATAATTTTGAATATAGGTGGAACGAGGATACGCTTAGGAAAAAAGCAATGGATTTTATGAGCAATGACATTCCCGATGGATCTTATGTAGTTGTAAGAAGCTTTTTGTTGGATCCGGTAACCTTTCCTGGTTTCGCCAGCCTAATAAAATATGCTTCGGACTGGCAGGCTGATACTGCTATTTATGGCTCTGGTCAAAGCTTGTACCATTATCTTAAAAATGCGGGGCTTGCACAGATAGATTCATTTTCAAGACCAAGAAATTTTGCCCTCGTGTACAGAAAAAATGATCCTTCATTTACTCCGAGATGGGTAATGACACAAGGCACTTATGATAATGTATCTTTATCTGCTGATTGTGTTACTACCGACACAGTCGGATACATTACTTCGCCGATATTTGGTCCTGCAAAAGCATGGAAACAATTACACTGGAAAGGAAATTCAATAGACACCACAACAGGTGATAATCCGACCGTGCAAGTGTATGGAATAGATCAGAGCGGGAATGAAACACTTATTTATCCCGATCTTAATCAATCTTTCCAAGATTATGATATTTCCGGAATTAGTGCAACTGCTTATCCTTATATCAAATTAAGAATGCGCAATATGGATTCAGTAAATCATACGCCATATCAAATGAAATATTGGAGACTAACCTATGTACCGGCTCCTGAAGGTGCTATTGCTCCAAATATAACATTTCAAATGCGTGATACTGTTGAGGTAGGTGAGCCGCTTGATTTCAAGATTGCTTTTAAGAATGTGAGCGAAGCTGCATTCGATAGCCTGAAGGTAAAAATGATAATTACGGATAGGAATAACAGACCGGATACCATTCCAATTGCCAGGCAAAAACCATTGGTTGCCGACAGCGTTTTAACAATAAGCACAACGATTGATACCCGAAACCTTGCAGGTGTAAATAACTTATACATAAATGTAAATCCGGATTTTGATCAACCTGAGCAGTATTTATTCAACAATTTTGCATACAAAACCTTTTATGTTCGTCCCGATAGCTTGAATCCATTGCTGGATGTAACTTTTGATGGCATCCATATCCTTAACCGGGATATTGTTTCATCAAAGCCCCATATTTTGGCTAAGCTAAAAGATGAGACTAAATGGGCGGTGCTTAGTGATACATCATTATTTACTGTAAAAGTTCGTTATCCTGATGGAAGTTTGCACCGCTATTATTTCAATAACGATACCCTACGATTTACTCCGGCAGGTCCGGCGCCAAATTCCAATAATACTGCATCAATTGACTTCTTGCCATATTTTGCTAAAGATGGAGATTATGAACTTATCGTAACGGGCAAGGATATGAGCAATAACCAGGCTGGAAATATGGAATACAAGGTAGGATTTCAGGTAATCAATAAAGCGATGATTTCAAATATGCTTAATTATCCAAATCCATTTACTACTTCCACAGCATTTGTATTTACACTCACAGGTAGTGAAGTACCTCAAAATATAAAAATAGAGATCATGACGATAACAGGAAAAATAGTGAGAGAAATTACAAAGGATGAGCTGGGGCCACTGCACATTGGACGAAACATAACTGAGTTTAAATGGGATGGTACCGATCAATATGGCCAAAAGCTTGCCAACGGTATTTATTTGTATCGAGTGGTTACAAATCTTAACGGAAAATCACTTGATAAGTATAAGGCTGAAAACGACAACACAGACAAATATTTCAACAAAGGCTATGGTAAAATGTATCTAATGAGGTAATTCTTGTTTGAATTTATTTAGGGCTGCATTCATGTCAGCCCTTTTTTATTGAAACATTTCTGATCTAATATTTAAATAAAAACGTTGTCAAAAATTCAATGAAAAGTTATGATGAGGAATTACGTTTAACTTTTACTATTAACAATAAAACAAGCATAACTATCAATGTGCAACAGCTTATAAAATAAGCAATTTTCAAATCAACTGTTTTATATCTGAAAAAAACCGAGTGATCGCCGGAGGGTAAGAAAAATCCCATAAAAGAAATATTGCATTGTTCGATCGATTGTTTTTTTCCATCGACAAATAACTGCCACCGGGGATAGTAATTTTGAAAAACACAGTAGAATGCCGGCTCACTATTTTGAATATTTATTTGCCACCCAAGAGGTGTGAATTCTTTAATTACAGCATTATAACTGGATGAATCTGTGTTTAAAAAGATTTTTTCTTGAACATTTTTGATCAGTACAATTTTTTTGTGAGTTGGTTCTATTCTCGAACTATCTTCCATTTTTACAATAGTATCGGCTTTATAAAAAAAAGGATATCCAAACAGCATATCTCTTAGTTTTTTATTTTGCCAAAATTCATTTTGTGTTAGAAAATTACTTGGGGTGAATTTATAGTCAACCCGGCCTATTTTTTTACTATACATATTGTAGCTTCCGATCTCGTCAAAATACTTATCTCCGTTTTCGCTATTCTTCGCTAAAGAACTGCGCAGGTCAGGAATAGGATAACCCTTTTGCTGAACCCTATTTAAAATATTTTGAATGGTACTGACTCTGTCTTTTTTTATGGCACTAAAGGGTTGGTATAGAGCAGTATGAATAATTGAATTAATCAAGCTTGCGATTAAAAGCCAGTTTAATTTTATTTTTTTGACAAAGCAGAAATAAAGAACCGCTAAGAATGGTATTTGCAAAATAATGTTAATGAAAAGAAGATCTGAAAAGCTAAGGCTGTCCAAAAAGGATTTGATCCCTGCAGGATCTTTTTTAAAATTATGATTTGAAAAAATAGAAATGGACCCTGTCAATGACCATATTAACAACCCAGCAAAACAAGTAAGCAAACCAATCCAGACATATTTTCGAATTTGAATTTTATTACCCTGCTTTATTAATTGTTGAAGAGTAAAGGCTGCCAGGAAACAGCCAAAAAAAATGCAGAATAGCCTGGCATTCGCCGGATGGCGAAAAGTATTCATTAAAGGAAGCAAATAATAACTAGCAGCTCTTAAACCACTTAATGGCCCAAAACTAAAGATCAAGGAGAGGATGAAAGCCCATTTAAGAAAACGTTGAAGAAGATGGTTGGATTTGATAAAAAAAGCGGTTAACAGCAGTGTAAATGTGATTAATCCCAAAAAACAATTTCTTTCTAATGGATCAGTAACACTGGCGAATGATGCCTTCCAAGCAGGCAAGGGTGTGAGAAAGGAAAATAGCAGTGCCGGATGCAAATAATTCTTCATTGCTTGCTCATAAGTCGCGCCCGAGCCTCGTTCTGTTAGCGGTAAAAACTCAGCATAGGAAATTATAGCTGGCAATGAAAGCAATAAAAAACTTATACCGATCAATGCATTTAACTTGATCTGTTGCCATACGATTTTCATTGAACGGTTTTCTTTAGCAAACAAATGCCATATTAGTATAAAAAGCAACAAGTAAGAGATTAATATAAAATCAGCTGGATAGGCTGAAGTAAAAAATAGAAAATAAAAAAAACCGCAAAATAGTGCTGTTTTCCAATTTCTTTCTGTGATGGCCCTGTAATAAAAAAGAAAAACAAACGGCAACAAGGAGGCAGCACTGACCCAATTCAAAAATTGAGCTGAATCAGTTATGTATCCTGAAAGCATGTATGCTGCAGCAACCAAAAGACAAGTTATACGGTTCTCGAAAAAATATTTCAAAAGGAAAAACATACCTACGCCACTTAAATAAATATAAAATAGAAATTCGTGCTGTAATGTTTTTAAAGTATATGGTCCAAATAAAGAAATAATTTGAACAATCGGATTCCAAATCCCTGATTGCATATCCCCATGCAAAGGATATCCCAGATTTAAATAGGGGGTCCAAAAAGGCAAGTATCCATTAGAGATGCTTTCACTTATTTGATAACGAATAGCTAAATGATAATCTAGAGCGTCATTTTTTAAACTAAACACATGAAAAGTTAATGGCCACCAGGCAATCAGGCAGCAGCATAATAAAATGAATAAACTTGTAAAATCTTTTTTAATGAAACGCATGGTTGATGGGACAATTACATGTTTTTAATTTTTTGGGCGTGAATGAATAATGATTCATTTATGTATTTTAATAATGCTTTTTCAAGAAAGATACAGTTGTTCTTGGATAATGGAAATATTAAGCAAAGTAATTCTTAAGCCTCAAAAACTTTATCTCAAAATAATTATAGCTGAATAAACTTACTAGGACCGCAATTGCTGTCGCTAAAAATGCTGCTGTGATTTTAGCTATATCTACTGAACTAATTTGACCAAACAAATCTTTTAACAAAGGAAAGCAGATAAGATATATCGGCCAATGCAGGATATATAACCCGTAAGATATTCGACCAAAAAATTTTAAAATATCATTATTAAAAACAAGTTGAATAAATTTTGATTTTGCAGTGATGGCTTCATAAACTAAAAATCCAAACATCATAGCGAAGGTGGTATAACCTATAAATGCCAGGTAAGGCAGTCTTACTGTTGCTTCTTTATTCAGAAAATACATTATAAAATTCAAACCTGCTAAGGCTAACACTATTAGATATGTATAGCTTTTTAAAAAATCAGGATTCACACGCAGCATCAATGCAAGTAAGCAGCCTATACAAATACCATCAATCCGTGTGAAGGTGTACAATGAATCATAACCAAGATTTTGGATGTGAAAAATCCACAGTAAATATCTTCCAATCATTACAACGATCAGTGTGGAAACAATTATCCACAAAAGAGCTTTAAAATTTTTTACAAGTAAAATAATTCCCGGCCAAATAATATAAAATTGTTCTTCCACAGCAAGTGACCAAAAATGGAATAACATTGAGCTACCATGAGGTGGGTTGAAGATGTATAACCAGTTCTGGAAAAATATTAATAGCCAGAAAATATTGTGTTGATAATACTGTAAGTCAAAATCAGTACGTGAAACTAAGGGTATAATAAACAAACAAAGAAAAAGGCTGAGGTAATAAATCGGAAAAATTCTTAGCGCCCTTCGGATATAAAAATTGCGGAGAAAATTTTTTGTATGAAAAGTTCTTAATAATATATCTGTAATCAGGAATCCGGATAGTACAAAAAATAAGTCTACACCCAACCATCCGAAAAAGAAATAACTCATGAACCCAAAATTATGCAGCAATACAACCATTAAAATAGCTACTCCTCTTAATCCATCCAATGCCGGATAATATTGCCTTTGATGAGCAACTTCAGTCATGCAGGAATGAGGGGTTAGTAATTATTCTTTCAAAGATAACCTTCTCAATATATACTTTCCAATTAGGTCAAATTCAATATTTACCGCATCACCCTTTTGTACGGCCTTAATGTTTGTATGATCAAACGTATAAGGTATGATCGCCACTTTAAAAGTCTTTTTATTGACATTAAAAGCGGTTAAACTAATTCCATCCACACAAATAGAACCTTTTTCAATAACCAGTTCGGCAAATTTCTTTGGGAACCTAAATTCAAATTCCCAACTCCCATTTTTTCTTTCCTTTGATATACAAGTTGCAGTAGCATCTACATGTCCCTGAACGAGATGACCATCAAGGTGTGAATGCAACCTGAGGCTGCGTTCAAGATTTACTAAATCCCCAACTTGCCAATTAGTCAAATTAGTTTTACTTAGGGTTTCTTTTATAGCGGTTACTCTATGGGTGCTTCCTATTACTTCTTCCACTGTTAAACATACACCGTTATGGCTAACACTTTGATCAACATTCAACTCATTCGAAATATCCGATTCAATCCAGATCGTTTTGTTGCTGCCATTATCAGAAATGTTTTTAACTACTCCAATTTTTTCTATAATTCCGGTGAACATAAAGCAAAGCTCAAATTCCAAATCCCAAATTCCAAATTCCCCGTTCTACATCTTGGAATTTGTAATTATTCCTCCTATCTTTGCAACCTTAAATTTTACCTGAGGAGGTATAAAAAATTATGCTGATTATCGATTCAAAAGATTGCGAAAACATAGATAAGGCGCTCAAAAAGTATAAAAAGAAATTTGAGAAGTCGAAAATCCTTTTACAATTGCGTGAAAGGCAGAGCTATACAAAGCCTTCTGTAAGACGTCGCAATGAAGTGCTTAAAGCAGTCTACAAACAGAAGATAGCGAGCGGGAAGATCGAAGGATAATTTATTAATTCAGAATATTAAGTTATTAAGATAGCTGCAGGATTATTTGCAGCTATCTTTTTTATTATAATACATGACTGTTTTGTAGATTTATAAGTAAATATGGCTGAACTAATCCAAACTGCAATCCAGTCATTCATTGATTACTTGAAATTTCAAAAAAGGTATTCTTCCCATACCGTTCGTTCATATCACGATGATCTGGTTCAATTTTTTGATTACTCAGAGTTACAGTTCGGAAACATTTCATTAAAGGAAATTAACCACAACTATGTTCGAAATTGGCTCGCCAGCATGAAAGAAAATGGTATTAGTTCCAAATCCATAAATCGTAAAATCTCTTCCTTAAAATCCTTTTTTAAATATCAAGTTAAAACAGAGGTGCTGGAGCTAACTCCAATGGCCAAGGTAATAACCCCAAAGATCAATAAACGCCTCCCCAATTTTATTAAAATAGAAGACGCGGAGAAACTGGTTAATTCCTTAAAAAATACTGAAGATTGGAGAAGTTTAAACACAAAGGTTCTAATCACCATTTTTTACAACACAGGAATGCGCCTGAGTGAATTGGTCAATCTTAAAGAAAGGCAAATTGACTTTAGGAAAAAACAGATTAAAGTATTAGGCAAAGGAAACAAAGAAAGAATTATTCCGGTTAGCTCTGAAATTATTGATATGATTAAAGATTATATACAAAATAAAAAAACTCATCTTGAAAAAATCAACCTTCTTGAAAAAACTGATGATACGCTCCTAATCACAGAAAGGGGAAAAAAAATGTATCCGAAATATCCATATTTGATTGTAAAATCTTTTTTAGAAAATCAGATAAAAACACTTGATAAAAAAAGCCCGCATGTTTTGCGCCATAGCTTTGCTACTCATCTTTCCAACAATGGTGCGAATCTCAACGCGATAAAAGAACTCTTGGGCCATAGCAGTTTAGCTGCAACACAAGTATATACACATAACACAATTGAAAAATTGAAAGATGTACATAAAAAAGCCCATCCTAAAGCATAAGATTTTTACTTAAAATCAATAAATATCCACCAGTTATTTTTGGAAAAAAAAGCGTTTGGTGGTAACTTCATAGGCGATCAAAATATTTTACCTTGTGAAGAAAATATTATTTATTAATAAAGCTCTTTATTTATTGTTTCACTGTAAAAATGCGATTACTATGAACGTAAACATTCAAACAGTACGCTTTGATGCGGATACTAAACTGGTACATCACATTAACCGAAAAATGGAAAAACTGAACACTTTCCACGACCGCATCATTAAGGTAGATGTGTTTCTAAAACTCGACAATGTAGTGCATAAAATCAAAGACAAAATCGCAGAAATAAGAATACAAGTACCCAGGCATCAACTGTTTGTAAAAGCAACCAGTAAATCTTTCGAAGAATCATTTGACAATGCTTTTGACTCAATCGTAAATCAGATAAAAAGAAAAAAACAAAAACAAGCCGCTTGAAAAAAATTAATTCAATTTTTTAAAGACCTCATCTGAGGTCTTTTGTTTTGATTTTCAGTCATAAAAAATTCTCCAAAATATTTTTCAATTGACAATTTCCTTTACCTTTGCCTTCCCAAAATTTGGGGGTAGTTCTTTATTGCCTCCGCTGTAGCTAAAACAAAGGCGGACATTTAATTGAAATAATGCCACTTTAGCTCAGCCGATAGCCGATTTTTAGTCGGGAAGGCTGTTGGTTCAAAAGCTAATGTGGAAGTGAAATATGTAATTGCCACTTTAGCTCAGCCGGTAGAGCAACTGATTTGTAATCAGTAGGTCGTTGGTTCGATTCCGACAAGTGGCTCAGAAATTTATTCTATTTCAATAGGGCAAGTAGCCAAGTGGCCAACGGCAGCAGACTGTAAATCTGCCCTCTTCGGAGTTCGGTGGTTCGAATCCATCCTTGCCCACGGTTCTTTGAATTAATAATTATTAATTATTTGCGGAAGTAGCTCAGTTGGTAGAGCGACAGCCTTCCAAGCTGTAGGTCGCGGGTTCGAACCTCGTCTTCCGCTCAGCGATGAGACTACAGTCATATAAATCAAATTGGTCAATCTCGTTTGACTTATATGACTCACTGACCTTAATGACTTAAAAAGCCGTTGTAGCTCAGTGGTAGAGCATCCCGATGGATCGGGAAGGTCGTGAGTTCAATTGAAACGTTCTTATAACAGTTTGTGTGTGATTAACTCACAACTTCATACCAGCCGTTGTAGCTCAGTGGTAGAGCACTTCCTTGGTAAGGAAGAGGTCGTGAGTTCAATTCTCATCAACGGCTCAGTTGAATAGAACAAAACATACAAGCGTGCGACGCAACGGAAGCTAAAATAGTAGCACCTTGGCAACATAAATTTAAATTTGTAAAAACAACCTAAAACGGATAACAATGGCAACTAAAGAGACCTTTAAAAGGGACAAACCGCATCTTAATGTTGGTACGATTGGTCATATTGACCATGGTAAAACAACCTTGACTGCTGCTATTACTACTATACTTTCAAAAAGGGGTTTGGCAGAAGCCAAAAAATATGATGAAATTGATGCTGCGCCAGAAGAAAAAGAGCGTGGTATTACAATTAATACAGCACACGTTGAGTACCAGACAGCGAACCGTCACTATGCTCACGTTGACTGTCCTGGTCATGCCGACTATGTAAAGAACATGATTACAGGTGCTGCTCAGATGGATGGCGCTATTTTGGTTGTTGCCGCTACCGATGGCCCTATGCCTCAAACAAAAGAGCATATCCTTCTGGCACGCCAGGTAGGCGTACCTCGCATGGTGGTTTTTATGAACAAAGTTGACCTTGTCGATGACCCCGAATTGCTTGAATTGGTTGAAATGGAAATTCGTGATCTTCTCAACTTTTATGGTTTTGATGGTGATAATACCCCAATTATAAAAGGTTCGGCTACAGGTGCGCTGGCAGGTGAAGAAAAATGGGTGAAAGCAGTGGATGAATTAATGGATGCTGTTGATAGTTACATTCCTTTGCCTCCACGCCCTATTGATCAGCCATTCTTGATGTCGGTGGAAGATGTATTCTCAATTACGGGTCGTGGTACCGTAGCCACAGGCCGTATTGAAAGAGGAAAGGTTAAAACAGGTGAAGCTGTTGAAATTGTAGGTCTAATACCGCAGCCTTTAACTTCGGTAGTAACTGGTGTAGAAATGTTTCGTAAAATTCTTGATGAAGGCGAAGCTGGTGATAATGCAGGATTATTGTTACGTGGAATTGAAAAAAAGGATATTCGCCGTGGTATGGTTATTTGTAAGCCTGCTTCCATTACTCCGCATACTGATTTTAAATGTGAAGTGTATGTGCTGAGTAAAGAAGAAGGTGGACGCCATACTCCATTTTTTAATAAATATCGCCCTCAATTCTACTTCCGTACAACTGATGTAACTGGTGAAGTGGAGTTGCCAACTGGAACTGAAATGGTAATGCCGGGTGATAATACCCAACTTACTGTAAAACTTATCCAGCCTATCGCTATGGAGAAAGGGTTAAAGTTCGCTATTCGTGAGGGTGGACGCACCGTTGGAGCCGGACAAGTGACTGAGATTTTAAAATAAACCTCTAAATCCCCTAAAGGGGACTTAAGGAAAGCTTTATAAATTTGCAAAGTACTTAGGTTGTCTTAAGTACTTTGTTTGTATTTGTAGTTCTTAATTCCTCAACTCTTGCAGGTTGTAAAAACTCCCCTTTAGGGGTTGGGGGTTTACGGGCATAGTTCAATGGCAGAATAGCGGTCTCCAAAACCGTTGATGGGAGTTCGAATCTCTCTGCCCGTGCTGAAAAAAGTTTAATAGTTTAATGTTCAAAAGTTCAAAGCTTCTGTAAGCTGAAACTGTTAACCTTAGACTTTAAACCTTAAACTAAATAAAATGCATAAGATCTCAACTTATTTCAGGGAAAGTTACAAAGAGCTCATGGAAAAAGTAAGCTGGCCTACCTGGGCTCAGCTTCAGCAATCCACTATGATTGTACTTGCTGCAACTTTAGTTATTACAGCTATGGTATGGGTAATGGATTTTGCAACCGGCAATGTATTGAAACAAGTTTATAAATTTTTATTTCCTACTACATGATGGAAGAGACAACAAATATTCAAAATACGGCCCAGCAGGAAACGAAATGGTATGTGCTGCGCGTGGTTAGCGGCAAGGAACGCAAAGTGAAAGAATATCTCGATAAAGAGATAGCACGTGGTGGTTGGGGCGATGTGGTGAAACAGGTTTTTTTGCCCGTTGAAAAAGTTTACAAAGTACAGAACGGTAAAAAGGTGATGCGTGAAAGGAATTATTATCCAGGTTATGTAATGATAGAAATAAGTGAAGGAAAGCTAAGCGATGATCTACGGGATACAATTAAAAACACTACTAACGTTATTCATTTTCTGGGAAAGGAAAATCCGATTGCTTTACGGAAAGCTGAAGTAAACAAAATGCTTGGTAAAATGGATGAAATGGCTGAGGCCGGTGGTGTTAGCATGAGTGAGCCATTCATAGTAGGTGAAACGATTAAAATAATTGAAGGACCTTTTAACGATTTCAACGGCGTTATTGAAGAAGTAAATGATGAAAAGAAAAAATTAAAAGTAACGGTAAAAATATTTGGTCGCTCTACCCCTGTAGAACTCAATTATATGCAGGTAGAAAAAATCAGTTAATCAAAAATCAGTGATAAAAAAATCGCCTACAATGAGCGATTTTTGCTTTATAAGCTTTCTTAAAGAATTCCTCTCACATTCTTATGATAAACGGTAACGAAATTCTTCATTATGCGTCTAACTTCGTTAAAGGACCATAGAGACATATATTAACTATTCTAAGTTCGCCATGAGAAATAAATCTAGCACACAGTTGCCTGTTGTGATGATGATTCTTGCTACCCTAACTTCTTTTTTTGCTTTTTCACAAACACCTCCACTAAGAACATTACCAGCAAAAAGAACAATGCAACCTGTAAAAATTGATGGTTTGCTTACAGATAGTGCATGGAGTGATGCAGCCCCGATGACTGATCTAATTGAATTTCGTCCTAAAATTGGTGATAAAGAAGATTATGGAAACAGAACAGAAGCGTGGCTGATGTATAATGATCAAGGAATTTATTTCGGTGGCTACTGTCATGAACGAACAAAAGATAGCATAGCCAGTGAATTAGTAGGCAGAGATGGTTTTGGAACGAATGATTATGTTGGAATTATTTTCGATACCTATTATGACAAGCTGAATGGCTTTGAATATTTTGTTACTCCACTTAATGAACAATGGGATTCAAAAATGTCTCCTTCAACAAATGGAAATTCGGAAGACTTTAGCTGGAATTCGGTATGGCAAAGTGGCACTGTAATACATGATGATGGATGGAGTTTTGAAATGTTCATTCCCTATTCCGCTATACGATTTGGAAAAAAAGAAATTCAAACATGGGGTCTTAATATTACGCGCCGGCGAAGAAAAACAGAGGAACAATTTACCTGGAACCCCATTGATCCAAATGTAAATGGCTTTCTTACGCAAGAAGGATTGTGGACCGATATTTCACACATTAAGCCACCTCTTCGCTTGCAATTTTCTCCTTATTTTTCTGTTTATGCCAATCATTATCCACTCAACTTAACTGATAAAAGTAATTGGACAGGACAGGTGAATGGTGGAATGGACGTAAAATATGGTATCAACCAAGCTTTTACATTGGATGTTACTTTGATTCCCGATTTTGGGCAGGTACAAAGCGACAACAGAATATTAAACCTTTCACCTTTTGAAGTAAGATTTAATGAAAACAGGCCCTTTTTTACTGAGGGAACTGAGCTGTTTGGAAAAGGAAATTTGTTTTACTCAAAAAGAATAGGCACATACCCAGTGCTGCTTCATTCAGCAGATGAAACTTTAGCCCCAACTGAAGAGGTAATAAAAAATCCACAGGAATCAAAACTCATTAATGCTTCTAAGATTTCAGGCAGAACACAAAAAGGACTAGGCATTGGCTTTTTAAATGCAATCACAAATAACCGTTATGCTACTATAGAAGACACTGTAACACACCAACAACGTAAAGTTCTTATAGATCCACTTAGCAATTACAACATTTTTGTTCTTGATCAAACGCTTAAAAACAATTCAAGCATATCGTTTGTCAATACAAATGTATGGCGCAGCGGAAAAGATTATGATGCAAATGTAAGTGCAGCCTTATTTGATATAAGTAATAAAAAAAATACATGGAAAGTAGGTGGCAAATTTGCAAGTAGTAGCTTAATCGGTTATAAATCTGACGGAGGAACTTTAACCGGATATAGCCACAATCTTAATTTCGGAAAAACGAGCGGAAATTTTGTTTTTACATTTAATCAAGATTTAGCTAGCGAGAACTACACAAGCAATGATTTTGGATACTTTACATTGCAAAATTTTTTAGATCACTCTTTCTGGATGCAATACCATTGGTTAAAACCAAGCACATGGTATAACAATTTCCGTATCAATTTTAACGCTTATTATTCCCGACGTCTTACACCGGCTGCTTACCGGAATGCGGCTTTCAATGTCAACGCCAATAGTCAGTTGAAAAACCTTTGGTTCATTGGCGCCCTTGTTGGATATGAACCTGATAATAACAACTTCGACGAACCTCATGTAAAGGGGCGTGTTTTTAGAGGATGGAGCGATTGGTTTGTTGATGGCTGGTTTGAAACTAACAACTCAAAAAAGTATAGCGTATATACAGAATTTTTATTAATCAGAAGAAACATGTTTGAAAGTAAGCGTTACCTGCTTAACACAAATCAAAAATTCCGCTTTAGCAATAATTTTTCTGTGAACTATGGATTATCGCTGGAACCGCAAACTAATAATGTAGGTTTCGTAACTATTTCTGGCGGAGATATAATTTTCGGCAGGCGAAACAGAAATACTATTGAAAATATATTGACTTTGAAATACAATTTCAACGATAAAATGGGGCTTAATACAAGGATTCGTCATTACTGGAGCAAAGTAGATTATAAAGAATTTTTTACACTCTTGCAAAATGGTGATCTACAAAAAAACACTGTCTTCAATGAGAACAGCAATCAAAATGTCAATTTTTTTAATATTGACATGACCTATACCTGGCAATTTGCTCCCGGTAGCTTTTTAAATATAGTATGGAAAAATGCTGTCAATACATTCGAAGACCTAGTGAAACAAAACTATTTCAAAAATTTTGGCAACACTGTCCAGGCCGATCAAAATAATAATCTTTCACTTAAGGTGATTTATTTTTTGGATTATTTGAATCTTAAAAAGAAAAAGAGAGTTTAGCGTTCAATTTATTAAAATCAATTTTTGGACGATAGCTTTTAGCAAATAAAGTAGTGATCCAAAAATTTTTGGTCAGGAGAATGGAAGGTTTTGTAAAAATAACATCGGGAAATAAATGGTACCACTTGTACCCCGTTTTTTTAAAATATTCTTCGCAATGTCCCAACATCCCTAACTCGTAGGCGGCAGCTTTAGCAGCGTCACGTTGACATCTTGACTTAATAAAGGGTTTTATAATCCTTGTATGAAAGCCATAGATATACAAATGATCCTTGACGAGCTTATAATTCTGATATCGTGACCTAGCATCCAATTGAGCAAATAACGGCATGCAAACGGAAGGACTTAAGGCTATTAGTTTTAATATGAAAAAATCTCCCTTAAGCCATGACATGACATCAAAAGACAAATACAAACAACTGAAAAATAATATCTCAGACAGGGTTATTAAATGCAAAAAATACCCTGCTTTGAAGTATGAGATAAGCTTTTTGTTTAACATAGCCATCTAAATTACTAAGTGAGCATAAGATATAAAGAAATAGGCAGGCGAAATAGCAAATATTTCCATAAACAGTTTTACAATTCAACATTGCACCTTATCTTTGCCGCCCCAATAAGTTCTTTAGAATCCCGACACTTAGGGAGAGGAATTTGGGAGATTAAGTAACCCGGGATTTAATCGGGAGAAAGATCGTTTGAACCAATAAATCGAAGAAAATGGCAAAAGAAATCACTGGCTTTGTAAAGCTACAGTGCAAGGGTGGCCAGGCCAACCCTGCACCTCCAATCGGTCCTGCATTGGGTTCCAAGGGGATTAATATCATGGAATTCTGCAAACAATTCAATGCACGTACGCAGGATAAAATGGGCAAAGTGCTTCCCGTAATTATTACTGTTTATTCAGATAAGAGTTTTGAGTTTATTATCAAAACTCCACCCGCAGCCGTTCAGCTGATGGAAGCCGCAAAAATTCAAAAGGGTTCCAAAGAGAGCAATCGTACTAAGGTGGGTAAAGTAACATGGTCGCAGGTTGAAAATATCGCAAAAGATAAAATGCCCGACTTAAACTGCTTTACCGTAGAAAGCGCCATGAAAATGGTGGCAGGTACTGCTCGCAGCATGGGCTTAACTGTTGAAGGTAAAGCTCCATGGGAAAACTAATCCTTGACTTTTAAAACGAATTGAATTATGGCATTTATCAGTAAAAAAAGAAAAGCTGCTGAAAGCAAGCTTGAAAAAAATAAAGCCTACTCACTAAAAGAAGCTTCTTCAATAGTGAAGCAAGTAAATACTACAAAATTTGACGCATCGGTTGACCTTCATATTCGCTTAGGCGTTGATCCAAAAAAGGCTGACCAGGCAATTCGTGGTACAGTGACACTTCCGCATGGAACAGGTAAAACAAAAAAAGTATTGGTGCTGTGCACGCCCGATAAAGAAGCCGATGCTAAAGCTGCTGGCGCCGATTTTGTTGGCTTAGATGAATTCATTCAAAAAATTGAAGGCGGCTGGGTTGACGTTGATGTGGTTATTGCCACTCCCTCTGTAATGCCCAAGATTGGTAAACTGGGTAAAGTTTTAGGTCCACGTAACCTGATGCCAAATCCAAAAACAGGTACCGTTACCAATGATGTAGCTGCAGCAGTTAATGAAGTAAAAGGCGGTAAAATTGCTTTTAAAGTTGACAAGGCAGGAATCATTCACGCCTCAATTGGCCGGGTAAGTTTTACGCCGGAAAAAATTGCAGAAAACAGCCAAGAGTTGCTGAATGCAATTATAAAAGCAAAGCCTTCTTCTGCAAAAGGAATCTATCTTAAAGGTATTAGCATGGCTAGCAGTATGAGCCCTGGTATTTCAATTGATACAAAGGGATTTGTTCATTAGGCCCCTCCGAACCTCTCAAAGGGAGGCTTTGAAGAGTCCTTTAATTTGAAAAGTCAAAATTTTATAAAATGACTAAAGATCAAAAAAATGAAGTGATTGAGTTACTGAAAGACAAATTCTCTCAGTATAACAACTTCTATGTTACCGATACAGAATCATTGACCGTTGCCCAAGTAGGAAAACTGCGTCGCGCCTGTTTCGATAAACAGGTCGAAATGAAAGTAGCCAAAAACACACTGATCAAAAAAGCATTGGAATCATTGGATTCACAACGTTACGTTGGCGTGTATGAGGCTTTACATAATGTAACAGCGTTAATGTTTTCTGAGAACCCGAAAGATCCTGCACTGATCATCAGTTCTTTTCGCAAGGAGACAAACAATGACAAACCGGTATTAAAGGCTGCATTTATTGATGGAGATGTTTTTTCAGGAGATAATCAATTAAAGGCCCTTACTACACTAAGGAGCAAGCAGGACCTTATTGGAGAAATTATCGGGCTGTTACAATCACCAGCTAAAACTGTTATTTCGGCATTGAATGCAGGAGGCAAATTAGCGAGCTTGGTAAAAGCATTAGAAGAAAGGGCGCAAGCATAAGGCCCACCTAAATCCTCCCGAAGGGAGGACTTTTGAAGAGAACTAAAAGTAAAGCTCTTTTTATAAACGATTTTCCCAAATTCCTCCCCTTCGGGGAGGTTAGGAGGGGCACCTAAGTCTTCGGGTATAAGTGAAGACTAATTATAAACTTTCCGCCGGAGTTAAAAGCTAAGAAGGCGGTTATTAAAAATGTAAAACAATGGCAGATTTAAAAGCATTTGCTGAACAGTTGGTAAGCCTGTCAGTAAAAGAAGTAAACGAATTAGCAAAAATTCTGAAAGAAGAATACGGTATTGAACCTGCGGCCGCAGCTGTAGCTGTTGCTGGTCCCGCAGCTGGTGGTGGCGCTGGCGCCCCTGCGGCTGAGGAGAAGACTTCTTTTAACGTGGTATTGAAAGCTGCTGGTGCTAACAAACTGAACGTAGTTAAAGTGGTAAAGGATTTAACTGGTTTAGGTTTAAAAGAAGCGAAAGAGCTTGTTGATGGAGCTCCCAAAAATGTAAAAGAGGGAATCGCCAAAGCTGAAGCAGAAGACATAGCCAATAAGCTGAAAGAAGCTGGTGCAGAAGTAGAGGTTCAGTAATTAAAAAAACTTGATGTGTCAGGCCGTTTGGAAAAACGGCCTTTCTGTTTGATCGTTGTAATTTGGTTAATAATCAATTAATGTTGAATTGTTTTGGAGTCATTAGTATCTTTGATATCTTAATCAAAAATTTATGGTACAAGCTAATTTATTAGGTGTGCTGGGTACGCAGGAGATCATCATTATTCTTGTTATTGTTTTATTGTTGTTTGGTGGTCGTAAAATTCCTGAGCTGATGAGAGGTTTAGGACGTGGTGTTCGTGAATTTAACGATGCAAAAAATAATGTAAGAAAAGAAATTGAGGACAATGTAAATAGTGTGAACGAAACAAAAACCCCCTCCTGATCCAACGATAACCCTCACTTTAATTTCATCATCAATAAAAGCAATTGCTTTTGTTTGAGTTTTTTTCCATTGAGCAATATCATGCCCAATTGCGTGAACGAACTACAACTTGCCGACAAGCAGTTGAACATTTCCTTCAAAAAATAAACGCAGCCAGCCACTTAAATGCTTTCGTTGATGTGTATGCTGATGAAGCATTAAAAAGAGCTGATGAATTAGATGAAAAAAGAAATGCTGGTGAAACAATTGGCTCTTTACATGGTGTTGTAGTTGGCTTAAAAGACATCATTGCCTATAAAGATCACCGTCTTACAGCAGCATCAAAAATTCTGAATGCCAGACCGGGTGAACGCAATGAACGGTGTTTTACTTCTATTTATTCTGCTACTGCAACAAAAAGATTGATACAGCAGGAAGCTATAATTATTGGCGATTGTAATTGCGATGAATTTGCCATGGGTTCAACAAATGAGAATTCTGCCTACGGCAAAGTTTTGAATGCATTGGACGAAACAAGAATTCCTGGTGGCTCATCAGGTGGCTCAGCAGTGGCAGTTCAGGCTGGCCTTTGTATGATTTCCTTAGGCAGCGATACAGGTGGTTCGGTTCGGCAGCCGGCAGATTTTTGTGGCATTATTGGGTTAAAACCTACCTATGGCCGGATATCACGCTACGGTCTAATCGCTTATGCTTCATCGTTTGACCAGATCGGCATTTTTGCAAAAAATATTTCTGATGTGGCTAAAGTGCTCGAAGTAATAGCCGGATCTGATGAGTATGATGCTACCGTTTCGCAAAAAAAAGTTGAAAATTACACTTCTATTTTATCGAACAACCAAAATAAAAAATATCACTTTGCTTATTTTAACGAAGCGCTCAACCACACCAGTCTTGATAAAGAAATAGCAGTCTCAATAAAAAAAACCATTGAAGAACTAAAAAAAAGTGGCCATGTAGCTGAACCAGTTCAATTTGATTATCTCGATTATATTGTCCCTGCTTATTATGTTTTAACAACTGCTGAAGCATCGTCAAATCTTTCGCGGTATGATGGAGTAAAGTACGGTTACCGTACAAAGGAACCTGTTTCAGACCTCACGGAATTTTACAAGCTCAATCGTTCTGAAGGTTTTGGAAAAGAAGTAAAACGACGAATTATGCTAGGTACTTTTGTTTTAAGCACAGGTTATTATGATGCTTATTTTACAAAAGCGCAACAGGTAAGGCAACTGCTAGTAAAAAAAACGGAAGATATTTTTTCAAATTATGATTTTATCCTAATGCCAACTTCCCCCAGCCCTGCCTTTAAAATTGGAGAAAAAATGGACGACCCAATTGCAATGTATTTGGCTGATATTTTTACAGTTATGGCTAACTTGGTAGGATGTCCCGCTATTTCAATCCCTTTATATAAACACTCCAACAACATGCCTTTCGGCTTGCAGATAATGGCTAACCGTTTTAATGAATTACCTTTGTTACAGGTTTCAAATCAATTGATGCAAGCCCCGGATGCAAGCTAGGAGGAATTCTAAGATGATGGGCCATCAAATTACAATGTAGTAAGCCAGCTTAATAAATGTGTTGTGATGACTTTGGCGAAAAAGTTTTTATTCTTTGCAATTTTTAGTTTGCTTGTTTGCCTTCTTTCTGAGGTCGCCAACTGCCAGCAAGTTCATCCTCAAGTATTTGCTTCCGATACAAACATTCTCAATGATTCGCTTAAAAGCAACGCTGTATTGAATGATCCCAGAAAAGCTTTTAAGGATTTATTCATAGTTACTTCCAATGAAACAGAAAACTATTCAGTTCAGTTAAATCCAAGAGCTATCAGTTTTGTAGAGGACTATATGAGAAAACATACTAAACATCTGGAGGGAATGAAAGGTTGGGGTAAACCTTATTTTGACATGATGGAAGGCGTTTTAACAACACATCATCTTCCCGGAGAATTAAAATATCTGGCGGTCATTGAATCTAATTTAAAATCTTACGCTCTATCCTGGGCAGGGGCAGTAGGTCCTTGGCAATTTATGCCGGCGACGGCAAGAAGAATGGGCTTAAAAGTGAACAGTTACATCGACGAGCGAACCGATTATTATAAAAGCACACATGCTGCAGCAAAATACCTTACAGAACTTTTTTCGACCTATGGCGACTGGCTGCTAGTGATTGCTGCGTACAATGGTGGCAATGGAAATGTAAATTACGCTATTCGAAAAAGCGGCAGCCGCAACTTCTGGGATCTGCAATATTATCTGCCTGAGGAAAGCCGCAATCATGTAAAAAAATTCATTGCCACACATTATATCATGGAAGGTAACGGTGGCATTACTACCATTACAAGAGATGAGGCAAAAGACATTATGTTTTTACCCAAGGAAAAAAATAATTTAAGCGAGGAGGAACTGAACAATTCGAAAACACAAACGATTAGCGGCAAATACAATTCTCTCATTATTACAAAAAATATCCTGATGAACATTGCCACCTTTAACCGCTACAATCCTGATTTTGATAAACAGATTGCGGTAAATGGAACATTTGCACTTCGTCTCCCTGCTGACAAAATGGATATTTTTAATGCAAAAAAATACCAGATACTGGAAGAATCACTGCGAGTATTATTGGCGCCAGTAAGCAATGGAAAATAATTACTTGCCAGTATCCCGACTTTAGGTTGGCTCCTCACGCATGCTGTTATTCAACTTTCTAAAACTTTCTTCATTGCCTCTGCTTTCAGCAAACATTCTTCCCATTCTTTTTCTGCGTCGCTATAAAAAGTAATACCAGAGCCGGTCTGAATAGAAAGATATTTATTTCTTGCATTGTACATAATGCTTCGTATCACTACATTAAAGTCGAAATCCCCTTCAGGTGTAATATAACCAACAGCCCCTGAAAAAATTCCCCTTCTGGTTTTTTCATACTGTTCAATCAATTCCACCACTTTTCTCTTTGGCGCGCCCGTCATGGACCCCATAGGAAACAACGCCTTAATAATTTCAGAAAATGAGATCCCATCTTTTAATTCACCGCTTATGGTAGAGATCATCTGATGTACTTGAGGAAAGGAATAAACCTGATATAATTCATCTACCCTTACAGTAGCTTCTGTGCAAATTTTTGAAAGATCATTCCTCACGAGATCAACTACCATTACATTTTCTGATCGATCCTTGGGGCTTTGAAACAATTCATTTTTGCTTTCGTCATCCTGCTGCTTATTTCCAACTCTTTTCGAGGTCCCTTTTATTGGCTGGGATAAAATCTTTTTCCCTTGCTTTTTTAAAAATCGTTCGGGACTAGCACAAATCAAATATTTGTCATCTAACTTGTACAAAGCTGAGAAGGGGTTAGGAGAGACAACAGATAGTTTTTTATAAACAGTCAATGGATCAATAACAACATTTTCTGCAAAAAATTCCTGGCAGAAATTGATCTCGTAGCAATCACCTCTCAGTATATGTTTCCTCAACTTTTGGATGATGGAAATATATTCTTGTTTATCAATCCGATTTCGAATAGCTATTGGGGTTGACGTGATTTGCTGTGAGCCTTCAGAAGCTAAAATTTCATGGAATAGTTTATCCTCATTTGCTGTTTCACTTTCGATGATCATTTCATTTTTATCGAATCGTATGATCACTTCCGGCTGAAAGAAAAAAAGATCAGGAAATTCAATACGGTCTGAATGCGATGAGTAAACATTCTCAATCTCATTTTTTAGATCATATCCCAAATGACCAAAGGACCATTTACTTCGGTGGGATGACCGACTCCCAATAAATTGCTCTAATTGCTCTAAAGCGTTACCTGAGTTTGCAGCTACATATTTAACTATGTTAGCTGCGAGTATGCATTCAACCGAATGCGGTTTTAAGGTGTATTGATGGTTATCCAAAAAACAAAAAGTGTTGAACCGGTTTGCCCAATTCAACACCTTGTTTTTTACTTCAGTAAAATCCGTGACAGGAAAAATGCAGTTGGTACTGGTTGCTTGATTCAACTTTTATAAAAAGAAAAATTAAAAATCATCTTCTTCGTCATCATCAAAACCACTATCATTGAAAAGGTCCATATCCTTAAAATCATCGTCGAGTTTAAAATCATCCTCCTCTTCCCCACTCGCTTTTTTACCCGGGCTTTTTTTTGCTTTTGATTTAGGAATATCAAATTCCTCAAAATCAGGATCCCAATTCTCCTCTTCTTCAACTTTATCCCAATCATCTACTTCATCTTCTGCAGCATCATCGTCGTCGTCATCTTCAGAAGATTTCTTTTTTGAAGGGGATGCAGTTTTACCTTTTTGGGCAGCAGGAGTTTCCATTTCATCATCTTCATCAAAATCATCATCATCTTCTTCCATTTGCTTTTTAGATTTGGAAGAAGGTTTTTTTTCCGGTTCTTGTTCGGTTTTAATTTTTCCTAAGGATTTTTTTCCTTTATCAGATTTGCTCGCCATAGTCGATAGGATTAGTAGGTGTAAAATTTCAGCGAAGTTTTTAAATCGCCAAATTTTTTAAAATTAATTTTTTGAGTTCTTTTTACAAGGCTTACAGGCTTCTTAATCCTTGTTGCTAATGTACATATAAGCCCTTGATTACTTATAATAAAGAGATTATTTGTTCCCTTCCGGGACCATTTGAAATATATTGAATGCCAACGCCAAGTTCTTGATTAATAAATTCAACGTAACGCTTCATGGCTTCAGGCAATTCGCCGGGCGATTTCGCTGCACTTGTGGAAATATTCCAGCCTGCGAAAGCTTCATATATAGGTTCAATGTTAATTTTTGTCATTTGAAACGGAATTTCAGTGCATTCCTTGCCATTATATTTATAGGCCGTACAAACGTTTAGTTCCTTAAAAGCATCCAGTACATCAGCCTTGGTCATTACCAACTTTGTTACACCATTGATCATACAGGCAAAACGCAAGGCTACAAGATCTATCCAGCCACAACGTCTCGGGCGTCCGGTTGTTGCACCAAATTCATTACCCGTTTGTCGTAATTGTTCGCCTATTTCGTTATTTAACTCAGTTGGAAAAGGTCCGCCACCGACTCTTGTGCAATATGCCTTAGTGACCCCAATTACTTCCCTGATTTTTTGTGGAGCAACACCTAATCCATTGCAAACTCCAGCCGTAATAGTGTTTGAAGAAGTTACAAAAGGGAAAGTTCCGAAATCTATATCAAGCATGCTGCCTTGAGCACCTTCGGCCAGTATTTTTTTACCTTGCTGCAATTTGTTATTAATAAAATACTCACCATTCACAATATTCAGTTGTTTCAAAAATTCCAGTGCTTCAAAAAATTCTTCCTCCCATGCAGAAATATCCTCATTAAACGCATAGTTATCTAATAGCTTTTGGTGTTTCAGACGCAATTTGATGTATGAAGTTGTAAAATTTTTATCCAAAAGATCGCCTACCCTCAAACCATTGCGACCAGTCTTATCCATGTAAGCCGGGCCAATTCCTTTTAAGGTTGATCCGATTTTTTCATTTCCCTTCGAAAGCTCTGCTGCTTTATCAAGAGCCCTATGAGTAGGAAGAATCAGATGAGTACGTTCAGCAATGAATAAATTTTTCTTTAAGTCAATACCAAAAGATGAAACTGTATCGCATTCTCTTTTTAAAGTTACAGGATCAAGCACAACTCCATTACCGATTAAGTTTGTTACCCCCTCATGAAAAACGCCAGAAGGGATTTGGTGCAATACGATCTTTTTATCCTTTACATACAATGTATGTCCGGCATTAGGCCCTCCCTGAAATCTCGCTATGAGATCATAATCCTTCGCGAAAAAATCCACAATCTTTCCTTTCCCCTCATCGCCCCATTGAAGGCCCAGAATTACATCAACCATTTAGTATTGGGTATTAAATTGTCAAATGAATATTTCATCCTTTGCTTAAGCGCTGGCAAAAATAAATATTGAACAATAGCTTTTTTGAAATATTCTTAAATGTGAATAATTGTTTTATAGAAAGTCTAATTAGGCAGCCTCTGCATCAAATCTATCAACAGAGTGTATGCCTGTAAGAGATTTTAGCCTGCCAACTAATTCATCCAGTTCTTCTTTATCATGTACATACAGTTTCATATTTCCTTCAAACAAACCCTCCTTGGCCTCAATAGTAATCGCGGCAATATTGATCTTCATTTCTCCTGAAATCAGATTAGTGATCTTATTAACTACACCCACATCGTCAAGGCCTATAATGCGCAAACCGGTGAGAAATGATATCTCTTTGTTTTTAGCCCATTTTGTTTTTACTACCCTGTGCCCGTAATTAGCTAATAATTTAGCTGCATTGGGGCAATTGGTTCGGTGAATAGTCAATCCTTTTCCGGTAGTAACAAAACCAAATACATCATCGCCCGGTATAGGTTTGCAGCAATTAGCAAGATTATAAACAATCTTATCACTGCTCTCTCCAAAAATGATGAGTTCGGTCTCTCTCTTCGAAATCGTAGGAACAATCTCAGGTTTTAGCTCCTGTATTTGTTTCACTGGCTTAGGAGGTTCCAGCCTATCGCCGTGTACTTTAAAATCTTTAAGATCTTTAAGATCAAGATTCTTAATGGCAATCTGGTAAAAAAGATCAAGTGGCGAACTGAGCTTATACCAGTTTACCAGTTCATCTATGTTGTGTTGTGAAAAGGCGGCGCCAACTCCTTCCAATTTCCGTTGCAAAGTATATTTACCCTCTTCTGCTATTTTTCGCTTTTCCTCTTTGAGCGCATCCTTTATTTTACTTTTTGCTTTTGCGGTAACCACAAAGGTCAGCCAGTCCTCTGAGGGTTTTTGTTTATTACTGGTGATGATCTCCACCTGATCACCGCTTCGCAATTTTTGGCTTATCGGAACTAGCTTATGATTCAATTTGGCTCCAATGCATTTTACACCAATTGCACTATGAATAGCAAAAGCAAAATCCAATGCTGTTGAACCAACCGGCAACATTTTTACATCACCCTTTGGTGTGTACACATAAATTTCTTCCGCAAGAAAGCTGGTTTTAAAATCTTGAAGAAAATCAATGCTATCAGTGCCCTCGGTTGAAATTACTTCACGTATTTGCTGAAACCATTTATCAAAGCGGCTTTCATCAGCACCGCCTTCTTTATATTTCCAATGGGCTGCTAATCCCTTTTCCGCAATCTCATTCATTCTCTTTGTTCTTATCTGCACCTCCACCCAACGTCCTTCAGGGCCCATCACAGTGGTATGCAAGGCTTCATATCCATTGCTTTTGGGATTACTCAACCAATCTCTCAATCGCTCCGGAGAGGGAGTATATTCATCGGTGATAAAAGAATAAACTTTCCAACAATCTTCTTTTTCTTTTTCCGGTGAAGAATTTAAAATAACACGAATAGCAAAAAGATCGTACACCTCGTCAAAGGCAACTCCTTTTTTCTTCATTTTGGTCCAGATTGAATGAATGCTCTTAGGCCGGCCATAGATCTCAAAATTAAATCCTGTTTTTTCAAGCTTTTCATTCAATGGCTTTATAAATTCATTGATGTATTTTGTACGTTCTCTTTTTGTCTCAGCAAGCTTTTGAGCAATTTCCTTGTAAGTTTCCGGCTCCAAGTATTTCATCGCAAGATCTTCCATCTCGGTCTTGATATTGTACAACCCCATGCGGTGTGCAAGTGGTGCATATACATATACTGTTTCTGAGGCTATTTTTAATTGCTTTTCCCTTTTCATGCTGTCAAGCGTACGCATGTTATGAAGCCTATCCGCCAACTTGATCAGAATAACCCTGGGATCATCAGTAAGGGTAAGCAAAATCTTCTTAAAATTCTCAGCCTGCTTGGATGCGTTTACATCAATAACATTAGAAATTTTTGTAAGTCCATCTACAATCCTGGCTATCTCATTTCCAAAATCCCTTTCAACATCTTCCAGAGATACATCTGTATCCTCAACGGTATCATGTAACAAGGAACATATAGTAGAACGAACGCCAAGACCAATTTCCTCCACGCAAATTCTGGCTACAGCTAGAGGGTGAAGTATATACGGCTCGCCACTTTTGCGCCGCATGGTTTTGTGAGCATCAGCAGCCATTTCAAAGGCAAGGCGTATTGATTTTCTATCCCCGGGCTTAAGCTTTGATTTAAGGCTGCGCAGCAAGGCACGGTATTCCCTAAGGATCAGTTTTTTTTCCTGCTCCTCGTTAAGGTTATATTTAGGTATTTGCGCAACAGTTTCCATAGTTAACAAATTTACGCAAAAGCAGCCTCTTTCTTTAGCCGAATTGCCCTACATTTGCAGCCCCAAAACAAGCTCAAGGTTTGAGATTTGTAAACTTTGAACTCCAAACTTCAAACTTCGACAATGCTTAGCGGGTGTGGTGAAATTGGTAGACATACCAGACTTAGGATCTGGCGCCGCAAGGCATGGGGGTTCGAGTCCCTCCACCCGCACAAAACCGTTTAATGTTTAAAAGTTTAAGGGTCTTCAAGTTGTTTGCAGTCTTTTTGAAAGGAGATACCTTAAACTTTAAATCTTAAACTTCAAACTTTCGTTATGGCTACAGTTACCAGGGAAAATATAGGTTTGTTAAATGACAAGCTCACTTTGTCATTATCAAAGGAAGATTATCTACCAGCGTTTGAAAAATCATTAAAGGATTACAGCAAAAAAGCAAATATCCCTGGCTTTCGCAAAGGAATGGTGCCGGCTGGGCTAATCAAGAAAATGTATGGCAGCTCTCTTTTCACAGATGAAGTACTGAGATCTATTGATCGGGAACTGGTGAAATATCTTGAAACTGAAAAAATTGACATTTTTGCTCAACCTCTTCCAGATGAAGTAAATCTCCGCCAGTTGGATGTGAATAGTCCGGCTGATTATCATTTTTCTTTTGAGATTGGGCTCAAACCTGATTTTAAACTTGCTGATCTGGAAAAAGCAAAAACCACCCGCTATAAGGTTCAGATAACTGATGAAATGATCAATAATGAAATTGCCCGTCTGCAAAATAGATATGGCAATATGAAAGATGAAGAAACTATTACCACCGATGAAAATGTTTTAAATGTTAGTTTTAATGAAGTTGATGAAAATGGTAATAATGTGGAAGGCGGGATTACAAAAGACAACTCGTTGTTGGTAAAATATTTTGTTGAAGCTATTCGCCATGATCTTATAGGTAAGGCAAAAAATGATTTCATCATCGTAAAATTAAAAGCAGGCTTTGAAGATAAAGAACGAGAGTGGATCATAGGCGATCTTGGCTTAAATAAGGCCGATGAATCATCAGCAGATAAAAACTTTAAAATATTGATTACAAAAATCGGTTTGCTTGAAAAAAGAGAATTAAAAGAAGATTTTTTTAATCAGCTATATCCAAATAGTGATGTAAAATCCGAAGCCGATTTTAGAAATAAAATCAAAGAAGAAATTCAGGCACATTGGGATAGCCAGTCGCGAAATCAGCTCCAGCATCAGGCTTATCATGAGCTATTGGATGATACAGAAATAAATTTTCCTCAAGAGTTTTTAAAGAAATGGGTGAAAACACAAGGAGAAAAATCGAAGACTGATGAAGAAGTTGAAAAGGAATTTCCAGTTTTCCTAAATCAATTAAAATGGACACTGATCTCAGATAAAATAGTTTCGGAAAATAATATGCAGGTTACTCCCGATGAAATTCGAAATTTCGCAAAACAACAGCTTTTGGGTTATATGGGCATGGGCGCATTGGATGAAGATCAACCTTGGATAAAAGATTATATAGAAAAAATGATGAAAGATCGAAAATATATCGAGGACGCCTACAATCGCATTCAAGGTCAAAAAATATTTGAATGGGCAGAAACGCAGCTAAAACCAGAAGAAAAAGAAATTTCTGTTGAGGAATTCACTAAAATGGTGGAAGCACACCAACACCACCATCATTAATTATCGTGTCACAGTTTAGCAGTCTAAAGGTTCTTGATTTAATTTAAGGGCCTTTTTTATTAGTGTCAATTCGTCTCAATTCATACAATACCTGTCACCAATTTTGTGGTTTTGGCAATTGGACGGATATTTGATGCGTTCAAAAAGTTTAAAGTTGAAGGTTTGGGGTAATACAACATTTTTTTCTTATAACCTCTTCACTAAAAACTTTAATCTTTAATCCTAAACTTTTTATATGAGTTTTAATTCAGAATTCGAAAAATATGCTGTTAAGCACAGAGGTCTTTCCAGCAATACTTTGCACAGTTATGCTTCACACCTTGTAACAGCACTTACCCCCAATATTATTGAGGAGCGCCCCATGAATGTGGCTGTAATGGATGTATATAGCCGATTGATGATGGATCGTATAATTTTTCTGGGCTATCCTATTAATGATGAGGTGGCAAATATTGTTACCGCACAGTTGCTTTTTCTTGATTCAACCGATCGTACAAGAGATATAAACATGTACATCAATAGTCCAGGTGGAGTTGTGTATTCGGGTCTTGGAGTGTATGATACGCTGCAATATGTTTCTCCCGATGTGGCAACTATTTGCATAGGCATGGCGGCATCAATGGCATGTGTGCTGTTGGGTGCTGGCACAAAAGGAAAAAGAGCTGCATTAAAACATTCAAGAATCATGATGCATCAGCCTAGCGGCGCCATTGGAGGTCAAGCCAGTGATATCGAGATCACAGTGAAAGAGATCAGGAAACTAAAATCAGAATTGTATGAAATAGTAAACTTTCATACCGGCAGGCCTGTGGACCAGATTGAATTAGATTTTGATCGCGATAAATGGATGACAGCAGCTGAAGCAAAAGAATATGGTTTGGTAGATGAGGTATTGCTTATAAATCCCAAAAAGGAAAAGAAAAAGGAATAAGCTTTATGCCTTCAACTTTATTGCCTGGCGCAATGACAAGAAATCGGAAGAAAAACAATAAAACAAAAAACGCTAAACGATAAAATTCTATGTCTCGTAATCAATTTTTATACAACAACTGGAGAAATGACGATGAGGAAGAGGTACCGGAAGAAAGGCCGAAGTCGGACATTATGATGTTCAGCAAAAAGCTGGAAAAACTATTTTTTGAGAATCGGAGTGTTTACTTGTGGGGAGTGGTAGATGACAAAAGTGCGAAAGATGTGGTAAGCAAATTATTATTGCTGGATGCGGATAAATCCGGCGAAGAAATAAAATTTTATATTAATAGTCCAGGGGGTGTTGTTACCAGTGGTATGGTGATATATGATACGATGCGAATGATAAAAAGCCCTGTAAATACAATCTGCATGGGTCTTGCTGCTTCAATGGGAAGCATTTTGCTGAGTGGAGGCGTGAAAGGTAAACGTTTCATTTATCCTCATGGTGAGGTTATGATACATCAACCTTCGCTTGGGGGTCATATCCAGGGCGTAAGCGCTGATCTCGAAATACAAGCTAGGCAAACGCAAAGAGTAAAAGAAATAGGAGCCAAAATATTAGCTGAAAATTGCGGAAAAACCATGGATAAAATTATGAAGGACTTTGACCGTGATTATTGGATGGATTCCAAAGAAGCGGTTGATTATGGCATTGTAGACAAGATAATTGATAAATTATAAAGCCCTATTAACGAGCTTTTTAACGGTTTGGGGTAAATAATGGCTTTCTTATCAGTATGGTTTTATAAATTTGCCTTTGGTAACCCGTTAATAATCCGTTGAATATTTAAACTGAATGGCAAAAAATCCTTTACATTGTTCGTTTTGTGGCCGCAGCCGCGATGAGGTTAAAATTCTTATTGCAGGACAGGAAGGACATATTTGTGAGAATTGTGTAGAACATGCCCGCGAAATTATTGAACAAGAGTTAGTGATCCGTGATGAAAAAACTGCCTCTTCTTTCAAACTCACTGTAAAAAAGCCTGTTGAAATAAAAAAGTTCCTTGACGAATACGTGATAGGCCAGGAAGAAGCCAAGAAAGTGCTGGCTGTTGCCGTGTATAATCACTATAAACGCTTGCAACAAAAAAATACTGAAAATAGTAATGATGTTGAGATTGAAAAAAGCAACATCATTATGGTGGGTGAAACAGGAACAGGGAAAACTTTGCTGGCAAAAAGCATTGCTCGCATGCTCAATGTTCCTTTCACGATTGTGGATGCAACTGTTTTTACAGAAGCCGGTTATGTGGGCGAGGATGTAGAAAGTATCTTAACTAGATTATTGCAGGTTTGTAATTATGATATCAGCAGTGCAGAACGAGGTATTGTTTATATTGATGAAATTGACAAAATTGCCCGAAAGGGAGATAATCCTTCGATAACTAGGGATGTAAGTGGCGAGGGTGTACAGCAGGGCATGTTGAAATTACTTGAAGGCACTGATGTGCTAGTTCCGCCACAGGGTGGACGCAAGCACCCTGAGCAAAAGCTTATAAAGATCAACACTCAAAATATTCTTTTTATTTGCGGCGGCGCTTTTGATGGTATTGATAAAATCATTGCACGCCGTGTACAGACAAATACAATAGGTTTTAATGTTGACAAAGTGCAGCAGGAGACGATGAAAAAAAATCTGTTGCGATATATAAATGCACAGGATTTGAAGGCATTTGGATTAATACCCGAATTATTAGGCCGTTTGCCTGTAGTTACTCATTTAGATCCTTTAGATGCTGTTACTCTCCGCGCAATTCTTACTGAGCCAAAGAATGCCTTAATGAAACAATACAAAAAACTATTTGAGCTGGAAGGCATAAAATTATCGATAGAGGAAGAGGTGTTGAATTTTATGGTGGAAAAAGCGGTTGAATATAAACTGGGAGCAAGAGGCCTGCGCAGCATTTGTGAGGGCATTTTGACGGATGCAATGTTCGAAATGCCATCATCAAAAGAAACTAATTTTACGCTGGACCTCGATTATGCAAGACGCAAATTTGATAAGAGCAAACTAAGTCTGCTGAAGGTGGCTTAGAAATTTCAAAATTATATATATTCAAAAGGTTCCGGGGTTATTGTAACTTTTGGAACCTTTTGAACTTTTAAACCTCTAAACTTATATTATGCAAGAGCTAATCGATAAATTAAAAACAGAAGTTGGACTTACAGACGAACAAGCAAAAAAGGCAATTGAAACAATTAAAAATTTTGTTGTGGACAAATTCCCTATGCTCGAAGGAGCCGTAGGGAATTTGTTTGGAAATGCATAAAGAATATTTGTATTATTCAGCATTATTCTCACATAGTCGTGCATGGTCGGGCGTTAACGAATGAACAGGCTAAAAAAGCCATTGAATCCATCAAAGACTATGTAGTGGAAAAATTTCCCTTGCCTCGAAGGCGTTGTAAACAACATGTTCAATCTTTCCCTTTCAAATTAATCATCTTACCGGTCTGCAATGGTGATAATTACCACTAGCAGCTTGGGAAGGAGTAACTGCACGACTGCAGCCAATTAAAAAAAATACCAGGGCAAGAATAAACAGAAGGTTTCTTGTTTTCATAGTTATGAATTTAAGTTTTAAAAGTAATATTTTCAATTTTAAAAGCAAGGATAGAAACACGAGCAAAATCTGCGTATTTCTTTAGAAACTTTACTATAAAGAATCAATCGAAATCCCCCTGTATAACTATAAATTGCTATGGCTGAGGACTTACGGATGTCCAGCCTCCATCAACAACAATCGTTTGTCCTGTAATATGCCGTGATAGCGGTGATATAAGGAACAATGCCGCATTAGCAATGTCGCTGGATGTAGCGGGGCGGCCCATTGGCGTAATTTGCGACCACATTTTTATATATTCAGTATCTCCTATTGTTCGTTCAGTAATTGTGGCGCCTGGAGCAACTGCATTAATTGAAATATTAAAAGGTGATAGGTCAATTACCAATGTTTTTGCAAGCATTTCAATTCCTGCTTTTGTCATACCATAAGCAGCTAGATTTTTGTGTGCCTGATGACCAGTTACTGAAGACATTAGTAAAATCGTGCCTCCCTCTTTTTGTTTCTTCATTTGAACGGCCGCAGCCTGCGCCAGAAAAAAACTACCACCAAGATTTAAACGCATAAGCTTTTCCAAGGCTTGGGGTGTATATTCAAAAAAATCTCCAAACAGAGTAATGCCAGCATTAGCAATTGCTATCGTAAGGCTGCCAAATTCTTTTACTGCTTCTCCTACCATTGTATAAATAAAAGAAACATCCGCCGCGTCGCCGGCCATTACAATACATTGCCCATTTGCCTTTTCAATTTTTTTAGCCGCTTGCATAGCAAGGTTTTTATCAATATCATTCAATACGATCTTAGCGCCTTGCAGGCATAGTTGGCTTGCAATCTCAAATCCTATCCCTTGTCCTGCCCCCGTAATAATAGCCGCCTGTCCACTGAATATGTTTTCAATCATTTAAAAACTTTTTATCAAAACAGTTAGCGACAGATTTTAAGAACCACTTCAATTTCATTTTACTTCCCAAATATTGATACTGTATGCAGGCAAACTGACCGATAAATTTGCCAATAATAGTTTGCCTTTTTCTTTTCCCCATAATTGAACAATGCTTTTTATTGGTTGATTACCTAGCGAAAGATCAATAGTTGTTTGCTGTTGTTGATTTGAAAGGTTGATCACTACACATACAGCATTTTTTTCTTTACGAAGAAAAGAGTAAACCTTGTCATTATTATTTGGCAATGCCAAGTAACTTCCGTTTGCCAGGGCCGGATTCACTTGCCGCAAACGGGTAATATTTTTATAAAAATTGAACAAAGAGTTCGGATCTTTTTTTTCTTCTTCTAATGAAACTCCATCATTTGCTTTCAGGTTTGAGCTATCCCACCAGGGGCCTGTGTTTTTATACCATAAAGCCATTCCTTTACCATCATCTGATCTATACCACTCGAATGCTTCTCTCAGAGGTATGTCATTCGCGTCAGTCATTCCAAATTTCCCAAAGCCTCCTTTTCCAAACATGCCTAATTCCTGGCCATAATAAATAGAAGGAATGCCACCAATCAGCAAATTCAGTGCTGCACCAATTTTTTCTTTATTCAGATCTCTATTTACAGCAGAAGCAAAGCGCTGCATATCATGGTTCTCGATAAAAACCACTTGCTGTTTGTTCCTAGGTGTCATCGTTAAAACAGTATCAGCCGCAGAAGCAATTTTATTCTTATCAAACGAAACGATGGCTTCTTGCAAGCGAAAAGCAAAAACACGGTCAACATTTCCCTTCTCGAAATACTCGAAGCCAAATGAGGCCCACACCGCCTGTTCTGCTACAATTGAAAGCTTAGGATTTATCTGTTTGAGTTTAGCTAATAGCGGCCTCCAGAATATTGCAAAAAGATTGGTTAACCTTCCCTTGAAATCAAGATCATCCATCATGTGGTCCAAACGAAATCCATCAACACCATCATCAAATTTTCCATCGTTGTTGGGATCAACAAAATATCTGAAAAGTTGGAAATTATATTCCTGCAGATCTTTGCTATACAGATTGGCTGTCCCTACTCTTTTTTTTGTTCCGTTATATCCCGGCAGCTTAGTTAGATTAAAAATGATGCTTTCCGGTTTTGTATTTGCCGAATCATTGTATAAAATGTAATCACTGTATTTTGATTTTGGATTTCCATAAGACTCCTTCCACCATAGCTGATCTTCCGTTACATACTGCGTTTCCATATCCATATAAATTTTCATGCCGCGGCGATGCACTTCTTTTACCAGGTTTATATAATCTTCCATGGTCCCAAACTCCGGATCGATCTTCTTAAAGTCCACTGCGAAATAATTATGATAATAAACTGACTCATATAAAGGAAGTAGCAGAATAGATGTAATCCCCAATTCCTGCAAATAATCGAGTTTTTGACGAAGACCGTTCAGGTCGCCATGAAGATCGCCGTTACTATCATAAAAGCTTCGCTGAAAAACATGATAAATGATTTCTCCCTTTGAAGAATTTTGTGATGTAGCAGAAAAAAAGCCATGCATCAATATGATATAGCAAGCAAAACGTTTCAGAAGGATCAGCATATTGCATCAGACATTAGAAATACAAATTTGGGATAATTATGATAACGGCATGATTGAATCCAAAAAAAATCCCGACGCTTCCGTCGGGATGCTTTTAATGGGTACTTTCTTTATGTGGTTTTTCACCATTCAATTTCAAGCTCTTCTTTTTTGAAGAGAGAATCTAACTGCAACCCATACTATTACCACAATTCAAACATTTATAACAAGTGCCACTACGCACAGTGATGTGGCCACAAACATTACAAGCCGGAGCATCGCTTTGCATCGATTTGGCTGCCGCATTTACCGCATCCAGTCCTGCTTCAGCCTTTACTGTATTTAGTTTCTGTGCTTTTACAGGTTGTGAGCCATTGGCAGATGCGCTTACTATCCTTACACTGGACAATTCAGGCGCCTTAGCATATTCCAAGCCCGAGGGAACATCGTCCCAATCATCAGTACCTGTATTCAACACTTCAGGCTTATCCAACACATGCACCAGGTCTGTACGACCAAGATATTCATACCCTAATACCCTAAATATAAAATCAACAATGGAGGTGGTTGATTTTATATTTGGATGCTCCACAAAACCGGCAGGCTCAAATCGGGTAAACGCAAATTTGTCAACAAACTCTTCCAACGGTACGCCGTACTGCAAACCAATAGAAATAGCGATGGCAAAACAGTTCAGCATGCTTCGCATGGTGGCACCTTCTTTTGCCATGTCAATGAAGATCTCTCCCAATGTGCCATCGCTATATTCGCCTGTACGCAGGAAGATGGCCTGTCCATTAATTTTGGCTTTTTGCGTAAAGCCACGGCGCTTAGCCGGTAAAGAACGACGTTCGACAATACTTGCCAGCTTACGTTTTAATTTTGTGTCTGGTGACGACTGCACTCTTTTCTGCACCTCTTCAAGCAATTCATCAATGGTTAATTTTCCCATGTCAACAATATGCGATTCTTGTTGCTGGTTACTGATTACCGGTTTTAAATTATTATTTGCTGGTTCGACTTCTGAATTCTGAATTCTGTCTCCTGACTTCTTTTTCTTATCACTCTTATTACTTAAAGGTTGTGATAATTTAGAGCCATCGCGATATAAGGCACAGGCTTTCAAACCCAATTGCCAGCTTAGCATATAAGCATCTGCAATTTCATCTACAGTCGCCTCATTGGGCAGATTAATAGTTTTAGAAATGGCTCCGCTGATAAAAGGTTGAGCGGCAGCCATCATGCGAATATGGCCATGCGCATGAATGTAGCGTTGGCCTTTTTTTCCGCATTTGTTGGCACAGTCAAAAACGGGCAAGTGTTCTTGTTTCAAAAAAGGGGCTCCTTCCAGCACCATCGTGCCGCATACATAATCATTAGCAGCTTCAATTTCATCTTCGCTAAATCCAAGAGCTTCTAACAGGCTCCATTCAAAATTATTATACTGTTCGGGAGTAAAGCCCAGACGTTGCAGGCATTCTTCACCCAAAGTATATTTATTGAATACAAAGGCAATGTCAAATGCTGATGAAACAGCGGCATCCAGCTTTTTTATTTCTTCAGCAATAAATCCTTTCTCACTTAGTGTTTGATGATTGATATAAGGAGCACCCGAAAAACTAGCAGCCCCAACAGCATATTTAATAATTGCGTCGATCTCTTTTTCACTGTACCCTAAATTTTTTAACGCTACAGGCACTGATTGATTGATAATTTTGAAATAACCTCCGCCACTCAATTTTTTAAATTTCACCAAAGCAAAATCAGGTTCAACCCCGGTTGTATCACAATCCATCACCAGGCCAATCGTTCCCGTAGGGGCAATCACGGTTGACTGTGCATTTTTGTAGCCAAATTTTTCTCCTAATTCTACTGCATCATCCCAAGCTTTGCAAGCAGCTTTTAATAAATAGTCAGGACAATATTTTGCCTTGATACCTTGTGGTTTAATATATAGACCTTCATATTCATCTGCATCATACGCCGCGAGCCTATGATTACGCATTACACGAAGCATGTTTTCTTTATTCTCCTCATAGCGAGGAAAAGCACCCAAAACACCAGCCATCTCTGCAGAGGTTTTGTAAGAGATACCCGTCATGATCGCAGTGAGGGCTCCGGCAATCGCTCTAGCTTCCTCACTGTCATAAGGAATGCCGCTTACCATCAACAAAGTGCCGAGATTTGCGTATCCTAGACCAAGCGTTCTGTATTCATAACTTAATTGAGCAACTTGTTTTGATGGAAACTGTGCCATCAATACAGATACTTCTAGCACCACCGTCCACAAGCGGCAATTATATTCATACCCTTCAACATCAAAAATATTTTTCTCTGCATCATAAAATTTCATCAGGTTGGCTGAAGCAAGGTTACAAGCGGTATTATCCAGAAACATGTATTCACTGCATGGATTTGAAGCTCTGATCTCTCCACCGGCAGGACAGGTATGCCATTCATTGATGGTACTGTTATACTGTGTTCCGGGGTCGGCACAGCGCCACGCAGCGTAAGAAATTTGATTCCATAATTCTCTGGACGGAACTTTTTTCATTACTCTGCCATCCATTCTTCCTTTCAGCTCCCAATCTTCTCCATTTTGTAATTTTTCGAAAAATGAATTAGGAATACGAACCGAATTGTTTGAATTCTGTCCCGATACTGTTTTGTATGCTTCACCTTCATAATCGCTAGCATACCCTGCAGCGATCAGCGCGGCTACTTTTTTTTCTTCTTCTACTTTCCAATTAACGAAATCTACTATTTCAGGATGATCGAGGTCGAGGCAAACCATTTTTGCAGCACGCCTTGTAGTACCACCACTTTTAATAGCGCCTGCTGCACGATCGCCAATTTTTAAAAAGCTCATCAATCCGCTTGATGTACCACCGCCGCTTAGTTTTTCACCTTCACCACGAAGGTTAGAGAAATTTGTTCCAACTCCAGAACCATATTTAAAAATGCGGGCTTCGCGAACCCAGAGATCCATAATGCCTCCATCATTCACCAAATCATCATCCACACTTAAAATAAAGCAAGCATGCGGTTGAGGCCTTTCGTAAGCAGAAGTAGATTTTTTTAATTGCTCATCGGCAGGATCTACATAATAATGGCCTTGGGGTTTTCCTTTTATGCCATAGCTTTCATACAAGCCTGTATTAAACCATTGTGGCGAATTGGGCACACACATCTGATTCAGGATTGAGTACACCAATTCTTCGTAAAAAATTTGGGCATCTTTTTCCGAAGCAAAATAATCATAACGCTCACCCCATACTCTCCAGCAATTGGCAAGTCGATGAGCTACTTGTTTGGCACTCGTTTCACGACCCAAACTGCCATCAGCCTGTGGCACTCCAGCCTTGCGAAAATATTTTTGGGCAAGAATATCAGTAGCGATCTGGCTCCATTGTTTGGGCACTTCTACATTACTCATTTCAAAAACCACTTCACCATTGGGATTGCGGATCACACTGGTTCTATAATCATATTCAAACTGGTCGAAGACATTTACATCATCTTTTGTAAAGCGACGACGAAATTGCAATCCCGCTTGGCGGGAAGCCTGTTTTGTATTTGCCATAATGAAAAAGAATTTAGTTGGGTTCTGGTTTTGGTATCTCTCTGGCGAGAGGTGTTAACGAAAGTATTTTTATCATTACTCATTTCAAACTCACAAATATTAACACAATGTGGATAAGCAATTGAAATGCCTATTCACATTGCTTTTGCTTTTTTTTCAACATTTTTTGTCAAAAAAAGTTTTGGAAAATTCGTAGGGTATTTGTAAAAAAATAATTCTGAAATACTGGCACCCCAAAAACCAAAACCAGCAAGGCTTTTAAAAAACTCTTCCCCGCAAACAGTTGAATTTACTGGTATTTTCATGATTAATCCTTCTGAAATGCTTGCCACTGAGTAACTTTACGATAATCAAAAATTAAAAAAAGAATAATCTGAAAAATTTTATCCTTTAAAATTTTTTGTTAAGCGTTTTTGTGGTTATTTGCGAACAGCTTTTTTCGAAATCAGAATATTATTTTCAGAATAAGCTTCCACCATCTGTAGTAAACTCTGACTATTAAACATTTAAAAGCGGAAGTTTTTTTGCATTTTTGTAAACCCAACGGAATTGGATGAAGATGAAAATTTACAAATCCCTGGAAGAAAGAAAAAAGACTGGACATAAATCATTCGCAGTTCTGATTGATCCTGACAAGGTGAATCATTCCATGCTAGATGAGCTCATGGATCTTTCAATCGCAGCAAACGTTGATTACTTTTTAGTCGGTGGTAGCCTTGTTATCAGCAACCACCTTGACGATGTGGTAAAACATATCAAAGACAATTGTATAATTCCTGTCATTCTATTTCCAGGCAGCCCTACTCAGCTTAGCAAACATGCTGATGCCTTATTGTATCTCTCTCTCATCTCAGGGCGTAATCCTGAATTGTTGATCGGCCAGCATGTGGTTTCGGCCCCTTCTGTAAAACAAAGTGGACTCGAAATTTTATCAACGGGCTATATGGTCATTGATGGTGGTGCTCCTACAACCGTTTCTTACATCAGCAATGCTTCTCCCATTCCTCATGATAAAAATGAGATTGCCATGTGTACAGCTATGGCTGGTGAAATGCTGGGCATGAAACTGATCTACATGGACTCAGGCAGCGGAGCAAAACGGCCCATCACGGAAACAATGATTGAAAAAGTGTCCGAGACCATTTCCGTTCCGCTTATTATTGGCGGCGGAATTATTGAACCTGAAAAAGCCTATCGCAACTGCAAAAGCGGAGCCGATGTGATTGTCGTAGGAAATGCTATTGAAAAAGATTCCTCCCTTATAAAAGAAATGAGTGCTGCCGTACATTCTGTGCCGGTAAAAGCTTGAGAAAAATTATTTTCATTTATAAAGTTTTATACGAAGATTACCGCAATTCTTCCACTTTTACTCGAAATGGAGTATCCTTTCCAGCTATAATTGTTTTCGAGCTCAAAGCAATGGATTTAATGATCATGGTCATGTTACCCATATCAAGCGTTTCTATCTGGTCGCTTACCTTATGATAATTTGGTTCACTGTCCATTTTAGAAGTAGAAATGGTATGAGCAGGAACAGCAAGTCTCGCTAGCGTAGCATTGTCTGAACGATAAAATAATTGCTGATCGGGGTACGGATCAGGATAAAAATTAAACCCGCTGCCTTCTAAATTTTTCTGAAGAATAGCGCCCATATCGGTTTTTTCAAAGCCAGTGATATATGCCGAATTTTTCCCCCATTTACTTTCTGTTCCTATCATTTCGATATTGAACATAGCTACCACTTTTACAGGATCAAATTGTTTGGAGAAATATTGAGAGCCATAACCCCCGATCTCTTCAGCAGTAAATGCAGCAAACACAATCGTTCTTTCATTATCGCCAAGCGTTTTAAAATATTTCGCCAACATTATTACGGCAGTTGTTCCAGAAGCATCGTCATTAGCGCCATTATAAATAGAATCTCCATTTACCGGTGTGCGCACTCCTAAATGATCATAATGACCGGAAAAAATTACATATTCATTCCTTTTGCTTTTTCCAGGCAATACCCCTACTACGTTTGACAATTGCTGTGCTGTGATTTCATGCTTGGATTCTACCTCAAATTTTGTGGGTGCTGTATCGCTCAACACAAACACCACATTCTTATCAGTTTTAAAAATGGCTCGTTTTAAATTCGACAGCCTTGAAAAATTAGAGGCAAAACTGTTATCAACCAGCACTAAATAATTTTTGTTTGCTTTTAAAAGCTTTTGTGCCTCTGTAGAAAGATTTGCTCCATTTTTTATATATGCTATTTCGTATCCCGACTTCTGATCAATATGCAAATCTGCCTGGCACGTAATCACAATGATGTTTTTTTGATCGATCACTTGTCCATCGAAATTGGCGCTGGCACTGATAAACCTAGGGCGAACCACGGCAAATTCTTGTTTGTAGCTTTTACTATTGTCCCAGGTTTGCAATCCTATCTTTTTAAATTCATCGGCTATAAAATCAGCAGCTCTATCAATATCAGGAGTAAAGGTCCTTCTTCCTCTCATATCATCTGACGAAAGAGTTTTTTCAATTCGCTCTACTTCTTTAGCATTGATGACATCATCAAGCTTTGTTTGCGCAAATAAAAAAAAGGTTGTTAAACCCAACAACCCCATTAGACAAAGTTTCTTCATATTGTATTGTATGCTTATTAGTTTTTTTGCGAATAAACAATTGGCAATTGCATCTTGCCTATTGTCCTACAAGCTCATCATTTCCTTAAACTTCACTGTTTGTCTTCTGCTTACTTCAATTTTTTCTCCTCCCTTTAATTCCAAAAGCAACCCGCCGTTAAAGTAAGGTTCAATTTTATCAATCATGCGAAGATTGATAATATGCTTGCGGTTAGCACGAAAAAAGGTTTTTTCATCTAATCTTTCTTCCAGTGCATTCAGCGATTTTAAAATGAGAGGCTTATTACTGCCAAAGAAAACTTTTGCATAATTGCCCACACTTTCAAACAACCGTATATCGCTCAACTTTACAAACCAGCAGCGTTCACCATCTTTTACAAATACCTGATCGTTTTCGGTAAGCAGGCTTCGATTCATATGTTCGCCTGTGCTTAGCGGTTCCTTAGCCTCAACAAAATGCAATTTTTGAATCGCATCGGCCAATCTCTTTGGCTCAACAGGTTTTAACAAATAATCTAGAGCATTTACTTCAAATGCTTTCAGTGCATATTCATCATAGGCTGTGGTAAAAATTACATTCGGAGATTTTTCCAAGCTGGATAGCATATCAAATCCTGTTTTACCAGGCATTTGAATATCAAGAAAGATCAGATCGGGGTTTTGAGCTTCGATTTTTGCAATACCTTCTTCCGCATTGGCAGCTTCGTCCACTACTTCCACTTCCGGAAATTCTTGTAATAGTTTACGCAGCTCGGCTCTTGCCAGCCTTTCGTCATCAATAATAATTGCTCTCATGTAGATTCGTTTAATTCATTTGTACGGGAATAAGCACTTTGGCTTCTACAGTTGAAGGTGTTACTTGTTTTATTTCGAAGCTTGCTTTATCACCATATAACAAACCAAGCCGGTTTTGTGTACTTGATAATCCAAAACCTTCACCATTCAATCCCCCATTTAAACTGCCGGTATTTTGAACGGCCAACTCATGATAATGATTTTTAAAATCAGAAATAATTTTTATCACTCCTCCTCTAATGTGTTTACTGATGCCATGCTTGATTGCATTTTCCACAAGTGTTTGTAGCATCATTGGTGGCACCTGCTGATCCAGCGTATCCTCATCAATTTCATATTCCACTTTCAAACGATCCTCAAAGCGCATATTTTCCAAAGCCAGATAATCTTTTACAATATTTAATTCTTTTTCAAAACTCACTGTTTCCGCTTTATCCACTTGCATGCTGCTTCTTAAAATATTGCTAAGTTCTGTAATCGCTGTTCTTGCACGTACGGGATTTTCATCGATCAATGCCCTGATGCTGTTGAGGGAATTGAAAATAAAATGCGGATTAATATGGGCTTTAATCGTTTTTAATTCCAATTCCTTGATCAAAGCTTCCAACTGTAGTGTATCTAATTGCTGCTTGCGGCTTTTTTCAATAAAATGATAGAAGTAATAAATCAACACCCAGGCTAAGATCAATATCCCATTATTGACGGTTGATCCAATTAACCTGGCAGCAAAAGTTTGCTTTTCGTGCGGAAGGTTAAAAAGCCAAATAGCAAATAAAATAAACAGGCTAAACACCAACGACGTAACGATCGTTGCAAGGGTTAATTTCGGAAGTACTTTTTCAACAGATTGCAGCATCCATCCGCGCCATTTGATAAATAATCTCAAAATGTGCGTAGTAAGTATTCCCCCTACAAAAACTATAAGAATTCTTCCGAAAAGAACATTTTTGGAAATTGATATATTAAAAGCACGAGCAAAGAAAAGCATACTCGCTACTACCATTCCCCAACCAATAAGCTGGCACAACCAATATCTTTTATTTCTCGTTGACATAGCGCCAAAACTAATTCTTTCTGGTTCGTTTGAATCCTGTAAATATACCAGTGGAAGATAAGTCTTACAAATGGAGCAAAAAAATCCTTAAAAACCTAGTTTCCGCACCAGGACTTCTTTCCACGCGTTAATTGTTGCGAACCTTTAATAAATACCGCTCTAAAAAATGCTATTTTTATGGGGTCAATCTATGAGCATGGAAATTACGGCAGGAGAATTATTGAGGCAAATCAATTCGCCCGAAGATTTGAAAAAACTTCCTCGCGAAAAGCTGCACCAGGTTTGTAATGAATTGCGCCAATACATCATTGACGTGGTTAGCGTTTATGGCGGGCATTTCGGTGCCAGCCTTGGAGTAGTTGAGCTGACAACAGCTCTCCATTACATTTATAATACCCCTTACGATCAATTAGTTTGGGATGTTGGCCATCAAGCCTACGGCCATAAAATTCTGACGGGCCGCCGAGATAATTTTATTACTAATAGAAAATATAAAGGGTTAAGTGGTTTCCCAAAAAGAACCGAAAGCGAATATGATACATTTGGAGTAGGTCATTCTTCTACTTCTATTTCTGCAGCGTTGGGGATGGCAATGGCTGCAAAATATAAGGGGGAAAAAGATCGCAAAGTAGTCGCCGTCATTGGGGATGGTGCCATGACCGCAGGTTTAGCGTTTGAAGCATTAAATCATGCAGGAGTGGCTGACACTGATATACTCATTATTTTGAATGATAATTGCATGAGTATCGATCCTAACGTAGGAGCCCTAAAAGAATACCTGACCGATATTACCACTTCTCCCACTTACAACAAAGTAAAAGACGATGTTTGGAAGCTGCTTGGAAAACTCCCTGTGGGCAAAAATTTCAGTCGTGCTATGGCACATAAACTCACGGAAGGTTTAAAAGGAATGGTAAGCAGCAGCGCTAATTTATTTGAAGCGTTGAAACTCCGATACTTTGGTCCTATTGATGGGCACAATGTAACCAAGCTGGTTGATACATTAAAAGATCTTAGAGAAATTCCCGGACCAAAACTATTGCACGTTATTACAGTAAAAGGAAAAGGGTATGATTTGGCTGAAAAAGATCAAACCAAATGGCATTCACCAGGTTTATTTGATAAAATAACCGGAGAGATCTATAAAAAGAAATTTGATATTCCCCAACCTCCAAAGTATCAGGACGTTTTTGGTCATACTATTATTGAGCTCGCTGAAAAAAATGAAAAAATCTTGGGAATCACACCTGCCATGCCAAGCGGTTCATCGTTAAAATTTATGATGGAGAAAATGCCCCATCGTGCATTTGATGTAGGCATTGCTGAGCAACATGCTGTAACACTCAGTGCAGGCATGGCTACACAGGGAATGAAAGTATTTTGCAATATTTATTCATCCTTCATGCAAAGAGCTTATGATCAGATGATACATGACGTAGCTATTCAAAAACTTCCCGTCATATTTTGTTTGGACAGAGCAGGATTAGTGGGTGAAGATGGATCTACTCATCATGGTGCTTACGATATTGCTTATATGCGCTGCGTTCCCAACATGATTGTAAGTGCCCCTATGAATGAAGGTGAATTGCGCAATTTGATGTACACAGCGCAACTTGATTCCACAAAAAATCCTTTTGTGATCCGTTATCCACGCGGCGAAGGCGTGATGCCTGAATGGAAAACCGAGATGAAGGAAATTGAAATTGGCAAGGGAAGAAAACTTAGAGAAGGGCAGGATATTGCCATTCTTTCGTTGGGCCATCCGGGAAATTTTGCTGCCTCTGCTATTCGTGATCTAAAAAATGATGGGTTAAACATAGCTCATTATGATATGCGTTTTGCCAAGCCTCTTGATGAAGAATTGTTGCAAGACGCATTGAGTAAATATCCAAAGATCATTACCGTAGAAGATGGAACAGTGGTTGGTGGTTTTGGTAGCGCAGTGCTTGAGTTTGCCAATGAACATGAATTTAAAAATGAAATAAGAATTCTTGGAATTCCTGATAAAATTGTAGAACACGGCTCACCCAAAGAATTGCATCGTGAATGTAGTTATGACACACAGGCTATTAGAGAAACGATACTGGAAATGATGAAGGATAAGATCAAGATAAAATTTAAGATATAGCCATTTAGTCTCTGCCCTATTGATAATGTCCTCAATTGTGTAATCAATCATGCACAAATATGAGTCAATAAACCGAAGAATTACACTTCGGTTTCACTGCGATAACTGAGGCAATCTAGCTTTTTTGATTTTCTTGTTAGCCTTATTTCACTTGAAATGAATTATGGATTTATTTTAGTGAACCGGTAAACCGCTTTGTATTTCACTTCAACCGTTTTGTTTGCACTTGTCGGCGGTGTAGTTGGTGCTTTTCCTCCCTTTGTTGCTATGCGTTGAATATAGGCGACGTTAGCAAAAATACCTGTGGGAACAGTACCGGTTTTAGGCTTTAATAGCAACCAGTCTATGCTGCCCGCATCAGGGCTGGGTGCAGACTTAGGAGGACTATATTGCTGCCCGTATATAGAATCCATCACTGATAGTTGCCAAGTGGGGCCAGCGGAGTGAGTTCCCACTTTTGCATTTGTTGCATCATAAAGGTCTGCTTGTGGCGCAACAAATACCCATTCATAGACAATAGGATCACTGCCTGCCTTTATTTGCGCCTTGTATTTTTGAACTCCCTCTGCATAAAAAGTAGCCACTCTTGTATTTCCATTTGGAAGATTATCGGGCAATGCAATTGCAGCAGGGATTTCTAATTTTTCACTTGCTGCAATTTGTGCAGCAGGTGAGTTATTTTTTTCGCTTATTACAGCGCCAGCAGCAAGTGAGTTACTGTCACCTACGGCGAGTGAATTTATTTCACGCTTACATGCAACAAACGTCGATGAAACGAAAACGGATAGTAAAATGAATTTCGTGAAATGAATTGGTTGTTTAAACATTTTAGAAGGTTTAAGGTTTTAAATTAATTATGGTGATCGATCTACTGATTTGTTTTGTGCATTGATTAGCACCGCCGGCATAGTACCAATGAATGCACTGATTCTAAAAACTAATCTTGAGGTCGCAAGATAGCAAGGTGAGAAAAGCGAATTAGATCATTTCCTACAAAAGGCTGACGCTTTCTTCCCTTCGGGCTACCAGCAGATATAAAAAGCAATTGCTTAAAACATCTTAGATTTTCTGATTAAATTTAAATATGCAACGAACTGCTTTTTTACTTGCATGCGTTTTTACTTATACCACCTTGGTAGCCCAACAGTATCCTTTTGTACATTATACGCCGCGGGAAGGACTGGTCAATAACAGAGCACGGTTCATATTTCAAGATAGCAAAGGCAAAATATATGTATCGACCTTTGGCGGACTAAGCATTTACGATGGAGCCCGTTTTACTAATTACAATATCAATAACGGCCTGGCTGTGGCTATGGTGAATGATATTGTTGAAATGGGCGAAGACTCTGTTTGGGTGTTTCCAAATACTAACAAGGTTCAATATATTGTAAAAGGGAAGCTAAAAGATTTTACTCCAGCCGACAATTATACTCCGCTTGTCAATGAGTTCATAAAAAGCAAGGATGGCCATTACTATGCTATTGCAGATGAGGGTTTATTTCGTTTTGAGAAGAACCGATTTATCAAAATGCCCATCAATGAATTACCTGGAGTAAAAACAGCTAACATGCTAACACAAGCTGTAGAAGTTGATCAAAAGTTATACATTCTTTCTAATCCGGACTACAAGCAGCCGGCCTCGAATCTGTTAGTGTACGACCTATTGAATAAAAAAATGCTTGCCTATATCAACAATATCAACGCTCGTTTCCTGTTTAGCCCCAACGGCCGGGAAATCTGGATTTCCACGCAAACCGGTTTTTATACGCTACAAAAGTTCAGGAGCGAAAAGGACACTATTGAATTAAAATCACTGCCCGATTCCTGTCATTTTCCAAAAGGCATAAATCCCGATTATGTGTATATAGACCGGCAAGACAATATTTGGTTATCGACTTACATGGGAATATACAAAATAGCCAAAGACGGCAGCACTACTTTGTTTAGTGTAGCGAACGGATTGACCACTAATTTTCAGTCTTCGATTTTTCAGGACTTTGAAAACAATATGTGGTTTACGAACGAACTGACCGGGCTTTGTAAGCTTTCTAATCAGCAACTCGCTTTTTACTCTGCATTAAAACCTGGTTATTCTATCTCTGATATTTTTATTCCGCCCTTAAGCGATTCAATATGGATGCATGATATCTCTCATCATCGGGTTATCCTGTTACTCCCAAACGGAAAAACCGAGGAATATATAAATCCGCAGGAATCTTTACCAACCATCGCCAGATTCGTTTCGGCAAATGGATACTGGATGTTGTGCGGAAATAAAATTTTCCAATGGAACGCAGATTGGGAGAGCAAGCGCTACCATTTGTCCCTTTACTACAAGGATTCGGCAAATGCAACCGGATATAGTTTTGCTTCGCCTGACAGAAATGGAAATCTTGTAACTGCTTCCAATAAATTGGTGGTGATCGCGGACAACAAAATATTCACCGAACCGATCAACTACATGGCTGATCAGCTTACGATTGATAAAGAAAACCGTATTTGGGTAGCGCATAGGGGCAACCAGTTATTTTGTTTTCAAGTTTTGGGAACTGGTGACAGTGCAAAGCTTACGCTTTTGCGATCTTTCCGTGCGCCGGTGCCGGGCAGCCCACGTTCTATTGTTGCAGACCAGAGCGGCAACGTCTGGCTGGGCACGAGAGACCAAGGTGTTTATTGTATCCATATTGAAGGGTTGAATGTGGTATCTATTCGGCAGTTAACCACAGTAAACGGCTTATCTGAAAATTTTATCAACTACCTGTTTTGTGATAAAGACAATAACATCTGGGCTTGTTCACCATCAGGGCTTGATAAAATAAGAGTCCACAACAAGAATTTTCTGGTGGAGAATATAACGAAAAGCAATAACCTTTATTTACCCATTTTAAAAATTCAGCAAACACGCAAAGGTTTATTTTGGATATTATCCAGCGGCGGCGTCATTACATACAATCCTGCGCGGCACCCCACAGATTGGAAGCCCCGCCTTGCATTTTCTGATATCGTTATCAGCAACGCGCCGCAAATACCAGTAACACCGGGAAAGGAATTACGTTATTTTCAAAATAATTTGATTTTTCAACTTTCTGCACCTACATATATTGATGAAAAACAAACGCGATTCAGTTACCTTCTTGAGGGGAGCGGAAATGAAAATTGGAGCAATCCTTCAACAAATCCGGTAATCAATTTTGTAAACCTGCCCCCGGGCAAATATAGTTTGAAAGCAAAGGCTATCTTTCTTCATGGTTTATATCCTGATGCTATAGCTTCTTTTTCATTTACCGTATTACCTCCGTGGTGGCAAACTTGGTGGTTTAAGTTATCCATCAGCTTGTTGATATTGGCCTTAGCACTGTTAGGACTTCGATATTATATTAATCGAAAACTTGAATTGCAGCGAGTGATCTTGGAAAAAAAACAGGCCATCGAAAAAGAACGAACCCGCATTGCAACTGATATGCATGATGATCTGGGTGCTGGTTTGTCGCGAATTAAATTCCTTAGTGAAACAATTGGCATGAAAAAACAACAACATTTACCCATTGAAGAGGAAATTGATAGCATCAGAAGTTATTCGCATGAAATGATTGACAAAATGGGTGAAATAGTTTGGGCCTTGAATGAGAAAAACGATACGCTTAGTGACCTTCTTTCTTACACCCGCTCTTACGCAGTTGAATACCTGGCTCAGAATGGTATTCATTGCCTATTTGAAGAGCCCGACGATATACCGCAACTAGTAGTGAGCAGTGAGTTTCGAAGAAATATTTATTTAACAGTAAAAGAGGCCTTACACAATATTGTGAAGCATGCACAGGCAACGGACGTATTGATCAATATTGAAATTACAGAACATTTAAGCATTCAAATAAAGGACAACGGAAAAGGAATTGACGAAGGCCGCATGAGTTCGTTCGGAAATGGATTATTCAACATGAGCAATCGCATACAAGAATTAAAGGGTCGTTTTCAAATAATTGACAGAAACGGGACTTTAATCGACCTCATCGTTCCGCTTAATTCATAACTTTTGTTCTATTGTTTGCTTGTGCATACCAAAGTAATTTCGAGAAACATGAGTATATCTATAGCTATTGTAGAAGATCTTGATGAAGTAAGAGACGGGTTGAAGAACTTCATTTCCCTCAGCACTGATTTTATTGTGATCGGAACATTTAAAACGGGCGAGGAAGCCCTCGCCAACCTTCCCACGATTACGCCGGATATTGTGATCATGGACATTAATCTTCCCGGCATGAATGGCATTGAATGCATACGGCAAGTAAAAGGCAAAAGCCCAAGAACGCAGTTCATGATGTTCACCGTGTATGAAAATGATGAGAAGGTATTTGAGGCATTAAAGGCAGGCGCATCTGGTTATTTATTAAAAAATACCGGTCTTTTGCAAATGGTAGAATCCTTGAAAGAGTTGTACGAAGGAGGAAGCCCGATGAGTGCGAACATCGCCAGGAAATTAGTAAACCTGTTTCGCGATAAAGACAAAGAATCTATCTCAGTAGATGTTTTATCAAACCGAGAAAACGAAATTCTTCAATTACTTTCGAAGGGTTTGTTATATAAAGAAATTGCAGAGCAGCTTCAAATTACAACCAACACAGTGCGACAGCACATTCATAAGATCTATGAAAAGCTTCACGTGCAGAACAGAACGGAAGCAATCAATAAAGCATTTGGAAAATAAATTTCCCCTTTAGCATTACTGCGATTTCGCCACACCTAACTTTCGTTCTATACGTGTGATGCATTTATCACGTTTCGAAAAGTTTTACGTTTAAATCAAGTGCAGAGGCGGCTAATAATACGTTCACTGTACTACTATAAGGTGTCTCATAACTTTTGTTCTATTGTCTGCGCATCCACTCCAATCTAATTTGCCGACTCAAAATTTTAAATAATTAATCTCAATTTTTTATGTCAACTGCTCTCCAACCTTTGTCTCAAAACAACCGTGATATAAGCCTGGATATTCTTCGTGGCTTTGCTTTAGCCGGTGTATTATTGACTTTTTGCGCTACCGATGTTGGAGCGGGAGCAAATTATAAGAACAATTTGCTGGATGAAGTCATTAACTGGCCGAAATATTTGCTGATCGAGAACAGGATGTACACAATGTTGATCATCCTTTTCGGCATTGGTTTTCATGTGCAGCTGGAAAAAGCAAAACAAAAAAATGTTTCCCTGGTGCCTGCTTTTACAAGGCGTCTCATCGGTTTGCTGGCGATCGGATTTATTCATGCGATTCTGCTAAGCACAAGGGACGTGCTGATGTTTTATGGGATCGCCGGTGCATTCCTGCTGCCGCTGCGAAATTTATCAAACCGATGGCTGTTTATAATCATGGGAATTGTTTTCCTTGTCATCGTTCCGGTCGTTGTGTTAGTTGCCAACGGCTACCAGGCATTCTCTCTTCCTAAACCAAATAATTATATTGATCACCTGCAACACAACTGGCAGTTCTTTAAATTATATCACCAGATCTACCCGATCTACTGCGAAATGTTATTTCATTTTATGCTGGGCTTCATCATCGGCCGTGCAGGAGTTCTGCAAAAAATGAAAGCAGATAAAAAATTCAGGCGCCGCTTACTGATCATCTCGTTGATTGGCACTGCTATAATGATCCCTGTTTATTATTTCTGGATTATAAATGTAATTGGCGGTTTCTTTGTTAGTTTGCCGCACTATTGGCAAAAACTACTGTTGTCGGCTGGCTATCGCTTGTTATGGCAGATCTGGATGCTGATTTCAGTCACATTATATGTCACTACACTTATTAGCGTATGGACTACAACAAGAGGCAAAAAATGGCTCAGTCCATTGGCAGCGTTCGGACAAATGACGCTTAGCAATTACTTGATCCAATCGATAGTGTTGGTGCCTTATTTATTAGCGTTCGACAAATACGATAATCTTCCTCCATTCAATGCTTTCATTCTATTTCTCATTGTGCTGGCGCTGCAACTTTTATTCAGCATCTGGTGGATGACAAGATATACGATGGGGCCATTTGAATGGCTATTGAGATCTTTTACCTATTGGAAATGGCAACGAATAAAAAAACCTACACCTGCAATCAAAAATTATCAAACCATTTTTTCTTAATCAAAAATTAAATTAACCATTTATGAGACGAGTTTTTCCTTTTGTGATTCTTTGTGTATGCATGCAAACCTATGCTACCGTTCGCACAGTAAATAATGCCCCTGGTACACTAGCTCAATATAATACTATACAGGCGGCTGTGGATGCTGCTGTCAGTGGCGATACTATTTACATACATGGAAGTAATACTCCTTATGCAAACTTTAGTGTTACAAACAAGCGATTGATTTATATAGGCCCCGGCTGGGCGCCTTTGCGAAATATTGATCCGTTTACAGCTAAGATATCTTCGATTACTTTGTCGGGTAGCGGCTGCGATAATTCAGAAATACAAGGTTTAGTAATTACCGGTGTAGTTACTTGTGGGTTCAATCATCCCAACAATATTCGTTTTTACCGAAACCAGTTTTTGAGCGCCCAGGTAATCATTAACTATGGCACCGACAATTTTTCAGGCTTTGTTTTCCAGGGCAACTGGTTTGACAAAGCCCAGATCATAGGAAATCAAAACAGCAGCTATAGCAATTGCATTTTTCAGAATAATATATTTTTCCATGATGTTTCTTACACGGCAAATATTTATGGCCTCACTAACAGCCAGGGCGTGCTATTTGATCATAACTTATTCTATTTTGGCGGTCAGTCTGGCAATGGTGTTGTTTTTGCCGGTGATTGCAGAGGCTTAATTATTTCCAATAATATATTTGTCCGTCGCGATGCATCGGCCAATTGTACCTCAAGCACTTTTAATAACAATATCACCTATAATGCCGGAGTTAATGATCCTTGGACAGCAGCTCATGGCAACATAGGAGCAAACAATGTTGCCAATCAGGATCCTCAAATGGCTGACCAAGTTGCAGTGAATACAGGAACAAACAATCCTTTATTGAATTTTACCATTGCCACGGGGCTTGCCAATAACACCGGAACTGATGGCAAGGATATGGGATTACTGTTTGACCCCATTGGTACTCTTAACTGGAGCAATTCCCGCATGAGCCGGATACCTTACATCTACAGCATGGTGATTTCAAATCCAACTATCGCTCCGGGCGGCACTTTAAGTGTGCAGGTAGAAGCGAGAAAAAACAATTAAAGCCTCTTTAAATATTGTTCAATTTAAAACTAATCAGTATGAAGAGGTTATTCATGCTGTTGCAGGCGATGTTGTGCATTGCAATAGCTTTTACCCAAAATATTACGCCGCTTGCAACCCAACAACCTGCCGCAGTACCCGCAATACAAAGTATTACAATGGCAGAGTATTTTTTTGAGACTGACCCTGGCGTGGGAAATGGAATTCCGATTGCGAATTTCAAGGCGGCAGACACGGTAAATTTTACAGTCGATATTCCGATAGGCTCACTTTCAAGTGGCTTTCATGTACTGCACATCCGTGTACGTGACACCGTTGAAAGGTGGAGCATAACGGAGAGTAGATTTTTTTACATATCATCGAACACCACAACGAATACTGCGAGTATCACTGCTGCAGAATATTTTTTTGATACAGATCCTGGTGTTGGCGGTGGCACACCAGCATCCGTGGGCGCAGCAGGTTCAACAGTAAATTTTACTGCAGTGATTCCCACTACACTTTCTTCAGGGTTTCATTCACTTGCTTTTAGAACAAGAGATGCTGATGGAAAGTGGGGACTTTCCGATGCAAGAGTATTTTACGTTTACCTGTCACCAAGTCCCAATATGTCATCTGTCGTTGCAGCAGAATATTTCTTTGATCATGATCCTGGAGTTGGAAGCGGAACTGCATTGAACTTTGCCACACCCGGTGACATTGTTACACAAACCTTAATGATCCCTGTTCCGGCAAGCATGGTAACTGGCGGGCATTTACTAACAATAAGAGTAAAAGATCAGGCCGGCAACTGGAGCTTGTTTAAAAAGGATAGCCTGACAGTGGGAGTTCCTTCGGGTTCAATAACGTGTCCCGGAAATGTTACAATAGATCCATTCACTAACAATTGCAAAGCGGTAGTATTTAATATTGACGCGGTTGGACTGCCACAAGATGACTCCACTTATACCTATACACTGACAGGTGCTACAACAGGGAATGGAATTGGCACTGCGAGTGGTCAATTGTTTAACTCCGGTGTAACTACAGTTACGTATGCGCTTATTAATTCACCAACTGTAAGTTGTTCATTCACGGTAACGGTAAAATCAAGCATAACTCCTACAGTTACGATTTCTAATCCTAGGACAACCATTTGCGAAGGTGCCAAGGCATCTTTTGTTTGTACTTATACAGGCGGTGGCACTAATCCTTCTTGGCAATGGAAGAAAAATGGAATGACTGTCGGTACCAATAGCAATCTCTATAAAGATTCCACCCTTAAAAATAATGATACAATAACAGTAGCGATCACTTCATCTATTTCCTGCGCCAATCCACAAACTGTTACATCTGCTCCTGTAGTTATGACCGTGCATGAAACAGTAACACCATCAGTAAGTATTGACGCCAGCGCAACTGGAATTTGTCCTGGTCAGTCGGTAACATTTACAGCCACGCCAACGAACGGCGGCAGTCAACCAATCTATGAATGGATAAAGAATGGCTCCCCTGTGGCATCAGGAAGCTCATATCGAACTACCGCACTGGCAAATGGTGATTCCGTTTATGTAAGGATGTATAATACTACTGATTGTATAACCATTTCCCCCGTTACGTCTAATGTGATCCATATAACGACATCGCAAGTGGTAACACCATCGGTAACGATTACCACACCGCAAACAACAATTTGCTCCGGAACAACAGCAATATTTACTGCCAACCCAGTAAACGGTGGAGCAACCCCAAGTTATCAATGGAAAGTAAATGATAATACCGTAGGAGATAATAGCAATACCTTGGAATACGCGACATTGAATAATGGAGATATTGTTTCTGTTGTAATGACATCATCATTAGCTTGTGCAAGCCCTCAATCAGCAATATCAACTGGTATTCAGATGACCGTTTTGCAATCAACTCCGGCATTTGTAACTATTTCCACACCGACAACTACGATATGTTCAGGTACTTCAGTAACATTTACGGCCGCACCAACAGGTGGCGGTAATCCAACATATCAATGGAAATTGAATGGAAATAACATTCCCGACGCTACAAGTTCAACCTATCAAAGTTCGTCATTAGTAAATGGTGATAAGATAAAAGTAGTAATGACGCCCTCATCGCCCTGTGCATTCCCATCGCCCGCTGTGTCAAATGAAATAACGATGACGGTAAACGGCGGCGGTCCTGCATCGGTAACTATTTCCGCTACTGATACAACAATTTGTTCCGGTCAGCAAGTGACATTCACTGCCGTGCCAACCAACGGTGGCAGCAATCCGGTTTACGAATGGACGGTGAACGGTAATGCAATGAATAACATAAGCAGCAATGTTTATCAAAGCTCGACATTACACAATGGGGATATAGTGCGAGTAACCATGGCGCCATCCGGAGGATGTGCAAATAACACTCCTGTTTATTCAAATTCGATTACTATGACAGTGAATACAGCAGTAACGCCATTGGTAAAAATTTCTGCTTCGGCAATCGATATCTGCGCCGGCACGCCGGTAACATTTACCGCAACGCCGACGAATGGAGGCAGCAATCCACATTATCAATGGAAACTAAACGGGAACAATGTAGGAGGTGACAGCGCTTTCTATCATAGCTCAACATTAGCAAATGCCGATACGATCAAAGCAGTGATGACCTCATCGCTGGGTTGTGCAACTACACCTACCGCTATATCAAACTATATATCCATGGATGTAAGTCCGTCAGTGACTCCTTCAGTAATTATTTCTGCTTCGCAAACAACAATCTGTGCCGGCAACCAAGTGACATTTACTGCTACGCCAACAAACGACGGCACACCAATCTATGAATGGCAACTGAACGGAAATGAAGTTGGAATAAACAGCCCGACATATCAGAACTCATCACTGAAGAATAGTGATACGGTATATGTTATTATGACTTCAAACCTTGGTTGTGTAACACAGCGCAGCGTTACATCAAATAAGATTGTTGTAACTGTAAACACCTTATCAACCTATTATCGCGACCGTGACGGAGATGGTTACGGTAATGCAGATTCAACAACCCAAGCTTGCACTGCACCATCGGGATATGTTGCAAACAATACTGATTGTAATGATAACAATGCAGCAGTATATCCTGGCGCTACAGAGATCTGTAGTAATGGAATTGATGATAACTGCAATGGAACGGTTGATGAAAATTGTAACACAACAGCTTTGCCGGTAATGACTTTGAAAACTTACCCGGTGAAAGAGGGAGATGCGGGCTTTACTACGCTTAATGCAGTTGTAACTCTTGATATACCTGCAACTTTACCAATAACTGTACATTATTCAACAAGTAATGTAGATGCCATTGCAGGAACAGATTATGTTAGCGCTAGTGGCACCTTGAGTATTCCTGTAGGGTCGTCATCAGGATCAGTACAGCTCAAAATCATCGGCGACTTGCTGAAAGAGAGTAATGAAAGATTTTCACTCAACTTCTCTGATCCGGTCAATGTTGTATTGAATGGCAATCGCAGCCTAATTATGATTATTGATGATGATAAAGGAAACGGGGTTAATACATTTACCAATATCGATAAGGTGACGGTTGAAGATGAATTAGTGAAGATACCGTCTGTAACACGACGTAATCAGATATGGATAATTCCGCAAATTAGCAATTATGAAAATGAAGTTTTGATCATGAATGCCCAAGGACAATTGGTAAACAGGTTTGTCAATTACAGAAATCATACACCACTAAATAACCTATCAATGGGCTTATATTTTTATCAGATACGGATCTTGGACGGAAGAGGTCAAGTTAAATTTTATACGGGGCGTTTGTTGGTTACAGAATAAGTAGCCTTAATCATAAGGAGACTTGGCCTGTGGGTCCTGCATGATGCGGGACCCCTTTTATTTTACATTTTTCTTTACACTTGTTGTGGAATTTTAAGCGTTATGATTCATATTACAACGCATATTTTCTTACCGTGAAAAAAATTTTCACAACTCTTCTGCTGCTTTTCTTGTTAACAGGCATGGCATGGGCCTGGTTAAATTTGTCCGGTACTGGCAAAAAATTAAAATCACTTTACATTCCCAAAAAGAAGACGGAATTTTCAATCAATAAAAAATTGCTTGAAAAATTACAGGCCAAAGCAACTAATGCGAAAAGCTTTGTTCAAAAAAATAACTACAATACCCAAATTTGTTTTTTGATAGACATGAGCCTGCCTTCCAATCAAAACCGGTTTTTCGTATATGATCTTAAAATAGATTCTATGCTCAATGCAGGGCTAGTTACTCACGGCCGCTGTAATAAAAATTGGCTAGAAGGAAGAAAGTACGGAAATACTGTCGGATGTGGTTGTACATCATTAGGAAAATATAAAATCGGCAACGCTTACAATGGCAAGTTTGGTCTCGCCTTCAAATTATATGGCTTAGAGAAAACCAATGATAAGGCTTTTGACCGATTCGTGGTGCTGCATTCACATGAATGTGTACCGGAAACAGAGGTGAAGGATGATATATGTCAAAGCGATGGTTGCCCAACAGTAGCGCCCGGCTTTCTTCAGCAATTAAAACCGATAATCGCTTTATCGAAAAAGCCGGTGTTGCTTTGGATTTATGAATAGGTTTGAGTTATTCGTGCCACAGTTTGGAACCATGGCACGATTACTTTTAAGCATTCACTGCTTCCGCAAGCGTTGCTTCCATCGTAACATTTGTATTCAGCAGCTTGCTGATAGGGCAATTAGCCTTTGCCTCAGCAGCACACTCATTAAATTTTGCTTCGTCAATATTTGGTACAGAAGCTTTTACCACAAGATGGCTTTCTGTAATAGCGCCGCCTTCTAAAGTAATGGTACATTTTGTATCGATATTATCAGGAGTAAAACCTGCAGCTCCAAGCACAAAGCTTAGTTTCATTGAAAAACAGCCAGCATGTGCAGCGGCTACTAATTCTTCAGGGCTCGTACCCTGAACCTCTTCAAATCGTGTACGGTATGATATCGGTATACCGGATAAAACTCCGCTATCTGCGGTAACAGTTCCTTTTCCTTCTTTGCCGGAACCTTTCCAGTTTGCTGTTGCTGAGCGTTTCATAACAAAGGGTTTTAAAAATGATTATTATTGTATTTCTTGTTCAAGTTCTGCCAAACGATTCTCCGGTTCGTTATATTCAATGATGAAGTTATTTCTTCCCTCGCCGATAATGATCTTTAAAAATTTTTGCTGAACTAATTCAAGCAGCGATAAAAAAAGAAAAATAGCCTGCACCCTGTTCTCGCAGTCATCAAAGATCTTTTCAAATGAAACAGTTTTTTCTTTTTGCGCCAGGCTCAACATAGCATCGCGGCTGCCTTCCATAGTATAACTATATTGTACTACGGTATGAGTAGGCTTATTTACCCGCTCATGCAGCTTTATCATTACCTTTTCAAAAGCCTTCATCAATTTAAAAAGAGTAATGGCTTGTATCTCCGTGCCTTCCCCACTCTCTTCGCCTATTTGAGATAATTCTTTTTGAATATTTCCACGCTTCACCATCAGCATTCTTGTAGCTTCCATTTCGGCCATTTGCACAGAAGCCTCTTTAAACTTTTTATACTCAAGAATTTTATCTACCAATTCCTGTCTCGGGTCAATTTCATTTCCCTGAGCATCCAGCTCTTTACGGGGAAGAAGCATTTTTGCTTTAATGCGCATCAAAGTAGAAATGAAAAGGATAAATTCACTGGAAAGTTCGATATTCAGCGATTCCTGTTTGTGTATGTAGTCGAGAAAATCATTGATGATCTTTGTGATCGGAATATTATAAATATCCAATTCATCTCTTTCAATAAAAAAGAGCAAAAGATCAAAAGGTCCTTCAAACTGAGGAAGCTTTATCTGGTACGAAGAATTATTCACGCAATATGTTTATGTAACAAAACTTATTAAAATTTCATGACGGGAACCAAAAGTAGGAATATTTTTTAGGAATCCCGTCCATATAGTCTCTATGGTCTATTTTTCAAGGCATCTCTAATTTCACGCAACAAAACAATATCCTCTGGAGGAGATGCCGGAGCGGTTTCTTTCTTTTTTATTATTGCATTCATTCCTTTGATCAATAAAAACAAAACAAAAGCAACAACTATGAATTTTATGATGGCAGCAAGAAAATTGCCATATTTAACAGTACCCCACGTTAACTGTCCAATATCTTTTGCACCAATTGCATCTAACGCTGGTGTCAACAATAAAGGAGTTATAACATCATCCACCAGAGATGAAATGATAGCTCCAAATGCTCCGCCGATAATTACCGCTACTGCCAGATCGACGATATTGCCTTTCATGGCAAACTCTTTAAATTCTTTAAGCATTCCCATAAATAAAAGTTTTAGTTAGAAAATTATTTTTTGAGTCCGGGATATTTCATATCTAAGTTCCTTAAAGTTTCTAAAAGTTTTGAAGCTATTACATATTCTTTATACCAATTTTGATCAGCAGGCACAATTGTCCAGGGAATATCATTACAATTTTCAAAACAATCTTCATACATTTCAATATAAATATCCCGGAGCTTTGCTTCAGCAAAATCATTTTCATTATACTTCCATTGCTTTTTGGGATCCCGGATTCGTTCATTCAATCGTTCTAGCTGCTCTTCGACCGATACGTGCAAGTAAAATTTTAAAACAGATGTATTATTATGCTCAGACAATAACTCTTCGAAGTCGTTAATGGCTTTCATTCTTTTTTTGGCTTCATGATCATCAATCCATTTATGTACCCGTGTTACAAGAATATCTTCGTAGTGTGAGCGGTTGAAGATTTGAATCACTCCCTTAGCCGGTACATGCTGATGGATTCGCCATAGAAAATCATGAGCAGCTTCATCTTCAGTGGGGGCTTTGAATGATTTTACTTTGACTCCTTGTGGATTTAATTTTCCAAATACATTTCTAATGGCTCCATCCTTGCCGCTTGCATCCATTCCTTGGATAATTACCAGCAAAGAATGCTTTGACTCAGCATATAACAGGTTTTGCAGATCATCCAGCTTTTCTAAAAGTTCTGCTATTTCTTTTTTTGTTTTTTCTTTTTCAAAATGCTTTGGAGCCCTTGTATCAATATCTTTCAACCTGGTTCCGCTCATAACAATTATTTGCCATCACAATATAAAAAATCGTTCCGTATGAATTTGATTTAGGACCTTTGCGGCTTATTTTTCAAAAATGGGAATCAACAAGCTGATCAACTGGTTACTTTTCTTATTGCTTAGTATTATATGGGGCAGTTCATTTATTTTAATGAAACATAGCAAGGAAGAATTAACTGCCTCACAGATTGCTGCCATGCGAATTTTTTCTGCTGGACTGGTATTTCTTCCATTTGCGATTTTCCATCTTACAAAAGTCCCTCGCAAAAAAATATTACTTGTTATTCTCTCAGGCATAACTGGCAATCTTTTACCAGCTTTTTTATTCGCCTCTGCTATCGCAAAAAATATTGACAGCTCGCTGGCGGGCATTTTGAATTCACTGACTCCCATTCTTGTTGTTCTTATCGCTGTAGGTATTTTCGGAGACAAGATCAAAAAACAAAAAATCATTGGTGTGCTGGTTGGATTTACCGGATTGCTCTTATTGTTTTTATTATGGAAAGGAATCAGTTTTGAAAATTTTAAATACGCTTCATTTATTTTGCTCGCTACTCTTTGTTATGGGATCAATATAAATATGGTAGCTCATTTTCTAAAAGAAATCAATCCTTTTTATATTGCTACTATATCGCTTGCATTTATGACAATTCCTGCAACGTTTATTCTGTGGCAACAGAATTTCCTGCAGCTTGCGTTTGATGAAAACCGTGTACAATGGGCCGTGCTTGAAGCAACTCTATTGGGAGTTGTAGGCAGTGCCATTGCGACAGCTATTTTTTATTTTTTGATAAAACGTGCAGGCGGTCTTTTTGCCTCCTTGGTTACTTATGGAATTCCGTTCATTGGAATATTTTGGGGTATTATTGATGGCGAAAACATTACTATAAAACAAATAGGTTGTCTTGGAATAATTCTTTTTGGTGTTTATTTAGCTAACTCGCCGGACAAAAAAAAGAGCAAAGAAAAAATTTTGCTCTCTGAACTCGCCGAAGAAACGGTGTGATTATACCGCCATAATCTCCTTCTCTTTTGATGCAAGGTGTTTATCAACTGCTGCAATAAATTTATTTGTCAGATCTTGAATATCAGCTTCGGCATCCTTAGCTATGTCTTCACTCAACCCGTTTTTTTGAAGCTTTTTGATATGCTCAATCGCATCTCTGCGTATATTTCTTATAGCCACTCTTGAAAGCTCCCCTTCACCCTGACATTTTTTAACCAATTCCTTGCGGCGTTCTTCCGTTAGCGGTGGTAGAAAAAGTCGTATCTGGTTTCCATCATTTTGAGGATTAATGCCAATATTGGCAGCTATGATAGCCCTTTCAATTGGCTGCAGCATATTTTTTTCCCAAGGCTGAATGCTCAATGTACGTGCGTCCATCACGCTAATGTTGCCAACTTGGCTTATGGGGGTAGGTGAGCCATAATAATCCACAACAATACCGTCAACCACCTGAGGTGTAGCTTTCCCGGCTCTTATCTTAACTAATTCGGTTTCTAAATGTGTTATGGCCTTTTTCATGTGATCTTCTGCGGACGCAGCTATATGGGAGATATCTTCTGCCATGTGATTCGCTTTTTAGGGAAGCAAAGCTAAGAAAAAGAAGGCACAAGGGGCAAGGCACAAGAGACACCCCACTAAGGAAACCTTGAACCTTGTGCCTTGTACCTTGTAGCGTAAACTCATTGCTGCTCCACAATAGCCGCTTCTTTAGTGAGAGCAACCACTTTAGGATTGGGAGAATTAACAAATTCGCTTTCCTCATCAAGATGTTTGGCAATGAACATGCGTGGCTTGGGCCTCTTGTAATAAAACAATATGGCAAGTCCCCCAAAAGCCACGCTTAGAATTAACAACAATAAATAGGTAGGTCCGAGAGACCTTCCTAAATAAGCTATAGCAACAAACAATACATTAAGCATTACACAGAAAAAAGTTACTCCAGGATGTTTAAATCCTCGCTCGAGTAATAAATGATGCACATGATTTTTGTCTGGAGTAAAAGGAGAATTACCCTTAAAAATTCGAATGCTGAAAACACGAAGAGTGTCCAGCAAAGGAATGATCAATATGGCAAAGCCTACTGCTACTGAAGATTCAATCGGAATAGAAATAATAGGTGAATCGGCTACAGTAATAAATTTAATTACCAGTATTGCGTTCACCAATCCTATCATCAGTGATCCCGAATCACCCATAAAAATCTTGGCGGGATGATGGTTAAAGATGAGAAAGGCTAAAAGACTGCCAGCCATGGCAAACGCCAACAAGGCATAAGCAGGCAGGTTAATTGCAAAAAAATAAACTCCAAAAACGAGCATGGTTAGCAAACCTAGGGTCCCTGCAAGACCGTCAACTCCATCGATAAGATTGAAAGAATTTATGACAACAATGATCGTTAGGTATGATAAAGCGATGCTAAACCCCTCTGATACTTCATTGAATCCAAATAAGCCATGCATGCTTGTAATACGGATGCCGGCCAAATGAATAAGAATGGAAGCTGCTATCACCTGACCAATAAATTTTTTAGTAGCCGATAATACAATCAAGTCATCTTTAAGACCAATGAAGAATATCACAATTGAAGCGGCGAAAAAGTATTGAAATTCGGGGTTTTGAAAAGCAGATATTGATAGCAGAGATGCTAAAAGGAAGCCTCCGAAAATTCCTACACCTCCCAACGAAGGAACAGGGACTTTATGAATTTTTCTTTCATCAGGAACATCAAACAACCTCTTTTCTTCAGCGATTTGCAAGATAATCGGTATAGCTAAAAAGGTGATGATGAACGAAACAGATCCTGTCAGTAATACATCCAGCATTCAGCAGTTTTTGGACGGTACAAAAATAATCTTAATATCTAAAGTTCCTAACGTCTTTACAGGTTTTTATAATACAACATCCTCTAACCACATTTTAACATAAAAAATCAGGATAATTGGAATTAACAAGTATTCATTACTCTTAGGTGGACGTATTGAAAAAGATTGCACTTTTGCAACGTTAATCAGGGAGATTGGAAATTATAAGGCACTAAAAGTTTAAATCAATAATAAAAATTTATGCCGGAATTAAAAGACATCGCTTCTCAAATACGAAGAGATATAATCAGAATAGTATATGGAGCTAATAGCGGACATCAGGCTGGCTCATTAGGATATACTGATTTTTTACTGCTCTGTATTTTAAAATAATGAATCACAATCCACAATTCAATATGGACGCCCGAGGTGAGGATATCTTTATTTTATCAAATGGTCATATATCACTTGTTTATTATTCTACTCTTGCCAGAACAGGATATTTTGATATCAAAGAACTGGCAACGTTTAGAAAAATTAATTCTCGACTTCAAGGTCATCCTGCTGCACATGAACACTTACCGGGAGTTAGAGTTGCAACAGAATCATTAAGGCAAGGGATGAGCGTGGCTATCGGATCTGCTCTTGCAAAGAAATTAAATAAAGATGAATCTGTGGTCTTTTCTCTACATGGGGATGGTGAATTAGACGAAGGGCAACCATGGGAGGCAATCATGTTTGCTGCCCATCATAAGGTTGATAACTCGATTTCGACTGTTGACTGGAACCATGAGCAAATTGATGGTGCTATAGAAAAAGTAATGGACCATGGTGATTTGCGCAGAAAGTTTGAAGCTTTGAATGGATAACATTAGAAATTTGAATGGATAACATTAGAAATGAATGGAAATAATATAGATGAGGTCGTTGCAACCCTTGAAAATGGAAAATCGTTATTGGGTCAGGATAAACCAGTTGCAATTATGATGCATACAAGAATGGGAAAGGATGTGGACTTTATGGAGAATGATCATAACCGGTACGGGGTTACGTCAAATGAAGAGCAGCTTGCAAAAGCATTGGTACAGTCACCGGAAATTCTTGGAGATTATTAAGCTTTTTGCATGCTCAGCTTTCTTCAGAAAAGAACTCCGAAATTTTACTGTATCCAAAAATCATTTGGCCAAAAAAGATTTGCCCTTCTTGATGTTGGAGCAGGTAATCATTCTGCTTCCAAAACAAAAAAATTATTTCCAAATTGCGAATATTCGGGCATTGATTTGAACAGGCATTTCAACAATGATGAAAATGATTTTGCAGTGATGAAGGCTTTTTATGAAATGGACCTAACCCTCTTGCGGTTCGATATTATTCCCGATAATTATTTTGACTTCATTAGGATGACGCACATCATTGAGCACTTATATAATGGAGATGAAGTGATCAAAAAGCTTTTGCCCAAGCTAAAGAAAGATGGATATATCTACATAGAATATCCAGGTGAAAAGAGTGTAAAACTGCCTTCCATGAATGGAACGTTGAACTTTTATGATGATCCCACTCATGTTCGCCTTTATTCAATTAAAGAAATAAGCGGGGTTTTGAAAAATAACAATTGCATTATCTTATCGTCCGGCACCAGGCGTAACTGGGTTTTTTTACTTGCCATGCCTTTTAGAGTAATGGGTAATTTATTAAAAGGCAAGAAACCCCAGGCAAATATGTTTTGGGACCTTCTTGGCTTTGCAGAGTTTGTTTATGCACAAAAAAAATAGGTCCAGCATTACTAGAGATTCTGTAATATCGAACCTCAAACATCTAACCTCGAACTCCATTGTTACTCACTCCTCAAAGAAAATTCATTCAGTGCAGCTTTGCGTGCCGGTACCCATGATGCCAGCATGGCAATAATCAATACTGTTGCACTAACTAAAAGAAAATCTCCTGGCTTTAGCGTTACGGGGAAATAATCAATTAAAAAAGATCCGCCTTGTAAGGGTATCAATTTAAAACTTACTTGAAGCCATGCCAGTAATAAGGCTAACAACATTCCCAATATTCCTCCAATAATAGCAAGCAACAAACCCTCGCTTAGAAATATTTTCTGAATAAAATTCCGATTGCCGCCTAATGCATGAAGCACCATAATATCTTTTTCTTTTTCAATTACCAGTATGGTAAGAGAGCTAACAATTGTGAAAGAAAAAACGATCATCAGCAGAACCAACACTGCATAAATTACCCATTTTTCGGCTCGCATCACGGAATATAAGCCCTGGTTTTGTTCATATCTAGTTTGCACTTTATAATTACTTCCGAAAATTTTTTGCAGCTCGGGTTTTATATCATCTGCATTGGCAGGGTCTTTTAAAACAATTTCTGCTGCGCTATATTGATCAGCGCTTAATGCCAACATTTTTTTTACAAATTCAAGGTTCGTGATCGCATATTTATTATCAAAATCTTGTTGAATCTTAAATGTTCCCCGAGTATTTATTGTGTCCTCGCTAATATTTTGCAACGGATCAATCAAATCGGACGAAGTTTTCTTTGGCAAATAAATATTCAATGCCAATAAATTTCTGTCTGTTTGCACGGCCACCGCATCCTCAACTCCCGAACCCAATATCATCAAAGGAGCATCAACAGTACCCAGGTTATATTCTCCTTTCACAATATGATCTTCAACCCCCGTAACGTACCTGTAATTTTCGTCCACACCCTTTAAAAAAATGATCGACTGATAGTCGCCGTTTTTCAACAAGGCCTTTTCTTCAGCTATCAATGAAAAATTTTTGATCCCGGCAAACCCTTTTAGCTTTCGAAGCTGTTCGTTTGTTAGTGTAATTATTTTTCCTGAAGAGGATGAAATCCTGAGATCGGGATAAAATGATGAGTACAATGATTTTACCAATCCTTCAAACCCGTTGAACACACTTAAAACAAGAATCAATGCAGCAGTCCCCATTATCATCGCCACAATGCTGATCCAAGCAATGATGTTGATTGCATTGGTCGATTTTTTTGCCTTAAAATATCGCCAGGCGAATAGAAAATGTAAACCTCCTGTTCCCCTAAAGGTGGAACTTAGTTTCCCCATACTATTTTTTGAAAATTTCAATCAGAAAATATGAAAATGCTTTTTTAATAATTTTTTATTCTCCGTTAGTTGGCGGAGATGAGGGTTTTATTTGCTTAAACAACTCTTCCATTTTAAACACATGATCAAGCGTATCATCTTTGAAATATTTTACTTCGGGTATGCGACGCAATTGCTGCCGAATCCGGTTTCCCAATTCCCTTTTAATTTCACCTGCCTTATCTTGGATTTTTGTAAGTGCTGTCTTTGGATCAGGCACTTGGAAAAAACTGAGGTAAACCCTTGCTTCTAATAAGTCCGGAGTGATTTTAACTGAAGCAATGGAAACCATACCTCCATCGATCATATTCAATCCCATCCGTTGAAATATATTGTTTAGCTCTTCTTGAATAAGGCCGCCAACTTGCTTTTGTCTTTTACCTTCCTGCATAATTAGTATTTAAATAACCAAAGAAATACAATATATGATCGAATTATTCGCCAACTTGCATAGTTCAATTCCTAATTGTTATCTCATCCAATCATTCTGAGACAATACTGTAAAATTAGTTACTTTGCCCCTTTATGAGAAGTTTAGCCACTATTTTTCAATATATAAAACGTTATCCTGCTCTAGTTAGTTTGTATTTTTTCTTTAATATTTTATCCGCTGTATTTGCACTTTTTTCATTGGTAATGCTGGCTCCTTTTTTACAAGTAATTTTTAAAACAGGTGAAAGTAGCATCATCACGAGCCGTTTTAATTTTTGGCCTATAAGCGAGCTATATGAATGGTTAAATCAGCAAGTAGCAACCGAGCAAGGCTCTATCAGAGCTCTGGTTACGATCGTTGTCATCGTGATTATTTCCGTCGTTCTCAAAAATGTTTTTGCTTATCTCGCATTATACGTATTGAACCCGATCCGTAATTCCATCATTAATGACATGCGAAAAGACATGTTCAATAAAATTTTTCGCTTGCCTATCGGATATTTTAATGAACAACGAAAAGGCGACCTGATGAGCCGCCTCACAAACGATCTGAGCGTTATCGAATATTCCACGATCAGTTTTCTAGAAGTGCTTTTTCGCGAGCCTATCACTATTATCATTCTTATTGGCTCAATGGTCAAACTAAGCCCCGAGCTGTCCTTATTCTTACTTGTATTTCTTCCGATCATGGGTTTTATTATTGGCCGGGTAGGAAGGTCATTGAAAAAAATGTCATCCAGAGTGCAGGAGAAACTAGGATATATTCTTTCCATCATCGACGAAACGATCAGCGGTATTAGAGTGCTAAAGGCCTTTAACGCAGAAAACCTGCAATCAAAAAAGTTTGCAGATGAAAACAAAAAGTTGCTTCATATAAAAAATAGGGCAAACAGAAGAAGAGATCTTGGTTCACCTGTTTCTGAAACATTGGGAGTTATGGCCGTTTGCTGTGTATTATGGTATGGCGGGCGACTGGTGCTGGGGCCGCAAAATAATTACGGATTAAAGCCGGGAGATTTTCTCACTTTCATTGCTATTTTTAGTCAGATCATTACACCACTAAAAATGATCTCGCAAGCGGCATATAATATTCGAAATGGCGCTGCCAGCATTGATCGTATTCAGCATTTGTTACAAGAACAAGAAACCATTCAAGATATTCCCAAGCCCAAAGTTCTCTCCTCTTTCAATAGCTGTATTGAATTTAAAGATGTACGCTTTGCTTATGGTGATGCAATGATCCTTGATAATATCAATTTAAAAATTGAAAAGGGAAAAACAATTGCACTGGTGGGTTCATCTGGTGCTGGAAAATCCACGCTGGCTGACCTTGTGCCACGTTTTCATGATGTAAGCTGCGGAGAGTTGTTGATCGATGGAGTTAATATCAAAGAATATTCTTTGGAATCATTGCGGAGCCAGATGAGCATTGTAACGCAGGAACCGATCTTATTCAACGATTCCATTGCAGATAATATAAAACTGGGGAAACACAATGCCACGGATGAGGAAGTGATTCAGGCTGCCAAAGTAGCCAATGCTCACAATTTTATTATGCAAAAAGAAAATGGTTATGAAACTAATATTGGTGATCGTGGAAACAAATTGAGCGGTGGGGAAAGACAGCGGCTCACCATTGCAAGAGCGGTTTTAAAAAACCCGCCAATATTAATCCTTGATGAAGCCACCTCTTCTTTGGATACGGAAAGTGAAAGGCTGGTGCAGGATGCAATCAATAATATGATGCAGAACAGAACAAGTATTGTAATAGCACACCGTCTTAGCACAATTCGCCACGCCAATGAAATCATTGTATTACAAAAAGGAAAAATCGTGGAGCGGGGAACTCATGATTTTTTGATGCATCAAAACGGTTTTTATAAAAGGCTGGTAGAGATGCAAGAGGTGAAGTGAAGAGTTGATAGTTTTATAGATGACAGATGATAGTTTAAAGACTATCAATTATCGCCTGCTTTTGCTACTGGCATATATTCTTCCGTTGAAGCACTATTAATGTACTCGACTATTGTGTCAATATCCTTTTCTGACAAAGAAAAACCGGTCATTGTCACTCCAAATCTTTTTTTTAATTCCAGAGTATAATTATCACTTGCCATAAATTTCGGAGGATTGTTGATCCACGCATATAATTTTTTTCTATCGGCCCATGGCCCTCTTTGTTCTAAGCCGTACAAAGCGGGACCCACAATATCTTTAAAAATGGCATGACAAGAAGCACAATTTGTTTGAAAAAGTTGCTTTCCTCGTGAATTTGCAATTTTTGGAGCGGTAGTGTCATCACCAGCATTTATTTTGCCATTGTTATCGGGATGAGCCTCTGTTTCTATAATTTTTAAAAAAAGAAAAACTACAACAACGGTGGTGAGCAGAATGCAAAGAGCATTTAAAATGTAGCGGGTTTGATTAAACACAACACAAAAGTACAATCGAAAATTTTAGAAGGGAATATATTGTTTGATTGCCCATTTGGTTTTAATCATCGTTCAGATTTTCATTGAAAATTAAGCAATTCCTGAACAAGGAATAGCGTATATTTAAGAGCTATGCGGCACTTTATGAGCAGGCTTTTCCCCTTAATCATTTCCTTAGCAGCGACACTACTATCATGTGGGCTTATTCCAAATCTTGGCTGCGACATTACAATAAACGATGATTATATTGAAAGTACATGTGGACTTCACAACGGAGTAAGATTCGAACAGTTGCAGGTTGACACTTTTTACGAAGACAAAACACCAAAAATTTATCGAGTAATTCTGACTTTTGAAGGGCATCTTAAAGACAGCATTTATAAAAAACAAATCGACGGAATTTATTTCAACCGACCGACTGGCATGTATATCTGGTGGACAGACACTACTACAAACGGACTTTATCATAAGTGGGGCATTCATAGAGAGCGAACAGATGGTAAGAAAGAACTGCCCCAAGACTCTACAAAAGAAGTTGACATAGTAATCGCAAAAGACAGTTTCGTAAGAATTGGGGCTAAACCAAATATTAATTTAGAAAAGTACAATTCGCAGCGACAAATGACTTCACCTATTAAATTCAAGCCCGACACTTGGTATTATGTAAACTTTTACAGCCAAGAATATGAGGCATATCTATATGTTGATAAAAACATGAATTACAAAATTGACAAGATTAGTTTACCAACAAATTTTTAGGCAGCCGACGAAAAACGACCGCATAACAAACGCATTTGTGCGAAACCTCGCCCACTACTTAATCCTTCATTAGCTGATATGACCTTTCAATTAAACAACTATTTCCAAAAGAGAGAAAACTTTCGCTTAAATATTCGTGATACATTTTCATTTATTGTCTTAGCAGTGATTGTCTGGGCAATGAGTAGCGTTGCTCAAATGCTGTTCCCCTCTCAAAATCTTCTACCATATTTTGTCCGTACGGCTGTTTCAGCAACAGGCGCACTAATTTTAATTCTTGGAAATATAAGACTGCTTAAAAAGAGCAATGTTGCATCAGATGCTCTAGGGTTGAAACCTTCGAAAAATTCATTGTTCAATTTTATTTTAGGAGTGATCATAGGGGTGATCGTTATGATCACCTTAGGGATAGTACTTTATATTTTTGTTCCATATCATTTCATAGGGGGACCTCTGAAAACTTCGGGGATAGTTAAAGAGGCTCATTCTTTTTTTGGGGAAATTTTATAGAGGAGTTACTATTTCGCGGATACCCTTTGATTATATTAAGCCAGCTATTAGGGTGGCGTGCAGCTGTTTGCATTATGGCCCTTCCATTTGGGTTATTCCATCTTCCTGGACTTGGATTTAGCATAGGGGGCTGGAAAATGATAATAACGACTGCAACGTATTCGTTTGTGTTTTCTTATGCCTTTATTCTTACTGGAACGCTATGGACTGCTATAGGGGCTCATGTTGTCTCCAATATATTGTTACATTCAATTTCAGGCTTAGATGGATTGGCAAGAGCGGTGTTTACACCAGTTTTCGAAACCAGGTGGCCTGTAAATTATGATCCGGGTCTTTTATCGTTTGAAACTTCAGCAATAGTTATGGCCTTGCTTCTTTATTTACTTATAAATAAGTATCAGACTTTACAAAGACGACAAAATCCCAAGTTTCAGTAAGGCTTCACACAACAATCGGCCTTGCAAAGTTGAGCTTGAGCAATGGCCAATCAACAGCAGTACTTCTAATGATCTTTTGTAATTTGGCCCTGATAAAAATAAGTTACGGCTAAGCGAGCTTCGGGAATTCTATTTTCCCAACAGCACAAATGCCTGATCGTTGCGCGCCCTGCTTGGCAACAGTTCAAACTTTGAAATCGTTTCATGTAATCAACATTCAAATCAAAAAGGAGGAGCTTATGATTACAACAAAAGAAGAAGATGAAATTTATAAAGAAAATGATATGTTCATGGAAGCGTGGAATCAAGGAAATGCCAAGTTGGCCGCCTCTTTTTTTACAGAGGATGCTATAAGAGTAGGTGCGATGGGTGATATTGAGCATGGTCGGGAGGAAATCGAAAAAGCTTATGACAAACTTATGCATAACACAATGCCCGGAGCAAAAGGCAAAACGGAAAAAGGAACTATCCGAATGCTGACTAATGAACTTGCTGTGTGGCAAGGAGGATTAGAAATCGAAAGACCTGATGGTTCGCCTTCGATGAAAGGTTATGTCGTGCAAGTAATGAAAAAAGTGAATAATCGATGGATGATACTCGAAGCACATCCCAAATTTTTCCCACCTCCTCCAAAACAATGAACTTTGACGGGGGAATGTTAATGTGACGGGAAATACGGCGCGCAACAGTTGTAATAGCGGGGCTGTATGGGAGTCATCGGCACCAACTGCCAAACTTCAATAAAATATTTTCAATAAGTATTTGTTCGGGCTGGGCGTTCAATGAATATCCAAATATTCAACTGCTTTCTCTTTCACTGGACTTACTGAGCAATAAAAACGTATCACAATGAACAAAATAAAAATTAGCGAAGCACTTCTCTCGAAATAACGATCTTCTGTATCTCTGAAGTTCCTTCACCAATCGTACACAGTTTGGCATCGCGGTAATATTTTTCAACTGGAAAATCTTTAGTATAACCATAGCCTGCAAATATTTGCACTGCATCATTGGCAACTTTTACAGCCACTTCAGCTGCATAATATTTTGCCATGGCCGCTGCTTTTGTTACCATTTCGTTTCGATTTTTCAGATCACAAGCCTGGAGTGTGAGCAATTCTGCGGCCTCGATCTCGGTTGCCATGTCAGCCAGCTTGAATGAAATAGCCTGAAAGCTCGCAATAGGCTGATCAAACTGATAACGTTCCTTTGAATATTGTATGGAAGCTTGATAAGCGCCTTTCGCTATACCAAGAGCTAAACAAGCAATGGAAATCCTTCCGCCATCAAGCACTTTCAAAGCTTGTCGAAAGCCATCTCCTACCCCACCCATCCTGCTCGAATCAGGAATGCGGCAATTATCAAAGATCATCTCTGCTGTTTCACTCGCCCTCATGCCTAATTTATTCTCTTTTTTCCCTCCGCTAAAACCCGGTGTTCCTTTTTCTACAATAAATGCTGTGGCATTGCCGCTTGTTCTTGGCTCACCCGTGCGACATATCACAACCGCTACATCTCCGCTTTTGCCGTGTGTGATCCAGTTTTTCGTTCCATTGATCACCCAACCATTTCCATCTTTTGTAGCGGTGCATTTCATGTTACCTGCATCACTTCCTGTGTTTGGTTCGGTTAGTCCCCAAGCGCCAATCCATTCGCCAGTCGCCAATTTTGGCAAATAGTTTTTCTTCTGCTCTTCATTGGCAAAGGTCATGATATGGCCGGTACAAAGTGAATTATGCGCTGCCACACTTAAGCCAATAGAACCGCACACCTTTGATATCTCCTCAATGACTGTTTTATATTCATAATAGCCCATTCCGGAGCCTCCGTACTTTTCGGGAACCAATACACCCATCATTCCAAGTTTTCCCAATTCTTTAAAAACATGAACAGGAAATTCTTGGCTCTCATCCCATTTCATTACATAGGGTTTAATATGTTGTTGCGCGAAATCTCTTGCAGCATTTGCAATTTGTTGTGTTAATTCAGATGGTTGAAAATTCATAAACTAGCTTATTAAAAATTATGATGCCATCTCATTCCAAGATTCTGGGCAGAGATGGCATCACCTTTACTGATCATATTAGCAAGCAATCGTGGTCCAACTTTTTGTAATAAAGCAATCGCTAAAGGCTATGCAAGGTAAGGGAATTTTTTTCAAGCGAACAAGTGTTAGAAGAAGATTTTTTTAACATTAAGTTCATATAGTAACAACCAGCCCATCGTAGGCTAGGTGTATATTATCCGGCAATTCCGCCTCAATAGCTTGGTGCAATCCTAATTGGTGAGAGATGTGAGTAAAATACCCGGTTGGGATTTCCAATTTCTGCACCAGGTCAATGGCCTCACCCAAGCTAAAATGCGAAATATGAGATTGCTTTCTTAAAACGTTCACAACGAAAATTTCGCTGCCTCTGATCTTTTCTTTTTCTTCCTCATCAATTCTGTTGGCATCCGTTACATAGGTGAATTTTCCAAAACGAAATCCAAATACAGGCATTTTCAAATGCCAAACCTGTATAGGTTCGATCAAAATGTCACCGATTGAAAACGGGTCAAGCGTGATCGTATTTAATTCTATGTCAGGAACGCCTGGATATTTTTTATCTGAAAACGCATAGCCGAATTCTCTTTTTAGCGCTTCTTCTGTAAGAGAGTTGGCATACACATCCATTTTTTTCTTGTTAAAAAAATTAAAAGCCCTTACATCATCTAAACCAGCAATATGGTCTTTGTGCGGATGAGTAAATAATACTGCATCGAGTTTTTTTACTTTTTCTCGCAACATTTGATAGCGAAAATCAGGAGTGGTGTCCACAACAATCGTTGTATTTGCAGATTGCACCATGATGCTTGGCCTGAGGCGTTTATCTTTTTTATCGGTGGAAGTACATACTTCACAATCGCAGGCGATCATGGGTACACCACTGCTAGTACCTGTTCCGAGAAAAGTAATTTTGAGTGAAGGATAAGCCACGATTAAATGTACGAAATACGAAGTAAGCGCTTGAATTCAGATGATAAATTAATTCCTTTTTTAGTTTGCAATTTTTGAATGGATCTCAGCATATAGTTTCTTGGATTCTTCAGAAAGTTGATCGGCATAAATCTCCAACTGAGGTATAAGATCAATAAGCGTATTAATCCGGCCTTCAGTTTGCAAAAATTTATTTAACACAACTACTTTTCTCTGCTCAAGTATGCAATAACCGCTTTGAAAAGTTCCACGCTCATACCGGATAACATAACCCGCTTCCTCAACAATTTTTTCCAATTTATCCAGAGATGATTGAGTGTATTTCATTGAATTAAAGTGAAAATTAAAAAGTCAAAATTAAAATTAACCAGCAAAGTGTTAGTTTGAAATTATCCACAAGTTTGAATTTTGACTTATTTGCTCTGCATCTTTATTACAGGCACAATCATTTCTTCAATGCTTACGCCTCCGTGCTGAAAAGTATTACGGTAATAATTCACGTAGTAATTATAATTGTTAGGATAACAGAGATAACCGTCCTCTCTCGCAAAAATGAACGAGGAATTTACAGTTGGCACAGGTAATCCTGCTTCTCTTGGATCACGAAAAGCAAGTACTTCTTTTGGTTCATAGTTCAGGTTGCGGCCATGCTTGTAACGAAGATTGGTTGTGGTTTGCTTATCACCAACAACCTTATAAGGAGTTTTTACTCTTATGCTGCCATGATCGGTTGCCAGAACAATTTTAATATTTTTATCAGCTATTTTTTTTAGTGCCTGGTGAAGAGGTGAATGTTCAAACCATGATGCTGTAATGCTTCGATAGCTCATTTCATCTCCTGCCAGCTCTTTTAAAACTTCCATTTCAGTGCGGGCATGACTGAGCATATCCACAAAATTGTACACAATTACATTAATATCGTTATTCAGGAGATTATGAATATTATTTACCAAATCAAGCCCGGCCTGGTTATTCAGAACCTTTGTATAAGAATACCGAAGATTTTCCTTTCCTAATCTTTTCAACTGCATTTTAAAAAATTGCTCTTCATGCAAATTTTTACCTCCTTGTTCATCATCATTTTTCCATTCGGCAGGGAATTTTTTTTCAATATCAATAGGAAGCATGCCTGCAAAAATTGCATTTCGGGCATATTGAGTAGCGGTAGGTAATATGCTGTAAAAACTATCTTCTTCCAATATCCTGAAACTCTCGGAAAAAATAGGTTGTATAGCCTTCCATTGATCAAACCGAAGGTTGTCGATCAATATAAAAAACAAGGGCGTTCCTTTTTCAACATGTGGCAACACTTTAAATTGGAACATTGTATGGCTCATTACTGGCCCATTATCGCTTTTTGGATTTATCCATGAAGCGTAATTCCTTGAAACGAATTTGAAGAATTCTGTATTAGCCTCGCTTTTTTGCTGCTGAAACACTTCCTGCATTTCCGGACTATCGCTTTTTTGCATTTCCAGTTCCCAATACACAAGCTTTTTATAAATATCCATCCATTCGTTGTAATCAGGATTGCTGTTCAGCGCCATAAATAAATTACGGAACTGTTGCTGATAAGCTGTAGTGGTTTTTTCCGCTACCAACCGTCTATTGTCAATGATCTTTTTCAAACTCAGCCAAACCTGATTGGGGTTTACCGGCTTGATCAAATAATCACTGATTTGGTTGCCGATCGCCTCATTCATCAAATTCTCCGTTTCATTTTTTGTGATCAGCACTACCGGCAGTGAGCCATTTACTTCCTTAATTTTTGCTAATGTTTCAAGCCCGGTAATTCCTGGCATTGTTTCATCGATCAACACTACATCCACAGGATTTTCCTTTACATAATCTATTGCGTCAAATCCGTTGGTTAGCGTTTGTACTTCATAACCCTTGCCTTCTAAAAATAATTTTTGGGATTGCAAGCTTTCGATCTCGTCATCAACCCACAGAATTTTTGGAGCTGCCATTTTTAAAGTTTATCGTTTTTGTTGTTTTTATTGTCCCAGCTTTTATGATTCCCTGCCTGCCGGCAGACAGGTATTCAGCGTCCGTTGTGTCACTCACTTCAACGTTCAGAATTCTAATCAGCATACTCATTCCAACTAAATTAATCAGGAATTTCAAATTTAGTTTATTAAACCCAGCTATTGTAGTTTTGCCGACTGTTAAAAAAGGCTTAACAAAATCACAACAGCATGGTGTTTGTACGCAAAATCATCAATGACCCTGTGTATGGTTTTATTACCATTGATCATCCTCTCATACTCAGCATCATTGCCCATCCTTATTACCAGCGTCTTCGCCGCATTCACCAAATGGCTTTTGCCCACTTGGTTTATCCAGGCGCTGTTCATTCACGCCTGCATCATTCACTCGGAGCATATCATTTAATGAGCTGCGCCCTTAGCGAATTAAAAAATAAAGGAACAAGGATTACACCAGAAGAAGAACTTAGTGCCAAAATAGCCATTCTTCTTCATGATATTGGTCACGGGCCGTACTCACATGCATTGGAAAATGAATTGATCCATAATATTCATCATGAAACTATTTCATTGCTGATCATGCAAATAATGAACGATGAATATAAGGGTCAATTACAAACTGCTATTGATATTTTCAAGGACAATTACCCCAAGCATTTTCTTCACCAGCTTGTTTCAGGACAGCTTGACGTTGACCGCATGGATTATTTATCAAGAGATAGTTTTTTTACGGGTGTAGCGGAGGGGGTTATTAGTTATGACCGTATTTTAAAAATGCTGGTTGTAAAAGATGATGAATTAATGATTGAAGAAAAAGGAGTTTATTCCATTGAAAAGTTTTTGGTGGCCCGCCGGCTAATGTACTGGCAGGTTTATTTGCACAAAGCAGTGATGAGTGCTGAAATGCTGCTGGTAAAAATTATTCAGCGGGCAAAAGATCTCTTAAAAAAAGGTATACCGACCGTTGCTGCTACGGATGCCTTGAATTTCTTTCTAACAAATTCCGGCAGCAGCCAGTTAATCGAAAAGCACCTTGGTCTTTTCTGTAATCTTGATGACTACGATGTAATGTGCACAATAAAAAACTGGTGTAACCATCCGGATAAAATACTATCTACACTTTGTCGTTCTTTAGTTGACAGGAAGCTGCTAAAAATAAAATTGCAAGCGGAGCCGTTTCATGAAAAAATAGTAAAAGATAAAAAACTTGAAGTAATCGAACATTTACAGATCACAGAAGATGAGGCTGGCTATTTTGTTTTTACCGGTGAAGCGATCAATACAACTTATGATCCCAGCGATGAAAGAATAAACATTTTATTTAAAGATGGGAATGTAAAAGATATTTCGCAAATCGATAATGCGCTTATTCATCAACAGCTAGCAGGCCCTGTTAAAAAATATTACATTTGTTACTATCGTTGCTAGTTGCTGGTTACAGGTTACTTGTTTAGTAACCAAAAACCAGTGACCAAAAACCAGAGACATGCAATTTTCCGCTTCGCAAATAGCTCTACTTATAAATGGTAAGATAGAGGGTGACCCAAATGCTTCAATAGCTTCTTTTGGAAAAATTGAAGAAGCAAAGACAGGGCAACTTGCTTTTCTTGCCAACCTGAAATATGAAGAGTATTTATATACTACGCAAGCTTCCGTCATTATCATAAATGACACATTACAATTAAAGCAAAATATAAAAGCAACGCTTATCCGTGTGCCCGATGCCTATACTGCTTTTGCTACACTGCTTTCCAAATATCAGGAAATACTGACGCACCAAATGAGCGGCATACAGCAACCCAGCTATATTGCGAAAACAGCCAGTTATGGTGAAAATATTTTTATTGGTGCATTTGCTTATTTGGGTGAAAACACAATAGTAGGAAATAACTCAAAAATTTTCCCTCACACGTTCATTGGCGACAATGTGAAGATTGGTAATGATACTATTATTCATTCCGGCGTAAAAATTTATAAGGATTGTGTGATTGGGAATAAGGTAACCATTCATGCTGGTACCGTTATTGGCAGTGATGGCTTTGGATTTGCCCCACAAGCAGATGGAAGCTTCAAAAAAGTTCCTCAAATTGGAAATGTGATCATAGAAGATAATGTGGAGATTGGCGCCAATGCAACGATTGACAGAGCAACCATTGGTTCTACAATTATCAAAGCGGGTGCTAAGCTTGACAACTTGATTCAAATAGCGCATAATGTGGAAGTAGGCAATAGCACGGTAATAGCCGCACAAGCAGGCGTTAGCGGCAGTACAAAAATTGGTAAAGGAGTTATGATCGGCGGTCAAGTTGGAATTGTTGGTCATTTGCAAATTGGAGATGGGGCCAAAATAAATGCACAAAGTGGAGTTAGTAAATCTATTCAAGCTGGTAAGGCAGTCACAGGTTCACCGGCAAACGATTATACAGCCGCACTTCGAAGCCAGGCTATTAGCCGCAACCTCCCCGAATTAGAAAAAAGAGTGAAGGAGCTAGAGGCATTAGTTAAGCAATTGATGAAAGAAAAAGTATAATTATTTTTTGCATCACCATAAACTTGCTTAGCAAATTCAACCTTAGAAATGTGCACCGGCATGCAGTCACATAACAAGCAAAATCACTAAGCTCCTCGGTTAACGACTTATTGACTTAATGACTATTGACTAAAAAGACTTCTCCCTATCTTTGTCCGCATGATAGCAGAAACGAAAAAGAACGCTTATATTAGTGCGAATATGACTGCAGGTTTTAATCCTGACAAACAGCATACTCTTCAATCGGAAGTGGGCATTTCCGGCACGGGTATTCATACTGGTGTGCTGGTTAATATGATATTAAAGCCTGCCGCTCCTAATTTCGGCATTCAATTTCAACGTACTGACATAGCTGGTGAACCTATTATAAAAGCCGATTGCGACCTCGTAACTGATACAAGCCGCGGCACTACCTTAGAAATTAATGGAGTTAAAATAAATACCGTTGAGCATGTGCTGGCTGCGCTGGTAGGAATGGGCATTGATAATGTTCTCATCGCATTAAATGGCCCGGAAGTACCGATCATGGACGGAAGTTCTGAGCCTTTTGTAGAAATTATTGAAAAAGCCGGTGTAAAAGAGCAGGAGGCAGAAAAATTATGGTACGTTATTGACGAGAATGTTTTATACAAAGATGAAAAAAAGAATGTGGAACTGGTTGCTCTACCAGCGAATGAATATTCCATAACCACCTTGATTGATTTTAATTCTCCTGTGTTGGGTACACAACATGCCGGGTTGAAACATATTCGCGATTTCAAGAATGAAATAGCTCCCTGCCGTACATTTTGTTTTTTACACGAATTAGAAATGCTTCTCGATAATAACCTGATAAAAGGTGGTGACGTAAACAATGCTATTGTAGTAGTGGATAAACCCGTTGATAATAAAGAAATGTCGAGGTTGGCAAAAGTTTTTGGCAAGGAAAAAATAGAAGTAAAAAGCGAGGGCTATCTAAATAATATTGAGTTACGTTTTCCCAATGAACCCGCACGACATAAACTACTAGATGTAGTAGGCGATCTTGCACTGGTTGGATATCCTGTTAAGACACATATTATTGCTAACAGACCGGGGCATAGCAGTAATGTTGAGTTTGCGAAAAAAATCAAGCAATACATTAAAAAGAAAAAAAACACAATAAATGTACCTCCTTATGATGCGAGCAAAGCACCTATTTATGATCTGCAATACATAGAAGCTAAGCTGCCACATCGCTTTCCTTTTTTACTTGTTGACAAGATCATTGAGATCAGCGATAACCATATTGTTGGTGTAAAAAATGTAACGTTCAATGAATGGTTTTTTCAAGGTCATTTTCCTGCCAATCCGGTAATGCCCGGCGTTTTGCAAATTGAGGCCCTTGCTCAAACAGGAGGAATATTTGCGATCAGTGCTGCCGGCGACGGTCAGTATGATACTTATTTTCTGAAGATCGATAATTGCAAATTCAAAAATATAGTAAGGCCGGGCGATACACTACTATTAAAAATGGAGTTAGTATCGCCTATTCGTCGAGGTATTGTAGAAATGAAAGGAACTGTTTATTCAGGAGGGAAAATTTGTACCGAGGCTGTGATGGTAGCACAGATAGTAAGAAAATGAACTGCTGATTACTCAGGTCAAAATAATTAAAATGATGACTGGAAATTTTATTGTTTTCCAGTCATTTTTTTATACGGTAAAACAGCCAAAAAATTGATAAAAAAACCTTGATAATTCTTACACTAAAACAAGCATAAGCCCCATATTATTTAGTACATTTGTAGGTCATGATTTTTCCATCAAAAACGACAAGATTTTCCCCCTATTATGAGTGTAGAAATAAATGAAAAAAAGCCCATTTCCTCTCCTGCTATAATGGATGCGGAAGGGGCCAATGGTTACGGTGCAGAAAGTATTCAGGTATTAGAAGGTTTAGAGGCGGTTCGCAAACGCCCTGCCATGTATATTGGTGATATTAGTGAAAAAGGCTTGCATCATTTGGTATATGAAGTTGTAGATAATTCCATTGACGAGGCTTTGGCAGGTTATTGCAAAAACATTATTGTTACTATCCATGAAGACAATTCCATTTCTGTTCAGGATGATGGCCGTGGAATTCCCACAGGAATGATGGCAAAAGAGAAACGTAGCGCTCTTGAAGTGGTAATGACAGTTCTGCATGCCGGAGGTAAGTTTGATAAGGGATCTTATAAGGTTTCAGGTGGTTTGCATGGCGTAGGTGTAAGTTGTGTAAATGCTTTAAGTAAAAAATTGCATGTATTGGTTTATCGTGAAGGAAAAATATTTGAACAGGAATATAAAATTGGTGTTCCTCAGTATGCGGTTCGTCCTATTGGTGAAAGTGAAAAAACAGGCACAACTGTACATTTTTGGCCTGATGATACAATTTTCACAGTCACTGTTTTTAAAAAAGATATTTTAGAAGGTCGTCTTCGTGAGCTTGCATTTTTAAATAAAGGCGTTCGTATTTCTTTGAATGACCTAAGGGAAAAAGAAGATGAAAATATTGTTTACTCAAAAACTTTTTACAGCGAAGGCGGAATTGTTGAGTTTGTAGAAATGCTTGATGCAAATGCTGGCCGAAATGCACTGATCCCAAAAATCATTTTTGTAGAAGGAAGGGATGAGTTTACAAATGTCACAGTTGAAGTTGCCCTCAATTACAATGATAGTTATAGTGAACATATTTATTCCTATGTAAACAATATTAACACCATTGAAGGTGGTACACATGTTTCGGGTTTTCGTCGTGCTTTAACCAGAGTTTTTAAAAGCTATGGTGATAAACAAAGCATGTTTGACAAAGCAAAGGTTGAAATTGAAGGAGATGATTTTCGTGAAGGCTTAAGTGCTATTATTTCTGTAAAGGTTCCTGAACCTCAATTTGAAGGACAAACAAAAACAAAGCTTGGTAATAGTGAGGTGATGGGTGTGGTTGATTCAACAGTTTCAAAAGTGTTGGAGGCCTATCTTGAAGAAAATCCAAGAGAAGCAAAAAATATTATCAATAAGGTCATTCTTGCTGCTCAGGCAAGGGCTGCTGCAAGAAAGGCCAGGGAACTTGTACAACGTAAATCTGTATTAAGCGGTGGTGGTCTTCCTGGTAAACTTGCTGACTGCTCTGATCGTGATCCTGAACGTTGCGAATTGTTCTTAGTTGAGGGTGATAGTGCTGGCGGTACGGCCAAGCAAGGCCGTGACAGAAGTTTTCAGGCCATTCTTCCATTGCGTGGAAAAATCTTGAACGTAGAAAAGGCAATGGAACATAAGATTTATGAAAATGAAGAGATCAGAAATATGTACACCGCCTTAGGTGTAACCGTAGGCACTTCCGAAGATCCAAAAGCCTTAAACCTAAATAAACTTCGTTATCATAAGCTCATCATCATGACAGATGCTGATGTAGATGGAAGCCATATCGCTACCTTAATACTTACTTTTATTTATAGGTATATGAAAGAATTGGTAGAGCAAGGTTATGTTTATATTGCTCAACCTCCTCTTTATTTAGTAAAAAGGAGCAAAGAACAAGCTTATGCTTGGAATGAAGAGCAACGCAAGATGCTAGTGGAAAAAATTGGCGCGGGTAAGGAAGATTCAGTATCAATTCAACGTTATAAAGGTTTGGGAGAAATGAATGCTAGCCAGCTTTGGGATACAACTATGAACCCTGATACAAGGACTTTAAAACAGGTGACCATTGAAAGTGCAGCAGAGGCCGATCGTGTATTTAGCATGCTGATGGGTGATGAAGTAGCCCCTCGCAGAGATTTTATTGAAAGCCATGCAAAATATGCCAAGCTTGATGTATAGTCATCAAAATGAACAAATAATAAATGATAAAAGCTTCCCAAACGGAAGCTTTTTTATTGCTGTTAAAAAAATTCTCCCGTTTAAAACCTCCAAAATCACTAATTTCAGGTTTTACTAACCGTAAAATCTTTTACCGATGGCAGACGTTCAACTTACAGCGTACAACGTAAAAACCAAAGAAAAGGGAGTTCCTATTCAAGATGCAGTGATTACAAAAACAGCTAAAGGCGCTTATATGGTGCAAGGACATGATGGAAAGGGCAATAAACTTACCACCCTGGTAAATGAAGAAAAAGCAATGGCAGCTATAAAAGCAGGCATTGCTAAACAAGGTTGGTAATTAAGCTGCAATTGTTGGTTTAGAGGTGTCGGGATGGCACCTTTTTGTTTTTATTACCCTAGTTATTTATCCTTTATAACTTTAAATGTCTTTGTACTCCCCCCTTCTGATATCAACATATAAACACCTGTAGCAATTCCTCTTTGTTTCATATCAATATTTATTTTTTGGATAAACCCGGTGGCAATAGTTTGCAATTGCTGAACTAACTGTCCTTGCATATTATAAATTTTAATGCTCATTACATCTCCTTCGTTTTGCTGAAATAGAAAATTAAAAATACCATCGGAAGGATTTGGATATATCTGTGTTTGAAATTCACTGGTAAATACTATCGGTTTAATGATCGAGTAATTGAAGCTACCGTCTTGGTAAATGATCTTTAGACGGTAATATCTTACTCCTGCCTTACCTTGTTCAATGTCAGTAAAATTGTACAATTGAGGTTGAGGAACATTTTGTCTTCCTGCCACTTCTCCTATCTTTATAAAGTTGTTTGCCTGGTAGTTTGCATTCCCTTTCGCTACTTCAATTTCAAATCGGCTCACGTTTCCTTCATTAAGCGTTATCCATTCTACTAAAACATCGTTATTTAATTGTTTAGTGACTTTGAAAACATCCATTTGTAAAGGAGGAGATGGTGTCCTATTAAATGCTTCTTTTTTTAACCAGAATTCGGAAAAACTTTTAACCTTATATTCTGTGTAATAACCTTTATCAAAAGGTACTTTACTGGCCAGATAATTAGGAATAAAAGCCCATGACCCTTTTATATTATCAGCTGTAGTTCCATTTTCAAGCGTATCGTTAATATCATTATATTTTACCACACCAAGCTCATAAGCGCTTGCAGGCTTAGAGCAGGTGCCGCAGCCAACTGCATTTATCAATCGATCGGTTTCCGAGTCAAGATAATAAAAACGAACAGTGGCTGAATCTTCTAAATTGTTATCAGCAGGTTTAATTGTTATATTTCGATCATGATAATATTGGTTTGAATCACTTCTTACAGCCGCAGTATTTATATAGGCCTGCACGCCAGTATTACCCAGGTCTTGACCATTTGGTTGAATGGAAGCTACCAGTTTTCCACCAGATAAAAAGTTGATCCATGAATTACCGCCTGATATATTTTGATTTACGGGCGAACTCATAGTAGCACCATCATAAATGCCAATGGTATTGTCATAAACATGAATATCGTCAATGGCCACTCCTTCCCTATTTACTCCCGGATCGGCATTCATAACAAACCGAAGACGCAATTTTGAAATTCCGGTTGGCAAAGCTGTTGTAGCTACGTGCCATCTTGTATAATTTTCAGCACTCCATAAATGATTGCCCCCATAATTCTTATTGTACCAGTTCGTGCCGCTGCCATAAGCACCTAACTTATTCCAAGTAACTCCATCAGCGGAGTACTCAACCCAGGCGCCATCACATAAAGTAAATCCGCAATCTTCAATATCAAGAGCCATGCTAAAGCTTAATGTCGGATTGGCCATACTCGTTACATCAAAGCAAGGAGAATATAAATATGAAAGCTCCATGTCATTGTAATTCCCCGACAATCTTGTTTTCCATGCTTTACTTCCGCTCGCAGCGGATTTGATCTTATTGGAAGCAGGTGTACCGTACTGCCAGGAAGTTTTTGTACCACTGGCATACCATGAATTACTGCCTGTTTCAAAATTTTCCAGATAGGGAAATGAAGAAATAACAGGAAAGTTTACAATTGTTGTTGTTGTTGTATCATTCAGTCGATAATTGTCGGTAGGATAGTCGACCCAAACCTGAATAGTATGTGATCCTGGTGAGCTAAGATTGGCTGTTGCAGCGAAAACATATTGAAAAGTGGCATTACCTGCAATAGAAGGTATGGCTTCGGAAATGATACTTCCGCCATCAATCCTGAGTTTAACAGGAATATTGGAGATGGTTGTATTGACACTATTTCGTACAGTAACTTTTATTGGAGTAACTGTGCTCAATGCACAACTGTTTACAATAGGCGTATCTATGCTAAGCATTTGAATATCCTCAATCGCTTTATACAAATGAATATCATCAAAAGTATAACCCCCAGCATTTACTTTATCCGTAGCCGGCAAATAGCCAAACTCTCCCCAACGGATTTGAAAAGAGGGTGTAAAATTTTGTCCGACATTTAGCAGCAGATCAGATAACTCAATACTTGATGTTTGCTTATATATGCCCGGATCATTTTGATTAGCAAACAGATCATAAGCAGAAACCCATGGTGATGTTTCGCTTCCTCTTATCCAAACTTTATTGGCTGCATTAGCAGGTTGCCCATGATTGTTATAAAAGAAATCTAACCTTATATCGTCTGTGTTAGCATTATAATTTGTAAGATTAAAAGTGACGCTTAAATAATTTGTGTTGGAAGAAGGATAATATCTGTCAACATCAAGCGTAATCGCTTTGTTACCGGAATGTGCAATACCGCTGTTAATGAAACTCCTTAAACGACCATACACAGTTGAATTGCTGAAATCAAACCGATCAAGATTGATTAATCCCGTCTGAGCTGCCCTAACTTCTTCAGATAATGCAGTTTCAAAATTCTCTGCAAACAATGTAGTAAGATCAATGGGTTGATTATCGAGTTGTTTTACAACTACGGTTAACGTATCATTTGCTCTTACAGAATCAGACGCATAATCTACTACTGCCTTTATAACATAAGTTCCGACCGAAGAAAAGTTATAAGCAGTACTAAATGTATGTGTATAAGTTGCTCCTCCATTTATGGAAGTGGAAACATTTTCACTCGTCCATGCACTATTGTTCACAGAATATTTAAGATCAAATCCGCTTATAGCAACATCATCGAGATTTTTGACCCGGACTTTTATTTGCACTGAGTTGCTAAGCTCTGAAACTGTAAATTTTCTGCCTGTAACAGGTTCAAGAACGGCATCAAGCTTTAAATCGTTGTCAGAAATATTTCCAATGCAAGTGCTTGTATTTGGCTGTCGTGAGATAGCAACTGACCTCCTGCCAGGACTTCCATTCAATCTTGCCCTTACAGCTACCCAATAAACAGAATCTTTTGACAGACCACTAAATGTATAAGTTGTATCTGTAATGATTGCTACCGGTTGCATATCATCGCCGCGAAGCATGAATACTTCGTAATCCGTAGCAGCAGGTACGCTAACCCATTTAATTTTAATATAACCTTCGCATTGAACGCCATCTAAGATTACTGTTGGCAAACCTAAAACAGTGAAAGCGTTGCTCGTGCTTACAGCGCCATTGGTATTGTTCATCAGTTGAATTTTTCCTTTGTCCGTAGATATGTTTGGGATATTCCATTTCTTTTGTCGCAAATTACTTGCAATCCCATTGTCAATAGTCGTCCAGTTTGCTCCATCATCGGATGAATATTTTAATGTAAATGCAGAAGCATTGTCTGAAGCATCCCATTGCACCAATGCCGAATCTGTTGTAGAAAAACTTTCTCCACCAATAGGAAAAGTTAACCGCGTGCTGTCAGGCACAATATCGTAAGCAATAAAATATTCCTGTGGTGAATTTTGGGTTACAGAATTTCCTTTTACTTTAATTGAATAGGCACCTGCCTGAGGATTATTAATAACAACCTGTTCAATATTATTGATGTGATCTGCTCCTTCTGTTGCACTTGATAGGATATTAGAAGGCATAGTATCAAGAATTTTTGGAAGTACAGATGACAAGGTTGGAGTTTGTACAGTAAGATCCAGATCGTTTACTAAGGTCTGACTTGATAACAATGAAGCAGGTGGATCGTGCCAGTAAAGTATTATTTTAAGCTGCACAGCATTAGCTGGTATTGTAATCAAGTGGGTATTTTGAACTCCATTTGTGATTGTCGAAGTAAAGTATCTGTTATTTTCAATTGTTATAGCTGCTCTTTGCAGATCCAGCCATCCAAATCCATAAGAAAAATCAGGGCCGCTATTTCCTACATCACGACTGCTATTACAAGCTATTGCTTTCATCAATCCACTTTTGGGATTGGCTCCTCCATTTCTTTGTCTATATAGTTGGTACAGTAGAGTGAGCCCGCCTGTTACGCCAGGGCAAGCCATACTTGTTCCACTATTATACCAATACGCCCCAAATCCTGCTGATACCACACGTTGACCCATTGAAGAGATCTCAGGTTTCAGTCTTCCATCTTTCACCGGCCCCCTGCTTGAAAAATTTGCATTGCTGCCTGCTGAATCGGTAGCTCCAACAGTCAATACATTTTTGGCAGACTGATAGCTTCCTAAAACTGTTTTAAATCCTGCGGGGTAAGGAGGGCAGTTATCTAAACCACTGTTGCCTGCCGCAAAAACATGTTGCAGGTACGGAAAGTCAAATGCTTGTTGATCTAAAATGGCTGAGTATAGATCATAAAGACCGTTATAAGAACAATCTCCTGCAATAGCTCCATAAGAATTGTTAGTCAATACCATTCCATAATCTTGAACATAAGCCGCAGCGTTTTGCCAAATCCCGGAAAAATATTGACTAATAATAGTAGCCTTTGGAGCAAATCCTTTGTACAATTCATTTATAATACCGGCTCCTGCGGTAGTTCCTGCTACGTGGCGTCCATGCTCTGCGCCGGGAGTTGCATAAGTTCTATTGATTAGCCTGTTTACAAAATCTATATGCAACTGTGGATTCGCATTATCGCCAATGCCAATCACAATACCTTCCCCTTTTAAATTTCTACCCCCTACTGTTGGAGATGCATTTAATAAATTGGCACGCGCATCTGCCCGATCAACATTATTAAGCGGCTGATCTTCATGAGGAGCCGGCTGCACATATTCAATAAATGGCAATGAGGCTAGTTCATTTAATCGTTGCAACGGAACTCGCAAAGCAATTATGTGGTAGCTTTTGTAAACAGTAGAAGTAACGTCAAAACTTTTTTGCTGCAGTTCATTAATCACTGATTCAGGTGAAAGAATTTTGGGAAAGCTAACCCATACATCGATAGTGCCCGGTACTTTAACTGACCATGATGGAATGATACCAGCGGCGAGAGGTCCTGGCATTTTTTGTTCGGCACTTAATTCTACAATAGCCCTTGCCCCTGTTTGCTGTAAAGTATTTTCATTGATCACGCCTTTTATGCTCACGGTATAGGCATTGTTAGGAATATAATCGATCAGTGTAATTCCTGATTTTAATAATTGTTGCCGCTCATTTGCATCTGGAATATGTTCAAATTGTATAATAGCGAATGATTGATCACCTGTACGTAAAGTTTTGTGATTAAATTCCTGTGCGAAATCCTGAGTAATATTTTTTGAGGGAATGAATGTTCCGCTTTTAAGAAATAAACGGTAGTCAGAATCTTTCTGGGATAAAGCAGATAGACACAATAACAGCAAAGCGGTAATCAAAGGAATCGGATGGGCTTTCATAGCTTGTATTGAAACGATAAAAATAATATAAAAAAAGCGAAAAACTAGTACATATCAGGCATTTGCAGGCAAAACCTCATGTAAAAACTCATTCACCTTTTTTAGGAAACCATAGATATCCTGCATTGTACTCATGTCCTCTACGATAAGAAGAAACAATTTCCCTGTTTGCTTCAATCTGGCCCTATTGGTCTGGGTTTGAATGAAAGATAGAATTCGCTTGAATGTTTCTGACTCAAAATAAGGCGAGTCAGGCTTGTTGATAAAATAACATTTCAGCGAATCATTCTTTAAAAGCAATCGCTCAAATCCTAATTCAACGGCTAATTTTCTGCATCGGACAGTGATAAAAAGATCTTCAACCTGTGAGGGAACCGGACCAAAACGATCGATGAGTTCTTCCTTCATTTGCTGAAGGTCTTCTTCAGTTTCAGAATTATCCAACCGCGTATATAATGATAAACGTTCAGTGATGCTCTCTACATATTCATCGGGAATTAAAATTTCAAGATCGGTATCAATAGTACAATCCTGAACAAAATCATCCTGCTTTGCAATTTCCTCCTTAAACAATTCTTTGAACTCAGTACGTTTTAATTCTTTTATAGCCTCATCCAATATTTTCTGATACATCTCAAAACCAATTTCTGCCATGAAACCACTTTGCTCGCCTCCTAATAAGTTACCAGCGCCACGAATATCAAGATCTCTCATAGCAATTTGAAAACCGCTACCAAGATCGCTATGCTGTTCCAATGTTTGCAAGCGTTTTCTTGAATCAGCCGGCAATGTGCTCATAGACGGGGCCAATAAATAACAAAATGCTTTTTTATTGCTGCGACCGACTCTTCCGCGCAACTGATGCAGGTCACTTAAGCCAAATTGATGTGCATTATTTACAATGATCGTATTTACATTGGCTATATCAACACCGCTTTCAACAATATTGGTACAAACAAGTACATCATACTTTCGATCAATAAAATCGAGAATTCTTTTTTCGAGGTCATGACCTTCCATCTGCCCGTGCGCATACCCAATACTGAGATCAGGGCAAAGACCTTGTATGACATTTGCCATTTCCGGCAAACTACTGATGCGATTAAATATAAAAAATACCTGTCCTCCTCTCTCTGCCTCAAAGTAGATGGCATCGCGAATCACATCTTCATTATATACCTGCACTTCTGTTTGAATAGGCTGACGGTTTGGTGGCGGCGTATTAATAATGCTCAGATCCCTTGCACCCATTAAAGAAAATTGAAGAGTTCTTGGTATAGGTGTGGCTGTCAACGTAAGACAATCCACTGTAGTACGAAGTGTTTTTATTTTTTCTTTGTGGCCAACACCAAATTTTTGCTCTTCGTCAACTACTAATAAACCAAGATCTTTAAATTTTACGTCTTTCCCTAACAATGCATGTGTGCCAATAATGATATCAACTTTTCCCTCCTCCAGTCTTTTCAGTGTTTCTTTTTTCTCTTTTGATGATTTAAAGCGATTGATATAATCAACAGTTACGGGAAAATCTTTTAACCTTTCACCGAAGGTTTGATAGTGCTGAAAAGCAAGAATGGTTGTAGGAACCAGTATTGCAGCTTGTTTTCCATCCACACAAGTTTTAAAGGCGGCCCGGATAGCTACTTCCGTTTTTCCAAAGCCCACATCACCGCAAACCAACCGGTCCATTGGTGACGGAGATTCCATATCTTTTTTTACATCAGTCGTTGCCTTGCTTTGATCAGGAGTATCTTCATAAATAAAACTGGCTTCCAATTCCGTTTGCAGGTATGTATCGGATGAGTGCTTGAAGCCTTGCTGGGTTTTGCGTTGAGCATATAATTTTATAAGATCAAAAGCGATTTCCTTAACCTTACTCTTAGTTTTTTCTTTTAATTTATTCCAAACATCGCTACCTAACTTATTAATTCTTGGAACACTGCCTTCTTTGCCGGTATATTTTGCAATTTTATGTAAGGAATTTATATTGACGTAAAGAATATCATTGTCTTTGTAAATGATGCGAACGGCCTCCTGCAATTTGCCATTTGCTTCAATTTTTTGTAACCCGCTATACACACCTACCCCATGATCAATATGCGTTACATAATCACCGGGCTGTAATTCGCGAAGTGTGCGAAGAGTTAAGGCTTTATTTTTATTGTAAGCCTGCTTAACCTTGTATTTGTGATAACGCTGGAAAATTTCATGATCGGTATAGCAAACAATTTTCTGATCTTCATCAATGAAACCTTCATGAATGGCTGTAGGAATAGGGTTAAAATTTATTTCCGATTTCAGATCAGTAAAAATGCTATAAAGTCTTTCTAATTGTTTTGGGTTTTCTGCAAAAAGATATAATTGAAATCCTTTATTTTCCCAGTGTTTCAAATCCCTGATCAGCATATCAAACTGACGATTGAAAGCTGGTTGTTGCTTGGTGTGAAACTCTATCTCAAAATGATGAGCAATACCGGAGGGTTGGTAGCTGAATTCAACAAGATGGTGGTTTAAAATATTTTCCTCAAACTCCTTGACTGTTATAAAATCGTTTGCCTCAATCTTTTTTCTTAGCAACTTGTCTTCTGTATTATCCGTTACCTGAGGCCTATTCTCTGCCATTTGCAAAAACAAATCAAGGTCTTCGGCGCAATCTATCAGTCTTTCTTTGCACCAATCGTAGTCCTGTATCCATAAAACAGTATTGGAAGGAAGAAAATCTAAAAGAGAAACTCTTTCTTCATCCTGAAATTGTGTATCAACATTAGGAATAATATTCACCTGCAACAATCTTCGCTCACTCAATTGAGTTTCAGGGTCAATAATGCGAATAGAGTCAACATCATTACCAAATAGCTCAATTCTGTACGGTTTGTCGTTGCCAAAAGAATAAATATCAATAATGCCACCACGAATTGCGAATTGACCGGGTTCATATACAAAATCGGTCCTTTCAAATCCATTATTCGAAAGTTTTAGAAAAAGCTCTTCTGAATTTAAAACATCACCTGATTTGATATGAATAATATTGGAAGAAAGCTTGCCGGGGACAATTACCTTTTCAAATAAAGCTTCAGGATAGGTTACAAACACCTTTTTATTTACTTCTCCTATGGTCGAAGCAATTTTTGTCAATGCTTCGGTGCGAAGCATGACATGGCTGCTGTTGAGCAGGCTAAAGTTTTTTTTGTTTTTAAACGAAGAAGGAAAGTAGAAGATGTCTAAAGCGTTGGTAAGACTTTCTATAGTATTATGGAAATAAGCTGCTTCCTCTGCGTCGTTTAATATAATAACATGGTTTAATTGTGAGCAGGCCGGATGTAAAAAAACTGAAGCCACAATAAACTGTGATGAGCTTCCCTGCAGGTTTTTGAGATAAATTTTTTGAGGCTGAGAAAAAGAAAGCCTGTCCGCCAATTGAAAAAGACGGGGAGTGTTTTGATACTGCTGCAACAAATCCTGTACACTCATGGAGCGTGCAAAGATAGGCTAAACGCTATTATTTTCTCAGCGTTTTATAAACTGTTGAACGAAATTTTCTTTATTGTTCCCTTCTATTTTAATGATATAACTTCCTTTGCTCCATGTGGAGATTGGTATTGATAGATTTTGATATGAATGCTCTTTACGATATAATAACTTGCCTGTAGCATCATAAACCTGAACCTGCATTCGCAATGTATTTAAACCACCTTTCACTACTAACAATTGGTTTGCATCAGGCGAAATATATTTGATAAAATCCTTTGTTACTACATTATTTGAAACGCCTGTGATTACTCCCGTCAATGGAGTTGTAAATAACCCACGACCATGTGTTGCTGCTACCAGGGATGTATTTGCTGGTCGATACTTTATCATATAAACTGGCACGTTCGCTAAACCAACGTTATTAGCTGTCCATTGTGTTGCAGTTCCATTAATAGTGGAGGCAGTCCAAACTCCTAAATCTGTTCCTAAAATTATTCCACCATCGGTCGTGCCGTTTAACTGAGCTCCTGCAGGGGCAAACATCCCCCATCGTATTGGCATATCCGGCAAGTTAACACCATTCTGATCCAAAGAAGTCCAGCTAGTTCCACCATTAGTACTCATCCAAACACTGGCAATTCCATAATTAGACAAAGTGATAAGAATATTATTTGCATTAGCCGGATCCACATCAATAGAAGAGACATATGAATTTGCGGGTACAGAGGGGGAACTACTTACCAAAACGGTTGGGCTGGTTGTATTGGCATTTGAAAGTTTAAGGATTATGGGTACTACGCTTGTAGTGGCATCGGGATTATCTTTAATAGAGGCGGCAAGCCATATAGTCGCAGAACTAGCTGGATCTATTTTTACAGCCGAAATCTGAAGATCGGTGCTTAAAGCAGTCAATGTATTCACAAAACCCGACGCTGTTCCAGCCAAATTAGTTATATAATAATATTTTCCCGGATCATCTCCTGCATAAAGAACATTTAACTGATCATCAAAATCGGTAGGGTTAATAAACCGGCCGCGGCTGTTTGAGACAGAAGAAAGAAAGGTAAAGGGTACAGTAGCCCCGCCGTTTAATGAACGGTAATAATTATTTCCTGTAGTAGCAGCAATCTGTAGTTGCCCATCCGTTTGACGGATATGAGGTATACCTCCATCACCACCCGCTGCAACTATTGTTGAATTAATACCTGCTGCAGTAAATTTTTGAGTATTGTTATCCTGTGCACCCGCCAAAAAATAGTTATCAAGTGTAGGATGAAAATCGCAACCGTAAAACTGTGTCACGTTAAACCCATTGTTTTTCTGAGTATAAGTAGGGCTGGCAACATTTATATTTGATGAAAAATAAATCCCTCCATCATTTCCTATGAACAATGTCGATGGATTAAAAAATACAAGAGCATGCTGATCTACATGAATAGTCGGGGATGAGATAGATGTAGACCATGAGGAACCTCCATCAGTTGATTTTGTCAGCCCTATACCTCCTACAATAACAATATCAGGGTTTGTAGGATCCACTGCGGCAATAAGATCATACCATGTTTGGGGATTACCAGTAGTGCCATTGAGCGCTGCATTAAGATTTGGTATTGATGAAACGGTAAAATTAGTCCAGGTTGCGCCGCCATCATTAGAGCGATAAAAAGTCAATACCCGATCGGTAAGGCTATCCTGCATCATTAGGTAAACTCTTTGAGGATCAGAAGGCGCAACTACTATTTCGCCACGGCATGTGGGTTCTGAATGGACAGGAGTAATCTCAACCCAAGTTCCAAGAGCACCGGTGTTTGCCACCCATGTTGCGAAGCTTGATTTCATTACCTGAGTGGGCGATGGGAGAATGCCCAATGTAGCATATATGTCTCCATTCGATGCGACTTCAAGGTCTGCACCCCGACCAGTTTTAAAACCCGAAAGAGGAGCACCCAGTACTTGCGTCCATGTATTTCCGCCGTCAATCGAGCGCCTTATGCCGCGGGCATTTGAAAATTGGTCATTGCTGATTGCAGCATATAAATTGCCATTGTTATCTATTACTATATCCTGAACAAACTCAAAAACTGACCCGTTCACTACCGTTGAAGAAAGTTGGCTCCACGTTGCTCCCCCATCATTGCTTTTAAAAATACCTGCGCCTCTTATTGCATCAATGTTAAACCAACCTTCCCCAGTTCCGGCATACATTATATTTTGATTACTATTATCCTGTACCAGACAAGTAATAGCCAGATTTGGCAAAAGATCATTTACTGGTGTCCAATTAGGTGTAGCGCTGGTAAAATTTGTGGTTTTAAAAAGTCCACCGCTTACCGAGCCGGCAAAAACAGTGTTTCCCGTAGCGTCTCTTTTATCAACCATAATGGCTCGGCAGCGCCCGCCAATATTGTTAGGTCCCCTCTCTGACCAGGTAAGATTATTGACTTGAGTAGTGCGTGCAGTTTTCATGTAATCCATGGCTTTTAATAACCTCTCAGTAGGAACCGTATTAAGAGTAGGATCTCTTTGCATTAAGAACTCTTGTCTTATCGCCCTGTCTATTTCATCCATTCCCGGCTCATCTTCTGAGTGATGAGCAGAATTTTTGCAACTGCTCGAAACAATACCCACGAAGAATACGCAGAAAAAAAGGTAAAGAGTGAAAGAAATTTTAGCTTTTGAAAATGCCATCCTCCAACGAAAAAACATGTACTTTTTTTTAAGATTATTTTTGTAAACTACAAAATCTTGTTTAAATCTATTTAATAAACTATTTATGAAAAAAAATCTACTATTTTTTATAGCATTGACCATCGGGTTAAACCTTTTTAGCCAGCCTGTGATAAAAATTTTTGGGTTTGAACAGGAAAGTTTGCCTGGCACAATACCCGTAGGCGTAAAAGATGAAAACGGAAATCCGGTAAAAAAGGCTGCTACTCCAAAAAACTATTTCATTTTTTTATCCTTCAAAAAAAAATATAGCGTTACGCCCATTCAAATGTTTATAAGAGGCAAGGCATTTACCATACAATCAACCAGTATTGAAAAAACACCTGTAGCTTATATTAACAATACAATCCATGACAATGCGGAAAAAACAATTTTAGTACCTCAAACCAGCGATAAAGTAATTAAGTTGCAAATAATTGAAACACCTAAACAGGAGAAAAAAACCGCCTACATTCAAAACCTAACAGGTAAGAATGATTTAGTAATTGCTTATTTATGGAATAAAAAGAAATACTTTATTACACTTAAAAAATTAAAAAAATTAGATCCGGTAGCTAATGAATAGCAAACCTGACTTTGAGGGAATAAATATTTTTCAATAAATATTTTGTTAGAAGAAAAAATCCATTATTTTTAATCGTTCGATTGCTTGCCATTCATTGGGCAAAAAAAGGCGGTAATAAACTACCGCCTTTTTATTATTTTTTTTCAAATCCTCGTTGAAGAACTATTTCTCCTACATCAACCGTTTGTCCTTCTTTTACACTAATGTTTTCCAACACAGCATCTTTATATGGTTCAACAGCATCAATGATCACTTTATAAATCCCAGGCTTTGCAGCAAAACTAAATGCGCCATTTACAATATTTGAGGTTGATGAGTCTTTGCCGCTTAAAGCCCATGCCACATTTGCGCCATCAATAGGATTTATCCTTCCAATGATTGAAGTTTGATCTTTACTACGAAAAGCAGAAACAGCCAAAATAACTGAAAGGATGATGGCACAATATAAAATAAAACGTTTCATGGCTGGAGTTTTTTAATGAATGAATGTATTTTTATAAAAAGGCCAATCACCATGCCAAGGCTTGAAGAGATAACAATTTGAGATTATCTTGCGCTGGTTTACATTACTAAAAATTTATAAGGATGGCAGTTCAACCCTGGCGAAAAGGGATCATCACTCGTATTGTAGATGAAACATATAACACAAAGCGATTCTGGGTCGAAGTACCAGAAATTGATTCATTTGATTTTAAAGCGGGACAATTTGTTACCCTTGACCTTCCCATTCATGAAAAACCAAACAAGCGCTGGCGCAGCTATTCTATAGCCTCCTGGCCGGATGGGACCAATGAATTTGAATTGGTTATTGTGTTAATGGAAGGTGGCATTGGCACAAAGTATTTATTCAACGAAACAAAAGTTGGTAGTGAATTGACTTTCCGGGGGCCGCAAGGAGTTTTCGTTTTACCGGATCCTATTGAAAAAGATCTTTTTTTCGTTTGTACAGGGACTGGCATAGCTCCCTTTAGAAGTATGTTGCACTACATTACGGAACATAACGTTCCCCACAAAAACATTTACCTCATATTTGGAACAAGAACAAAAGCAAATCTGTTATATTATGATGAAATGAGGCATTTAGCTGATATTATTGAAAACTTCCATTATATCCCTACATTATCAAGGGAAGAATGGGAGGGCAAGAAAGGCTATGTTCACGACATATATGAAGAACTTGCCAGAGAAAAACAATCTGCCGATTTTATGCTTTGTGGCTGGAAAAATATGATCGATGAGGCTAAAAAAAGAATTCTCGCAATGGGATATGATAGAAAAGCTGTACATCAAGAATTATATGGATAGAAGCGCCTCATCAAAAATTCAAATGATATTTAACAACCCTTTTATTGATAACTATCATGTCTTTTTTTAGGTAAGGACTTGTTATATTCGCAGAAATCAATTTGTATGGGTGCTTCTTCACTCATCGTCCTAATCATTGCTGCCGTAGCCTTTTCCGGGATTGCTATACTCATTTCAAAATTTGTTTTAAAAGCTACCACTAATAAGCAAAAAGGCGAACCTTATGAATGTGGAATTCCTACGCAAGGACCAAGCTGGGTACAGTTTAATGTGGGATATTACCTGTTTGCTCTGATTTTTTTAATTTTTGATGTAGAGCTGATCTTTTTATTTCCATGGGCTGTTGTAGTAAAGCAGGTCGGATGGTTAGCATTAATTGAAATCGTTATTTTCTTTCTTATACTGTTTATGGGGTTTTTATATGCTCATAAAAAAGGAGCCCTTAAATGGATGTAACGCCTGATATAAAAAACGATCCGTTTCCTGGTGAAGTTCACTCCACTCCTACGGGCGGCGTTTTAGTTACCGCTCTTGATGATGTAATCAATTGGGCACGGTCAAACTCCTTATGGCCGCTGGTTTTTGGAACAAGTTGTTGCGCTATTGAAATGATGAGCACAGCCTCAGCAAAATACGATTGGAGCCGCTTTGGATTTGAAGTTGCAAGAGCCACACCCCGGCAAGCTGATGTTATTATCATTGCCGGAACAATTGTAAATAAAATGGCGCCAATATTAAAAAGATTATATGACCAAATGGCTGATCCCAAATATGTAATTGCGATGGGTGCATGTGCAACAAGCGGCGGCCCATTTTTTTACAACACGTATTCTGTAGTAAAAGGTGCAGACCATGTAATACCAGTTGACGTTTACATAGCGGGCTGTCCCCCAAGACCAGAGGCTTTGTTACATGCATTAATAACCTTGCAGAAAAAAATAAAAATGGGAATAACAAGAGAACAAATAAGAAATGAAAGCAAAGATGAATTAAGCCAGTAAGAAATTGGCAATAGCAATAAACAATGACTAACGAAGAGCTGAAAATAAAACTATCTGAATTATTACCTGCTATCAGCTTTGAAGAAGGTGGGCAATGGTTAAATATAATTATAGATTCAAAAGAATGGCTTTCTTTCGCTAACTCCTTAAGAAACTATCCAGAACTCAGCTTTGATTATTTGTTTTGCCTGACATGTGTTGATTGGAAGACTCATCTTACCATGGTGTATCATCTTGAATCAACTCAACACAGACATGTAATAGTTGCAAAATCAAAATTGGATCGCAATAATCCTGAAATAGAAACTGTTTCACATATTTGGAAAACGGCGGAATTTCATGAACGGGAAGTGTATGAGCTATTTGGAGTAAAGTTTTTGAATCACCCTGACCTGCGATTATTGATATTGCCTGATGGATGGGAAGGAAAATCCCCGTTGAGAAAAGATTTTGAAGATCCGGTGAATATGATAAGGCTTTAAGAGCCTCCCGAAAGGAGGGCTTTGCAACACAAGGGCCTGATAGTTGAACAGAATGATAAAAGCTGAAATGCTTAATTAAGAAGTTGATTAAAAAATAAGAGCCCGGCCTCCCTCTCCATCGGAGAGGGATTAGAGGGTGAGGCCATGTATAGAGAAACACAAATAATAAGTGATAATTCAACAGCATCGCCCGATGTTGAAGGTGATCTGGTAATTAATGTGGGTCCCCAACATCCTGCAACGCACGGGGTATTACATCTTGTTATTACATTGAATGGAGAAACGATCAAAAAAGTTGAACCTCATCTCGGCTATATACATCGTTCTATTGAAAAAATGTGTGAGAGCCTGAGCTATCGCCAGTTTATTTATGTTACCAGCCGCATGGATTATTTGTCGTCGCATATCAACAATCATGGTTGTGCGTTGTGCGTAGAAAAAGGTTTACAAATTGAAGTGCCGCAAAGAGCTCAGGTAATAAGAGTTTTGATGGATGAATTGACCCGCATTGCTTCGCATTGCTTGTGGTGGGGCGCCATGGCCATGGATGTAGGAGCGCTTACCCCTTTTTTCATGGCATTTCGTGAAAGAGAAATGATCAATGATATTATGGAAGAAACTTGCGGGGCTAGATTAACCATGAATTATATGGTGCCCGGTGGTGTAATGGTGGATATTCATCCGAATTTTCAGCAAAGAATAAATGAATTTATAAAGCATTTTAAAAATAAGATTGATGAGTATGATGAGCTGGTCACAGGAAATATAATTTTTCAAAATCGTACCAAGGGTGTGGGATATATTTCAAAGGAAGATGCTATTTCTTACGGAATGACCGGCCCGTCAGCAAGAGGAAGCGGAGTGCAATGCGATATCAGAAAATTGTATCCGTATGAAGTGTATGACAAAGTTCAGTTTGATGAGATTGTAGAAAGCGATGGTGACAGCTTTGCACGGTACTTAGTACGTTTAAAAGAGCTCAGGCAATCCCTATCAATTGTCGAACAACTGATCGACAATATTCCGGAAGGAGAATTTCAAGCAAAAACTAAAGCCGTATTGAAGCTGCCAAAAGGAGAATTTTTTTCAAGAGTGGAAACAGCTCGGGGCGATTTCGGAGTATATATTGTGAGTGAAGGCGGAACAACACCATACAGGATTAAATTCCGGTCGCCGGGGTTTTCAAATCTTAGTGCATTAGATCATATGGCAAGAGGTAGCAAGATTGGTGATTTAGTAGCTATGATGGGCACCTTGGATCTAGTAATACCGGATATTGATAGGTGACCTCTGTCTCCCGAAGGTGAAACTTAGGCTATAAAAACTTTTAATTGCTGAAACTTTATATTAGTGAGAAAAAAAATTCAAATAAAACCATCTTTACTCCTTCCCTTTGGGAAGGGCGAATTAGGAGTGTTTCAAACTAAATGATTTCGGGATGGGCTGGAGCTTACAAAACATAGCAAATTCAATTGACAACTGGTTGTATGACACATTTAATCCAACGATCGCCATGCTCGCTGAATTTTTGATCATTGCGATATGCGTGATTGGATTATTTGCTATGCTGGGTCTTGTACTTATTTTGATGGAGCGAAAAGTTTCCGCATTGATGCAGGTGCGTCTTGGCCCTAACCGTGTAGGTCCCGGAGGAATGTTCCAAACCGTGGCAGATACATTGAAATTACTCGTGAAGGAAGGAATGACTCCCAATAATGTTGATAGATTCTTATTTAATCTGGCCCCATTCATCATGATGATTGTTTCTATGGTTATCCTTGCACCGCTGATGTTTGCAAAAGGTTTTCAGATCTGGGATATTAATATTGGCATTTTATTCATTACTGCTATTTCTTCAGTTTCAGTGATAGGAATTTTAATGGCAGGCTGGGCAAGTAATAATAAATATTCTTTGCTGGGAGCCATGCGAAGCGGAGCGCAAATTGTGAGCTATGAGTTATCCGCAGGCCTTTCTGTTCTTTGCATTGTTGTACTGACAGGGAGTTTAAAAATATCAGACATCATTAACTCACAGGCAAACGGATGGTGGATATTCAAAGGGCACGTGCCGGTAATTATTGCTTTTGTCATTTTCATTATTGCAGTCACAGCAGAAACCAACCGTGCACCTTTTGATCTTGCAGAAGCGGAGTCGGAGTTAACAGCAGGTTTTCATACCGAGTATTCGGGGATGAAGTTTGCTTTGTTTTTTTTGGCGGAATATGTAAATGTGTTTATTGTGTGTGCAATTGGCGCTACGCTATTTCTAGGCGGATGGATGCCGCTGCATATTGGTAACTGGACGGGGTTTAATCATGTCATGGATTATATTCCGTCCTTTCTTTGGTTTTTTGGAAAAACATTTTTGCTGATTTTTTTGATCATGTGGTTCAGATGGACGTTTCCAAGACTACGGATTGATCAGCTTTTAAATCTTGAATGGAAATATCTGTTACCCATCAGCATGTTCAATTTATTACTAGTAACAGTAATTGCAATTATGAAATGGCATTTTTAACCCCCTGTCCCCCTAAAGGGGGAAATTAGGATGAAAATAATTTTATAGATAAAATAGTTCTTTTAGTGTTTAGGTGAATTGTGTACCCAGCAGTAGCTCTGCTGTTAAGCTCCTGTTGCGTCGCACACTTGTACTGTAAAAATTCTATTCAGCAGATTAGAATTAAATTGTTGAAATGCTTAATTAGTATAGTTAAATAAAAAACAAACAGCCCGGCCTCCCTCTCCTGAGGGAGAGGGATGAGAAGGCGAAGTTTCAGTATGTTTTTAAAAGATTATATAAAAGATATTTTTGGCGCGGTAAAATCATCCCTGAAAGGAATGAGGCTGACCGGATATTATGCTCTGCATCATAAAAAAGAAAAAATCACTCAGCAGTATCCTGACAATCGCGAAGAATTGATTTTGCCAGAACGCTTTCGCGGGGAGGTAGTGATGCTACATGATGAAAAAAACGAACATGCTTGTACGGGATGTACGGCTTGTGAATTAGCTTGTCCTAATGGAACGATTAAGATCATCACCAAATTCGACATTACGCCCGAAGGGAAAAAGAAAAAAGCACTGGACACGTTTGTTTATCATTTGGAATTATGCACTATGTGCAATCTGTGTATTGAAGCTTGCCCTACCGATGCTATTAAAATGGCGCAGACATTTGAACATAGTGTTTTTGATCGGAGCGAGTTAACTAAAGTATTAAATAAACCAGGTTCAAAAATTAGAGAAGGCATTGAGTAATGAAATCACAAAAACCAAAATCATTGCGAGCCTAAATTCTATGAATATTTGAATTTTTAATTGCTATTATTTGGAATTTGTTTTTTTCTATTTGGAGCTTTAAAACATGAGTGCATCAGCCATCATATTTTATATTATCTCAGCTTTCATTTTGGGGGCGGGTATTCTTGCCATGACAACCAGAAAAATATTTCGTTCCGCTATCTGGCTGTTATTCTCCTTGATTGGCGTTGCGGCTTTATATTTCTGGCTGCAAGTTGAGTTTATTGCTGCAGTACAAATCGTGGTTTATGTGGGTGGTATTGTAGTGCTTATTATCTTTTCTATTTTTCTTACACAGCAATCAGGGGTGGAAATGCCAAAACAATCAGGCAAAAGAATCCTCTTTTCAGCATTAGCTGTTCTCTTCGGCTTTGGATTGACTTTTTTACAGATCTGGAAATATAATTTCCAACCTACCGCCAAAAATTTTAACTGGACAGTATCAAAAATCGGTTCGCAAATGCTGAGCACGACAACTGGTGGATATGCTTTGCCTTTTGAAGTTGTGAGCATGCTGTTATTAGCAGCCATGATCGGGTGCATTGTAATAGCTATGAAAGCCCCGAGTGCAACCAATGGAAAAGCTAAAGAAGAAGAAATAGAAAAATTAAACCAAGAGCCTAAAGAAGAAATTATCATCACAGAAATTTCAGAAGTATGAGTGATGTACCTATGTCACATATATTGTTTGTAAGCACAGCCTTATTTTTCATTGGCATGTACGGATTATTTACACGCCGTAATATGATCACCATGCTAATGGCGATTGAGCTGATCTTAAATAGTGTGAACATCAATTTCGTAGTGTTTAATAAATATCTGTATCCCGATAAGCTGGACGGTATTTTCTTTACCATTTTTATTATCACTATTGCGGCAGCGGAAGCGGCAGTAGCCATTGCGATCATCATTAACCTGTACAGAAGTCACCGTTCGATTGATGTTGAAAACGCAAGTGAAATGAAGTATTAAAATGAATTATTCATCTTATATAGCCCTCATTCCCTTATTACCACTAGCAAGCTTTGTATTGCTGGGTTTGTTTGGCAGAAAATATTTCAAAAACTTTTCGGGAATTATAGGCTGTGCTGTTTTGTTGGTGTCAACGGTATTGGCTTTATATGCCGCTTATAATTATTTCTTCGTCAATGGAAAAGTAAATGGTGTTTATCAAACTATTATTCCAATAAAATATGTCTGGCTGGTATTTTCTGAAAAAGCCTCGATTGATATGGGGATCATTCTTGATCCCATTTCTGTGATGATGCTGGTGATAGTAACCTTTGTTTCATTAATGGTTCATATTTTCAGCATTGGTTACATGAAAGGTGAAGAAAGATTCAGCACTTATTATTCTTTTCTTTCCTTGTTCACTTTTTCGATGCTGGGGCTTGTGGTTGCTTCAAATCTTTTTCAGATCTATATTTTTTGGGAGCTTGTTGGTGTATCCTCATATTTACTAATTGGATTTTATTACGACCGGCCGTCTGCGGTTGCGGCTTCTAAAAAGGCATTTATCGTTACTCGTTTTGCAGATCTTGGATTTCTCATCGGCGTTCTTATTCTTGGTTTCCAAGCTGAGACGCTTGACTTCAATACAATGATTCAGCGGTTGACGGATACCAGTTCACCACAACTTCTTGCCATTGCCTCCACATCATTTTTGGGAATATCTCTGCTTACCTGGGCGCTCACATTGGTATTTATTGGCGGAGCAGGAAAGAGCGCCATGTTTCCTTTGCATATATGGCTGCCCGATGCTATGGAAGGCCCCACACCTGTATCGGCATTGATACATGCCGCAACAATGGTTGTGGCGGGGGTTTATTTGGTAGCGAGACTATTTCCGTTGTTTCATATCAATCAAGCGTCATTAACTGTCGTTACATTCGTTGGTTTGCTCTCAGCATTTCTTGCTGCGATTATTGCCTGCACACAAACAGATATCAAGAGAGTATTGGCTTATTCCACCATGTCGCAGATCGGGTATATGATGTTTGCATTGGGCGTATCAGGTTATGGCGGCGAATTTGGTTTAGGATATACAGCCTCAATGTTTCATTTGTTTACTCATGCTTTCTTCAAATCATTGTTATTTCTTGGCGCAGGTGTAGTGATACATTTCATTCATAGCAATGAGATGAAAGACATGGGCGGATTGAGAAAATATTTACCCGTTGCCAACTGGACATTTTTAATCGCATGCCTCGCTATTGCAGGCATTCCGCCTTTATCAGGTTTTTTTAGTAAAGAAGAGATCTTATTGGCAGCTTATCAGTCTAATAAATTAGTTTATGGAGTTGCTTTGTTCACCTCTGGTCTAACCGCATTTTATATGTTCCGCTTATACTTTTCCATTTTCTGGAACAAAAATGCAGAAGTACATAACCCTCATGGTGAGGCGTCTTTTTCAATGAAGATGCCTTTGATAATTCTTGCTGTTTGTTCAGCGCTGGCAGGTTTTATTCCTTTTGGTAAGTATATTTCTTCAGACAGGACAGTACTTGAATCACATTTTGATCCGATGTTCTCTATTGCTCCGGTCGCTTTCGGTGCGATTGGCATTTTACTAGCCACGTGGATGTATAAAAATGAAAATGGTAAATCCGAAAGGGTATCTCAAACATTGGGTGGGTTCTATAAGGCGGCTTATAAAAAATTTTATATTGATGAGGCCTATCTATTCATTACGAAGAAAATTATTTTTAACCTGATTGGCAAACCAGCATCATGGATCGATAGAAATATTGTTGATGGAACAATGAATGGCATTGCTTGGACTACTGGAAGAATTTCGACTTTGATAAAAGGGGTTCAATCAGGAAGAGTGCAGAGTTATGCTCTTTATTTCTTTGGAGGGATTGTTTGTTTAGTGATTATTTTCTTATACCTATGGAAATAAAAGATTAAAGTCATGAATTTGAGTTTACTTATCATTCTGCCGTTACTTACAGCTTTGAGCATACTTCCATTTAAGGATTTAAGGCAAGTGAGATTGATCTCATTAATTGGATCTTTTTTACAATTAATTCTCGCATTCACTCTTTTATATTTTTACTGGAATGCACGATCATCGGGGAATACGGCCATTATGCTATTTGAAAATAATTATACTTGGTATGCCCCTCTCAATATTAACTATCATGTGGGTGTAGATGGAATATCAATAGCCATGATCTTGCTCACGGCCTTTATTGTATTGGCCGGCGTGCTTGTATCGTGGAATGTTGAAAAGCTGAGCAAGGAGTTTTTTTTTCTGTTACTATTTCTGAGTGTAGGTGCTTATGGATTTTTTATTTCTCTTGATCTATTTACTTTGTTTTTCTTTTTAGAAGTAGCTGTTATTCCAAAATTTTTACTCATCGGTATTTGGGGAAGTGGCAAAAAAGAATATAGTGCCATGAAGCTTGCCTTAATGCTAATGGGCGGATCTGCCCTGGTTTTTGTAGGATTGATTGGCCTGTATCTCAATACAAATACGGGCAATGGTGAGCACACCTTCGATATTCTGCAGATTGCTCAAATGAATATCGCACCTCAGATTCAGAAAGTTTTCTTTCCTTTTGTCTTTATAGGCTTTGGAGTTTTCGGTGCATTATTTCCTTTTCATACTTGGGTGCCAGATGGCCACTCCTCAGCGCCAACCGCAGCTTCGATGTTTTTAGCAGGCATCTCCATGAAATTAGGCGGTTATGGATGCTTGAGAGTAGCTACGTTTTTAATGCCTGACGCTGCACATGAATACTCATGGGTCATCATTGTGCTCGCATCGATTGCTATTTTATATGGGGCCTTCGCGACCATGATGCAGACTGATCTGAAATATATCAATGCATATTCCTCCGTAAGTCATTGCGGATTTGTTTTGTTAGGAATTGGAATGTTAACAAAAACTGCAATTACCGGCGCAGTTATGCAAATGGTATCGCATGGATTAATGACCGCTCTTTTCTTTGCTTGCATTGGAATGATTTACGATCGCACACATACCAGGCAGCTTGCACAATTAGGAGGCTTGATGAAAATGATGCCATTTATTTCCACTGTTTTTGTAATTGCGGGCTTGTGTTCATTGGGGCTTCCTGGCTTTAGTGGTTTTGTGGCCGAGGTCACTGTATTCATGGGTTCGTGGCAGCATGCAGATAGTTTTTATAGAATTGCTACCATCGTCGCCTGTGCCTCGATCGTTGTAACGGCCGTTTATATTTTAAGAGCAGTAGGTAAAGCGATCATGGGCCCATTACAAGTTGCAGGCAATAATCCTCTCTTGACCGATGCAAGATGGAATGAGAAGTGGGCGGCTTCTTTATTAATTATAGGAATTGTAGCAATTGGCATTGCTCCTTTTTGGTTGAATGACTTGATAATACCTGGTACAGAAACGTTGATGAAAAATATCGGTAAAATAGTTTATCGGTAAAACAAACTAGCGATAAGACTAAACGAATATATGCCGACTGAATTTTTATATTTGATGAAAGCAGAATTGATGATCACCGTGATCATCTTCATTCTTTTATTTCTTAAACTCGGAAATAAAGAAATGAAAAACGAAAGTATGCTGAACTTTGTCAACATTCTTTTACTCATCAATCTTGCCTCTGGTTTTTTTTACATCTCAAAAGGAAATTTATTTGGTGAAATGTTCCGTACGAATGAATTGATAACACTAGAAAAAAATTTTCTCAACCTTGGCACGCTGATCATTTCCCTACAATCTTACCACTGGTTGAAAAATCATAAGCATGTGCCTGAGTTTTATATGCTGTTGTTGTCAACTCTGCTTGGCATGTTTTTTATGATCTCAAGTGGCAACCTGCTGATGTTTTATTTAGGACTTGAACTATCAACGATTCCATTGGCGGCCTTATCAAATTTTGACTTGGACAAGCGTCGTTCCTCTGAAGCCGCTTTTAAAATGATCATATCTTCTGCCTTTTCTTCTGGTTTATTGTTGTTTGGTATCTCATTGCTATACGGTTCAACAGGTACATTGAATTTTGCAGAGATTACAACTCAACTGAATGGAAATGCCTTGCAAATTTTCTCATTCATTTTATTGATCGCGGGCTTTGGTTTCAAAATCTCTGCAGTTCCTTTCCATTTATGGACGGCCGATGTGTATGAAGGCTCGCCAGTAGCGGTCACTTCGTATTTGTCGGTTATATCCAAAGGCGCAATCCTGTTTGTGATGGTTTCTGTTTTCTATAATGTATTCACAGCCATTTCCAATAGCTGGTATAATATGATCTTTCTGATCTCTATTGCAACCATGATCATTGGTAACTTATTTGCATTGAGGCAACAGAACATGAAACGATTTCTTGCCTTTTCTTCTATTGCACAAGTTGGTTTTATTTTAGTAGGATTAAGCGCACAATCAATTGCCGGAAGTTCTTCGGTTATATATTTTATATTGATCTATATCTTTTCCAATCTTGGCGCTTTTGGTGTAATTTCTTCGGTCAGCGCAATCACCGGCAAAGAAAACATGAATGATTATAAAGGTTTTTATAAAACAAATCCTTTATTAACGTGGGTATTGGCAATCTCGCTATTTTCCTTAGCGGGTATTCCGCCTATGGCTGGTTTTTTTGGAAAATTCTTTTTATTGTTCGCCGGCGCAGGTAAGGGAAATTATTTACTGATCGTTATTGCCGCCCTGAACATGGTGGTCTCGTTGTATTATTATCTTAAAGTCATTAAAGCCATGTTCATGGATGCAAATGAAAACTCAATAGAAAAAATTAAAACCAATTGGCAACCAAAGATTGCACTAGCTATTTGTGTAGGTGGTATTTTAATAACCGGCATTGCCAGCGGAGCATATAATTATATTCATTCACTGCTTAGTATGTATTAAGTTCCAATTATTGTAATCTCTAACGATGAAAAAGTTATCGATCTTAATATTTTTCTTTCCCCACGTTTTTCTTTTTGCACAACAGTCTCCGGAAAATTATTCTATTGATTCAGCCAGCATAGAGCAACCAGGAGTGCCTAAAGGCGAAATTTTGAAATTTAGCTTTGATCAATCGAAAATTTTTCCCGGAACGTGGAGAGAATACTGGATATATGTGCCGGCTCAGTATAAACCAGATAAGCCGGCCTGCGTGTATGTAAATCAAGACGGCATTCAATGGAAAACGCCAATCGTATTTGATAATCTGATTTATAAAAAAGAAATGCCCATCACCATCGGTGTATTCGTAACACCAGGCAAAGTACTAGCCGACAGTAACTCTAATGCATTGAATCGCTTTAACAGAAGCTTTGAGTACGATGGTCTAAATGATGCTTATTGTCGTTTTATTCTCACCGAGATCTTACCTGAGGTTGAAAAGAAAAAAACAAGCGATGGCCGAGCAATACATTTATCAAAAAGCGGTAACGACCGAGCTATTGGTGGATCAAGCAGTGGTGCTATCTGTGCATTTACTGCGGCCTGGGAACATCCTGAAGAATTTTCAAGAGTGTTCAGCGCTATTGGCACATACACAGGATTACGCGGTGGTGACCGCTATCCAATTCTGATTCGAAAATATGAACCTAAGCCAATCCGGATTTTTTTACAAGACGGAAGCAATGATTTAAATATTTATGCTGGTGATTGGTGGAAGGCAAATGAAATGATGGAACGGTCATTAAGTTTTGCCGGTTATGAAGTAAATCATGTTTGGGGAGAGGGCGGCCATAATGGCAATCATGGCAATGCCATTTTCCCGCAAGCTATGCGTTGGCTTTGGAAAGATTGGCCCAAAGCCATCCCGAAAGGAAATTCTAAAAACGATTTCTTAAATAATCTGCTTATAGCAGGTGAAGATTGGGAACTGGTAGGCCAGGGTTATCAGTTTACTGAAGGAACAGCTACGAATGCAAAAGGCGAAGTGTATTATCAGGATATTCCAACATCAAAAACTTACAAAGTTGGTTTGGACGGAAAACTAGTGACACTGAATGTTGACGCCAAAAGAGCCAGCGGAACATGCTTCGGCCCTGATGGAAAGCGATATACGATAGCAGGAGGAACAAAACAAATTTTAAGTTATGATGCAAATGAAAAACAAACAGTAGTGGCCGATAGTATTTCAGGCAACGATCTAATAGTGGCCAACAACGGAAACATTTATGTAACTGTGCCTGACGGAGCTACAAGACCTGGAAAACTATATCTCATTCGTTCCAACGGCGAAAAAATAATGTTAGACGAAGGAATAAAATTTCCAAACGGGCTTACTCTCTCACCCGATCAAACACAATTGTATGTTACAGAATCAGCTTCACATTGGGTTTGGGTGTATAAGATCAAGACCGATGGAACACTCACCTTCAAGCAGCGCTACGGGTGGTTGCATGTTCCTGACACGGAAGAGAATGCCTGGCCCGATGGCCTTAAATGCGATACGGCCGGGAGAGTATTTGTTGCCTCACGAATTGGTATTCAAGTATTGGATCAACTTGGGCGTGTAAATGCAATCATTCCCGCGCCTCCATCAAATGGACAAACTTCTAATGTTTGTTTTGGTGGGCCAGATTTTAATGTGTTGTATGTTTCTGCCGGGGATAAAGTATTTCGCCGTAAATTAAAAACACGAGGCGTTAATTCTTTTGATAAACCCATAAAGCCTGGTAATCCAAGGATGTAAATCTTGTAAGTCAAAATTAAAAAATGATATACCGTGTGATATTGCAACAGTTTTTAGACTTTTTATTTTTTACTTTTTACTTTTAAAAATGGCTATCAATAAAAATCACGAATTTGAAGAGTTGAACGGCGTGAAATGCGCTATCGTGGAAAAAAATGTTTCTGCTGATCGTGTCACTTTTCTGAAGCAATTACTGGAATTCAATAAATATACAGTTGTTGTGGCAGCATCGCCTCCTCCGAAAGCTCCACCTGCCCCTAAACCAATTGCAGCTAGCGAGGAAAATTCTCAAGCTTCGTCCACATTGCAATCTCAACCTCAGCCTCAACTTGAACCTTTGCCTCCCGCTCCTGAAACTTTTACAATTGGAGTTACAGATGTGACCTTTAACCCAACTAATGCAATATTTGGAAGATTATTAAAAACACCTGATAAGCATATAGTAACCTTAGCCTATTGGCAACAGAAAGAATCTGTCTCGAATGACGAAGTGCCCTATTATGAAAAAGAAAAAGAAGACTATTAAGCTATATTTGTCAAATGCGTATTGACATCATTACCGTGTTACCAGAGCTTCTTGAGAGTCCTTTTAATCATAGCATTATGAAAAGAGCTCAAACTAAGGGCTTGTTGGAAGTTCATGTACACAGTCTTCGAAAATGGGCTGTTAATGAATATGGACAGGTTGACGATTATCAATATGGTGGGGGCGCTGGCATGGTAATGATGTGTGAACCCCTGGTGAATGCGATTGAAGAATTAAACAAGGAAAGAAATTATGATGAGATCATTTATCTGACACCAGATGGAAAAATTTTCGATCAAAAAGCAGCCAATTATTTGTCATTAAAGGAAAATCTTTTAGTCATCTGCGGTCATTATAAAGGCATTGATGAACGCATACGTGAACATTTTATTACAAAAGAAATCTCCATTGGCGACTATGTGCTTAGCGGTGGTGAGTTAGCCGCTGCCATTTTAGTTGACACTATTGGCAGACTTATTCCCGGAGTTCTAAACGATGAAACTTCAGCGCTTTTCGATTCTTTCCAAGATAATTTATTAGCTCCCCCCGTTTATACAAGACCTGCTGATTTTAGAGGATGGAAGGTGCCCGATGTTTTACTAAGCGGCGACCCTAAAAAAGTAGAAGAATGGAGGAATGAGCAGTCGCTGAAACGTACAGAAGAAAGAAGACCAAATCTTCTGGAGAAATAATGAATCACTAAACATAGAAATATTTAAAACGAAAGCCCCGATGAAATCGGGGCCGGACAATGTGTGAGGCTGTTATAGCAAACTTTTTCAAGGGTTCCGAATTATGGTTAGTTAGTCAGGTTACGACCTTTTCGTGATATATTCGGCTCTCACCGAGGTTGAAAAAATACCTTTTTGTTTCGAATTGCTATTGGTTTGGTTTTCCAGGTTCTTCGGATTAACTCATATATCAATTTCAACAAAATCAAAGTGATCATAGGTAGCTAAATTTTAAAAAAGGCCCCGCCAAGACTAGCAGGGCACACCCTTAACCATACGAAACCAAAATCTTTATGTAAAAAACTAATTATCTATTGTGTAAGGACTACATAAAGGTAATATGCCAAAGCCCGGTATCAAATTCAAATCGCTCAATAGGCCAAAACTGCCGTTGAAATGAGTGGTGTGGTTTGCCTTAAATCAATCATTCTGTATATTCTGTAGAAATAAGTTTATCGGCTTCTTTGATAGCGATTTGACAAGTAGAATCAATCATTGCAAAATTTTGAAGGATGCGTGTGATTCCATTTCCATTTTTGGATTCAATTTCAATTTCCTCCAGCAAAAGAATAAGTTTCTGAAGCCCCAAATATGAAACTGTTGATTTCATGTTATGAGCCACAGATCCAATCTTTTTGTAATTTTTTTGGTCAATAGCAGATTTTAATTCATTTATCTCCTGAGGTATCTGCTCAGAAAAAGACTCGATCATCTTTTTCTCAAATTTTTCATCTCCTTTTGAAAGAGATCGTAAATAGTTGATGTTGATTACAGCAGTATTGTTAGTTGAATGGCTGCGGGCATATTTATAAATGAGCTTGTGTAACAACTGCTCATTAATTGGTTTAGAAATATAATCGTCCATTCCTGCACCAATACATTTTTCCTTTTCACCAGCTAGAGCATGGGCTGTCATAGCTACAATAGGAACGGTTAGATACAGATCATATCTTATTTTTTCCGTAGCTGTATAACCATCCATATCCGGCATTTGTATATCCATCAAAACCATATCAAATTCATCCTTCTTCCGTTTAAGCATTTCCACTGCTTCTACCCCGTTTGATACTATGACAAAATCAATCTGCCATTGCTCTAATAAATGCTGTATCAATTTTTTATTCATAGCATTATCTTCCGCTACCAGTAATTTTATTTTTTGATGTTGAGACTCATCAATAACCGCCGGAGCAGGAATCACAAACGCCTTTTCTTCTTCACTAGCCACTTGATAAGGCAATACAACTGTAAAAACTGAACCTTTGCCAACTTCACTCGTAACTGAAATAATTCCATTTTGAATTTCGACCAATTGCTTTACAATTGACAGTCCCAAACCAGTTCCCCCATAGCGCCGGGTTGTTTCAGGCTGCGCCTGTTGAAAACGCTCAAAAATTCTTTTTTGCTTTTCCGGATCAATACCAATACCTGTATCTGAAATAATAAATCGAATAGAACAAGTGGCATCTTTTCTTTCATCAAGTTCCAGTTTAATAAATACTCCACCCTCATGAGTAAATTTTAAAGCATTGCCTATCAAGTTTAATAAGATCTGCGTCAATCGAACAGCGTCGCCCTTTAAGGTTTCAGGAATAGAATCATCTACTTCTGTTTTTAGGGTAAGGTTCCTGCTTTTGGCCTTTCCATTCAGCATTGTAACTAATGAATCTAATAATTCCTTGAGGTTGAAAGGAAGGCTTTCGATATGCATCATGCCAGATTCAATGCGTGAGAGATCGAGAATATCGTTAATGATCGTGAGCAAGTTTTCAGCAGAAGAACGGATTGATCTTACATATTCATGCTGGTTTTTATCAAGTTTCGTTTTTTGCAAAAGACCCGTAAATCCGAGTACGGCGTTCATGGGTGTTCTGATCTCATGACTGATATTGGCCACAAACTGCTCTTGTATTTTAGAAGCTTCTTTCAATCTTTTTTCTGATTTGTCAAGTATCCGAATTAATTTTTGTTGACGTTGACTTTGGTCGATAAGATACCAGAATGCAACAATAGATGCTAAACATGCGATAATGGCGAGCACGATCCCCCAGCTTTTGGCCTTTGTGCCGTTAACATTTACAGAACTGGAAATGTTGCTAAGGGCAGTTTGCCTGCTGTCGTTGATCAGATTAATGGTCTGAATAATGCTATCACGGATTATTCTTCCGCGAAGGGTGCGCATAAAAGAAAGAGCTGAGTCCTTACCGTTTTTATAAAGGATGCTGACTACTTCATTGCTGTTTTGAATTTTTTCGTTGGTTAAAAAAACAAGCTGATCCGATAATTCTGGTTGCGATGTTGGCCTGATAATGCTATCAATTTCTTGGAGTTCATCATGAATATTTCTGAGATTTTTGTCAATTTCCAGAATATGCTCCGGTCCCACATTAATCATTAAATCACGCAAAGCGCTTTCTGAAAAAATAATATCAGTTTGTAGCTTTTGAAGTTTAGTCTTTATTTGTAGTTCATTAACCAGGCTTCTATTATCCCTGATTAAGTTTTTGATACTTGATCCCGAATTATATTGCAGAAAGACAATAAGTAAAATACTTGCAAGAAAAACGAATAGAACAAGGTATTTAAACCTGCGCTTTAGCATGCGTATGGAAGGATTGGTCCATATGTAAATTACAAAAAATCTTGCTGAAGTTTACATATCCTTCCGTAAACGCTTATAACATAAAAAAATGGCCACCACCGAAGCAACTGCCGTGAAAGTAGTGAGCATAAGAATATAAAAACGTTGCTGGCTGCTTAGTTCATTTAAAAAAATATATTCGCTGGTTACTAAAACCAATATACATAAGAGAAAGATAATGACATACTTTATCCGCATGTTATGGGCCGGGCTTTTATAATTAAATCCAAAGTGAATCATTCAAATTTATAAGATGAGATGAATTCGAAGGGAGAAATAAGTCAGTATCCTGCTTTAAATCGTCGAAAGGCTTAAAACTATCGTTGGGTATTATAAAAGGTTAAGCCTGTTGTTTAAGGTAGTTCGATAGGCGTCGGCTACAGGAATAGCCGTTCCGTTGATGCTAATTACTCCCTCTTCGATGTAATCAATCTTGTTCAGAGCAATAATATAGCTGCGATGTACACGCATAAATTTTGATGAAGGCAACTTTTCCTCAATAGATTTTAAGGTGGCATGCACAATATGAAATTTCTGAGAAGTAAAGACCTTCACATAATCACCCATAGCTTCAAGGTATAAAATATCGTCCGAGTTAATTTTTTTTAGAATGCCATTATCCCGTACAAATACAAATTCTTTATCCTTTACTTCAACTTGTTCCTTTTCACTTTCTATAGCTTCCTTTACCCGATCAATGGCTTTCAGAAAGCGTGCCGGCTCGATAGGCTTTACCAGGTAATCAACCACATTTAATTCAAATGCATCAACAGCATAATTGGTCTTTGCAGTTGTAAAAATAATAAGAGGGCTTTTTCTTCCTAAATTTTTGGTGAGCTCCAATCCTGTCATACCAGGCATTTCAATATCAAGAAGTAAAAAATCAACAGGCTGCTTATTTACGACATTGTAGGCATCTATTGCATTTTCGCATTCAGCCATTACTGAAAGGTCTTTTACCTGCTCCGCAAGTTTTTTCATAGCCATGCGAGCCATTGGGTTATCATCGACGATGATACATTTCATGGTTTCGTAATACTTAACTAAGGGACAACAAATTATAAAGACCTTTCAAATTTTCAAAAAATCATTGTCACCTTTTGAGAGGATATACGCAATTGTTTCTTATCCAGATTTTTTATGTAGTAGTAAAGAAAAGTTTATACAATTATTAAATTTATACAATCAAAAAAATAAACGTGCCATTGTCCAATAACACGCGATAATCGCAATGAATGCCGAGATTGGATAAACGATTCTTTGTCTATACCACCATTTTTTGCCCCATAAAGCGACTATAAAAGAAAATAACAATATGATTATTGCAATTTGCCCCAACTCTACCCCTGCGTTAAATGCAAATATGGAAGTATAAAATTGGTTGGGTGGCAACCCAATTTCATTTAAAGCACTCGCAAAACCTAATCCATGGATCAATCCAAACGTAAAAACGACCAACACTCGCCATGCTTTCAATGTTGAAAACAGCATGTTTTCAACAGTTACAAAAACTATTGATAAAGCGATAATGGGTTCTGTGATCGCTGAAGGAACAACAATAATATTTTTCATGCTTAAGGCCAAGGTGATTGAATGTGCTACCGTAAATGCAGTTGCCTGCCAAAGAATAGTTTTGATCTTTGTACTCAATAAACATAGGGCTGATACAAATAAAATGTGATCTAAACCATTAGGAATGATGTGAAGAAAACCCAGCTTTAAATAATAGGCCATAATGTAATCAGCAGGTTCCTTTTCCAAAGCATAGTTTATTGTATGCGCAAAAAGCGGGGATGAAAAAAATAAAGTGGTTACAAACGATAAAAAAAGGAGTTTATATTTTAGTCGTTCGATCCTCATACACGAGTTTACATTGGTGTGGTGATTAATGCACTTGCTTCGCCTCGGTTTTTAGTAATGGAGAAATAGCAGGATTGTTCATAAAGGCTTGTTCCAAATAATTTTTAGCGGATTCCATATCACCAGTTTTTGAATAGATCAATCCTGCCCGGCATAAGAATGTAGGATTTTTGCAGTTGGTTTGCAGTGCCGCTTTAATATATAATTGCGCTTTCTCAAAATTTCCTCTACAATAATACACCCAAGCAACAGTCTCATTGGCATCAATATTATTTGGCCGGCGATTGTATTCAAGCAGTGCATGTTCAAGGGCTTTATCATAATTATTAGCAGCTAAATATGCGTAGGCCATTTCCCGGTCGGCATAGTGCCCGCTACTATCGCCTTTTGCCATTGCTTTGGCAGCTTTCTCCATTTCATTAATAATTATATTGGTAGTTGACAATGCTTGTTGCTTATCGTTTGCTAAACGATATACTTCAACCAGAGCTTCTTTGAATGAATAATCGTTGCTTACTGAATCGGCCTGGCGATATAAGTCAATCGCTTTTTGATAATCCTTTTTTTCAACTGCAATTCTGGCAAGCCCTGCAAGCGCATAAGGATAACCTGGTCTGTTCTGCAATGAAATGGAATAATGCATTTCAGCGTATTTCAATTGGCCGAGTTGTTCATATAATTTTCCGAGCTGAATTCTTGTCCATTCTGTGGACTCTGTTCCGGGTGAACCAGCATCAACTGCCAGCTTCATTGCATCAATGGCACCCGGTATATCTCCATAAATTTCTCGTAAGTATGAAATGCGGGAATAAGATCGAATATCAGGGCGGATGGAAACCATTTTATCAGCATCCTCTACTGCTGTTCTATAATTTCCCAGCTCAACATTGGCATCTACTAAAATACCATAGACAAATGCATTGTAGGGATACATTTTAACTATTTGAGTAGCTACGGCCAATCCTTCCGCAAAATGATGCTGGGATAAATAGATCATTGCCTTGTAGGTAAGCGCCTCAAAATTTTTAGGCTCTTTTTTCAGCACTGCATGCACACAGTTTAACGCAGCTTTATCATAATAGCTAAAATTGCCGGAAGACCTTGCTTCCTGCAAGTAGATTGTTGCTAATCCATTCAATGATTTAAGGTCTGAAGGATTTTGTTTTATTTTTTGTAACAATCCCGTTGAAATTTTTTTTGATAAGGCCCATTCTGAAGTTTGAATGGAATTTCCTTTTCGTGGAATGATCTCATACAGCTCGGATTCCTTTCTGTTTTTATCATTTTTATATTTAAGAATAATAAAACCAGATGCAATTGCAAACACAAACAAAATGATCAAGTAAGCAACTCTTTTTTTCATACAAAAGTTTTTGGAATTTCTAGTGTTGGTTAAGAATAAGTCCGTCTCAAATCGAGGCGGACTTATTGTGTACTTATTTAATTCTTTACAATCTTAATGGTTTGTTTTACCATACCATTTTTAATTGCTGCAACCAAATAAGTGCCTTGCGCCAGATTACTTACGTCAAAATCAGTACTATACATTCCAGCATCATGTTTTCTGTCTACAAGCACCTGTATCATTTTTCCTTGCATATCGTAGGCTATAATTTTTATTTGAGAGGCAACATCCACACTGTAATCAATTGAAGTTTTTCCTTTTACGGGATTAGGAGAGGACTTCAAATTCATTTCAGGTGAGGTTAAACCCAAACCATTAAACCCTTTCATCTGAATTTGCTCATTGGCACCTCTATTCGCTGTTGTTGATTGATTGGTGTTGCATGGGCATGCCTGTGTGCCGGCCCATGGTGACGCAACATAAGGGAATGATGATTTGAATAGTGCATCATTGGCATTTACACCTGTTCGATAGGTTAGGACATCTAACAAATCCTGGGTTACAGGACTGCCTCCATGAAAATCATCATACCATAAACCAATTGCAGCCAATGCAATTCCACTCACAGCTTGCAGTTCAATCAGCGTCACATCATCTTCCAATCGTCTTCCATTTGGAAATCCATCCATATTTGGAATAAATTGTAATGAAGTGCTGGTGTTATATGCAGGGTCTGTTAATCCCAACACTGCTGCTTGTATCAATCCTTCAGAACTAAATTTTGCATCGTTTCTCGGAGTTATCGGAACAGCCATATTTAAACGAAGCATATCACCGCCGTTTGGCAAAAAATTATTGATAAAGGGTTTACCGGCAGCAAGAGGATTACCGGCCTTTCCTGTAGCCAATTGATAAGGCCGAAGATTAGGGACGCCTGTATTAAAGATAGGCCATAGGTCAACTGATCTTGGAGAATTAGGTGCAGGTAACAAAAGATTTCCGAAAATGGCATCATCGAGCGCAGTGCCAGACAATGCAGCATTTCCTTTCAAGCCATATAATCCATTTTGTCCGTTTCCAAATCCAAATGCACCCAAAGAATTTTTTTGAATACGTAATGGGGACAATGCTGGTACAGCACCTCCAAAAAGTGCGTCATCCATGTACAGACCCAGCTCAGGGTTGTAAAAATAATTTCCGAATGTGCTGAGGTAAGAAAGATCTTCATAAGGAGTTAATGAATTCCAAAGATCTTTATGCCCAATTGGCACGACCACTTCATTGGTTAATGGCATTCCTAATCTTGAAACTTGCACCCAAGGTCCTTGGTGAGATTCAGTACCCAAGCCATTTTCATTCAGAACTCTTATTTTTTGCCGGCTTGCCGATGCCCAAACTCCAATTACAAAATCGGGGTCTAGAATGTTGCTGGTTTGCGATACAGATTTTCCATTTTTTTGTAGCGTTGAGATAGGAATTTGCAAAGCAATAGTAGAAACATTCAAACATTTTAATCCGTCAATAGATGGAGTACCTGTTGTGCGTGGCGCGTCACCTAAATCAAAAATACCGCCAAGGTCAACATAAAAAGGATCGTCAGCAGGTCCGCAAAAGACTTTTTCACCTGTGCTGGCAGACTTGATTGAATTTTGAATTAAAGATTCATAGTTCGGTGCATTCAAACCAACCGGCGAGCTGATGGAACGAGGGCCTATATTTGGTGGGGGTACCGGACCATTGCTTACAATAGTAGAAAAATGTTTACCCCCATCTGTACTTCTTTCTAAAGTATATGTTGTTTTAAGATTCTGTTTTCCCAATCGGATATTGAAAAATGTAGTTGGATCTTCATTCGTTTTTTGAAAACTAAACCGGTAAATAATATCATCACCTTTTGTAGCAATGTTATTATCGACATGAATTTCATAACGGATATTTTCACCGAACTGATAATAGTTGGGGCCGCCCTGCGGTAATTGGCCCGGTACGTAGCAGGCAATAATGGTGATCTTATTTGGATCATCGGGGCTTCGGAAAGCATACAGGTCTGTATTATCCGCTAAAGGATCATTGGCTATCAGCGGAGCTTCCCTGTGGCTTGATGCAAATACATTGAAGGGAAAAACGTTAATGAGCATCGCCACTAAAAGAATCGAAGCATAAATCTTTCTTTTCATAAATTATGATTTTGTGATAAATGAGATGTTTGTTCCGTTTTTAATTAAAAACAGTCCAAGCAATAAATATTAAACTGTAGGGATACAGAAACCAGGAATTACACTATCAGCAGTACTTACTGAACAGTTGTATTCAACGGCATTTGTTCAAATAGGTAAATGCGGTGGGCTTTGGTTTTATAATTGGTAGAAAAAGGCTTCAAAATTTAAATTCAGAAAATCCTATGCAAACATTAAATACGATGATTTATTTAAAATGGATTTTGCTTTTATTAAATGAAAAAAAATAAAAAGCCTGAAAACCTAGTCTCTAATTTCTTCGTATATGAACGATTAATCTTTTTGGCACAGACGATGGGTAGAGTTTTCTATTAATCGATATGTGTTCTTTATTTCAGAAAAAGAAGTGCCTTCGAAATAAATATGTCTGATGTTGGCTTTGAAACACTTGTTGCCGGGTTAATGAGTATTTGTGGAATATATTCTTCTCTGGGCAGTGCATTTATATGATATAACCTTTCAGCTGGAAATGAAAACCGGATTTTTGAATTTGGCATTTCATAGGTATAGACTGCTCCATTCAAGCGGGCCATTGGAGTGCCTATTATCTTGGTGCCTGGTCTTTGCAGCGCATCAAAGCCAATAGTAATTGCTTCTCCCAAGCTCGCGGTCCAATGATCACATAAAATCACTAAAGGTTTACCATAATATTTTCCTTTCCTTGGCGAAACAATTTCTTCCCAACTACGTTTGACACCGGAGTTATTTTCTTCTGCATAATATTCATGCTTTTGGTAAAAATGTTCCTTATTAATAAACCACCCGAGAATTGCTCTCGCCACTGTTGTGTTGCCACCACTTGGAGTTTCCCGAAGATCAAGTATCAGTGACATTGTTTTTTGCATGGTTCGCATCACACTATCAAATTCAGAGATAAGTTCAGTATTATATACGCAGTCATTTATTTTAATATAACCTGTATTGCCGATAAACCGGGATTCAATAAGGGAGCTATGATTTATATTTTCCAAAAGCAATCCATTTTTGTCCGGATAATAATCGTTCAACCTTCCTTGGTATTTTAAAGTGAACTTTCGTTTTTGGACATGATTGCCTGCAAGTAATAACCGCAAGACAAAATTCTTTGCTTCAGTATCTACAAGCTTTAATGATTTTGGCAGAAGAGGTTTAATTGCTGCTTCTATGTAAATATCATTGACGGCAACAATTTCCATCCCCGCAATAATTCCTGCAGACTCAGCTCCAAAGCCTTTTCTTACTTCTGTAATTATTGGCTTTCCATTAATGTATTCAGCCCAAACATCAGTTCCAGAGGGGACAAGCCTGTAAGAACTATTATTATTTGTATTTAAAATAGCATGATGGTCATAAATCTCATAGAGTGCTTTTTCAAGGATAGCTACAAGTTGCTCCCAGCTCGATACACTGTCTATACTTGATTCGTAAATTTCTTTTATTTTTTGCCAGTCTGTTTGTTTCTTGTTGAAATAGCAATATTCCTCATGAATAGTTTTCCAAAAAAAAATAAAATCCTCTTGGTATTGTTTGGATGTTATTTGATTTGTTTGCCCCATTAAAAATAAAGGAGCTGCAGCCAGTATTAAAATAGCAGGGAGGGTTTTTATTTTTCTACTCTTACATAAGTTTAAGCTAGACATTATGCTACTCTTTTTTTACACCAATCACAGGTAATGTTTTTTGCCTGATCATATCATTCAATGCGGGCACATCCTGATCGAAAACTTTTTTCAACTTTGTTAAAGCCGCATCACATTGTGAAGCAATTTCTGCATACGCTTCTTTTGCCTGTTTGCTTGGCGCCATGTTACCGCTATTAGATACGTTAAAAATTCCTCCCAATTTGTCATTTAGCCTGATAGGATAATTCAATACATCTTGTCCGCTTTTTGATTTTGTCTGATATAAAGTCTCTTCAACCCTTGTCAGTTGCTTATTTATACTATCAGCCATTTGCTTTACATCCTTTGGCATATCTTTTCCCAAGCGAGATGTAAAATCATTGATCTGTGTTCTTATTGCTCTTATATCTTTAATTCCTTTTTGCACTTCGTTGTATTTAGCCTGCACTTGCTGCAAGAATTCAAATTGTGCTTCATAATCTTGCTGAGAGATCTTATAATTTGGATCTGCTTGAACTGTAAATGGAACTTCTACCGAATCTTTTTCCAACTTAAATTTTGCAAAATAATTTCCTGGCGGCGCAGTAATTGCGTTCGGTCCTCCGGTCCATAGGATCATTCCTTCTACTCTTTCAACGTCGGGATAGCGCATGTTCCAAACAAACTGATTCATTCCCTTATTTATTTCAAGTTTATTGTCCTTGGAATCCGTTGCAAATGTTTTTATGAGCTTGTGGTTTTTATCGAGGAAAGAAATGGAAGCTTTCGTTGAATCATTAATGTTTTTCAAATAGTAATTGATCACAACGCCGTTTGGCGGATTGGTTCCTACATTTCTTGGTGTTCCAAAATTTTGTCCAAAGCCACCACTTCTTATTCTCCATGCAGCATTTACATCAAAAACATGAAGGTTTTTATTGAGAATATCCGAATTCATTTGTTGAATCACAGTCAGATCATCCAGCACATAAAATGCCCGACCTTGGGTAGCAACAATGAGATCGTTGTCCTTTATAACAAGATCAGTAATAGGAACTATTGGGAGATTTAATTGAAATTTTTTCCAGTCAGCGCCATCGTTATATGAAATGTACATACCATATTCTGTCCCCGCATATAACAAGCCTGGCCGCTTATGATCTGCCCGGATACATCTTGCAAAATGCATTTTATCAATTCCATTTGTGATTAGTCTCCATGATTTACCATAATCTTCCGTTTTGTAGATATAAGGAGTAAAATCATCCGTTTTATATTTAGTACCTACAAAATAAGCAGCTCCTTTCTTGAAAGGATCAACATCCACGCAATTCCACATGATCCACTTTGGTGCATCCTTTGGAGTGACGTTTTCCCAATTCTTGCCGGCATCTTTACTTACATAAATCAAACCATCATCGCTTCCTGTCCAAAGCAGATCCTTTTCGATCCAACTTTCAGCAGCTGTAAAAATGGTACAGTAATATTCTACAGATGTGTTGTCTTTTGTAATAGGCCCACCGCTTGATGTTTGCTTGCTTTTATCGTTAGTAGTAAGATCAGGTGAGATTGCTTCCCAACTTGCCCCTTCATTTTCTGTAGCAAATAAAACGTTTCCGGCGGTATATAATTTTTTTGGATTATGTGGTGAAAAGAAAATCGGGAAATTCCATTGAAAGCGATATTTCAATACATCAGCGCCAGATCCCATTGGATTCTCCGGCCACACGTTAACTGCGCGATTCTCACCGGTTCTGTGATCAAGTCTTGAGATATAACCTCCATAGTTTCCTCCATAAACAACGTCGGGGTTAAGCGGATCAGCAACAACATAACCACTTTCAGCTCCTGCCGTAGATTGCCAATCTTGTTCGGTAATGGCGGCCGTTGTTGTTCTGCTTTTAATGCGAATGGTAGAATTGTCCTGTTGAGCACCTAATATGCGATAGGGAAATGAGTTATCGGTTGTAACGCGGTAAATTTGCGCCGTTGGCTGGTTATTATAATTACTCCAATTTGTTCCTCCGTCAAAACTTATTTGTGCTCCTCCATCATCTGCTACGATCATTCTGTTCCCGTCATCCGGATCAATCCAAAGATCATGATGGTCACCATGAGGTGTATTTACTCCCTGAAAAGTTTTTCCACCATCGCGGCTACGCATAAAGTCCACGTTAGGGCAATAAACAAGATTTTCGTTTTTGGGATCAACGAAAACTTTTGTGTAATACCAGGCACGCTGACGAATATTATTGTCACTACTGGTTAATGTCCATGTATCGCCGCCATTATCACTCATAAATAAACCGCCGTTCTGGTTTTCAACGAGTGCATATATTTTGTCAGGATTCGATGCGCAAACCGCAACGCCAACAATTCCCCACACTCCTTTTGGCAACCCTTTCTTAGCTGAAATATTTGTCCATGTCTCACCTCCGTCTGTGCTTTTCCATAGACCACTAGCCTCGCCTCCACTTTCCATGCTATAAGGAGTACGTAAAGCCCTCCACAAACCTGCATAAAAAACTGTTGGGTTACCAGGTTCCATCACCAGATCACTGCAACCCGTTTGATCATTTACGAATAAAGTTTTTCTCCATGTTTTGCCTCCGTCAGTGGTTTTATAAACACCTCGTTCGTTATTAGGACCAAATAGATGACCCATTACAGCTAACCAAACTGTATTCGGATCTCTTGGGTGAATAATGATGCGAATGATATGACGACTGTCTTTTAAGCCTATATTCTTCCATGTTCTTCCTCCATCATCACTTCGCCAAATGCCACCTAAACCTTCACTTACATTTCCACGCATCGTGTTCTCTCCTTCGCCTACATAAATGATATTTTCATCGCTGGGAGCAACCGCTACGGCTCCAATGCTTCCACCGAAATATTTATCAGAAATATTTTTCCAGTTGTTACCTCCATCAATTGTTTTCCAAACTCCTCCTCCTGTAGCGCCGAAATAAAATGTATTCTTATTTTTAAAACTGCCAGTTACAGCGCCACTGCGACCACCCCTGAAAGGACCGACAAGACGGTACTTAATTTTTGATAGAAAAACTGAATCAGAATTTGTAGCTGCACCAGTTTGAGCTTTTTTCTGCGCGATGGAATAGATCGAGATAAAAACCGCAAGCAATAGAAAGAATCTTCTCATACCAATTAATTAAAGCGGAAAAGTTACAACACAATGGTTATTTTTAAAAAAGATAAAAACATTTGGGCCTTTTGCTGAATAATTTTATATCGTATGGCCCTCAAAATAAAAATGCCCTGCAAACAGGGCAAGTTTTTAAAACGCTTTCGCCGGTTTTCCTGTGTCATTTGAAGGTAGCTCCTCTCTTGCCAAGGCCACATCAACTTTTGTATCGAACTGTTTTGCTAAAACAGTTCTTGACTCTTCTGCCTTTGTTACCTTTTCCTGTAATTGTGCTGTCCGCTGTAGCTGAAGATTCGACGGGCCTGCTTCCTGGTTGGCTACTGCAGAGTAAACATCAGTAATCTCCTCTCTTAACTTTTTTTCATCCGCAAAAATGGATTTTTGTTTTGTTGCAAGCAATGTGCTCCTTAGTTCTTCCAATTTTGTCATATAATCCTGCAACAATTTTTTTGAAACGGTATCTTTTACTTTAGCAATATTCTGTCTCAACATTTTTTGTTTCCCATTTATGCTGTCCACTGTCGCTGCTAATCGCTCATGCAGGTTATATAATTGCATTGAGGTTTTGTACTGTGCTTGCCGGTCGGCCAGCGTAAAATCCTTATTTTTTGGATCATGAATTAATTTCAGCGTCTTTGTATATTCTTTATCTGCCACCTTTAATTTTAAAGTATAGTCACCCGGCAAAACCATAGGAGCTACAAAAGCACCAAAATCAATTTTGGTTCCTCCGCTTGCCACCTTAGGAGGTTTCATTTTCAAATCCCATGTTATTTTATTTACTCCTTTACGTATAGTACCCGGAATCGATCTCACCAATTTGCCGGAACCATCATAAATCTCAAGATTTATATCACCAATGCTTACTCTTTCTTTTAAATAATATTGAAAAGGAGGAACCGAAGGTGCATTAGGTGCTACCCATCCGCCTGTAGTCGGAAACCCACCACCACCCAGCTTCCCTGTTGTAAGAACAATTGGTTTGCTATCGAAAAGATATACATCATGGTTGATAATATTTTTTGTCAATGAACGCATTGGAGTAATATCATCAACAATCATAATTCCCCGGCCATGCGTGGCAATCACCAAATCATTCGTTGTGGGTTGTATGCATATATCTCTCACCATCACATAATCGGGAATGTGGGTTTTCATTCTGAACCAATTTTCACCACCATCAACAGTAGCAAACAATCCTCTTTCGGTTCCCAAAAAAAGCAAGTCTTTATTTTTAGTATCCTCTTTTATTTTATGAGCAAAACCAGTGAATTCAGAACTTTTAAAAAGCTTCCAGGTTTTTCCCATATCCACTGATCGTGCAATGTATGTTTTGTGATCGCCATACATGTGATTATCAAAGGTGGCATACACGATTTTTTTGTCAAACGAGCTTGATTCAATGCTGCTTACCCATGTTTGCAAAGGAATGCCTGCTGCCGCATAATTTTTCGATACGTTCGTCCATGTTTTGCCTCCGTCAGCGGTGTATTGTAAATTACCATCATCAGTACCAACCCAAATTATATTTTCATCGAGTGGTGATTCAGCAATAGAAAAAATGGTGCAATGATTTTCAGCAGAAGTATTATCAGCGCTTAAACCCCCGCTATTTTCTTGCTCTTGCTTCTTTTTATCATTGGTGGTAAGATCGGAGGAAATCCTTTGCCAGTTGCGACCCTGATCAGTTGACCGGTATAAATATTGAGCCCCCATGTATAAATTCTTTTTGTTTTTTGCGCCGATGACTATTGGAGAATTCCAATTCCAACGTAATTTTTCTTGGTTGCCTACTTCCTGCGGTTTTATACTTACGGTCTTTGTTGTGATTACATTTACCCTACCTGCTTCTCCGCCTTGCGCTTCAGCATAAGCGATACTAGGATCATTAGGGTCAGGTTGCACCCAAAATCCATCACCACCATAAATAGCTTTCCATGCAGCATTGCTCACGCCGCCAGGCGCTGAAGAAGGCCCTGTCCAACTGCCATTGTCTTGCAAGCCACCATATAGATTGTAAGGCTCGGCGTTATCAGCACGTACATGATAAAATTGCCCTACCGGCAAACCTTGAACAAAGACCCATGTAGCGCCACGATCTAAGCTATAATAAACACCACCATCAGTGCCCACATACAGTTGGTTTGTATTGTTCGGATTTATCCAGAATGCATGCATATCGCCATGAAGCCATCCCCCGTCATTATTAGCATCTGCAAATGAATAGCCGCCATCATTTGAATATGAAAAGGTGAAAGCGGGACGATATACTCTTTTTGGATCTTTTGGATCAATAGCTATGGTGCTAAAATAAAAGGGACGGGCAACAATATTTGCCGTAGCACTTTGTTGCTTCCATGTTTCTCCCCCATCTGAAGAAATAAATAATCCGGTTTCATTCGATTCAACAATAGCAACTAAATTATTAGGAGCACTTGAGGCTAATGTAAAAGCAATTCTTCCAAAAGGTTTTTTGGGGAGGCCATTGGTTAGCTCCTTCCATGTTTTTCCTCCATCGGTGCTTTTATACATCCCACTTCCATTACCACCGGAATTGAAAGAATAAGGCAAACGACGAAATTCCCAGGTGCTTGCATAAATAATATCAGCGTTTGAAGGATCAATAGCAATATCAGCGCATCCTGCTTTTTCATCGATGTAAAGAATTTTTTTCCAAGTTTGCCCCGCATCAGTTGACTTAAACAATCCTCGCTGAGTACCATCGCTCCACAATGGACCAGGGACAGCAACATAAATCGTGTTTGAGTTTTTGGGATCAATGGCAATTTTGGAAATATGTTCTGTGCTGTCGAGCCCGATCTTTATCCAATTCTCCCCGCCATCCATGCTTTTATACATGCCATCTCCAATTGAAACAGTATTTCGCATATTGCTTTCACCAGCACCAGCATAAATGATTTTGGGATTTTTTTGATCGATAGCAACTGCACCAATTGACATGCAATATTTATCAAAAATGGGTTTAAATGAAGCTCCACCGTTTGTTGTTTTCCAGATGCCCCCGCCCGCTGTTCCTACATAAATCGTTTTACCATCACCAGCTACTCCGTCAATCGCAGTAATGCGCCCGCTCATAGTACCCGGTCCGAGCCATCGAGCTTCCATTTTGCCAAATGTAGAAGAGCTGATTTTTACTTGGGAGAAAATAGATATGGTTAAGGCCGAGGCTGATAAGACTAAAAATATTTTTCTCATAATAGTTTTGTTTAACGATAAACGATAATTAATTGGTTGATGGTTTAAAAACAGATTCATCAACAGGAATATTGATCTCCACCTTTTTAATTTTTATTGTATTTCCACCACCAATATTCATAGGCATCCAAATACCTTCGGAAAACTTTTGATAATTGCTGTAATCTGTTTTTGACTCTGTTTCCTGCCCATTAGCTTTTGTGATCGTTACAGAATGAATGATGAAATAATTGGAAGGATCAATATAGAAGGTTATGATCTTTCCTGATTTTTCAGTGAGTTTTATTTTATAACAATCGGTTCCTTCAAAATCATCCATGCCGATATACTCAGCAACATGTCCTTTTTCTTTGTAATCAATCAAGGGGCCTTGAGCATCCATGTTGTCTTCATTTTCTTTTAAATCTTCAGGTGTTATGGCTTCCGGTTTAACATGGCCTTGCCAAGGGTAAAAATTATAACCGGCTGTAGGAGTATAGATCGTATAACCCGATAATCCTGCAAAAGAAATAGTTTGACGTGAACCTTTTTCATGTGCAGTAATAGCTTCTACATTTACCTCTGTTCCATTGAAATCAATGATAGCTTGCTGTTTAATGGTATTTACTTTCTTCCATGCATCTTTTCCTCCGATGGCTTTAATATGTTTTTCGATGATTTCATCGGCAGTTTGTGTATATGCTTTTGCAAAGCTGAATAAAAGGAAAGTGGTTAATATTGCTTTTGGTAATTTCATTGTCGTTTTGGTTTTGAATGAACGAATATTTAAAATTATAGAATTTAGTCTTTTCTAATCTTATTATCATGATGATTTCGATTAACGGTAATTTGGTTGATATTTATCAAAAAAAAATCTATCCTGCAAAAATTACGGTAGAGAACAGAAAGATAAGTTCGATTACAGAAATTCACGACTCACAACTTACGTCTCACGGTTATATCCTTCCCGGCTTTATTGACTCTCATGTTCATATTGAAAGCTCTATGCTGGTGCCTTCGGAGTTTGCAAGACTTGCTGTTGTGCATGGTACTGTAGCTACGGTAAGTGACCCTCACGAAATTGCCAATGTATGCGGAATGGATGGAGTGGAATTTATGATCGAAAACGGAAAAACAGTTCCTTTTAAATTCCATTTCGGGGCTCCGAGCTGTGTGCCAGCTACCGCTTTTGAAACGGCTGGTGCAATGTTGGATTCAAAGGAAGTAAAAAAATTATTGGAGAATGGTGATATCTATTATTTAAGTGAGATGATGAATTTTCCGGGCGTGTTGAATGAAGATGAGGAAGTAATGAAAAAAATCGCGGCAGCACATCATTTATTAAAACCGGTTGATGGCCACGCTCCGGGGCTAAGAGGTGACGAAGCAAAAAAATATATTTCTGCCGGCATTACTACCGACCACGAATGTTTTACTAGAGAGGAAGCGCTGGATAAATTACAAAATGGGATGAAGATCATTATCCGGGAAGGAAGCGCCGCCAAAAATTTCGAGGCTTTGATTGATCTTCTTCATGAGTATCCAAACCAAATGATGTTTTGCAGCGATGATAAACATCCCGATAGTTTAGTGGAAGGGCATATTAACCAACTTTGTGCAAGAGCCGTGGCAAAAGGTATTGATCTTTTTAAAGTTTTACAGGCTGCTTGTGTAAATCCAGTTCTTCATTATAAAATGAAAGTTGGGTTATTGAGAGAAGGTGATGCTGCCGATTTTATTGTAGCAAAAGATTTAAAAAAATTTGAAGTGTTGCAAACTTATATTGATGGAGAATTAGTGGCAGAGAATGGAAAATCAAAAGTGAAAAGTAAAAAGTCGGAAGTAATCAATCATTTTTCATGTGATAAAAAAAATGCTGAAGACTTTGAAGTTACAAACAGGACAGAGGAGGAAATTCTTAGCTCAAACTGGTCACACGTCAATGGGCCTGGATCAAAAAGGATACCTGTCATAGAAGCATTAGATGGACAGTTAATTACAAATAAAATTTTGGCAGAAATTGAATTAGATGAAACAATACTAAAAGCAAACATTAAAGACGATATTCTTAAAATTGCGGTCGTCAATCGTTATAAAGATGCTCCTGTTGCAAAAGCCTTCATCAAAAATTTTGGGTTAAAAACCGGAGCGATAGCTTCTTCGGTTGCCCATGATAGCCATAACATTGTTGCAGTAGGTGTAGATGATTTATCTATTTGTGAGGCGGTAAATATGGTGATTGAACATAAGGGAGGAGTAAGCTTTGTAAGTGATGATACGCAAATGATTGTTCCGCTGCCCGTTGCGGGTTTAATGAGCAATGAAGATGGTTATCAGGTTGCAAGACAATACTCGCTTATTGATAAGGCCGTTAAATATGCAGGTTGTACTTTATCTGCCCCTTTTATGACACTTTCCTTTATGGCTTTGCTGGTAATTCCTCACCTTAAGCTTAGTGATCTTGGATTATTTGACGGAGATAAATTTGAGTTTGTGCATTAAAATTTCCTTTTGTTTCTTATTGATAAAGAAGTATCAACCAACTGTGTATTTCTTTAATTTTTTCTTTGGCACAGTTTTTCTTTTAACATTTCTGTATTAAATCGAAACACAAAATAAATGTCTCATTAGAGTACAAAGTATTCTTCAGCAGACTTAAAAAATTTTGTTATGGAAAACTCTACTTCATATATAACCACAGTATTTAGCAAGCTTGATATTCCTGAAATGTTATTGGAAAAATTGGCAGGCACACGCAGTGAAATGAAAACTTCAGAAATTGTAATACCCAATATACTGGAGACAATTGACCATAATTCAACTGAAATTTATACAACTGTAAATGTAGAAGTAATTTTCATGAGTGATGATCTGGAGGATTTTGGATACATTCATGTTCCTGTGATAACTCCATTCTTATTTACTTGTACCAAAGGCAGTAAGGATGAATTTAATGTGGATTGGGCTAGCTCACTTTCTTAGCAAGTCACCATCTTTTCCGCCTTTTTATGTTATTTCTCCTTTGTAACACATTTTGATTTAATTCATCTTTTTTCGCCCCCCTGTTTCTGCCATTTACCGATTTTACTCCAGCTAAAGCCTGTTACCTCTTGACCATTCAGCTTTCATAATAGTATTTTTGGTAAAAATTAGACACATGGATTTTGAAAATAAACAAGAGGAAAGGCGAGACTGGCGAGAGGAAAGAAGAAGGTTGCGCGAGGAAAGACATAAGAGACGTGAAGAGCGGGGAAAATATTACCGAGAAAGATGGATGGTTAATTATCAGTCAAAAGGTGGCAATATATGGACGGGAGTATTCTTATTAGTGATTGGAGCTGTAGCCTTATTAAAAGCAATACTTTTTAATATCCCTGATTGGGTTTACACCTGGCAAATGCTGCTGATTGCCATTGGATTTTTTCTCGGCATCAGGCACAACTTTCGTGGGGGAGCTTGGTTTATATTAATGCTTGTAGGCGGGGTGTTTTTGGTAAATGAATTTTTTCCTGAAATCATGTTGCGGAAGTTTTTATGGCCTGCGGCAATAATTCTTTTAGGCCTATTTTTCATTTTTAGACCTCGCCGTCACCGTTACTTGAAGGATAAGGGTAATGCATATGATAAAGATAGAATAGAACCTAAGATAAATGCTTTTCACGATCAGTCCTTTTCCAGCGAGGATTTTATAGATAGCACTTCCATTTTTGGAGGCATTAAAAAAAATATCATCTCAAAAAATTTTAAAGGCGGCGATATTACCAACATCATGGGTGGCAGCGAAATTGATCTAACGCAAGCTGACATCAATGGAACAATAACCATTGACCTTACCCAGATATTTGGCGGCACCAAATTAATTGTGCCTTCAAACTGGCAGGTTAAAACACAGATGGCGGCCATTTTTGGAGGGGTTGAAGATAAAAGATCAGCACAAAGTGCAGCGCTTGATTCTAATAAGATCCTTGTACTCGATGGAACTTCCATTTTTGGAGGAATTGAAATCCGTAGCTATTAGATCATAGAAAACAATTGAAACTATTACATTTTAATCCTGTATCACTATTCAATAAAAACTAGTAACATGAACTGGTATCTTGCAAAACTTGTGTTTCAAATTATTTGCGGTGATGGAGAACATACTCCGCAATTTGATGAGCAGCTTCGTTTAATTTCTGCATCTTCAAAAGAGGAAGCTTTTAAAAAAGCTCAGCAAACAGGTGAAAAAGAACAAGACACTTTTTATAACCGCAAACAACAACTGGTGCAGTGGCAGTTCATTAATGTTAGTGAAATATATAAGATTAGTGAGCTAATTGATGGAGCTGAACTGTATTCAAGGATTGAAGAAAGGGATAATGCTGAAGCATATATTCATGTGGTGAATCAAAAGGCGGAAAATATATTGTTCACTCAAACACATCAGCTTTTGCAACTGGCATAATCAGAAGGTACAAGGAACAAAGTACAAGGCATACATCTTTTACCAAAAATTTTGAGTCTTAATCTTGAACCTTGTTTCGTGTACCTTGTTCCTTTTATTTTTATGGCTTCATCACCTTTATCACAAACAAGATTCAGAATTATTTTTGGCATAAGCTGGGTCATTGCGTTGGCTGAGTTCTTTATGGTTTTAAAATGGCTGAAGTTGCCATGGCAGGTTGCCATTATTGATAGTTCTATCAGCACGGTTACCTTGCTGTTATTTTCCCTACTGATCATGAATACATTGCGATTTTATACTCCTCGTAGGGAACGCTATGCCAATATACTTACGTGGTGCTTGTTTTTGATGGGTATATGGCTTGCAATCAATCATTGGTTACTAAAATTGTCTGCAGGGCATTTTGAAGGTTATCATGAATTTTTAAAAAGCTCAATGCCTGTTCGCGCAAGTTTCGCACTGCTGATATTGGGCTGTATTGCATTAATAAGCGTAGTATGGTTTAATTCTGAAGAGCAAAAACAAACTGAGCAACGAAAAACAGATGCTGAAAAGTTAGCAAAGGAGGCCGAGCTTTTTAAATTGCGGCAGCAATTACAGCCTCATTTCTTATTTAATAGCCTTAACAGCATCAATGCATTGATTGGCATAAAACCCGATGAAGCACGAAGAATGGTGCAACAGCTTTCCGATTTTTTGCGCGGAACGATGAGGAAGGAAGAGAACCAGTTTATTAGTTTTTCAGAAGAGTTGGAGCATTTGAAATTATATCTTGAAATTGAAAAAGTTCGTTTCGGGTATCGCCTCAAAACACAAATGGATATCTCAGAAGAGTCTCTTTCATGGAAAATTCCATCGTTATTGCTTCAACCTTTAATGGAAAACGCAATTAAATTCGGCTTATACGGCACTACGGGAGAAGTGGTGATCGCATTGAGAGCTCGAGTAGAAGACAAATATTTAGTGATGGCAGTCACGAACCCTTTTGATGCCGATATGCAAATGCCGGAGGGAACTGGTTTTGGATTAAATTCCGTAAAAAGAAGATTATACCTTTTGTTTGCAAGAAATGATCTTGTAGAAATAAATAAAGAGCAAAATTCTTTTGTTGTAGTAATTAGAATACCTGATATCAATGAGTAAAATTATAATCATAGACGACGAGCCATTAGCAAGAAGCATTGTCAAAGAATATTTACAAAAGCATCCTGAATTAGAAATTGTACAGGAGTGTAATGATGGCTTTGAAGGTGTGAAAGCTATTCAGCAACACCAGCCCGATCTTATTTTTCTGGATATTCAAATGCCCAAGATCAATGGCTTTGAAATGCTGGAGTTGCTCGATCAACCACCCGCAGTAATTTTTACTACGGCGTTTGATGAATATGCAATCAAAGCTTTTGAAGCACATGCCATTGATTATTTGTTAAAACCATTTAATCAGGAGCGATTCGAGAAGGCTATTCAAAAATGGAAGGATCAAACAGCAGTCGCACAAAAAAACACGATCGATCTTTTAGAAACGGCATCACACTCGCCTGCACAAAGTCAGCGCATCGTTGTAAAAACAGGAAGCAAGATTAAAATTATTCCTGTGCAGGATGTTTATTTTTTGGAAGCAGCTGATGATTATGTAAAAGTTCACACGCATGAAGGAAATTTTTTGAAAAACAAAACGATGAATCATTTTGAAAAAACGCTGGACCCTCAGCAGTTTGTTCGTTCACACCGCTCATATATTATCAACGTGCAGCAAATAACGAGAATTGATCCCTACGAAAAAGACAACCACATTGCTATTTTGAAATCAGGAGCTAAAGTGCCTGTAAGCCGAAATGGTTATATAAAGTTGAGAACAGTTTTGGGGCTATAATTATGAAGTGTCAATTGTGAATAGTAAATAAATGCACACTCATTTAATAGAACTGTTGCAAATTGTCAATTAAGCTTCTTGTCCGTTCCATAAAGCTCCGCCAATGCTGTCCCTAGTAGCCCCTGTTACCGATGAAAGTACATTATGTTCTTGTCTCCAGCGAAGCACACCCATAAAGGCCATGATCATGGCCTCTTTATATTTTATAAGATCTTCATTTGGAATAACCACTTCAATTTGTATCGATTTCAATTCTTCCGTCAAGCGCTTTATCAAAAATGTATTAAAGGCTCCGCCTCCTGTTATCAACATTGAACATTGAGTATTGATAATTAAAGATTGAATATTCTTTAGTGCTTCGCTAATCTGAATCACGATATGCTCCACGTAAGTTCTAAGTGCATCTTGTGTTGTACAATTAGTTTCTTTGATTATTGGATAAACCGTATCTGTACCAAAATCATTTGCCAAAGATTTTGGGTGAGGCTGTTTATAATATGCTAAGGCGTTTAATTTGTTTAATAATTCCACATTGATCTTTCCTTCTGTTGCCATTGATCCATTTTCATCAAATTCTTTTCCTGCATCATTGGCCAGCATATTTAAGACACGGTTAGCTGCACAAATATCAAAAGCAATATATGGGTCGCTTTTAAAAGAAATATTTGCTATGCCGCCAAGATTTAGAAAAAAATTATAATCGCCCAACAATAATTTTTCGCCAATAGGAACAATGGGTGCGCCTTGTCCGCCAAAAGCTAGGTCTAATGCTCTGAGGTCTGACACTACCGGCAGTTGTGTTTCTGATGCAATGGCTGCTCCATCACCCAACTGAGCGGTCATTTTTTTTTCGGGAACATGAAAAGTTGTATGACCATGTGAAGAAATAAGCGCAACCTGGTAATGTAGATTATTTTCGTTAATGAATTTATCTATTTGCTGTCCAATATAATGGCCGTAGTCAACATGCAATAACTGATACTCTAATGCACTTAAGGATGTTGCTGTTTTCAACCGATCAATCCATTCATGGCTGTAAGAATAACAATCGGCTTTTCTAATGTCATAGTTCCATTTGCCAGCATTTTCCTGGAATTCCGCAAACGCAATATCCAGCCCATCCAAAGAACTGCCGCTCATAATGCCAATAGCTCTGTAAATCATTTTGCATTTATGATTTTAAGTTTAGATTTGCCCAGCAAATTACGATTTACGAACGACGAGGTGGAATTTTAAAAATAATGTAAATCGTAAGTCTCAAATCGAAACGAATGGTGATCAATCTTAGCGAGCAACATAGCCTGGTAACAAACTGGGTGGCTGAATTGCGTGATGTGGAAATTCAGAAAGACCGGTTGCGTTTTCGCCGTAATCTTGAACGTATTGGTGAAGTGGCTGCTTACGAGATCAGCAAGCAAATGCCTTTTGAGGAAAAAGAGATTCAGACGCCGCTAGGTATTGCAGAATCAAAAATGATGATTGATCAGCCGGTACTAGCTACTATTCTTCGTGCCGGGCTTCCTTTGCACCAGGGTTTGCTCAATTTTTTTGACAGAGCTGATAACGCATTTATCTCAGCTTATCGAAAACACGAAAAGGATGGTTCATTTGAGATCAGCCTTGATTATATTTCCTGTCCGGAAATTGAGGACCGCATTCTTATTATTTCTGATCCAATGCTTGCAACGGGGTCATCGCTGGTAAAAACTATACAGTTTTTAAAAGAAGAAGGCCGGCCTAAGGAAATCCATATCGTTGTGGCAATCGCTTGTACGGTCGGGATTGAATATGTAAAAAGACAAGACCCTTCAATAACCATTTGGTGCGGTGATATTGATGATGAACTTACTGCTAAAGGTTACATTGTTCCAGGTTTAGGCGACGCAGGCGACCTTGCCTTCGGGGTGAAAGTACAGATGTAGTAGAAAATTGACAATTGCGAATTGTCAATTGGCAATTAAACTAGCCATATTTAAGATCAATAACAGGCCAAGCGTTAATCACTTCACTATTCACCATTCACTGTTGACAATAAGGCAACTTTAACCGGTTATTTTGCCGATTTTATTTCAGAACTTCTGGCAATTGTTGTATTTTTCATTTCCATACTTTTCACCAGATGAAAAAACTGCTTTTAACCGTAACTATTTGTGCAGCCTTGATTAGTGAAATATCCGCACAAGACCCTAATTTTTCACAATTTTTTGCATCGCCGCTCACCTTAAACCCCGCCCTTACCGGAAAATTTGATGGAGTTGTTCGTGTTGCCGGTAATTATCGAAACCAATGGCCGACTATTCCCAATGCTTTTACCACATATACCGCATCCTTTGATGCTGGAATCTTAAAAAATCGTATTCCGGATTATGACCAGTTTGGAATCGGTGTTTTAGGTTTTGCTGATCAGGCAGGCGATGGTGTTTTAAAAACAAATGCTGTAGCTCTTTCGGTTGCTTATCACAAAAGCCTTGATGAAGATGGTTACCATCAAATTGGTGCGGGATTTCAAGGTGGCTTTGTGAGTAAGAGATTGGATGTTTCAAGGGTTTATTTTGAAGATCAGTTAACGACTTCAGGCTGGACAGCTGCTACCAGCGAAATATTTCCTGGCAAACGTGTAAGCGTTTCATATTTAGATATGAATGCCGGCATTTTATATAATGGCTCAACCAACGGTTATAATAATTTTTATCTCGGTGCTTCTATGTATCATATCAATCGCCCAAAAGAGAGTTTCAACGATGATCCGTATTTTTTATTAAATGCCAGGATTACACTACAAGGCGGAGGAAAAATCCCTGTTGGCCAATATAATTATTTACACTTTAGCGCCAACCACAGCATGCAGGCAAAAGCCCACAATACGGTAATAGGCGGTGCTTACGGGTTAAATCTTAATGGCGATACAGAAAATCCTACAACTTTATATTTAGGAAGCTGGTTCAGATTTGGCGATGCTGTTATTCCCTATGTGGGATTAGAGTTTGGTGAACTTCATTTTGGCGCTACTTATGACGTTAATACAAGCAGCTTAAAGCCTGGGTCAAATATGAGAGGCGGTGCTGAAATCTCACTTATTTATATCAAGAAGCCTGTTGATCCATATGCCAAAAAGTTGAACTGCCCTAAGTTCTAAAATCGAGCTACTAAAAGTTTTATACTGCACATCTATTTCCATGGTATCACATAAGGCAACAGGAACCAGCAGAACAATGTTATTAGGATTACTGCAACAATGTTCATCACAATGCCAGTTTTAGACATTTGCCTTAATTTGATATGACCGCTTGCAAAAACAATAGCATTAGGGGGCGTGCCCATTGGCAACATACTGGCGCAGCTAGCAGCAAGCGTCATCGCAATTCCAAGAATTAACGGGTTCATACCAACCGCTTCGGCCAGCGACGAAACAACCGGCGCAAAAACAATAACCTGGGCCACATTGCTCATTACTTCACTAATAAAAATAGAAACAATCGTTACTATAAATACCAACAGAAAACCATTGCCGGCAAACTGTCCTAGCCACTGGCCTAGTTGTTGAATAAGCCCGGCTTTTTCTAATACAGTTGCCAGAGAAATTCCGCCTCCAAAAAGCAATAAAATTCCCCAAGCCATATTCTTTGTGTCTGGCCATTCCAAAACCTGGTCATTATTTTCATTACCTGAGGGGCAAATAAATAAAGCCACAGCACACATTATTGCAATAATGGTATCGTCGAGCTTAAGTATACCCTGGCTTTTGTTGATAATATCTCTCGTTATCCAAAGAAAAGCGGTGCAGATGAATATAGTCAAAACCCTTTTTTCTGCTTTTGATAATGAGCCAAGTTTTAATAGCTCTTCATGTATAAGCTGCCTGGTGGAATGATCTGATTTTATTCGATTAGGAAAAAGCCATTTTACCATGACAACATATAAACAAAGAAGTAATAAAATGGCTAGTGGCGTACAAATCAGCATCCATTTTACAAAATCAACTCCTACGTGATACTTTTTTTCGATGTAACCAACATAGGCAACATTAGGAGGCGTGCCGATAATTGTTGCAATACCCCCAATATTTGATGCATAAGCAATAGCCAGCATGATAGTAAGTGAAAAGTGGGAAAGGTTGCCCTCGCCTTTATGATTCTCTTTCATTACATGGATCACTGACACTGCAATAGGGAACATCATCATCGTAGTAGCTGTATTACTTAACCACATGCTCAATAAACCTGTGGCAAGAATAAATCCTAATACAATTCTGTCGCCACTTGTGCCGGTAAGTTTTACAATATTTAATGCAATGCGCCGATGAAGATTCCATTTTTCAATGGCAAGCCCTAGCATGAAGCCACCCATAAATAAAAAGATCACGGGGTTTGCATAGGGAGCAGCCGTATCTTCAAGACTGGCGATTTTTAATAAGGGAAAAAGTATAATTGGCAATAGGGCTACCACAGGCATGGGTAACGCTTCTGTAATCCACCAGGTGATCATTAATCCGGCAACTGCCAAGGCCTTGCATGCATTCGGGTTAACGTTGAATGGATTTACAAAAAATAAAAAAAGAGAAACAATGATTCCTGATAATAAAGCAATTGTTTTTAGTTGCAGTGCAGATAGTTTTTTCAAACGATGAAATTTGCGATTAAGATACAAGGTTCAAGGTACAAGACACAAGGTACAAGAAAGAACTTTTTTTTAAACGTCCTTGTGCCTTGAATCTTGTGCCTTTTGTTACCGTGGCTTCCCACTCACAAACGGATTTCCTTTTACATAAAATCGATACGGCAATAAAGCATCTTTACCGGCATAGTCAACACCGATGCGTGGAGATGCAGCAATCTCTTTTTTATTATAATTTCCTCCATAATCAGCAATAAAAATTTTATTTTCTAACAAAGAAGCGCCAGTGTGTTTAGTGGAAATTCCAAGCGCCTTTGACACGTTGCCAGGACCGCGGGTAAGTGTGTGATCAAATTTTTTTTTATGAGTGCGTAGCAACATTTCTTCAATGCCTTCCAACGGATCCAATGCCCTTATAAGAATAGCATGAGGAGTATCTCTTGAATTGGTAACTACATTAAACAAATGATGAATGCCGTAACATAAGTAAACATATGCATAGCCTCCTTCGCCATACATAATTTCATTACGCGGCGTTCTTCTTCCGCCTGATGCGTGTGAAGCTTTATCAATAATTCCGGCATAAGCCTCAGTTTCTACAATCCGCCCAGAAGTAAGAATGCCTTTCCAATTTGTAACAAGAATTTTACCTAACAGTTCTTTTGCGATCTGCACTACATTTTGCCGCCGATAAAATTCTAATTCGAGTTTTTTCATCTTGTACCTTGTACCTTGCGCCTTGTACTTTTTCCTTATTTTGTAACAAATTTATGCCTTGCTAAAAGAAATTGTAATAGCGATACAATCCTATTTCGAGGCACACCGTTTTATTGTAACCCATAAGCTTTGGAAATGGATCATCATTCCCGGAATTATTTATGCTCTTCTTTTTGGTATCAGCATGTATTTTTTTGGCAAATCCGCCACCGCTGTTATCAATTACCTTACGGTATCTACAGGCCTGGGCACTTGGATTCAGAAGTTTCAAAATAGCTGGCTGGGTTTCTTTTTCACATTCGCAGGCATTATTCTCTGGATTATACTAATGTTATTTTATTTCTCATTATTCAAATACATCTGGCTCATTGTAGGCTCGCCTGTTTTTGCTTACCTGAGTGAAAAAACAGAATCGATCATTGAAGGAAAAGATTTTCCGTTCAATTTTAATCAATTGATAAAAGATTGCTGGCGGGGAACAAAGCTTGCCTTGCGGAACACACTTTGGCAAACCATTTACTTACTTGGTCTCTTATTGTTAACTATCTTCCCCGTACTTGGATGGGTCGCCCCCCTTATCGCTTTATTTGTTGAATGTTATTATTATGGTTTTTCAATGATCGATTACAGTTGTGAGCGCCATAAATTGCCTACGTCAAAAAGTATTGAGTACATCAGTCAGCACCGGGGACTCGCTATGGGAAATGGATTGGTGTTTTATACCATGCATGCGGTTGTATTTGTGGGATGGATCTTTGCACCTGCCTATGCCGTTATCGCAGCTACGTTAAGTTTATACAAGGTTGACCCGGATTAACTGATTAAATGATTTCCATGAACCATTCCAGAAGTATTGTTTATCTCATTCCTTCTTTGCTTGATGCTGAAGCCACTCAAACAATCCCTTCCTATATAGTCGAAGCAGTAAAAAATTGTCAGGTTTTTTTTGTAGAGAATAAAAGGACAGCACGTCGTTATTTAAAAAAGATCTGGAAGGAAATAGCAATTGACGATTATGAATGGTACCCCGTGTCTGACACCTCCCAGGTGTCTGACACGTTTAAACAAACAATAAAACAAGGAAAAAATATTGGGATTATCAGTGAAGCTGGTTGTCCTGGGATAGCCGACCCAGGCCAGGCCTTGGTTGCCATTGCACATGAAATGAGCGCTGAAATAAAGCCACTCGTTGGCCCTAATTCCATTTTACTTGCACTCATGGCAAGTGGCATGAATGGCCAGAGGTTTCAGTTTGTTGGTTACCTGCCCATCAATGAGCAGGAAAAGATTAAAGCTCTTAAAGAACTTGAATCAGAATCTCAGAAAAAAAATTGCACACAGATTTTTATTGAAACTCCTTACCGTAATAATCAGCTGATCGATTCCATAATAAAAACCTGTAAGTCTGGCACAAAGTTGTGCATTGCTGTTGATCTCACCTCGGAAAATGAGTGGATACACACAATGAGCGTGGGTCAGTGGCAGAAAAACAAACCGAACATTCATAAGCGGCCTGCTATATTTTTAGTATATGGAGGAACCTGACTCTTATTAACAAAAAAACTTGACAATAACTTTAATTATTTTATACATTTGTGCACTATTTTTGTAAGTACTACGTCATGAGCAATATTCTGACACATACAAAGCAATTTCCATTTCACGCCCCGATCACGACCGGCGTGTATTCGGTATGCTTTGATATCTTTCACTATTTAACCCGACCTGGGTTCTGATAGGACGAGCCAATAACCAGGGCCCCTATCAGTGAAATTCCTTCAGGATTTTCTTTAACATTGGATTGGTTATCCGCCTGACATATCAATCTTTTTCAAATTGGACACGCAAAATATCATTATCAGGGTTGCGACACCCCAAGACAAAGTGTACGCAAAAACCATAACGGACGAAATGGAATCATCAGCCAAGGCCCGGGGTACGGGTATTGCCCGCCGCTCGCCAGAATACATCGCTGAAAAAATGGAACAGGGCAAGGCTGTTATTGCTATTACCGACACTGGTGAGTGGGTAGGTTTTTGTTATATTGAAACCTGGAGCCACGGGGAATATGTCGCAAACTCCGGGTTAATAGTAGTTCCTGCATATAGGAAAAGTGGCGTAGCAAAAGCTATCAAGCAAAAAATTTTCAACCTTTCGAGAGAAAAATATCCTGATGCAAAAATATTTGGGTTAACAACGGGTTTGGCTGTTATGAAGATCAATTCCGATCTCGGCTATGAACCTGTTACCTATTCCGAACTTACCCAAGACGAGGCTTTTTGGGAAGGTTGCAAAAGCTGCGTAAATTATGAAACACTGATGAGCAAGAACCGACAAAATTGTTTTTGTACCGCTATGCTGTATGATCCAAAAGATCACTACAAACCTGAAGAAACGAAAGAATTTTTTGAAAAAAACAAAAAGGGACTGGAAAGATTATTGCAATTCAAGCAGTGGAAACTATTCAGGAAAAAAGACAGCAATGGCAATGGAAATTCGAAACCAAAATCGTTCTTGTTCCATCTATTTAATTTTTGACCTCCCAACTTAAGGGCAGTAAAAAGTTTTATCCAACTATTTTCTTAATGAACATTACAGAAAAAAATAAGTTACAAAACTCTCCGACAGTTAGTGAAACCGGGGGTACTCTCGTACTTGGTTTTAGCGGTGGGCTCGATACATCATATTGCGTAAAATATTTAACCGAAGAAAAGGGCTATGATGTGCACAGCATTACCGTTAACACGGGAGGCTTTACGGATAATGAATTAAAAGATATAGAAGCACACGCCATTCGATTAGGAGTAAAAACACATACTACCATTGATGCGGTAAAAACTTATTACGACAGCATTATCAAGTATCTTGTTTTCGGAAATGTATTAAAAAATAATACCTATCCTCTGAGCGTAAGCGCCGAGCGGTTAAGCCAAGCTTTGCATATTGCTGAGCATGCAAAAAAACTTTCTGCACATGCGGTGGCTCATGGCAGCACTGGCGCCGGCAATGACCAGGTGAGGTTTGATATGATCTTTCATATTATGATTCCAGGAATAGAGATCATTACCCCTATTCGTGATTTGAAATTAAGCCGCGAGCAAGAAATAGAATACTTGAAAGGGAAAGGGGTTGAAATGAATTTTGAAAAAGCATTGTATTCGATCAATAAAGGATTGTGGGGAACAAGCGTAGGTGGCAAAGAAACGCTTTCATCCCTTGGCATGTTGCCAGAAGAAGCGTGGCCAACCCAAGTTACAGAATCCGGTACCAGAAATTTGGAATTAGGTTTTGAGAAAGGAGAATTAGTTAGCATTGATGATAAAAAATTTCCACATCCTTCAGAAGCAATCAAACATTTGCAAACTATTGCCGGCCCTTTTGGTATTGGAAGAGACGTACATGTAGGCGACACTATCATCGGCATTAAAGGAAGAGTGGGTTTTGAAGCAGCAGCGCCCATGCTGATCATTAAAGCACATCATGCATTGGAAAAACATGTACTCACTAAATGGCAATTAAATTGGAAAGATCAATTGGCACAATTTTACGGTAACTGGCTGCACGAAGGGCAAATACTCGACCCTGTGATGAGGGACATTGAAGCATTTCTTCAAAATTCACAACAACATGTAACTGGCCGCGTATTTGTTCAAGTAATGCCTTATCGTTTTCAAATAATAGGCATCGAATCAAAATATGATCTAATGAGCAGCAGGTTTGGGAAGTATGGAGAAATGAATACGGGATGGACAGGGGAAGATGTGCGAGGGTTCAGCAAAATATTCGGAAATCAAACAAGTATTTGGTGGTCTATAAATAAGGACAATAATCAGTAATTATTAATTAATAATTACTGACTGTTCAATAATTATAAAATGGAAATTAAAGCTGGGATTATCGGAGGTGCAGGTTATACGGGTGGTGAACTAATGCGTTTATTGATTCGCCATCCGTATGTATCTGTCTCTTTTATACATAGCCGTAGCAATGCAGGCAATCTTGTTCCTTCAGTACACCAAGATCTAATTGGCGACACTGATTTGAAATTCACCGATGAGATAAATGATGATATTGATGTCTTATTTCTGTGCGTTGGCCATGGAGAAGCCAAAAAATTCTTGGAAGAAAATAAAATTGCCGATAATATAAAAATTATTGATCTGTCACACGATTTTCGATTAAATGAAAAATCAAAAATTGGAAATCGAGAGTTTGTTTATGGCTTGCCAGAGTTAAATAAAGAAAAAATAAAATCGGCAAATAACATAGCCAACCCTGGTTGCTTTGCCACCGGTATTCAATTAGGGTTATTGCCTCTCGCAAAGGCTGGTTTACTGGAAGATATTTACACAACTGGGATCACAGGTTCAACAGGAGCAGGACAGGGACTTACATCCACCTCTCATTTTAGTTGGAGAGCGAACAATATCCAAGCTTATAAAACACTAACCCATCAACATATAAATGAGATCTATCAAAGCTTGAATCAGCTACAAAGCGATTTTCCACCCTCACCCTCCGAGGAAGAGGATGTGAAAGTTTTAAATTTTGTTCCCTGGCGGGGTGATTTTACACGCGGTATTTTTATCAGTTCTCAAATTACCTGCAAATTGAAAATTGAAAAATTGGTTACTCTTTATGAAGAGTTTTATACCGATCATCCATTTACATTTTTGAGCCAGGATGTTATCTTTTTAAAACAAGTAGTAAATACAAACAAATGCGTGCTACAACTGGAAAAAGTAGGAACCAAACTTGTTATTCATTCTGTGATAGATAATTTATTGAAAGGCGCCAGCGGGCAGGCTGTGCAGAACATGAACTTAATGTTTGGCATCGATGAATGTGCCGGACTTAATTTAAAAGCAAATTATTTTTAAATAGCCACAAAGGACACCAGTCACAAAAACCTGTTTGTGTCTTAGTGACAAAAAACCAAAATATGAATCTATTCGACGTGTACCCGATCAATGACATTACCATTGTAAAAGCCAAAGGTTCCTATGTATGGGACGATAAAGGGGAACAGTATCTTGATCTTTATGGCGGCCATGCAGTGATCAGCATTGGGCATACTCATCCGCATTGGGTAAAGAGAATTGAGGAGCAATTGCAGAAAATTGCATTCTATTCCAACTCCATAAAAATTCCATTACAACAACAACTGGCTGAAAAACTGGGAAAAATCTCTGGCAAAGAAGATTATCAGCTTTTCCTATGCAATTCCGGTGCTGAGGCCAATGAAAACGCTTTGAAGCTCGCTTCTTTTTATAACGGAAGAAAAAAGATAATTGCTTTCAGCAAAGCATTTCATGGAAGAACATCGTTGGCGGTGTCCGCCACTGATAATAAAAATTATGTTGCCCCGGTAAATGAAACTGATAATGTGATCTTTCTTCCTTTCAACGATGAACAAGCTTTGGAAGACTGTTTTTCAAAAAACGGAAAGGAAATTTCAAGCGTCATTATTGAAGGCATACAGGGAGTGGGCGGCATTCATGTAGCCGAAGAAAGCTTTTTAAGAAAGATAAAAGAGCTATGTGATGAATATGGCGCAGTGTATATTGCCGATGGCATTCAATGTGGTTATGGGAGAAGCGGCAAGTTCTTCAGCCATGATTTTGCAGGCGTAAATGCAGATATATATACTATGGCGAAAGGAATGGGAAATGGTTTTCCTGTTGCAGGAATTATAATTGCTCCTCATATTAAACCGAAACATTTTCAGTTAGGAACTACATTCGGTGGCAATCACCTCGCTTGCGCTGCCGCCTTGGCTGTATTGGAAATAATTGAAGAAGAAAAATTAATGGGTAATGCCGTAATGGTTGGTAAATACTTGAAGGACGAATTAGAAAATATTCCTGAGCTGAAAAGAGTAAGAGGCCGTGGTTTAATGATTGGCTTTGATGTACCTGAAGAATTAAAAGACCTGAGAAAAAACTTGCTTTGGAATCAAAAGATTTTTACCGGTGAATCAAAACCAAATGTGATCAGGTTATTGCCATCATTGGCATTAAAGAAAAGAGATGCAGAAGATTTTATTGAAGCACTAAAGGAAGAAATAGCCTTGCTCAGTAATGAACAGAATGCTGAAGTGAGTGACACAACCGAAGCCAAATAGTAGCATTTAAGCTGATAAGCACAAATAAACCACCCACATTGAAACATTTCATTTCAGTTAATGACGTTCCTGATATTAATGCGCTAGTAAACAAAGCACTTGACTATAAGCTGCACCCGCTGAAGGATAAAATGCTTGGTTTGAATAAGCGCATCGGTTGTTTGTTTTTAAATCCAAGCATGCGAACAAGATTGAGTACACAAATTGCTGCGCAGAACTTAGGTATGGAGGTAATTGTTTTTAATGTGGGAAGTGAAGGTTGGGCATTGGAATTTGAGGAAGAAGCGATCATGAGCGGCAATACGGTAGAGCATGTGAAAGATGCTGCGCCCATCATGGGAAAATATTTTGATATTCTTGCGATACGAACTTTTCCTTCTTTAAAAAATCGGGAAGATGATTACAGTGAGCTGTTCATGAAACAGTTTGTAAAATACGCAGGAATTCCTGTAGTGAGTCTGGAGAGCGCAACATTACACCCTTTGCAAAGCCTAACAGATATTTTGACCATTACCGAAGAAATAAAAAAATCAAAAACCAAAAATCAAAAACCAAAAATAGTTTTGAGTTGGGCGCCGCATGTGAAGCCGCTGCCGCAATGTGTAGCAAACAGCTTTTCACAATGGATCAATGCATGGGGCGAAGCGGAGTTTGTGATCACTTATCCGGAAGATTATGAATTAAGCAAAGAGTTTACAAAAGAGGCAACACTTACTAATAACCAAGATGAAGCATTGGAAGGAGCCGATTTTGTATATGTGAAGAATTGGAGCACTTATACTGATTATGGAAAAATTTATTGCAATGATCCTGAATGGATGCTGACCAACGAAAAATTAAACCTTACAAACAATGCCAAAGTAATGCATTGCCTGCCTGTAAGAAGAAATGTAGAATTAAGTGATGAAGTATTGGATGGGCCAAATAGCCTGGTAACAGAAGAAGCGGGGAACAGAGTATGGGCAGCACAAGCAGTTTTAAGTGAAATTCTTACCCCCACCCCTTAAAGGGGTGTTTTCGAAAATACATTATGATAGTCATGAAAGAAAATATGTTTCTATGGAAGGTCGTAAAGAAACTCTCTATGTAATAAAAATCGGTGGGAATATTATAGATGATGAAGTTAAACTGAAAGAATTTCTCAAAAACTTTGCTGATATTCAAGCCCCCCTTCAGGGGACGGGGGTGCCAAAGAAGATATTAGTACATGGCGGAGGGAAACTAGCAACAGAACTTGCGGTAAAATTAGGGGTTGAACAAAAATTAATAGAAGGCAGAAGAATTACGGATATCGAAACGCTGAAAATTGTGACGATGGTGTATGCCGGATATATCAATAAAACTATTGTTGCTCAATTACAAGCCAATCATTGTAATGCTATAGGGCTGTGTGGTGCCGATGCAGATGCTATTTTAGCTCATAAGCGAAAACCCAACCCCCAACCCCTGAAGGGGAGTAATGAAATGATTGAGTATGGATACGCCGGTGACATTGATATTGTAAATGCTAATCTTTTAAATAATTTATTACAACAGAATTTCACAATCGTTTTTGCACCCATTACACATAATAGAGAAGGACAATTATTAAATACTAATGCAGATACCATAGCACAGGAAACTGCGAAAGCAATGAGTAGTTTGTATGATGTGAACCTGATCTATTCCTTCGAAAAAGTAGGTGTTTTAACAGATATAAATGACGAGAGTTCCGTAATACGGGAATTAAATTGGAATTATTATCAACAACTAAAATCACCCCGCCAGTCGGCGGGGAAGGGGGCATCAAAAATATTTTCGGGAATGATTCCCAAACTTGATAATGCTTTTACAGCTCTGGACAGCGGAGTAAAAAAAGTAGTTATCGGTAAAGCGGAACAACTGAAACAACTCATCAATGGCGAATCGGGAACAAATATTGTCAATGAGTAATGAGCAGCTACTAATACTACAAGCCGAAGCTATAGGTTTGCTAAAACAGCTAATTGCTACTCCCTCTTTCAGTAAGGAAGAGGACAATACTGCCGATATTATCGAACAGTTCCTTGAAAAAAAAGGAATTAAAACGAGAGTTCATCTCAATAATATCTGGGCCATGAATAAATTTTATGATGAGGAAAAACCCACTATACTGCTTAATTCACATCATGATACGGTAAAACCAAATAAAGGATACACTCTTGATCCATTTAACCCAATTGAAAATGACGGAAAATTATTCGGTCTTGGAAGCAATGATGCCGGAGGAGCGTTAGTTTCACTAATGGCAACTTTCCTTTATTATCATCAAAAAGATAATTTGAAATACAATTTGGTATTTGCAGCAACGGCGGAGGAAGAAATTTCAGGAAATAATGGCGTTGAGGCGCTGCTGCCACATCTTGGCGAGATAAACTGCGCTATTGTTGGTGAACCTACTGAAATGCAAATGGCTGTTGCTGAAAAAGGGTTAATGGTATTAGATTGTACAGCACAGGGCAAAGCTGGCCATGCCGCTCGAAACGAGGGGGATAATTCCATTTATAAAGCTTTAAAAGATATTGAATGGCTTCAGAGTTATCAATTTCCCAAAGTATCACCATTACTTGGACCAGTAAAAATAAGTGTGACAGTAATAGAAACTGAGAATAAAGCACATAATGTTGTTCCGTCGCAATGCAAATACGTAGTAGATACAAGAGTAAATGAACTTTATACATTTGAAGAGGTATTGGAAACCATACAGGCCCATGTAAAAAGTGAGATCAGGCCCAGAAGCACAAGGCTTCGTTCTTCTTCTATCTCATTAGATCATCCATTGGTAAAAGCAGGTATGGCATTAAGCAGAAATTATTACGGATCACCGACCACATCGGATAAGGCATTAATGCCTTTTCCTGCATTGAAGATGGGGCCGGGAGATTCTGCAAGAAGTCATACTGCTGATGAGTATATTTATATCAATGAAATAATAGAGGGGATTGAGTTGTATATACAGTTATTAGGTCACATTATATAGGTTTCCGGTTACAAGTTACCGGTCAAATAAATGGGTATGAAAAGTTATAGAGAACTTGATATTTATAACGACTCAAGGAAGCTTGCCATTGAAGTTCATAAAATGACCTTAATGCTGCCAAAATTTGAACTTTATGAAGAGGGTAGTCAAATTAGAAGGTCCTCCAAATCAGTAACGGCAATTATAGTTGAGGGGTACGGAAGAAAAAGATATAAGGGCGAGTTCATTAAATACCTCGTATACTCACAAGCCGAATGCGATGAAACAATTATTCATCTTGACTTTTTATTTGAAACCGGATCGATGACAGATAAGGTAAAGTATGATGATTTGCGCAAACGCATAAATAAATTTCTTAAATGGGTCGAAGATAACTGGAATGAGTTTCCTTCACCTGAAACTGGTACCCAGTAACCGGAAACAAAATTTATGAAACTTTGGCAAAAAAATAAAGAATCATTAAAACAAGTTGAAGAATTCACCGTTGGAAAGGATCGTGAATTTGATCTGCAGTTAGCTCCCTTTGATGTGCTGGGTTCTATTGCTCACGCTATCATGCTTGCTGAAATTAGATTACTTACTAAAGAGGAAGAAGCACAACTGACAACTGAGCTGAAAAATATTTACACCTCCATACACCATTCACAATTCATTATTGACGACGGAGTTGAAGATATTCATTCGCAAATTGAATTCTTGCTAACAAAGAAGCTGGGTGATGTTGGAAAAAAAATTCACAGCGCAAGAAGTAGGAATGATCAGGTATTATTAGACATAAAGCTTTTTCTCCGGAATGAGATCGAGGAATTGGTAAAAAGCATTCATCAATTTTTTGATCTTCTCCAATCACAAAGTGAAAAATATAAAGATCATTTATTACCCGGTTACACGCATTTGCAATTAGCCATGCCTTCATCTTTTGGTCTTTGGTTCGGAGCTTATGCGGAAAGTTTGGTGGATGATATGATCACTTTAAAGGCTGCTTTTGATATAGTGAATAAAAATCCTTTGGGTTCTGCAGCTGGGTACGGTTCTTCATTTCCTATCAACAGAGGTCTTACTACAAAATTGCTTGGCTTCGATGATCTGAACTATAACGTAGTGTACGCTCAAATGAGCAGAGGGAAGACTGAAAGGATCGTTGCCATGGCATTGGCGAATGTAGCAGATACACTCAGTAGGCTTTCCATGGATGTTTGCTTGTATTTGAACCAGAATTTTGACTTTGTTTCTTTTCCTGCGGAACTGACAACGGGAAGCAGCATTATGCCACATAAAAAGAATCCTGACGTATTCGAGCTCATTCGTTCACATACCAACCGGATAAGATCCCTGCCTAATGAAATTATGATGATGACAACCAATTTACCTTCCGGTTATCATCGTGATCTGCAATTACTAAAAGAGCATCTTTTTCCCACTTTTCAGATATTGAAAGATTGTATTGCAATGGCTGGATTAATGTTATCAAATGTTGAGATCAAAAAAAATATTCTTGCTGATGATAAATACAAATATCTTTTCACAGTTGATGAAGTAAACAAATTAGTGATGCAAGGAGTCCCTTTCAGAGATGCCTACAAAATAGTTGGACAAAAAGTGGAAGATGGTTCTTTCACTCCTCCCCCTTTAGAGGAGGCCGGGAGGGGGCTTCATGAAGGCAGTATTGGGAATCTTTGCACAGGAGAAATAAAAAAAATGATGCAAAAAGTATTTGAGTCATTTCCGTTTGCATCTGTTCATTCATCAATAGAAAAACTATTACAATAAAATTTCCTAAAGCCCCCTTTAGGGGGTTGGGGGTAACCCATATTTATCAACCAAATAAATTAATGCAGCCAAATTAACCGCGCCTAATTCAAGCTCTCTTTTATTTACGTTTTCAAACACATCACTCCGCGCATGGTGAACATCAAAATATCTCTGTGAATCAGGTGCCAGCTCCGCCACCGGTGTTTGCAAAACTCTGTTAAGAGGGCCAATATCTGCTCCACCTCCACCGTCAGTAATTTGATACACCCCATAAGGCAACAATAAAGGAACCCAACTCTGCATTTTTTTCAATTGTTCCGGTGTTCCGCCAAAGCTAAAACCTCGAGGAGTAAATCCTCCTCCATCGCTTTCCAAAGCAAAAACGTGTTTTTCATTTTTTGCTTTGGCTTCATCAGCATATTTTGTCCCGCCCCTTAAACCATTTTCCTCATTGGCAAATAACACAAAGCGAATGGTATGCTTTGGCTTATAACTTAGCGCTTTGAATGCACGAAGAACTTCTATCGAATGTACCACTCCCGCTCCATCATCGTGCGCACCTTCAGCAGGATCCCAACTATCCAAATGTCCTCCAATGGTAATGATCTGATCAGGAAATTCAGTTCCCATTAATTCTCCGATCACATTATGCCCAATTGTATCAGGCAAAAATTTTCCTCCTGTTTTTAAAAATACTTGCACTTTTTTATCGACAAGTGTTGAGCTTAGCCAATCAGCATCTTTCAAACCAACAGCAACAGCAGGTATTTGAGGCAAAGTAGTATCATATCTTAAAGCACCGGTGTGAGGATTATTATCTGTGCTTTCACTCATACTTCTTACAATCACTGCAGCAGCGCCATATTTTGCAGCTTGGCTGGCACCGCTACTCCTGTACCTTACTGCGTCACCATAAGCCTGAAACACACCAACAAATGTTGGATTGAACTTGTAATTGTAAAAAACAATTCTTCCTTTTACTTTATCTTTTTTTATTTCCAGATCATCAAATGATTTTACCTCGATCACATTAGCTGTAACACCTTTTGGTCCTGTGCCAATTGAATTTCCTAAAGCCAGGATATCTAATGTTTTTTTCTCCGGAGTAATATTGCGGCTCGCCATTGAAGCTCCGCTAACTCTTGCTTCTGCAATATCTTTACCACCTCTTACCCAATGAGGTACCATACATTCCTGCAGCCAGGCTTTATTAGCACCGCTTTGCTGCAATACTTTTAAACCCCATTGCTCAGCCTTATAAAATTGTGGTGATGCTGTTAAACGTGCTCCAATGTTTTTTGTAAGATCATGCAGATTGTCATATGCCTTACTGTGCAAGAGAATCTCATCCGCAATGCGACGGATCATTAATGAATCATCATCCTGAGCCCATGCATATACACAAATAAAAAAAGTAAGAACGCCAAGGGAAAGTTTTCTCATATTGTTCATTTTTAAACTAAGATAGGAAGGATGAAAAAGAAAAGCAGAATATTTTGATAAGAAAAATCAGTTTCATCCCTTTCATTCCTTTTATCTTAGTTTTGTCATCTTTTAAGATTTATCTATGAGAATAGGAATTGTTTGTTACCCTACATTTGGAGGCAGCGGTGTTTTAGCAACTGAACTAGGAAAAGCATTAGCGCAAAAAAATCATCAGGTACATTTTATTACTTATCAGCAACCCGTTCGGTTAAATGGCTTTATACCAAACATTTTTTATCATGAAGTGCAAGTTCCCACTTATCCTTTATTTGATTACCCTCCTTATGAAACAGCATTAGCCAGCACGATGGTGGATGTGATCAGGAATAATAATCTCGATCTTTTACATGTTCACTATGCTATTCCTCACGCTTCAGCTGCATACGTTGCCAAACAAATATTAAACAAAGAGAATAAAACGATCCCTGTTATTACCACCCTGCACGGTACTGATATCACATTGGTAGGAAGAGATAAGATGTATGCGCCCGTAGTAGCTTTCTCTATTAATCAAAGTGATGCTATAACTGCTGTATCAAAAAATTTGAGGGATGAAACATATAAAACTTTCAAGATTGAAAAGGAGATAGAAGTTATTTTCAATTTTGTGGATGTGGAGCGATTTGCACGAAAGCCAATTGATGCTTTTAAGAAAGTAATTGCTCCCAATGGCGAAAGAATTTTGCTGCATGCTTCCAATTTCAGAAAAATAAAAAGAGTGCAGGATGTGGTGCAGATATTTTACAACGTTAATAAGGAGTTGCCGGCAAAGCTTTTATTTGTGGGTGATGGCCCTGAGCGACAAACGGCTGAGGAACTATGCCGTAAACTTGGTGTTTGTGATGAAGTACGATTTGTAGGCAAACAAGAACAAATGGAAGATATTCTTGCTATTGCTGATCTTTTCTTGCTTCCTTCGCAGTATGAAAGCTTCGGTCTTGCGGCGCTGGAAGCTATGGCTGCGGGCGTTCCGGTAGTATCGACCAATGTAGGCGGATTAAGCGAAATTATTATCCCTGGCGTAACAGGCTATATGAGTAACGTAGGAGATATTGAATCAATGACGACACAGGCTCTTGAAATTTTGCGTAATGACGATTTGCTCAAAGGATTTAAATTAAGATGTGCCGAACACGCAAAAAAATACGACATTCATAATATTGTTCCTATCTATGAGAGGCTTTATGAAAGATTTCTTTGATGAGTAATGAGTGTTCATTACTGGCTATTCATTCCATATTTATCAAGTTATCTTCTTCTAAGCCAGGGTTCAGGATTCACATTTTTAGTTTCTATCATTAATATAAAATCAATTTGCCCGCCGCTGCCATCATCTGATTGTCCTACACGGCCAATCGATTGTCCGGTAGTAACAGAGCTGCCTTTGCTAACATTTACGCCTGTCAAGTTACTATACGTTGTAAAATACTTACCATGACGAATTGTTACTGCCATTCCATCACCCATATTGTAAACGCCAGCTACTTCACCATTAAATACTGATTTAACAGCCATGCCTGCAGATGGGGTTGCTATAGTGATCCCTGGATTGTCACCTCTTAATCCGGTACCTTCTACCGTGTAAGGTCCAAAATGAATGCTCACAATTCCATTATCAACAGGCCATGGCAATTTTCCTTTATTATTGGAAAAGCTGGCATTTAAGCTTACATCCGTAGCATTTAAATCCAAATAACTTTTTGGCGCCGCTGTTACCGGTTTATTAGCACTAGGCTTTTCAGTTGGCTTAGCTGGATTGGTTTTAACAATGTCAGCATTTTTCTTTGCTTCCTCTTCAGCTTTTTTTCTTGCTATGTCAATTTCTCTGCGCACAATTGACGCCAAAGCATTCTTCAAAACACGATCTCTTTTTTGCTTTGCTGCAATCTGTCCCTTTACTTCTTTTTCCTTCGATTTTAATTCTTTCACCGCCACGTCTTTTTCCTTTCTCTGACCTTCCAACACCTCGACCTGCTTAGCCTGATTTTGTACGGCTGATTTTTTTTCCTGCATTTGATTAATCTGCAACTGTTTTCTTTTCTCTATTTGCCGTTGTGTTTCTACAATACTGCTCACCTGCTGCTCACGGAAGGAACGATATGATTTCAGATAGGCAATCCTTTTTAGAGCATCATTAAAATTTTCGGCCGAAAAAATAAAATTCAAAAAGTCATATGTGCTCCGGTTCTTATACGCATACACTACACTGCGGGCATATTGAGACTTGAGTGTATCAAGCTGTTTTTGCATTTTAAGAATTTCTAGCGTGCTGCGATAAATATCATCGTTCAGGTATCTAATCTCCCTGTTAATATTATTCAGATAACGTTCCTGTACTTCAATTTTTCTTTTCAAAACATTTAATTGGCCCAATGTAACATTTCGCTGACCCTTGATTTGACTATACGTCTTTTGAAGATCTGCCAGCTCCCTTTGGATTTCCTGGCGTTCTTTTTCCATTTGCGATTTATCATCCTGCGCATGAAGTATTACCGCACCGAAGAAGATAAAAACAATCAGGAAAAATAGTTTCTTCATGGTAAAATATTTTGAATCGGTTGAAAAAAGCCGGGACAAAGCCTATAACGACATCAATGCAAGTTAAATTTTATTCAAGCTAATTTGTTTTGTAATTTTTAGGAATTGAAAAGGGAAATGTTAACTCCTCATTAAAATTATACTGTTTAAACTCAAGCCGTATGTCCAATTTCTTTTTTTCAGCAAAACTGATTTTGCGGGTTGTAGAAAAATTTACCCCTCGTTTATTTTCGTAATCTCCGTACGAAAGGTCGCCGGTTCTATTGCGCAGCTCATCCACATCGTCCAATTTGATTCTTTGCAATGATTTGTTCTCATTTATTGTAATCAGATTCTTAAATATTTTCCCAATACTTAATAAAGAAACCGAGTTATCGAATTTAGAATAAGAAACAATATTACTATCCAAAAAAACCGGATTACCGATAAGCAATTCCTGTAAACTGGAAAGGTCAACCGGCAAGGCACTTACCTCCTGCAAATACTCTATGCTTCTTCTGGTGTAAAGCTTGTTTTGCTTATCTAAAATTTTCACAGAATCTTTTGTAATAAGGGCCCGCAGCCCTTCGATGCCAAAAATGGCATTTACAGATATCCAAATTGCACTGTCCTTATACATCCTGAGATTTGCATTCACATTATATTTTTTATCATCAACGTCTATATAATCAATATTCAACTTTGCAGAAAATGTTTTATACTCGATATGATTTGCAAGAATAGCCTGATAAGTTTCTTTTATGAACCGCATGGAATCCCGTTTGGCATGATCAGAAGTAGTTACCTCTGTGGTGTCTTTTCTTATGATTGCCGTTTGTATTTTTTTGGTGGGCTTACAGGAAACCAATGCAAGAATAAAAATGGTTAGAATAAGTATGGTTCGCATCATAATTTGTTTATTGTTTATCGGTGTGACCAAAGCCACCAGCACTTCTTTCCGTTTCATTTAATTCAATGACTGGTATCAATACAGCTCTTTCAGTTTTTTGAATGATCATTTGTGCAATTCGATCACCTGGCTCAATGACGTGCTCTTCATGCGAAAGGTTGATTAAAATAATTTTAATCTCTCCCCGATAGTCTGCGTCAATTGTACCAGGAGTATTTAAACAGGTTAGGCCGTGTTTTATTGCAAGGCCGCTTCTTGGCCGTATTTGTGCCTCGTAACCATAAGGCATTTCAAGATATAATCCCGTAGGCACCAGAACTCTTTCGAATGGCTTAATGATTATAGATTCATTCAGATTGGCTCTTATATCCATGCCCGAAGATCCTTCGGTCGCATATTCGGGCAAAGCATTGGTAGATTTATTTACAATTTTAATATCGACGAAGGACATGCCGGCAAAGATAGCTTATCGTTTTTTTTATCGCCAATCGTTGAGTTAGTTTCTTTTTATTAAATCATATTATATTCCCGTCTTTTGCAGCAAAACAGTTGCGTAAGCCGCTAGGCCTTCTCCCCTTCCGATAAAACCCATTTTTTCAGTAGTTGTAGCTTTTATAGAAATATCATTTATAGAAACACCAATAATTCCGGAAATCACTTTTTGCATTTCAGCAATATAGGATTTGATCTTTGGCTCCTCCAAGCATATAGTACTATCAATATTTATTACCGTGTACTTTTCTTTTCGAAGCAATTCAACAGTTTGTTGTAAAAGAATTTTGCTATCAATATTTTTAAATTCTTCCGACGTATTAGGGAAATGAATACCAATATCCCCTAGGCAGGCCGCACCTAACATTGCATCGCAAATAGCATGAAGCAATACATCGGCATCGCTATGGCCGAGAGAGCCTTTATGATAAGAAATTTTTACACCACCTAAACACAGCTCCCTTCCTTTAACGAGTTGATGAAAGTCCACTCCAAACCCAATTCTATATGACATGTCTTTATTTTAAAAAGCAAATATCTAAAAGAAAAACGTCCCGATGTTTCGGGACGCCTCATTCATTTATTATTATTTATTTTTCTATTATTATTTATTTTTCGGTGCTGCTTGTATTATTTTCATTATCGAGATCAAACAACAGACTGAAACGAAGTGTGTTTGATAGTGGATTACGATTTACACCACTGCCTGAAGGTAACAGGTAAGAGAAGTGCAAGGTAAAAATGTTGTATTGAACACTAACACCCATAGTAAAATATCTACGGTTGCCTTTATATTTATTTTCATAAAAATAACCTGCACGGAATGCAAACTGGTTATTGTACCAGTACTCGGCTCCTAGTGATACTTGAAATTCCTTTAATTCTTCACTGAAACCACCTGGTGCATCTCCAAACGAGCTGAACCAACTACCCACCACGCTTTTTTTGCGGTAGGCTTCTATAGCAGTGGGATCGCCATCATTAGGAGGAGTAGGAACCAGTAATTTATTTATATCAAGACCAAACGAAATCTTATTTTGTTCATCAATTACTTTAGTATATCCAGTTCCAAGACCAAGATTGGCAGGAATAAAATCTTTTTGATCAGCATTATCTGTATAAGCAATCTTAGAACCGAGATTTGTAGCCGCTGCTCCAAAACTCCAGCCACTACCAACTCCATTTTTTCCATCGTAATAAAATGAAATATCTCCGGCAACAGCTGAACCCGGTTTATAGGTGGATGATCCTGAAGCGAAATTACCAGCCAAGTTTGAGTAGATATATCTTAGGCTAACACCCACGCCCATCTTTTCAGATAGTTTGCGAGAATAACCTATATCAACGCCAAATTCTTTAGGTCTATAAATCTGTAAATCATTGCCAAGATTGTCGGTAAATTGAATGTCGCCTAAGCTAAAGTAGCGAAGTGATCCGCTTATGGCTTGATCTTCGGCAAATTTATAGTAGCCTGCTACATTTGCAAGGAACACATCATTTAAACCTAGATCCCTCAACCAAGGAGTATAAGTGGCACCTATCATGCCCTTTGATTGGTTAAAAGCGGTTTTCGCATTATTCCAAAATATTGAGTATGGGTCTGGTGACATTGCTACTCCAACATCACCCATTCCTCCCGAGCGAGCATCCGGAGAAATTCTTAAAAAAGGCACTGCAGTAGTCACAACATTTTGAATATTTGTTCTTTGTTGTGCGTCACAATTTATTAGAAAAATAAATAAGAGTAAGCTAGCAGTAATAAACTTTAAAGCAGTTGATCTCATCAGTAAGAATTTAATATTGGTCTGCAAATATAGTGGCTTTTAAAGTTGTCTTTCTAAAATATCGGATTTTGCACGGGGGTCTAAAGAATCACTAATCTTTCAATCCGTTCTTTTTTCTTGCCATCAGGTGTATTCACAGTAAGTCTGTACAAATAGACTCCCCGTCCTAATTTATCACCATATTCATCACGACCGTCCCATTCAATCTCACAAGAACGATTTCCCGCATTGTTTATTGTTTGTTTAATCGTTTTCACCACTTTCCCCGTTACTGTAAATATCTGAACCTTGACTTGCAGATTTTGCCCTGAACGGTTATGTTCAAACCAAAACTGTGTTTTTGTAGTAAAGGGATTTGGATAATTAAGCACGTGGCTAAGCACGAGCTCTTCATCCTTAGCTACGTTAAATTCAAGGATATATTCACTTGAGTTATTCAATACATCCCAAGCTTTTATCTTCAATGAATGCATACCGGCTGTTAACGCCGGCAGCTGAAAATGTACAACACCTTGCTGGTAACTATTCAGATCAGCTTCATAAAAATCATTCAGAATAAAATATTGACGATTATCATTATCCAATGTAGCGACAAGGTCATGACCAATGCCTGTGCCCGCTGTATTTATGCCTGAAGAATCACTTAACTTAACAATAAGGATTGGTTTTTCATTGGTAACGCTTCCATTCACAAATTTCTCGTCATTTAAATAGGCCTTGATAACGGGTCCTTGATTATCATTATCAAGATTATTGCTAGTACCACCAACAATGAAATTTGTAAAATACCCGTTGGCATCACTGCTTCCATTATCTGCATATAAGCTCAGTTTGCCATTACCAAATTGATAATTAATGTCCTTTGGCATTTTAAAGCTGAAAGAAAATTTTCCATTTGTAACCGAAGCTTTGCCTTTATATAAAATATTGTTCTGTGTTTGAAACCCTGTAACCTGGCTTGTAGCATCATTTGCTAATGTATTTATGGTTTGCACTTTGTCAAAAACAACAGGATAGGCCGTACCATTAAAATTTGATAAAACATTTCCTTGTATATCTGTAACCTCTCCTTCTATAATTACTTTTTCAGTTGCACTGATTGTATCAACTTGCGCCACCGGAGTGTTGTTTATTTTTGTTGCACGAATTTTTAATGTTGGATATGCTAGAGTGAGTGCCGGATCACCAAGTAAGGTGAATTTGCGATTGTTCACCATATCGCCGGAAGTTTGATAAGTATAGTTTTTTGCAATCCGTATCGATTCCCCTAAGCTTTTATTCACCCCATTTGTATCGGTCTGCAAAGCAAACTGCAAATAATTATTATTGATAATACGGTTGCTAAAGGAAAATACAACTCTTGTGGTTGTCATTAAGGCAATGCCGCCTGTTTTTGGCCGCAGTAAAATGTTTTCGCCTAATGAATTTACAGTGGGATTGTCATAGGGTGCAAAATCACAGGTAGCCGTGATAAATAAGGGAAGTTTGTTTGCATTGCTCCAATTATTCACCACATCCTGATCGAGTATTACTTCCTCAGCAAGCCTGCTTGCTCCCCCATGACCGCTGTAATTCCAAATCAATGTACCATTGTACAACTGGTTATTGATCATTTGATTTGCTTGAGGATAGCGACTTCCACCGGCACCGCTTTCCTGTTTAAAAGCATCCAGATAAGTTTTTGTAATATTAAAAACCGGTGCTACCGCCTGCGAAGTTGCTGTTAGCACTTCAGCATCTTGTAAATGCAAATTAAAATCTTCATCGTCTGCAATAAATAACTGATTATTTCTCCACGGCCCAAAACTTTCCTTACCATAATAGGCCTCTACTTTATCAATATAATTCTTCGCTTCTTCAATATTGCGGGCAGGCATTCTTCCAATGCCAATATCAAGCTGGTTAATAAGAATCATTGAATTGATATCTTCATTATCATCTAAAAACCCAAAAAAATCATCAGAGGTATAGGTATTCAAAGGCGCTAATGAATTATTGCTTTCATAAGCGGGTACAAGGTTTGTGTTATTTTTTATTCTGTCTTTATAATCAAAAGAGGCATCTCCAAAAAGCAAGAGATATTTGGGTTGCTGAGAAGGGTTTGTTACAGAACGATCATAAAACATTTTTACAAAATCGCGAATAGCTACGGGATCCGGAATTCCCGATGAAAATTCATTGAATACTTGGTCAGTAGTAGCAACCGTATAACGAAGATTGTTTTTCGTTAAATGAAACTGCCCCAAGCGCTGTGCTTGTGGTAATAGAGACGGAGGTGTTACGATGATAAAATCTGCAGAAGTTAAGCCATGCAAATTCTGATTTGAAATTTTGCCTATTGAAAGAGGCTGGAGAAAATTGGATGGGTTAAATGCTACATATTCTTTCAACTGCGAACAGCTATTCACAAACTTAAGATCACTACCCTGCAAATTTGCTTGAATATTCACCGGAGTTAAGGGATCTGTAACGTCCCAAACCTGAGTATTTGAATTTGCGGTAGTAATGATAAATTCACCAATGTTATTGCCAACACTATTCCAGTCGCGGAATAAAAGCTGATCAATGCCGTTCATTGATAGATTGCGGCGACTGAATATTTCGAACCAATTCAACCAACCTTGCGAATTAAAACTTCCCGGTACATAATTATAACTGATCAAGAGGTTTGGTTGTGAAACATTGGCGTTCCCTATCGCCTGTATTTCCTGCGCTACTAAATCATATTGCCCCCCGCTAACCGCCGGAATATTTATTTGTTGCAAAGGTTGACCATTCACCGAAATATCAAACCGGCTTCCAACACTTACTGATCGTGCAAGACAATCATTAACGACCGTAATAGCAGAACCGGTTTGCAAATTGGAAATATTGACAGAAAAGTTTCTGGTCAGTGAATGACCTGGTATGTTGGCAAATTCTTCGCTATACCATTCTTTACCGCTTGATAAAAAATTAATCGTATCCAACTCATGAAATAAACGGTCATTAAAGGATGTAATGGAAATATTTGGGATAAAGGAATTCACCAATGGGGAAATCCGCTTTCCGTTTCCTCCAATAGATAAATAATAATAAGCAAAATCGCTATAAAGATTTTTTCGATGGAAGAACTTTTTATTGATTGAATCTTTTAGCCATTGATCTGCGCCATTGGAAAAAAATAAAATATAATCCTCGCCGTTTAGAACCCCATCACCGCCATCTACAACCATAATGGCATTTTCCTCCAGATCATCCGAACGAATAACACTATTTGCTTCAGCCAGCATGCCTCCGCCATTACCAAACAAACGGATAGAATTAGAAGCAAGATTTGCAGTGCTGATACCTAAGCCTGCCAAAAATGGAATATCAATTTTATAGATTCCAGCGTTTTTAACTGCTATTTTATACCAATTGCCTGAGGCCAGAACGGAATTAGGCTTATAGGTACGCTGTGCCATAGAAAAAACAGGGAATGCGGCCAATATCAATAAAACAAGTCTTTTCACAGAAGCTTGAAAATATTAAAGATATAGGGAATTCACGTTCGGAAAAAGGTAGTTGTCCCTACCACCTCTTATATAAACGGTATATATTCGCAATTCGGGTCGGGAAAATTATTCTTCATTTGCAATATTTTTACCCCGAACAGCGTTAAAAATATTCCAATTCACAGGTTTATGCTAAAAACTATAACATTGAAAAATCTATTAATCCTAGTATCCTGCGCAGTTCTGCTTGCTTCTTGTAAGGGCAAGGGACTTTTTGGGAAAAAGAAATACGACAAATCTGAAGCCACCGGCTGGAATTATAATGACAAAAACATGGGCGGCTACCAGGTTGCAAAAACAAACGAACAAGGCCTTGGACCTGGGCTAGTATTTGTACAGGGTGGTACCTTTACCATGGGTCAGGTTGATGAAGATATCATGGGCGATTGGAATAATGTTCCCCGTCGTGTTTCTGTTGCCTCTTTTTATATGGATCGCACTGAAGTATCTAATCTTCATTACCGCGAATATTTGTATTGGTTAAACAAGGTTTTTGATCCTACTGCCGATCCAAACAATCAAAAAATCATTGATGGCGCTTTGCCCGATACTTTATGCTGGAGAAGTGAATTGAGTTATAATGAGCCTTTAGTTGAATATTATTTACGCCATCCTGGTTTCAACAATTATCCGGTGGTTGGAGTAACTTGGAGACAAGCTTCTGATTATTGCTTATGGCGCAGCGACCGTGTAAATGAGGGCATTTTAATAAATAAAGGTTACATAGCCAAACAATCATTACAAGGTGAGCAACAGGAAAATAATTTTACTACCAAATCATATTTACTAGGTCTTTACCAGGCACAACCTGGTAAAACGGCTACTTCAAAAAGGAACCCACTCCAGACTCAGCAAGGAACTCCGCGTACTACTGTAAGCTTTGAGGATGGTTTGCTATTGCCTAACTATAGGCTTCCTAGTGAAGCTGAGTGGGAATATGCCGCTTATGGTTTGATTGATCAAAATCCAAGACCAAGCACAAAAGAAGGAAAGAGAGGTGAAGAGCTTGCAATGAATAAACAGGTTTACCCTTGGTCGCAAAACGTATATGGCTTACGTGATACACGACATGGCAGCTGGCAAGGTTCTTTCCTTGCAAACTTTAAGCGAGGTTCAGGTGACGTTGCAGGTGTGGCCGGTGGTTTGAACGACCGTGCTTTTTATACGTCTGAAGTAAAATCATTCTATCCTAATTCATTTGGCTTATATAATATGGCTGGTAACGTAAGTGAATGGGTAAGAGATGTATATCGCCCACTTACAAATATGTATTTAGCTTCCGAAGATGAAACCAACCCATTCCGCGGTAACAAATACCAGACTTTATATAAAAATCAAAATGGTGAAGCTGAAATTGACAGCATGGGTCATGTAAAAATGCGTGATGTTACAGACGAAGAAAGTAAAAGCCGCCGCAATTATCAGCGGGGTAATGTGATCGACTTCTTGGATGGTGATAGTCTGTCACAAGCTCAATACGGTTATGGTCTTACAACGCTGATTAGTGATCATTCAAGAGTGTATAAAGGTGGAAGCTGGAATGATCGCCCTTATTGGTTGAGCCCCGGTACACGCCGTTATCTTGAGGAAGATCAGTCTTTAAGCACCTTAGGTTTCCGTTGCGCTATGGACCGCATGGGTAGCCCTGAAGGTAATAAGCGTAAAACAGGTAATTGGTGGAATAAAAACCGTCAAAACTCTCGCAAAAAATAAAGTTTTTCTTGAAATAAATTTGAACCCTGGCTTAATGTCAGGGTTTCTTTTTTAATTTCTGTTACAAATAGCGCTCGCTAACAACCGTTTACGGCTTCGTAACTTTGCCAAATGGATATTCAAAAGCTTTACGAGCTCTTTAAAGAACAATGTTCCATACAAACAGATACACGTAAATTAAAAAAGGGCGATATTTTTTTTTCATTGAAAGGTCCAAACTTTAACGGGAATGAATTTGCAAAACAAGCCATTGATGAAGGAGCTTCTTATGCTGTAATTGATGAGGAAAGATTTGCAATTCCCGGCAAGACGATTTTAGTCGATAATACCCTTGTTACCCTCCAGCAATTAGCTAAATATCACCGACAGCAATTTAATATCCCGTTTATTGCTATCACGGGCAGCAACGGAAAAACAACCACAAAGGAATTGGCCCATTCAATTCTCTCAACTGTTTATCAAACATATACTACCGAGGGAAATTTGAATAACCACATTGGTGTGCCGCTGACGATCTTAAAAATAAAGACTGATGCGGAAATGGCGGTAATTGAAATGGGAGCTAACCATATTGGCGAAATAGCATCGTACTGTGAAATAGCATTACCTACGCACGGCCTTATTACGAATTGCGGGAAGGCACATCTTGAAGGTTTTGGAAGTGAAGAAGGTGTACGAAAAGCAAAAGGAGAATTGTTTGATTATTTGAGAACATTAACTCATGGATATGCATTTGTAATGTGGGACTATGATTACCTCCAAAATATGAGTAAAGGCATAAGTGGTATTATTAAGTATGGAACAAAAGGCGATTCCCATGTGATCGGAAAAGTTTTAAAAACGGATCCGTTTCTCGAAGTAGAAATTACTCAGGGTCTTGATGAAAAAACCATTCAAACACAATTAGTAGGAGAATATAATTTACCAAATGTGCTTGCAGCAGTTACGATAGGTAAGTTTTTTAAAGTGCCTGAATCAAAGATCAAATCAGCCATTGAAAGTTATACTCCATCAAATAGCAGATCGCAATTAATAAAAAAAGATACCAATAAAATTATTTTAGATGCATATAATGCTAACCCCAGCAGTATGAGACTAGCCATTGAAAACTTTTCAAAAATGCATGGTGATAAAGTTTTGATCCTTGGGTCAATGGCTGAGTTAGGAAAGGAAAGTGAAAAAGAGCATAGAACGTTACTTGAACAGATTTCTAAATATAATTGGAAAGATGTGGCACTAGTGGGAAATGAGTTTCAAAAAATATCTCATTCTTTTCATCAGTTTAATAATGCTGAGGAAGTAAAGGACTGGTTGCTAAAGAAAAAATTTGAAAATGTAAGCATGCTTATCAAGGGCAGCAGAAGCATGCAGATGGAAAAAGCGCTTGGTGAATAAACGCAATTATTAAAATCATGAATTCTAGAGTTTGATTCCATGAACTTTACCGGAACTGAGAAAATGGCAAGATTCTGGCGATTTTGACACATAAAAGAGAACATATGGAAACTGAAAATAAAAAAGAAAGTTTTAGAGATATCATAATGGGAGAAAAACCTGTATTGATCGATTTTTTTGCTGAGTGGTGCGGTCCTTGCAAAATGATGAAACCCATATTAGAAGAACTTCGCCAAAGATTGGGTGATAAAATTCGTATTCTAAAAATAGATATAGATCGCAGCCCGGCAGTATCATCTGCTTTTGATATTCACAGTGTGCCTACTTTGATGCTAATCCAAAATGGTAATATATTGTGGCGGCAAGCAGGCGTGGTGCAAAGTAATCAGCTTGAGCGGATCATTACTCCATTTTTAGCAAAAGCAAAAGCATGAATACAGAAAAAGAAAGATCGCGAGGCTATATATCGACTACATTGGGCTGCCGGTGTCCGAGATGCAGAGAAGGAAAATTGTTCAAGAACTCCATCAGCATAAGCTTCAAAAAGAATATGGAGATGAACAAGGAATGCCCTGTTTGCGGTCAACCTACAGAAATTGAGGTGGGCTTTTATTATGGAACCGGTTATGTAAGCTATGTGCTCAGCATCGGAATTTGCCTAATTAGTTTACTCGCATGGTGGCTAACCATTGGCCTCTCAGTTGATGATAATCGTTTCTTTTTTTGGCTTGGATTTAATGCCATTTTATTGATTGCTCTTCAACCCTGGCTTATGCGCTTATCAAGAAGCATCTGGATATCATGGTTTGTAAGATATGATCCCCATTGGAAGGACCACCAACCGGTTGATGTGAGTGAACGTCTTAATCCGGATCAGGCTAATAACTGGTAATATAGATTCCTTATTTTTGCAACCCTCCGGAGACTTGCTCGAGTGGTTGAAGAGGCACGCCTGGAAAGTGTGTATACGGGAAACCGTATCGAGGGTTCGAATCCCTCAGTCTCCGCATTTATTTTAAGTAACTAGAATCAATTTCTCAAAACTGCAGAATAAAAGCGGTCCCCTCCCCTTCTACTGATTGTACTTGTATATTTCCCCTATGCAGCATCATAATTTGCTTGCAAAGGCTAAGGCCAATTCCGCTTCCATTCTTTTTTGTGCTAAAGAAAGGAACAAAAATTTTATCAAGCAGCTCCGGAGGCATCCCATTACCATTATCGGCAATTTTAATAACCGATTTGTAATTAGAAGCTATATATGCCGATAAAACAATTTTCGGAGTGGGGTTATCTTTTATGGCTTCAATCGCATTCACCACAAGATTAATAAGCACTTGTTCAATGAGATTGGTATCAATTTCCAATTGGAGGTCGGTGTCCTTTAAAATGGTTTCCAGATCAATATTTTTTTGCTCAAGCGTAGGTTGCATCAATTGCAGCAGGTTACCAAATAAATCTCTTACATATACCTTCTTTAAATTCAGCGTAGTGATCTTATTCAGGTTACGGTAGGTTTCGGCGAACTTTAATAATCCTTCGCTTCTTCTTTTAATGGTGTCAATTCCCAATTCAAGATCATCGAGTGAGCCGGCATCATCATTTAATGAAGTAACTGATTGCTGCAGCCGGTGTTTTAATGTTTCGGCTAAAGATGAAATGGGTGCTACAGAGTTCATGATCTCATGTGTCATTACGCTCAATAATTTTTGCCAGGCTTTTGATTCAGTTTCGTCCAATGCTTCATTAACGTTCTGGAAAGCAATCAGTTTATAAATTTTCCCTTCCGTTTGAAAAGCCGTTGCCGAAAGCAATACCTTGAACGAATTTCGCTCGAAATGTAAGGAGGCAATTTTGCTGATGCCGGGTTTCAATACCAGGATTTCTTTATACAATTCTTCATCTCTTCTAGCTAATGAGTGAATAGTTTTTAAGTAAGGCAATTGCATCATTCTCTTTAATGATTCATTCATCCAAACAACCAAACCGGTTTTTTCTTCATAAGAAAGAATGCCGGTATCAACCAGTTCCAAAATTTTTTGCAGGTATTGGTATTGAGTTTCTTTTTCCTTGCTAATCACTTTAAACGTTGTATTGATCTCATTAAATCCTTTACGCAACGGTTGCAATTCAACGGGAGCATGCTTTACATCGAAATATCTCGAAAAGTCACGGTAATGAACCGATTCAACAAATTCATCCAACTCCGCATGAGCCTTGCGCTGAAAACGGAAAATGTCAATGATCTGGTAAATGATAACAGGGATAACAATTAAAAGATAAACATACCATTGCTTTACCAAAAGAAATGATGCAACGGAGAGTGTGATAAAGAGGAATGCCACCCTCAGCAATATTCTCCATTCAAAATTTTTAAAATTCATATACAACAAGGTTCAAGGCACAAGGTTCAAGGTACAAGAAAGTGAAATTTGTGCTTTGTACCTTGAATCCGTGCCTATATATCATACTTGCTTAATCTCCTATACAAAGCAGTTCTGGTAAGTCCCAATTCTTTAGCTGCTTTGGTGATATTTCCATTATGCTTTTCTATTACCTTAAGAATGGTGTTTTTTTCTATAGCGCTTAATTTTAATTCAGCTGGCTCATTTTCAGATACAGAAGGAATTTCAATAGGAGAAAAGATGAGATCCTTTGACTGCAACACATTTTCATCAGCCATGATCACAGCCCTTTCAATGGTGTATTGAAGTTCACGAACATTTCCGGGATAATTATAGCTTAATAATTTCTCGACCGCTTTCTTATCGAAGTCAGGCACAAGCTTCATGTATTTATTACTATATAATCTTGCAAAATGCTTTGCCAATAAAACAATATCATTCCCACGCTTGCGCAATGGCGGCATAATTATCTCTACAGTGTTGATACGATAAATAAGATCTTTCCGAAACCTGTTTTCATTTGCCAATTCCGATAAAGAAACATTGGTAGCACAAATCAGCCGAATATCAATTGGGATCATTTCGTTACTGCCAATTCTTGAAATCTGGCGATTTTGTAATACGCTTAATAGCTTGGCCTGCTGATGTAAAGAAATATTCCCAATCTCATCCAAAAACAAGGTACCACCATTCGCCATTTCGAACCTTCCTACCCTATCCTCTCTTGCGTCTGTAAATGCTCCTTTTTTATGCCCAAACAATTCGCTTTCGAATAAAGATTCAGTCAAAGCTCCCACGTCCACTTTAATAAAGGGCTTGCTGGATCTCATTGATTGCTGATGAATAGCTTTTGCAATCAGGTCCTTTCCTGTTCCATTTTCTCCTAAGATTAAAATGTTAGCATCAGTAGGGGCAATCTTTTCAATTTTGAAAAATATTTCCTGCATAACCTCTGACTCACCAAGCAATTCTTTTCCAATAACTGAATCAACATCGCTATGACTCAACACTGCAGTTTTACTATCCTTCTTTTTTAAGGCCTCTTTTATTGTGGCAATCAACTTCTCATTATGCCAAGGCTTTATTACAAAATCAGCTGCCCCTTCCTTTAATGATTTTACGGCAAGATCAATATCGCCATAGGCCGTGATCATAACAACTGAGGTGTCCGCCTTCAATTTCTTTATTTCATTCAACCAAAAAATACCTTCATTCCCTGTATTAATTGAACTGGTAAAATTCATGTCAAGCAAAATCACATCATACGCATCTTTTGATAATAGCCAGCGAAGATTCTGCGGATTTTTTTCTGTGACCACATTTTTTACTTCGGTCTTCAATAATAACCGAACTGCTGTCAATACATCTTGGTCATCATCAATTACTAATATGGAAGCATTTTTCAGGTTCATATCTCTGAGCATGGAATTAGGAAAGGGTAACTGGGAGAGCTTGTCTATTTAACCGAATATTATTTTTTTCCGGAATGTTAGCATATTGAACAAATTCTAATTCCTCAGTCACCAATTTTCCTTTATGGTACAATTATACCATAATTACAAAGCGATGGCAACTAAATTTTTACAAAAAAGAATGCTTAAAAACTGTATCGAAAGCGGACAGTTATTGTATCATAAACGAACGTTTTCGTAGATTTGGGCAGATTTAAAACTCTGTAAATCATCGTTGTTCCAGATTGGCATATTCTTACCACTGTTAGTCGCAGTTGCAGTTTTGTGTTTAGAGTTCAGAGCCGGTTTCCGATACTTTTTATAACAAACTTATCTTGGTCTTTCGGCTCTGAACTTATTTAAAATCTTCTCTCAAAGCCCGCAACTGGTAACAAAAAAACATAAACAAACAATAAACCACCGTGGACAGAATCGTTAAGAAAAAGAAATGGGGCAGGAAACGCATCTTAACAATCGCGGGTATTACCGCTCTTGTACTATTAATGGTCGCTAGCTATTATTACACATCCGGAAAAAGCAAATTAAATGTAGATGTTGAGCGAATAACCGTGAGTGAAGTTAAAAAAGGGCCTTTTCAGGAAACCATTCCTGTTAACGGCGTTGTTTTGCCTCTAACAACTATTTACCTTGATGCTGTCGAAGGTGGACGGGTTGAAGATAAATATGTGGAAGATGGGGCTATCGTAAAAAAAGATCAGCCAATTCTCCTCCTATCTAATACGGATATCGAGCTCAGCTTGGTAAATCAACAAACATCAGTTTATAACCTTCTTACACAAATGCAAATTGCGCGGAACGCTGCACAACAAAACACTACTACCAAGCTGAACCAAATGACAGATGTAGAAAATGATTTTAAAGAAGCTAAACGAGTTTATGATCTTGATAAATACTTGTATGAGCAAAAAGCGATAGGGTTGCAGGAATTTAAGCAGGCAGAAAACAATTATAATTATCAATTAGAAAAAAAGAGATTAACAGAAAGACTTCTTCATCAAGATTCAATTTCCAATTCACAGCAGATTGAGCAAACAAAAAAATCATTTGAAGGTTCACAAACTGCTTTAAATGTAATGCGCAAAAAAGTCGGCGACCTTATTGTTAGAGCTCCTATTGATGGACAGCTTACATCGCTTGACGCAGAGATTGGCCAAAACAAACCAAAAGGCGAACGCTTAGGGCAAATTGACGTATTGAGTGGTTTTAAAGTGAGAGCAGATATAGATGAACATTATATTTCGCGGATCATAACAGGGCTGTTCGGCTCATTCACTTTTGCAAACAAGGACTATAAACTGGTGATTAAAAAAGTTTATACCCAGGTCACCAATGGGCGTTTTCAAGTGGATATGGAATTTGTAGGTGAAGTGCCCAAGGGAATACGTCGCGGACAAACCTTGCAAATACGGTTGGCATTCAGTGATGAGGTAGAAGCTGTGCAAGTTGCCAAAGGAGGGTTTTATCAGCAAACAGGTGGCAACTGGATCTTTAAAGTAAGTGATGATGGAAGAACTGCTTATAAGGTAGATATACAACTGGGTCGTCAAAACCCTGATTTTTATGAAGTGCTGAGTGGACTTAAACCGGGCGATAAAGTGGTTACCTCAAGCTATGAAAATTATGGCGATATGCAGGAACTGGTGTTAAAAAAATAACTAACTAAGAAATATGAAAAAGAAATTAATATATGCATCGCTTCTTATCGTTTGCATAAGTTTCTTTTCATTCAAGGAAATTGGTCAATGCAATATGGAAGCGGCCGTTAAAAAAAATTTACCAAAAAAAAATATCCCAGCGAGCATAAATGAAGAGTGGAAACTTTCACCATTTTATAATTTTTTAAAAATTTAACTCCTCCGATAACATCACTTAAAACAAATACAATGATTAAGATCACCGACCTCGAAAAAATTTACAGAACAGAAGAAGTAGAAACTGTAGCGCTCAATAAGCTATCGCTTGAAGTAAAAGAAGGCGAGTTTGTAGCTATTATGGGGCCGTCCGGTTGTGGCAAATCCACTTTGCTGAATATTGTAGGCTTGTTGGATGATCCGGATACCGGAAGCTTTAAATTTAATGGTATTGAAGTGGCAAAATTTAATGAGCGCAAAAGGGCTGATCTGCGTAAGCACAACATTGGATTTGTATTTCAGAGTTTCAATCTTATTGATGAGTTAACAGTTTTTGAGAATGTTGAACTTCCGTTGATCTATACTGGTGTAAAATCATCCGAAAGAAAAAAACGTGTGGAAGATGTGCTCGATAAAATGCAGATCATGCACCGTCGCAACCACTATCCTCAACAACTATCAGGGGGCCAGCAGCAGCGTGTGGCTGTAGCCAGAGCTGTTGTAAACAAGCCCAAGCTTATCCTTGCCGATGAGCCAACCGGAAATCTCGATTCACACAACGGAAATGAGGTGATGCAATTACTAACTGACTTGAATGAACAAGGGACCACTATTGTAATGGTTACTCACAGTGAGCATGATGCCCGCTACAGTCATCGCATTGTCCGGATGCTGGATGGGCAAACTGTGTTGGAAAATATAATGGTGTAATTGTGAATGGTGAATGGTCAATAGTGAATCGTGACTATTGGCTATTCTTATTGACAATTGACTATCGACCATTGACATTAAAGTATAGCCATGATTAAAAATTATTTGAAGATCGCTTTTCGAAACCTGGGGAGACACAAGGTATTTTCATTCATCAATATAATGGGATTGGCCGTTGGCATGACGGCGTGTTTTCTTATTTTCTTATATGTGAGATTTGAATTAAGCTACGATTCATTTCACAGTAAAGCTGATCGCACTTATAGAGTCGTTGCGGATATTAAAACACCTACAGAAGTTATCAATGCAGACCGCCCCGCATGGGCTGTACCCCCAAATGTAAAAGACGAGTTCCCTGAAGTGGAATCATTTGTTCGCATCATGAACAATGAAGTATTGGTGAGAAAAGGGGATATAAAATTTCAGGAAGAAAATGCTGCGTGGGCAGATTCTTCCATTTTTCATGTTTTCGATTTTAAATTACTTATAGGAAATCCGCAAACTGCATTAAAGGAACAATTCAGCATCGTATTCTCGGAAACTACTGCCAAAAAATATTTTGGAAAAGAAAATCCTATCGGCCAAACCTTGTTAATAACCGGGGATGCCTTTCCTGCCAAGGTAACCGGCGTCATGAAAGATATTCCGGAAAATTCCCAAATAAAAGCAGACATGCTTTTATCAATGACAACCATAACACAAAAATTTAACCAGGGATTGGACAGTCAGTGGGGAAGTTATGGGGCTAGGGCATACTTATTATTAAAGAACGGTACAAATGCAAAGGCTTTAGAAAAAAAATTCCCGGCTTTTCTTGAAAAGCGCAACGGAACGAATATGAAGCAAAGCCAGATGTACCCAACCCTATTTCTTGAACCATTAAAAGATGTCTATCTGCGTTCAACCCGTGATGGCCATAAATCAGGCAACATAAACAATGTGTATATATTTTCAATCGTTGCCATTTTCATTTTGCTCATCGCTTGTATCAATTTCATTAACCTCACAACAGCCCGTTCCGCTGAAAGGGCCAAAGAAGTAGGAATTCGCAAAGTAGTTGGAGCTGCAAGAGTGCAACTCACCAGGCAATTTATTGGAGAATCCATTATCATTTGTCTGATCGCTTTTTCATTAACGGTCTTTTTTTCATGGTTACTGCTTCCTTTATTTAATCAATTAGCAGGCAAAACCATTAGTCACAGTATTTTTGAAAACATCAGCTATTTGATCATTCTGCTTTTTGCTGCCGTAGGAATTGGTTTTCTGGCAGGTGTTTATCCCGCATTAGTGTTATCATCTTTCAGGCCTGTAATTGTACTAAAAGGAAAATTTGCAACTGGAAGCCGAGGCATTCTATTAAGAAAAGCACTCGTTGTATCGCAGTTCACTATCTCCATTGGATTAATTATAGCAACCATCATTGTTTACAACCAAATGAGCTATATGCGCAATCAAGAGCTTGGTTTTAGCAAGGACCAAGTGATCGTGATGAATACCTATGGTGATAGCGGAAAAGATGCATTTAAGCAAGCATTAACTACGATCCCAACTGTAAAATCAGTAGCCACTTCATCAAGTGTTCCGGGCGGGGGCAATCCCGGCGCTTATTCTGAAATTGAAAATATCAAGGGCGATCTGCAGGTAGCTAATCTTGATCTTTATTTTGTTGATTTTGATTACATCAACCAGTTCAAAATAAAAATGATTGCTGGCAGAAGTTTTTCAAGGGAGTTTGCAACGGATACTACGCAGGCGATGGTATTAAATGAGGCGGCAGTGAAAATGTTTGGTTATAGCTCGCCTCAACAAGCAATCGGAAAACGTTTTAAACAATGGGGAAGAGAAGGTAAGATCATTGGTGTTATGAGGGATTTTCATTTCCGTTCGTTGCAGCAACCGATAAAACCTTTAAGCATGCGCATTGAACCGGGTGGGTGTGATCTTGTTTCGGCGAATGTGGCTGCCGCTAATTTACCTGCTACGCTCCGCGCTATCGAAAGCAAATGGAAAACATTGATCCCAAACAGGCCATTCAGCTATGACTTCTTAGATGAATTTTTTGATAAGCAATACCGCAGCGAAGAAAGATTTGGAAAACTATTTTTAAATTTTGCTATACTGGCCATTTTTATTTCCTGTCTTGGTTTACTTGGGTTGGCTTCCTATAGCACCATTCAACGAACAAAAGAAATAGGCATTCGCAAAGTATTAGGTGCATCCACATCGAATATTGTAAACCTGTTATCAAAGGATTTTTTAAAACTGGTCGCTATTTCTGCAGTGATCGCTTTCCCCGTTGCATGGTTTGCTATGAATAAATGGTTGCAAGACTTTGCTTATCGCATTGGTGTATCCTGGTGGGTTTTTTTGATGGCAGGAATTTTAGCAACTCTTATTGCTTTACTCACCATTAGTTTCCAAGCTATGAAAGCTGCTATTGCTAATCCTGTGAAATCTTTACGGACTGAGTAGTGCTTTGAGTGAAAAGCCTGCCTTTTCGCAGGTTTACGTACAGAATAAAACTTGACATCATGATTCGCAATTACCTTAAAATTGCTTTCCGCAATCTTACAAAGTACAAGTTCATATCGTTTATTAACGTGTTTGGGCTAACGATAGGCTTAACCTGTTGCCTGCTGATCCTCGCTTTCATTCTGCATGAATTAAGCTACGACAAATACCAACCTAATAAGGATCGTGTTTATCGAGTTACACGCAGTTTCTTTAATCCTGAAACCGGCGCTTTGAATCTTAATCTCAGCACGGTAGCTCCTCCATTCGGGCCTCTATTGCAAAATGATTTTAAAGAGATTGAAGACATGACGAGAGTATTGCAAAATGGGAATACTGCCTTGCGATATGATGATAAAATGCTTACTGAACCAAATGTTTTTTTTGCTGACGACAGGTTCTTTGATTTTTTCAAGGTGGCTATCTTAAAAGGCAATCCAAGAACAGCCTTGAGCGGCCCTTATAGTGTAATGATGACGGATGAAACAGCAAAGAAATATTTTGGAGATCAAGACCCCATCAATAAGATAATAAAGATCAACCTGGGGAATTATTTTGATTTTAAAGTAACAGGCATTTATAAACGCTTTCCATCCAACACTCATTTTCATCCTGACGTGATGCTTTCCTTTAACACCTTAAATGATACGCTTGTTTATGGGGCGGAGAATCTGAGGACCAATTTCGGTAACAATTCTTTTTTCACTTACATACGATTACCTAAAAATTACAATCCCAATAAATTAATTGCACAATTTCCTGCTTTTCTCGACCGGCGTATGACTGGCAGGAGTCAATACAAGCCTTCACAAGGAACATCCCTCTCATTACAAAGGCTGACTGATATTCATCTTACATCACACACCGATTACGAAGCAGAAGAAAACGGAGATATAAAGAGGGTTTATATTTTTTCTGCTATTGCCTTGTTTATTTTATTGATCGCCTGTATCAATTACATGAATCTTTCCACAGCAAGATCAACATTGCGTGCAAGGGAAATTGGAATCAGGAAAACGGTAGGAGCACAACGCAAAGAGATCATGGTTCAATTTCTCAGCGAGTCAGTATTGGTTTCATGGATAGCTATGCTGCTTGCCTTTGGATTATCCTGGATACTTCTTCCATGGTTAAACAAAATATCAGCACAAAATCTTGATATCAGTATTTTGCTAAAATGGCAAATCATTATTCCCATTCTTCTTGTTCCCTTTGTTGTCGGCATCGTTTCAGGTTTATACCCAGCCATTTTCATGTCTTCATTTCAGCCGGTGAAAGTGCTAAAAGGGCTTCTTAGAACAGGTGGAGGAAATATTTCGTTTAGAAAGGTTTTGGTTACACTGCAATTTGCCATTTCCATCATTCTCATCATTTGCACGGCCATTGTTTTTAGCCAAATGAGGTATATGCAAAATAAATCATTGGGCTTTGATCGAGAGCATATCGTAACGCTGCCTTATGCCAGCGAACTAAGCGATAAATATGATGCATTCAGAACAGAATTGCTCGAGAACTCAAATATAAAAAGTGCAGGACATTCATCACGAATACCAACCGGGCGACTGTTAGATGCCATGGGATCGAGAATAATGCGTGGTGATTCGCTGGCGCCTGTAACAGCTGATATAAAATATGTGGTTTCTGACCAGGATTTTATTTCTACCTACGGAGTAAAAGTGGTTGCAGGTCGTGGCTTTTCAAGAGATTTCAGCACAGATACTTCGGCGTTTTTGATCAATGAATCAGCCGTAAAAGTTTTAGGTTTTAAAACAAATGAAGATGCTATTGGTAAAGATTTTGGCTATGGTAATCGCAAAGGAAAGCTAATAGGCGTATTTAATGATTTTCATTTTGAGTCCATGCATCAAAAAATTGTTCCGCTTGTTTTGCTTGTGCCCAGAAATGCAAATAACTATGGAAGAATATCGATAAAGATCAGCGGTGCCAATATCCCTTCCGCCTTATCGCATATTGAAAATACATGGAAAAAATTTTTGCCTGAAACACCTTATCAATTCGCTTTCCTCGATGAAAATTTTGCCCGGCTTTACCGAGCTGAAGAGAGACAAAAAACTTTGTTCACCACATTTGCTTGTCTTGCGATTTTTATTGCTTGTCTCGGTTTGTTTGGTCTTTCAGCATTTGCTATTAGTCAACGGATAAAAGAAATTGGAATCAGAAAAGTATTAGGTGCTAATATTACTACTATCGTTGCCCTGCTTTCAAAAGACTTTTTACGACTTGTTGTTCTTTCTGCCATCATTGCTTTTCCTGTTGCCTGGTATTTTATGAGTAAATGGTTACAGGACTTTGCCTATCGTATCAGCATGCCGTGGTGGGTATTCGTCATTGCTGGAATTGTAGCTGCACTCATAGCACTCATTACGATCAGCTTTCAAGCTATTAAGGCTGCCGTTGCTAATCCTGTTAAATCTTTAAGAACCGAATAAATAGGAAACCGATGATAAAAAATTATTTTAAAACAGCTTTGAGAACGCTTATCAGGAATAAGCTTTATACTATTCTGAATATTGCGGGGCTCACATTTAGCATGAGTTGTTTTTTAATAATCGGTCTTTATATTTTTGATGAGCTCACCTTTGATACTCAGCACAGCAAAGCCGACAGAATTTACCGTGTGATTGAACATAAAAATGTGAATGGCGAATCAACTACGATAGCTGCTGCGAGCTATAAACTTGCAGAAGAATCAAAAAAAACAATTCCCGGCATTGAAAATACAGCCCGCATTCGAAGAACAGGGCGGGCTAATATTGTGAATCCTGAAAATCCTGCAAATTTTTTCCAGGAAACTGTAACTATCGCCGATGAAAATTTTTTGAGCATATTTGATTTTCCCCTGATTGCCGGTGATAAAAAAACTGCGTTAGCAGACCCCAATTCCATCATCATCACAGAGGACCTTGCAATGAGGTTGTTTAATAAAACAGACGTACTTGGCAAAACCTTGCAATTTAGTTTCATGCAATCGCCGTTAAAGGTTACCGGTGTTTTAAAAAATCACCAGCGAAATTCAAGTTTTGATTTTAGTTCAGTGCTATCTGATGCGTCGTCTCGAACTGACAGCTTTTATAATGCATTTCTAGCCCGTGATTGGTTCTCTGAAAACTTTTCGGTATATGCACTTTTAAAATCAAACACTGATCCAAAATCTGTTGCCACCCAAATGGCAAAACTCGTGCATGGCAATTTTACTCCTCCTGCCGGCACTACCTTTTCTTTTAGTTTACAGCCATTAAAAGACATACACCTGAATTCAGGAAATATTATTGATGGTGCAAGAAATTCAAATGTGGATGCCATTGTAAAAGGAAGCATGTTTTATATTGAGATATTTTCATTTATTGCACTTTTTGTACTGTTGATAGCAGGTATTAATTACATGAACCTTACTACTGCAAGAGCTTCCAGCCGTTTAAAAGAAATTGGTGTTCGTAAAACAATCGGTGCATTACAAGGTAATTTGATCAGGCAATTTTTATTTGAATCATTGATGGTGACATTTATTTCATTCCTGTTGTCGCTGGCAGTAGTTAATCTTGCACTTCCTGCGTTTAATCAGTTTACTAGTAAACAGATTTCTCTTGGCTTCTCCACTGATTATCGGGTTTGGCTTTATGCAATTGCTTTTGCAGTGATCACAGGTTTTTTATCGGGCAGCTATCCGGCGCTAATGCTTTCTCGTTTTAAACCTATCTTATTATTGAAGAGTTTGAAACTTCAGAATAGAAGTGGGTTGTCGTTAAGAAAAGGATTAGTTGTTTTTCAATTTACCATTTCAATCGTAATGATTATCGCAACGATTGTTCTTTTTCTGCAGGTGCATTATTTGAATCATACCGATCTGGGTTTCAATAAAAATCTTCTAGTTATTATTGATGTAAATACCCGGAAGGCCAGGACAAATTTTGAAGCCGTAAAAGCTGAAATGGCTAAAATACCGACTGTGGAAAATGTATCAGTTACATCAAGAGTGCCGGGTGAATGGAAATCGTTCCGCACTGTTAAAATAAAAACTGAGGGGAGTAATGATGAACCTAAAGTGGCTTACATGATTGGCGCTGATAAAGACTTTTTGACGACCTATAAGATTAAATTATTACAAGGAAGAAATTTTGATACACCGGCCGATTCATCAGATGTTATTATTAACGAAGCAGCAGCAGAGATGTTGGATATAACAGAGCCTGCGGGCCAGATTGTTGAGATTCCCGCGCTTTCAAGAAATGGTGACGGAACTTTTGTGCCGCTTAATAATGAAAATATTCCATTTAAGCCAAGGGTGATTGGTATCGTAAAAGATTTTCATTTTCAATCGTTGCGTGATAAGATTGAGCCCATGATATTGTGCTATGATCAAAACCCGATACAGGTGATTGATTATTACTCGGCAAGAATAGCTGCAACCAATATCAGAGGGACCTTAGATAAATTGAAAGAGGTGATGATAAAAAACGACAAAGATGATCCATTCGAGTATCATTTTTTGAATGATCAACTGGCATTGTTTTACATCGAAGACGAACGCCGTCAAACCATTCTGATTTGGGCCGCATTCGCAACTATTTTCATTGCATGTCTTGGTCTTTTTGGTTTAGCAACTTATTCTGCCGAACAAAGAATAAAAGAAATAGGCGTACGAAAAGTGTTAGGAGCAACTGTATTGAACCTTGCTTCAATATTATCAAAAGATTTTTTGAAACTGGTTTTTATAGCTAACGGCATTGCCTTCCCCATAGCCTGGTGGGCAGCAAACAAATGGTTACAGGAATATGCTTATCATATTAATGTACAATGGTGGGTTTTTGTCATAGCAGGCATATCGGCGTGTGTGGTAGCGTTGCTCACGGTTTCTTACCAAGCGATCAAAGCCGCTATGGTTAACCCGGTGAAGTCATTAAGAACAGAGTAAAAAGTATAGCTAATGATTAAAAACTATTTAAAAATTGCCTGGCGCAATATCTTACGTCAAAGAGGATACTCAGGGATCAATATAATTGGCCTGGCTATTGGTATTGCCGCCTGCCTTTTGATCCTGCAATATGTATCATTTGAATTAAGTTATGAAAACTTTCATGCAAATAAGGATCGCATTTATCGTGTGCAGCAAGACAGGTTTGATAACGGAAAATTGAGTACTCAATGGGCTGGCGGGGCATATGCAGCTGGCAATTCATTTAAAGATGCAATACCAGAGATCGAAGACTATGTAAAGCTTGTAGGCAGAGATCCTGTAATTGCTGAAATTAATAACCAACCACTCAAGATCAATAAGGTATTTTATACCACTAATTCATTCTTCCGCATCTTCACTTATCCACTAATAGCGGGTGATAAGGAAAAAGCATTGACAGAACCTTTTACTGCTGCCTTATCCGAAACCACCGCCAGGACCTTGTATGGAACAACCAATGCGCTTGGTAAAACGTTACGTTTAAATCGTAACAGGGATTATACAATAACTGCGGTATTTAAAGATGCACCTGTTAATACTCAAATAAGACCTGATATCCTGCTTTCCTATCCAACATTTATTAAAATTGTAGGACCAGATAACAACCCGGAAACAGCGTGGTTTTGGGATGGTTGTCTTACTTATGTTTTATTGCGGAAAGGTGCTGATCCTAATGTTGTAGAGAAAAAATTTTTACCGATCGTTGAAAAGTTTACAGCGGCTGACTTGAAGCGTTTCAATGCAGCCGTTAGCTATTATCTGGAGCCTTTAACAGATATTCATTTATACTCACATTACATGAATGAGCCAGCGGCTAACGGTGATGGTAAGACCACCTATCTTTTATTAGGTATTGCTTTTTTTATAGCTGTCATTGCATGGGTAAATTATATTAATCTTGCTACAGCCCGAGCAGTAAACAGGGCGAAAGAAGTTGGTATTCGAAAAACTGTTGGTTCGCAACGTAAACAGCTTATATTTCAATTCCTATCTGAATCTGGATTGCTTAATGCTTTTGCCCTGGTACTGGCATTGGTAATTGTAGTTATTGCAATTCCCGGTTTTAACAAACTTTCAGGACAGAACCTTACTTATTCTTTATTCAGCCAAACAAATTTTTGGGTAGGTCTTATTGGTTTATTTCTTATCGGTATATTTTTTTCCGGATTATATCCGGCATTTGTACTGTCTGGCTTCAAACCAATTGAAGTATTAAAGGGGAAAATGACCGCTACTACAAAGGGCTCTTTACTAAGAAAAGGATTGGTAGTATTTCAATTTACTGCATCACTGTTTTTATTAATTGGAACTCTTGCTGTGTACCAGCAGATCCAATATATGCGTAAACAATCATTAGGTATCAATATCGATCAAACATTGGTGGTGAGACCGCCCACAGTTCTTACTGATTCTATTTATACGCAAAACATGAATGCATTTAAAGAAACATTAAATCAGCAGACGGGTATAAAAGGAGTAACAATATCAACAAGCATACCTGGTCAAGCGGTGGACTGGAATGCCGGTGGTATAAAATTGGTTGGGACTGATGAATCGACACAAAAGCAATACCGTGTAATTGGAGTTGACCATGATTATCTGAAGCAGTATGGGATTAAACTAATTGCCGGCCGGTATTTTTCAAAAGATTTCGGCACCGATGATAGTGCTGTAATATTTAATAAAAAGGGATTTGAGCAATTAGGTTTGAATAAACCGGAGGACGCTGTTGGTAAAAGAATTGATTTTTGGGGAAGACGATATACAATAGTAGGGGTTGCCGAAAATTTTCATCAGCAATCATTACGTGAAGCTTTTGAACCGTTAATATTTCGTTTAATACCTGGTGTACGCGGATACCTGTCCATAAAAATATCTGCTTCAAAAGCAAGCGAAACTATTGCGCTGGCAAAAGCCAACTGGAATAATTTTTTTCCTGGCAACACATTCGAGTATTTCTTCCTTGATGATCATTTCGACCAGCAATATAAAGCTGACCAACGATTCGGACAGGTGTTTGGATTGTTTACTTTGTTGGCAATACTGGTTGCATGTTTGGGATTATTTGGTCTCGCTTCATTTACTACAATTCAACGTACCAAGGAGATCGGCATCAGGAAAGTATTGGGCGCTTCTGTAATAAGGATACTGAAATTATTATACCAGGAGTTTGCAGTATTACTGGTGATCGCATTTGTCATAGCTGTGCCATTAGCGTGGCTCACGATTGCAAACTGGTTACAAGGCTATGCTTTCCGTATCAGTATGCATTGGTCTTATTTTCTTATACCATTTGTATCTATCCTGGTAATTGCTTTGTTGACAGTGAGTTTCCAGTCGATCAAAGCAGCAATTGCTAATCCTGTCAAATCTTTAAGAACCGAATAAATAGGAAACCCATGATAAAAAATTATTTTAAGACTGCATGGAGAAACCTTCTTAAAAATAAAATTTACTCTTTCATCAATATCGGTGGGCTTGCAGTAGGCATGACAGTAGCGATACTAATTGGTTTATGGATATACGATGAATTGAATTTTGATAAATATCACAAGAATTATGATCGCATTGCGCAGGTAATGCAACACCAAAGCTACAACGGGGTAATAGAAACCCAGGTAGCCAATCCTGCTCTGATGGCTGAGGAAATCCGCCGTGTTTATGGTAGCGATTTTAAGTACGTGCTACAATCATCATGGAACTATAATCATGCATTAAAATACGGGGATAAAATTTTTTTAAAACCCGGAAGTTATTTTGAGCCGCAGGTGACTGACATGTTGAGCCTAAAAATGATCAGTGGCTCAAAAGATGGATTGAAAGAAATGAATTCCATTTTGCTTTCCAAATCTGTGGCCAACGCTTATTTCGGAAACGACGATCCCATAGGGAAAATAATGAGGGTGGATAATAAGGTGGATGTAAAAGTGACGGGTGTGTATGAAGATCTGCCGGATAACACTTCATTTAAAGAAATGGAAATTATTATGCCATGGGATTTGTTTTTAAACCAGAATACATGGGTAAGGGAAATGAATGAACCATGGGGAAGCAACTTCACCCAAACATTTGCACAAATTGCAGATAACGCGGATATGGAAAAAATATCGGCGAAGATCAGAGATGTAAAATTGAATAAAGTAACGAAAGAAGAAAGAAGATATAAGCCGGCTGTTTTCTTGCATCCCATGAGCAAATGGCATTTGCGTTCCGATTTCAAAGGTGGTGTCAATACCGGAGGACGAATTGAAACGGTGTGGCTCTTCGGTATCATCGGTGTTTTTGTTTTACTGTTGGCATGTATCAATTTCATGAATCTCAGTACCGCCCGGTCAGAAAAAAGAGCGAAAGAAGTGGGTATCCGAAAAGCTATTGGTTCAATGAGAAAACAACTAATTACACAGTTTTTCAGCGAATCTGTATTGATTGCTTTTATTGCATTTATCATTTCATTGTTGTTGACTATATTAATATTGCCTTTCTTTAATTCAGTAGCTGACAAAAAGATCGCTATACAGTGGGCCAACCCTTTATTTTGGTTAGCAGGAATCAGTTTTAGTTTAATTACAGGTTTGATCTCCGGGTTTTATCCTGCCTTATTCTTGTCTTCTTTTAATCCTATTAAAGTATTGAAAGGAACTTTTCGTGTGGGACGTTATGCCCCCATACCTCGCAAAGTGTTGGTGGTGGTACAATTTGCCATTTCTATCATGTTGATCATAGGTACAATGGTTGTGTATAAGCAGATCAATGTTGGCCAGAACCGGCCCATTGGTTATAACCGTGATGGATTAGTGAGCCATGGAACTACTGAAGAATTACACAAGCATTTTGAAACGGTAAGATCAGAGTTAAAAAATACCGGAGCCATTGTTGACATGACTGAATCAGGAAGCCCCACCACTGCAGTATGGAATACCAATGGCGGCTTTGATTGGGAGAGAAAAGATCCTAACCTGGCTGTTGATTTTCCCAATAATGCCGTCACTTATGAATACGGAAAAACAATAAGCTGGAAAGTAAAAGAAGGCAGGGATTTTTCAAAGAGCTTTGCTACCGATTCCTCTGCTTTTATTTTAAATGAATCGGCAGTAGCATTTATCGGTTTAAAAAATCCGATCGGTAAGATCATCAGATGGGAGAACAAGCCTTATACGGTCATCGGTGTAGTGGAAGACTTGCTGGTGCAATCTCCTTATAAGCCGGTGCGGCCCTCTCTTTTTCATATTTCAACCCAACAACAAAATGTTTTTATAATAAGAATGAATCCTTCGTGGAGTGCAAACCAATCACTGAGTAAAATAGAAGCCGTTTTTAAAAAGTACGATCCCGCTATGCCTTTTAAAGCTGACTTTGTAGATGAAGAGTTTGCGAAAAAATTCGGAAACGAAAAACGTATTGGCAAGTTGGCTACGTTCTTTGCTATTCTTGCCATTTTCATTTCCTGTCTCGGCTTATTCGGATTAGCTTCTTTCGTAGCTGAACAGCGAACGAAGGAAATCGGCATTCGCAAAGTATTGGGCGCATCAGTTGTAAATGTTTGGCAAATGCTCTCTAAAGATTTTCTGATTTTAGTCATCATCTCATGTGTGATAGCTACTCCTCTTGCTTATTACTATATGAATAATTGGCTGCAGAAATATGATTACAGAACAACGATTACTTGGTGGGTTTTTGCCATTGCTATCAGCGGTGCTTTGGTGATTACTTTATTAACGGTAAGCTTTCAAGCTATTAAAGCAGCTATTGCAAACCCTGTGAAAAGCCTGAGAACGGAATAGTGAATGGTGAATTGGCAATTGGCAATGAAATTAAACTGCTATTCACAATTCACAATTGATAATTGACAAAAATTAAACATGTTCAAAAACTATTTGAAAACAGCCTGGCGGAATTTATTGAAGAATAAAATTTTTTCGGCCATTAATATCCTTGGGCTTGCTATTGGAATTGCAGCCTTTTTGCTCATCATTAATTATCTGAGATTCCAATACAGCTTCGACGATTTTAATATAAACAAAGATCGCATTTACCGCGTGCCGATGGTTATAACTGAAACAAGCGGTAAACCTCAAACCTTTGCCTTTACATATCCCGCCGTTGCACCAGCCATGAAAAAAGATTTTCCCGAAGTGCAGGAAGCAGTGCGCTTTAGAAGACGGTGGGGAGTGGTGCAACATGGTGATCAAAAAATTGTCGAGAACGGCATGGTCTATTATGTTGATGCCTCTGTATTCAATATTTTTTCGTTTGAATTTGAAAGAGGCTCGGCTGCTACTGCTTTTAAGCAATTGAACGACGCCGTAATCACTCACTCAACAGCAGTTAAGTATTTTGGAAGAGAAAACCCGATAGGAAAATCTTTTCATTATGACAATGAAGACTACGTCGTAACAGCAGTATTAAAAGATGTGGCTGCCAATTCACATATCCAATTTCATATCCTTCTTAATTATGACAAGTATATACAACTCACTAATGGCAACGCCAATACAAGCTGGGGTTGGAGCGATTTCTACACCTATCTTTTGTTAAAGCCAGGCATAAATGCAAACGCTTTGCAGGCAAAAATGCCGGCGTTTGCTGAACGTTACATGGGCAGTAAAATGAAAAAAGAAGGATATACTATTTCTTTTCAGCTTCAGCCATTAAAGGATATTCATACTCGTTCTGGCTATGATTATGAGATGGCAGGAAGCGGTAACTTTTATTATCTCAAATATCTTGGCATAGCCGCATTGCTCATTTTGCTCATTGCTTTGATCAATTATGTAAACCTCTCCACAGCGCATTCGCTTGAACGTTCAAAAGAAGTAGGAGTGCGCAAAGTTATCGGCGCTACAAAGCTTCAATTAGTAAGGCAGTTTCTTGGAGAAACTTTTTTGGTGAATATTTTTGGAATACTTACAGGCTTTATTCTTTTCAAACTCACGCTATCAAAATTTTCCCAGCTCATTGATCAAAATGTAATAGATCTGCAAACCAACAGCTGGCAGTTTTGGGGAATCATATTTTTACTCTTCTTGGTTGGCACTTTGCTCGCAGGCTTCTACCCTGCTTTTATATTATCATCGTTTCAACCCATTCAAACTTTAAAATCTGTTACGGGCTTTTCGGGAATAAGAAAAAGCAGAAATTTTTTGCGTAAATCATTAGTGGTGCTGCAATTTACTGCAGCCATTATTTTAATTGGAGGAGCCATTGGGTTTTATCGTCAACTGCAGTTTATGAGCCATCGCGACTTGGGTGTAAACACCAAGCAAACACTTGTGTTGGAGCAAGTCATTAATCTCGATAGCAGTAAAATAAATACGGTTGAATCATTTCTCAACGATCTTCAAGCTATTCCAGGTGTGCAAGCAGTTACTGCTTCAACTGATGTACCCGGTGGTGAAGTAGGTAGCTCATCAAGTTTTCGTATGATCTCGTCAGACAAAGACAAACGGTGCCGCACCTTTGGTATTGATGAAAAATTTATTCCCAATTACGGCTTGTCGCTGGCAGCAGGCAGAAATTTTGATCGTGATAAACCGCCTTCTCGCGATACGTCTCAGCCTATAAGTGTTATTATAAATGAAACGGCATCAAAAATTTTTGGCTTTACAGAACCAGCGAATGCAATCGACCAATTGATAGTTGGAGCAGGATTCACTTGTAAGATTGTCGGGGTAATGCATGACTATCATCAGCAATCATTGCAATATAATTACGACCCAATCATATTTTATCCGGAACAACACATAAACATGGGCCTGTTCTCATTAAAGCTCAGCACAACGAATATTCAACAGGTATTAGCACAAACAAAGCAGGTTTGGAGTACAAGATTTGCACAAAGCCCTTTTCAATTTTTCTTTCTTGATGAGCATTTTAATGAACAGTACAAAAATGACAAACTATTTTCAACAGTACTTTGGTGGTTCACTGTACTTGCCATCATTATAGCAAGCCTTGGCTTGTTTGGTCTTTCCCTTCACACAGTGGCTAAAAGGACTAAAGAGATCAGTGTTCGCAAAGTGCTTGGAGCTACGGTTCTGCAAATAATAACACTTATCACTAAAGATTATATCAAGCTTATACTGTACGCTGGAATTCTAGCAATTCCCGTGGCCTATTTCTTATTGCAAAACTGGTTAAATGATTACGCTTTTCATATACAGATTGGTGTTTGGCTTTTCCTGTTTCCAATAGCATTGATTGTAATGATTGCTTTAATAACAGTGCTATACCAATCCATAAAAGCTGCAATCGCCAATCCTGTGAAGAATTTGAGAACCGAGTAGTGAATGGGTAATCAATCAAACTCTTCCGTTCACCATTCACAATTGACAATTGACAAAAATTAGAACATGATCAAAAATTATTTCAAAATCGCTTGGCGAAATCTATTCAGGAACAAAGGGTTTTCATTAACCAACTTGCTTGGATTAACTATTGGCATTACCTGCACCATATTAATTTTTTTGTGGGTACAGGACGAATTGCACTATGATAAGTTCCATGCCAATTATAATAGTATTTACAAGATAAAGGCTAACCGGGATTTTAATAATCAGGTTTTTACTGATGATAACATGGTTTTGCCGTTGGCTAAGACATTGCAGGAAAAGCTTCCTCAAATTAAAAAAGCAGTTGTTACAACACACAGACAGCCGCATATACTCACTTATGGTGAGGCAAAATTGAAGAAGCAAGGCTATACTGTGAGTGAGCATTTTTTTGACATGTTCTCATGGAAATTCATTAGAGGCAATGCAGCAACAGCCCTTCCGGATGCTTATTCAATAGTGTTGACAAAATCTGCATCGATCGCCCTATTTGGAAATGAAGATCCAATCAATAAAATAATTAAGGTAGATAATGAGTATGATGCAAAGGTTACAGCGATCGTTGCTGATGTGCCAGGGAACTCCAGCTTTCAGTTTGACTTCATTAATGCATTCAATTATTCCAATGATTATTTAAAGCAGGCCATGACCAATTGGCAAAATTCCTCATGGGATGTTTTTATACAACCAAATCCAGGTACCAATATGCGAGCGCTGGAAAAAAATATTAATCAGATAAAATACCAGCACGATCCCGATGATAAAAAAATAAGCACCTACTTCGGATTCCCAATGAATAAATGGAGACTTTACAGTGAGTTTAAAAATGGAAAGAATATAGGCGGCATGATTGAGTATGTTACACTTTTTACCATCATTGCATTGATCATACTGCTGATTGCCTGTGTGAATTTTATGAATCTCTCTACCGCTCGGTCAGAAAAAAGAGCAAAAGAAGTTGGTGTCAGAAAAACATTAGGCTCTGGTAAAAAGCAACTGGTGCTTCAGTTCTTTTTAGAATCCTTGATACTTGCATTCGTCGCGTTTATTTTTTCCATCGGAATTGTTTATCTCCTGTTGCCCTCTTTCAACATTCTTGTCGATAAACATTTGACCCTGCCTTTTGCCGAACCGATTTTTTGGTTAGGTGCAGCTGCTATTATTGTATTTACTGGCATTATAGCCGGTAGTTATCCTGCATTATATCTTTCATCATTTAATCCTATAAAAGTTTTAAAGGGAACTTTTCTTGCCGGCAAAAGTGCTGCCATGCCAAGACGCATTCTGGTGGTAGCACAATTTGTTACTTCCATTTTACTTATTTCAGCCACCATCATTATTTATCAGCAAATACAACATATCAAGAATCGAAACATCGGTTATGATCCTAATAACCTTATCATGATATATGCTACGCCGGATACGCAAAAAAACTTTGCTGTAATAAAACAAGAGCTGCTCAGCACAGGATTGATCAATTCTGTAGTAAGAACTTTTTCTCCCATTACTGATATATGGTGGAAAACTCCTGCACCTGATTGGGAGGGTAAACCAGCTAATTTAAATATCATTTTTGCTGGTATGGCCACAGACATTGACTTTACAAAAACATTGGGCATTAAAATGCTGCAGGGAAAAGATTTTTCGGGTACGCCATCGGATTCGTCAGCAATGCTATTGAACAAAGCCGCCGTTGAGGCAATGGGTCTAAAAAATCCTGTAGGCATGCAAATGCGTTATGGTAAGACGTATACAGTGACAGGTGTTACGGACAATGTCATTATGGAGTCACCTTTTAAACCTGTAGATCCCATGATGGTATTTTTTGATCCCAATAATTCAAATGCAATAAACATTCGATTAAATCAAACGGCGGAAATTCAAAAAGCATTAAACTCCATTGAAACCATTTTTAAAAAATATAATCCCGCTTACCCTTTCGAGTATCAGTTTGTTGACAAGGAGTATGGAAAAAAATTTTTAACCGAAGAGCTCATCAGCAAGATCACTAACATTTTTGCGGCCCTTGCCATTTTTATTTGCTGCATTGGCCTTGCTGGTCTTGCCTCTTTCACCATTGAAAAACGAATTCGTGAAATAGGCATACGCAAAGTGTTGGGCGCAACTGTACAACAACTGTTGTTGCTCATTTCAAAAGAATTCTTAAAGCTGGTGTTGATCGCTTTTGTTATTGCGGCTCCGCTGACCTGGTGGTTTATGAATAATTGGCTTGAGAAATATACTTATCGTATTCAAATAAGCATCTGGCTTTTTGGTGCCGTTGGTATTATGGTTCTTTTGCTGACGTTGGTGGTCGTAAGCTTAAATACGATGAGAGCGGCGATTGCTAATCCTGTGAAGAGCTTGAGAACTGAATAGTGAATGGACAATGGTGAATGGTCAATCAGATCAGACTTTCATTCACAATTGACAATTGACAAAAAACTAGAACATGTTTAAAAACTATTTGAAAATAGCGATCAGGAATTTACTTCGCTACAAAGGTTTTGCAGTTATAAATATTTCCAGTCTTACGATCGGGATCATCGGTTGTATGGTGATTGGGCTTTTCGTGTGGGATGAATGGCAATACGATAAAAATATTCCCGGCGGGGAAAATGTATATCGCATTTATGAACAACGTAAGAATAATGATGCGATCACCTATGGAGCTCCTGTGCCACCAGCTTATGCAAGTTTTCTCAAAAGAACATATCCAGAAGTTGACACAACAGTACGTATACTGATGTCTTTGGATAAATTTTTAATGGAAGTCGGTGAAAAAAGAAATTATGAAGACAAAGGATGGTTTGTCGAGCCGGCATTCTTTGACATATTCGGACTAAAGTTCATTCACGGTGATCCTTCTACAGCGCTTATTGAGCCAAGAACTGTTGTGATCAGCGAAGAGCTTGCAAAAAAATATTTTAATAATGAAAACCCTGTTAATAAACCGCTTTATATCGATAGAGACACATTTGCTATAAAAGGCGTGTTGGCAAAATTGCCCGAACATTTTCATTTGAATTTTCGCTACCTGATGTCATTGCCATCGGCAGGAATACAAAGAAATAGAATGGAACTATGGACATGGCACCAGTTCTACACTTACATTAAGCTAAAACCAGGCGCTAATGTTCAGCAATTGCAGGATAAGTTACAGGCTCACATCAAAAAAGAGATTTTTCCTAAACTGACACAAGTTGGTTCAACATCTCTTCCATTTTTTCAGCCATTAAAAGACATTCATCTTAAATCTTCAGACCTTATTTATGATAATGCCATTCGTGGCAATCAAACTTATGTAAAAGCATTAACCATTATTGCCTTATTCGTTTTAGTGATCGCCTGTTTCAATTTTATCAATCTTGCAACAGCAAGATCATTCAGAAGAGCGAAAGAAATAGGGGTGAGGAAAGTTGTCGGTGCAGAAAGAAAGCAACTCGTTGTACAGTTCATCGGAGAAACGATCTTGCTGTCTGCGATCTCAATGCTGATCTCAATTGCAGCTACTTTCCTTATCATTCCATCACTTAATCAATTTACTGGCAAGTCAATTGAGTTTAACCCGGTCAATAATCCACTTCTTGGATTGCTTATACTGGCTGCAGGAATCGTGATCGGGATACTTGCAGGTATTTACCCCGCTTTGGTATTATCGGGTTTTCAACCAATCAAAGTTTTGAAGAATATGAAACTGGTTGGAAGCGGAGGTGGTGCATTACTAAGACAAGCGTTAGTGGTTATCCAATTTGCTCTTTCTGTTTTATTGATCGTATCTACAACTATTGTTTACAGGCAAACAAAATATTTGAACAATGCAGATCTGGGTTTTAATAATGAGCAGGTGATTTATTTCCAGATCAGAGGTGATGTTGAACGAAAGCTTGAAACTTTTAAAGAAGAAATAAAACGTTCGCCAAATGTAGTTTCAGTCACTGCTGGTTATGGTTTACCGGGTGATATATACGCAGGTGATCGTGTTATTACAATTGGGCCGGATGGTGAAAAAGAACGTTCTGCAAATGTTTTTCTCGGTGATCATGATTATGTGAAAACATTAGGATTGAGAATAATTGTAGGTCGTGATTTTTCAAAAAATATGGCAACTGATGTAAGAGAGGCTTTTCTTATCAATGAAACCGCAGTGAAAGAATGGGGATACGGTACACCTGAAAAAGCGATAGGTCAACCTATGCATTGGAATGAATGGGTGCCACAGGATACATTACATCCAATCAAGAAAGGAAAGATCATCGGAGTAGTTGAGGATTTTCATTATAAAAGTCTGCACGAGAAAGTAACGCCATCTGTTATTCAAATCTATCCTCAGTTTGTGTTAAAGGTGGCAGTGAAATTAAAAACAACTGATATCAAAAACACAATTGCATATATACGTGATGTCTGGAATAAATTTTCACCGGATTACCCTCTGGATTATAAGTTTATGGATGAAACATATGCAGCAATGTATAAAGCAGAAAGCAAATTGAGTGACTTGCTTTGGATTTTCACGATTATGGCAATCATTGTCGGGTGCATGGGCTTGTTTGGCTTAGCAGCTTTTAGTGCCGAGCAAAGAACAAAAGAGATCGGAATAAGAAAAGTGCTGGGAGCAAATGTGCTCAACATTATGGGATTGCTTTCAAAGAATTTTCTTGTGCTTGTTTTGGTTGCATCTCTTATTGCTTTTCCAATCGCTTGGTGGGCTATGAATAGCTGGCTAAAAGATTTTCCATACAGAGTAACGATAAGCTGGTGGGTATTTGGGCTTGCTATAGTGGCTGCATTAGCCATTGCTTTATTAACAGTGAGCTTTCAATCAATCAAGGCTGCCATCGCTAACCCTGTGAAATCATTGCGAGCGGAGTGATGCCCTAAATCCCCTAAAGGGGACTTTGACTAAACTATTGTAGTTCTTTATTTCAATAAATATTCTACTGATGGGCATTTATTCCAAACCTCATTAGAAATTCTAAAACTCTCCCTTTAGGGAGTTGGAGGGTTTATGATTAAAAACTATTTCAAAGTTGCCGTCCGAAATCTTTGGAAGAATAAGACCTATAGTTTTCTGAACGTTTTCGGATTATGTATTGGCATCACCTGCGCAGGTTTTATTTTTTTGTGGGTGGAAGATGAATTGAATTATAATCATCAGAACAAAAAGATCAATCAGCTTTATCAGGTGATGGAAAACCAGACCTATGAAGGCAAGACCTACACTTTCAGCTCAACGCCGGGTTTGCTTGCACAAGCAATACAAGAGGAAATTCCTGGCATAAAAAGCGTTTGCCGCACTACCTGGGACAACTATACTTTGTTCGGTCTTGGTGATCGATCATTTTACGAAAGAGGTTATTATGCTGATTCTTCCATTTTTAACATGCTCACTTTGTCATTTGTGCAGGGAAAAAAGGAAACGGCATTCAATCAGCTTCATTCACTGGTGGTCTCCGAAAAAATGGCAAAGAAATTTTTTGGTGATGACAAGGATATCGTAGGTAAGACGTTGAAAGTAGATAACAAAGAAGAATACCTTATTTCTGGTGTGATGAAAGACCTGCCGGAAAATTCGACTTTCCGTTTTGACTGGCTGGCTCCATTTAAAATTTATTTTGATAAAAATAACTGGCTGCTTTTCTGGGGCAACAATGGAATACAAACCTATGTTGAGCTGGATCCTAAAGCAGATGTTATCGGCATCAATAAAAAACTGGATGGCTTTATTAAAGCAAAAGACACGACGGCAATTGCCCGCCCATTTCTTTTTTCCATGAATGATTGGCGCCTTCGCAACAATTTTGAAGAAGGCAAACAAGTTGGAGGCAGAATTCAATTTGTTAGAATGTTCACCACCATTGCCTGGATCATTTTGCTTATCGCCTGCATCAACTTTATGAACCTTGCCACAGCGAGATCTGAAAAAAGATCAAGGGAAGTAGGAGTGAGAAAAGTGCTGGGCGCAAAAAAAGGGGTTCTTATCGGTCAATTCATAGGTGAGGCAATATTTATGTCTTTTTTTTCTGTGATCATTGCCATCTTGCTGATGTATCTGCTGCTACCTGTTTTCAATACCATTGTTGTAAAGCATCTAACGATCGGGTTAAATAAACCCCAGCATATTTACAGCTTAGCATCCATTGCTTTGATCTGTGGATTGGTTGCCGGAAGTTATCCCGCTTTGTATCTGTCATCATTTAATCCTATTAGTGTTTTTAAAGGATTCAACTTAAAAGGAACAGCGCCGGTTTATATTCGAAAAGGGTTGGTCGTTCTTCAATTTACCATCTCAATTATTTTAATCATAGGTACAATCATTATTTATCAACAGGTGCAGCACATCAGGACAAGAGATCTGGGCTATGATAAGGAAAACCTGCTGCAGACCGCTTTGCGTGGCGATATGCAAAAGAATTTTTCCGTGATCAAAAATGATCTGGTAGCCAGCGGCTATGTGAAGAATGTTGCCATGTCGAACCTGAACATGCTATATATGGGCAGCAGCACCAATGATTTTAAATGGGAAGGAAAAGATCCTTCGAAACAAATTCTCATCACTCAGGATTATGTGAGTCCTGAATATCTCTCAACGACAGGCGTAACAATCAAGGAAGGAAGAGATTTTTATCCCGGAAGTAAGGACAGCCTCGGCATAATTATTAATGAAGCTTTGGCCAAAATGATTGGAAAAGATCCCGTCGGTAAAATACTTCATCGTGATACAGCAGAGAACAAAGGGATCGATTATACGATCATCGGCGTAGCAAAGAATTTTGTCTATGGCGATATGTATGGTACTCCCGACCCACTGGTATTTATGAATTACCCTGATTATTTCGGCTACTTGTACATAAGATTAAATCCTGCGAAGAATACAGAACAGGCCATAGCTAAAATTGAGAGTATCATGAAAGCCAACAATCCTGGCTTTCCTTTTAATTACAGTTTTGTTGATGAAGAATTCGACAAACAATTCAGAAGTGAAATATTGATCGGCAAATTATCAAGGGTGTTTGCATTACTTGCCATCATCATTTCCTGCCTTGGATTATTTGGATTGGCAGCATACACTGCCGAAAGAAAAACAAGGGAAATTGGAATACGGAAAGTGCTGGGAGCCTCAGTTGCGGGTATTACCGGTCTGTTATCAAGAAATTTTTTGCTACTGGTTGCTATTTCTGCCATTATAGCGTTTCCCGTTGCCTGGTGGGCAATGCATAAGTGGTTACAGGATTTCGCATACAGGATCTCGATCAGCTGGTGGGTTTTTATTTTGTCCGGATTGCTTGCACTGATCATTGCATTGATCACGATCAGTTTTCAATCGATTAGGGCGGCGGTCGCAAATCCTGTGAAATCATTACGAACAGAGTAGTGCTTGTGTGAAAAGCCTGCCTGCCCTGCCTACCGGCAGGCAGGCGGCAGGCAGGTTTGAGAACGGAGCAGATAAATTAAAAAGTAAAAAATCGAAATTATAAATGAGTTAAAGCTTTTGACTTTTTAATTTTTCTTTTTGACTTAAAAGATTTTTATGATTAAAAATTATTTAAAAACAGCCTGGCGAAATATTTGGAGAAACAAATCATTTTCCCTCATCAATATTATGGGTCTTGCATTGGGCCTGGCATGCAGCCTCTTGATCATGCTGTGGGTAAATGATGAGTATAATGTAGATGCATTTCACAAAAACAGATCGCGGCTATACAGCGTATATGAACGGCAGAACCATGACGGACAATGGTCTGCTTTTCATGGCTCACCCGGCATTATGGCTGATGAAATGAAACAGGTGTTACCCGAAGTGCAGTATGCAACGAACTATGCATGGAATGAATTAAGCACCTTCGAAGCGAATAATAAAATAATAAAAGAGAATGGAAACCATGCCGGGCAGGATTTCTTTAAAATGTTTTCTTATCCTTTGCTTGAAGGCAATGCAATAACAGCGTTGAAAACGCCATCGGATATTGCGATTTCAAAAAAGATGGCTGAAGAATTTTTTGGTTCGCCTGCAGAAGCAATCGGAAAAACGATCCGTTATCAAAACAATAAAGATTTTAAAATAACTGCAGTATTTGATAACGTACCTCAAAACAGCACTGCACAATTTGATTACATTCTTAACTGGCAATCGTTTCTTGAAAATAATAGTTGGGCAAAAGATTGGACCAATAACGGACCTCCATGTTATATTATGCTGCGACAGGACACAGATGCAAAAGCATTTGAGACCAGGATCGTACGTTTTCTTGATAACTATAATAAGGAACAAACGCCAAATGATTACATCAGGCTCGGCATTGAAAGGTATAGAGATATTTATCTTCAATCCAATTTTGACAGGCAGGGCAATATCTCAGGAGGCAGAATACAATATGTGCAACTCTTCAGTATCGTTGCTATTTTTATTTTACTGATTGCATGCATCAACTTCATGAATCTTACAACAGCAAGATCTGTAAAGCGTGCAAAAGAAATTGGTGTTAGAAAAGTTGTCGGTGCTGTTCGGTTTGCTTTGATAAGGCAATTTATCGGTGAAGCATTGCTAATTGTGTCAATTGCAATCATTATTTCTCTTGTACTTGTAATGCTTGCTCTGCCTCAGTTTAACCAACTTACAGCCAAGCAAATTCTTATTCCCTTTCGTGATCCTGCTTTCTGGTTAACGATTACAGGTTTATTATTGGTAACAGGTTTTATTTCGGGTAGTTATCCTGCGCTTTATTTATCGTCATTCAATCCTGTACGCGTATTGAAAGGCTCATTGAAATTCAGCAGGGGCGCTTTGTGGTTTCGAAAGGGTCTTGTTGTCTTTCAATTCATGCTTTCGATTATTTTGATCATAGGAACAATAGTTATAAGCAGGCAGGTGAACTATATACAATCCATCAATCTTGGGTACGACAGGGAAAATCTTATTTATATCCCGCTGGAGGGTGATCTTACCGGCAAGTTTGAATTGTTTAAGAACCAGGCGTTGAACATGCCAGGTATAAAAGATATAACCCGTATGACACAAAACCCTACCCAAATTGAAAATGGAACGGGGGGTGTTGATTGGGAAGGAAAGAATCCCAACTCCGGTATAGAATTTACCTGGGCAATGGTAGGATACGATTTTATTAAGACAATACATGCGCAGATGAAACAGGGCAGGGATTTTTCAAAAGATTTTGCAACAGATTCTGTCGGATACATTGTTAATGAAACTGCGTTAAAGATTATCGGGTATAAAAATCCCATCGGGAAGCCGCTAACTTTTTGGCAAAAGAAAGGAACGATCATTGGCGTGATAAAAGATTTTCATTTTAATTCACTGCAAGAGGCTATCAACCCATTGGTGCTTAGTCTGGGAGAAAATCATGAATGGGGTGAGGCATTGGTGAGAACAGAACCCGGAAAAACAAAAGAAGCTTTGGCGAGCCTTGAAAAAGTTTGTAAAAGTCTCAATCCAAAATTCCCGTTCACTTATAAATTTTCTGATGAAGAATATCAGAAGTTGTACAAGAGTGAGCAGGTAGTGAACCAGCTCTCCAATTACTTTTCATTCCTTGCCATTTTCATTTCATGTCTTGGTTTATTGGGTTTGGCAATATTTACAGCAGAGCAACGCACAAAAGAATTTGGTATAAGAAAGGTTCTTGGTGCAAGCCCGGTAATTTTATTCAGCCTGCTTTCCAAAGAATTTTTATTGCTTGTTTTTATTGCAATGATTATTGCATGTCCTATTGCATGGATGGTCATGAATAAATGGTTACAGGATTATGAATATCGTGTAGATGTTACATGGAGCATGTTTGTAATTGCAGGATTGCTTGCAATACTTATTGCATTGGTTACAGTAAGTTTTCAGGCAATAAAAGCAGCGATAGCTACCCCTGTGAAAAGTTTACGAACAGAATGACCCGTCAATGATGAATAGTAAATGGTGAATGGATTCACTGTTGACGAAGGCTCTTATTGACAATTGACCATTCGCCATTGACGAAAAAACGAAAACTATGATCAGGAATTATTTCAAAACCGCATGGCGGAATCTTTGGAGAAACAAAGTTTTCTCAGCTATCAATATTTTAGGCTTATCAACAGGATTGGCCTGCTGTGTACTCATGTTTCTTTTTATTCAGCATGAGCTTAGTTATGACAAGTTCAATGCGAATGCAAAGAATATTTACAGGATCGTTTCCATTCCAGTCGGAGGAAAAGACAAAAAAGAATTAGCTGTAACTCCAGCTCCCTGGGCACCCCTAATGAAAAAAGATTATCCTGAAATAAAAGAGTATGTAAGACTACTAAGAGATGAAAAGATGGTAATAGGTCAGCCGGGAGAACAGCATTTTTATGAAAAAGATATTTTTTTTGCTGATTCTACTTTCTTCAATATTTTTTCTGTTGAACTTGAAAGAGGGGACGTAAAAAAAGCTCTTGAACGTCCTAATTCAATAATCTTAACTAAAGAAGCAGCACAGAAATATTTTGGTAATGCCGACCCTATTGGCAAGACACTTGAAATAAATTCTTTTGTCGGGGCAGTCGATGTGGAGGTAACGGCAATTGCCAAAAAAATGCCATCATCCTCACATTTTCAATTCAGTTCACTGATCTCTGTACAAACTCTTGGCGATATGAGCAACTTTTGGTCGTATCACATGTTTCAGTCATACATATTGCTTAATGAAAAAGCGTCAGCAAAAGAAATAGAGAAAAAATTCACCGATTTTTCAAAAAAATATATTGTCAACAATCCACAGGCTGATGGGGATCAGGACATATATCTTCAACCGCTTACTGATATTCATCTTCATTCTAACATGACGGGAGAGGTCGGTGTTAATAGCGATATTGCTTATGTGTATGTTTTTGCAGGGGTAGCTATTTTCATCCTTCTTCTTGCCTGCTTCAACTTTACCAATCTTTCTACGGCCCGCTCGCTATCAAGGGCAAAGGAAGTGGGGCTACGAAAAGTAGTAGGAGCAGGTAGGAGCCAACTGGTGAAACAATTTTTAGGTGAAGCGGGATTCTTTGCAATAATTTCTCTTGTCATTGCTCTCGCTATTGCTTATTTGGTGTTGCCCGTTTTTAATCAATTATCCGAACGACAATTGAGCCTGGATCTCAATCGGAATCTTTCACTTGTTATCATGTTATTTCTACTGGTATTGTTCGTTGGATTGTTAGCCGGCATTTATCCGGCTGTTATACTTTCATCTTTTAACCCTGTTGAAGTGTTAAAAGGAAAGCTTTTCAAAACAGGCAAAAAAATTTCTTTCGGAAGAATATTAGTCACTCTTCAGTTTGTTGTTTCTATTGTTCTTATCGCCGCTACTATCCTGGTCAATCAGCAATTAAAATTTCTGCAAAATAAAAAACTCGGTTTTGATAAAGATAATGTCGTTGTATTGACATTGCCTAAGAATTTAGATACAACACGGCTGGAAACTTTTAAAGTATCTCTTATCAATAATCCTGGTGTTCGTGCGGTTGCTGCGTCGCAATCAATTCCCGGTCCAATTATTCCTGTGAACCAGGTGAATGATGGAAACGCTGATCTGAGTAAAGCATTGTCTATGCAAATGCTTTTTACCGATGTTGATTTTGTACGCACCATGAACATGAAAATTATAGCCGGAAGAGACTTTTCAAAAGATCACCCGACTGACAGGACAGAAGGTTTTATATTGAATGAAGAAGCGGTGAAAAAATCAGGATGGAAATCTCCTGCTGATGCTATCGGCAAAACATTTCAATGGGTACTGCCGAATGCTGTTTTAAAATCAGGAAAAGTGATAGGTGTTGTGCAAGACTTCAACATCACACCTTTGAAAACGGCAGTACAACCTTTAGTGATGCATATACTCCCAATACGGTTTCAATACCTATACATACGATTCGATCAATCGAAAGCGGATAATATCATAAGCTCAATCGAAAAAACATTCAACCAATTTTATGCTAAGCAATCTTTTGAGTATTCTTTTCTCGACGATACACTGGCAATGATGTATAAAAGTGAAAAAAGACTTAGCATCATTTTTAGTTATTTTTCTTCTCTTGCCATCATTATTGCCTGCCTTGGTATTCTTGGGCTTTCACTTTATTCAATACAGCAACGCACCAGGGAAATAGGAATAAGAAAAGTAGTAGGAGCTTCCGTAACCCGGATTACAGGGCTTTTAATAAAAGAATTTATACAACCCATTTTTATTGCAACGATAGTTGCAGCGCCAATTGTGTGGTATGGAATGAGTAAATGGCTGGAAGATTTCGCATATCGGGTAAGTATCAGTTGGTGGGTATTTATTGTTGCAGGCATAATAGCATCGTTAATAGCAATGCTTACGATTAGCTTCCAGGCAATCAAAGCAGCCATTGCTAATCCGGTAAAAAGTTTGAGAACGGAATAGTGAATGGTCAATGGTGAATAGTCAATTAATCAAACTATCATATTCGCCATTTACAATTGATAATTGACAATAAAAACTAGAACATGATAAAAAGCTATTTCAAAATCGCCTTGCGGAACCTGATAAAAAATAAGGCTTACTCCTTTATTAATATAGCTGGACTCGCAGCGGGGATGGCAGTCGCCATGATCATTGGCTTGTGGATATACGACGAAGTTTCAGCCAACAGGCATTTTAAGAATTATGACACGCTTTACCAGGTAATGATGAACCAAACTTTTGACGACGCTCGCGGCTCTCAACAGGCAATGCCATTTCCATTGGGTGAAGAACTAAAAAATAAATATCCTGACTTTAAAGGCGTTGCCATGTGCGATTGGGGTGGACCTCATTCACTTGTATATGGAGAAAAAAAGATAAGCAAGTACGGGCATTTTATTGGCGAAGAAGCGGTAAATATGTTTTCGCTTAAAATATTGGCAGGCGATAAAGATCCTTTGCATGATCCCTATTCAATTGTATTAACGAATGAAACTGCCAAAATACTGTTCGGGAATGAAAACCCAATCGGCAAAATAGTGAAGATGGATAATGAAACGAATTTGAAAGTCACGGCCGTTGTTCCAAAGCAACCAAAAAATAGTTCACTTGCTTTTAACTACCTGGTCCCATTTCAACTACAGGAAATTATTTATAGTTGGATCAAGCAGTACCACAAGACAAATTGGGGAAATAATTCATGGCAGGTTTTTGTGCAGTTGAACGATAATGCCAACCCTGCAACAGTAAGTGCGAAAATTAAGAATGTGGTTATCTCGCATTTCACAGATGAAAATACATTGAAGCACATAAAGCCTGAAGTTTTTATTCACCCCATGGCAAAATGGAGATTGTACAGTGAATTTAAAAATGGAAAGAATACAGGGGGCTTCATCAAATATGTGAGAATGTTCGGCATTTTGGGGCTTATCGTTTTGTTGATCGCTTGTATCAACTTCATGAATTTGAGCACGGCACGTTCGGAAAAAAGGGCGAAAGAAGTCGGCGTTCGCAAAGCGGTCGGCTCAGGAAAAAAACAACTCATTAGTCAATTCCTGAGCGAATCCATGCTGATCTCGGCGCTTGCATTTATCCTGGCATTGGGAATAGTTACCATTGCTTTGCCTTACTTCAATAAACTCACGGACAAAGAAATGAACCTGCAAATTGCCCGTCCTTTTTTTTGGATAATCATGATTGCATTTACTATCATTACGGGTTTGCTCGCGGGTAGTTATCCTGCTTTTTATCTCTCATCGTTTAATCCCATACGGGTGCTGAAAGGAAATTTGAAAGCGGGTAAAAGTAGTTCTCTGCCGCGAAAAATATTAGTTGTGCTCCAATTTGCAAGCTCAGTTGTGTTGATGATTGGAACGATTGTGATCAACCAGCAAATACAATTTGGCAAAAACCAACCAATCGGTTTTAATAATAAAGGATTGATTACGATAAACTGGTCGGATGACATCGGCAAACACTTTGATGCAATTCGTGAAGAATTGCTAAACACCGGCGCTGCGATTTCAATCTGTCAAAGCAATTCACCTCCTTCTGATATTTATAGCAACAATAATGGATGGGAATGGAAAAACAGTTTGCCTGTGGAAAAATCAGTTGTCTTCTCAACGATTACCACTACTTACGATTATACAAAAACATTAGGCATCAAATTGCTTGCCGGCAGGGATTTCTCGAGAGATTTTGCAGATTCAAACGCTGTTATTCTGAACCAGGCCGCCGCAAAACGCATGAAGCTTAAAGACCCTCTTGGAGAAATGCTGAAGTGGAATGACAAGCCGATGATCGTGATAGGCGTTATACCTGACATCCAAATGGAATCTCCGTTTCGGCCAATTTCCCCTCTCACAATTATATTTAATAAAGACTGGGTGAGCTACCTGGACATCCGGATCAACCCTGGTATGCCGGCATCAAAAGCAATTGCTTTAATGAAACCAATCTTTGATAAGTATAATCCAGCTTACCCTTTCGAATATCAATTCGCGGATGAACAATACGCAAAAAAATTTAATTATGAAGAATTGGTAGGAAATCTTGCAGCTATCGTTGCAATATTGGCAATTTTTATTTCATGCCTGGGGCTTTTCGGTTTGGCATCTTTCACTGCAGAACAAAGAGTAAAGGAAATCGGGGTGAGGAAAGTGTTGGGAGCAAGTGTACTGAGTTTATGGCAATTGCTTTCAAAGGATTTTGTGATACTGGTTTTGACATCCTGCGTAATCGCAATTCCTGTTGCATGGTATTTTATGAACGGGTGGCTGAAAAATTATCAATATAAAACCAGCATGGGGGTTGGAATTTTTGTTGCTGTAGCAGCCATATCTGTAGCAATCACATTAATCACCGTTAGCTTCCAGGCAATAAAAGCGGCCTTTGCTAATCCGGTAAAAAGCTTGAGAACAGAATAAAATGTATTGTTATGATAAAAAATTATTTCAAAATCGCCTGGAGAAATCTGTTTAAAAACAAAACCTCTTCTTTTATTAATATAAGCGGATTAGCTGCAGGAATGGCTGTAGCTATGCTTGTTGGACTGTGGATATTCGATGAACTTTCATTTAATCGTTATCATAAAAATTATGATCGCATTGTAAAAGTAATGGACCATCAGGGATGGCATGGACAAAATAATACAAATGATGCGTTACCCATACCTCTTGGCACCACACTTCAGACAAATTATAAAAGTGATTTTAAGTATGTAACGATGGTGAGGCAAACAGAAGAGCATGTGATTGCCTCTGGTGATAAAAAATTTACACAAGAAGGTAATTATATGCAGGCCGATGCCCCTGAAATGTTCAGCCTGGAAATGATATATGGCAGCCGGTCGGGGTTGAAAGATCCCAACTCGATATTGCTTTCAAATAAGCTTGCAAAAAAACTGTTTGGAAATGTTGACCCTATTGATAAGATCGTACAGATAGATGCTAATGCAAACGTAAAAGTGACAGGGGTGTTTAAAGACCTGCCGGCTAATTCTGAATTCAGGGCAACTACTTTCATTGCACCATTTGATCTGGCCAATTTTGATAAGACCGATTGGGGTAATTACAACATGTTCATTTATGCCCAACTCAATTCCAATGCTAGCGTAGATAACGTATCTGCTAAAATAAGAAACATTCTTGCAGATAAAAATAAAGAACAGGAAGCAACGCACGCATTGTTCCTTCAACCGATGAGTAAATGGCATTTGTATTCTACGTTTGAAAATCACGCAGCGGTAACCAGTGAACAAATGAAGTTTATATGGTTCTATGGTATGATTGGTGTTTTCGTATTGCTTCTTGCTTGCATCAACTTTATGAACCTTAGTACTGCACGCAGTGAAAAAAGAGCGAAGGAAGTAGGTATTCGTAAAGCAGTGGGCTCATTGCGCAGGCAATTGATTCAACAATTTTATGGAGAGTCATTATTGATATCATTTTTTGCTTTTGCTTTATCTCTTGTCCTCGTTCAATTCATTTTGCACTGGTTCAATACCGTAGCCGATAAAGAAATAAATATTTTATGGTCTAATCCTTTGTTTTGGGCCGCAGGTTTTGCATTTACATTTATTACAGGATTATTAGCTGGAAGTTATCCTGCATTATATCTATCCTCATTTAATCCAGTCAAAGTTTTGAAAGGAACATTCCGTGCAGGAAGGTTTACAGTTGCTCCACGCAAAGTATTAGTTGTTGTTCAATTTACTGTTTCCGTTGCATTGATTATTGGAACAGCCATTGTTTATCGCCAGATTCAATATGCAAAAAACAGACCTGTTGGATATTCACAAGCCAGCCTGGTTACTATGCAGATGAAATCGCCGGATTTTAACCAGAAGTATGATGTATTAAAAACTGAATTAACCAATACCGGTGTAGTAGCGAGTGTAGCGAGAGCAAACTATTCAATTACCGATACAAGAGGATGGAACGGTGGTTTCTATTGGGAAGGTAAATCACCCATTGAGGGGCAATCTTTCAATACAATTTCCGTGTCGCAGGAATATGGAAAAACGGTTGGCTGGGAACTGCTCCAGGGAAGAGATTTTTCAAAAGAACTTGCCAGCGATTCTGCAAGTATAATACTGAATGAGTCAGCAGTAAAATTAGCAGGATTAAACAATCCAGTTGGTCAAATTGTAAAATGGGAACCTGGCTGGCATGAACCCGGTTATTACAAAATAATCGGCGTAGTAAAGGATATGGTAAAAGGTTCACCTTTTAAAACAACTTTTCCTTCTGTTGTTTTTTTGGGAAGCGGAAACTGGTTATTTGTCAAGATTAATCCAAATTCAAGTATTCATGAGGCATTATCAAAAATAGAAGCCGGATTTAAGAAAGTAATTCCAACGCTTCCCTTCGATTACAAATTTGTTGATGAAGAATACGGTTTAAAGTTTGCAGAAGAGGAACGCATCGGTAAATTAGTGACCTTCTTTGCAATACTGGCGATTTTCATTTCCTGCATGGGATTATTTGGGTTGGCATCCTATGTCGCTGAACAACGCACAAAAGAAATCGGCGTTCGAAAAGTTTTAGGAGCTTCTGTCTTCAATCTTTGGAAATTATTATCAAAGGATTTTATAACGCTGGTTATTATTTCCTGCTTTATCGCAATTCCTTTTGCATGGTATTTCCTTCATGAATGGTTGCAGAAATATGAATATCGAACAAATATGTCGTGGTGGATATTCGGAGGTGCAGTTGGATGTGCATTATTGATTACGTTAATTACAGTGAGTTTCCAAGCAATAAAAGCAGCGGTAGCAAATCCTGTCAAAAGTTTAAGAACAGAATAAAATCATTGCCATGATAAAAAATTATTTCAAGGTCTCTTTGCGTTTTTTATTAAAAAATAAAATATTCAGTTTTATTAATATTATCGGTTTGGCTACCGGTACTCTCTGTTGTTTATATATTTTATTGTATGTAAAAGATCAGTATACTTATGACAAGCATCATAAAAATGCAGGGAACATTTATCGCATCACCACTTCTTTAGCTCTGCGTGGTGATAAACATAATAATGCAACATGCTCTCCACCGATTGCACCTGCTATTAAAAGAGATTTTCCGGAAGTGCAGCAATTTTGCCGCATTATCTCTGATTTCAGTTCAACTCAACATTTACTGCGTTACAATGAAAAATCCATTTATGAAAAAGGTGCAGCATTTGTCGACTCCACTTTTTTTGATGTCTTTGCGTATCATTTCGCTAATGGAAGTTCTAAAAATGTTTTATCGGAACCCTATTCAATCGTGCTGCTAAAAGAAACGGCCAATAAACTCTTTGGTAACGAAGACCCGGTCGGAAAAGTAATTGAAATTAATGATGAGAATGGAAAACATGATTATAAAGTAACAGCTGTAGTAGACGAAAGCCTGGGCAAATCGCACATCCATCTCAACATGTTTATTGCTATGAATAGCGGCGGTATCGGAGAGTATGTGCGGCAAAGTAATGCATGGGCCGGAAATAATTTTACTAATTCATATATTAAGCTATATCCGAATGCCAATGCTGCCCAATTGGAAAGAAAACTCCCTGCATTTTTAAATAAATACGGCGCAGAACAATTGAAACAGTTAGGTATGACAAAACAATTGCATTTGCAACCTGTAAGTTCTATTCATACAACAAAGGGTTACGAAGTGGAAATGTCGAAAGCAATAAGCCCTTTATTCCTTTATATCTTAATATTAATTGCGGTCCTTATCCAGGTGATTGCCTGTATCAATTTCATGAATCTATCTACTGCCCGTGGATCGAGCAGAGCTAAGGAAGTTGGGGTAAGAAAAGTAATAGGTGCAGAAAGAAAAGATCTCATAAGGCAATTCATGAGTGAATCATTTTTGTTATCATTAATAGGAGTATTGATTGCATTGCCTTTGTTGTTGCTGGTTCTTCCTTATCTCAACCAGGTTACTCAAACTAACATTTCTACTTCCTTTCTTTCTGATTATAAAATATGGCTCTCGCTTGTGGGAATTATTATTATCACCGGGCTAATCGCAGGTAGCTACCCGGCATTTTACTTATCTGCTTTCCAGGCGATAAAAGTAATCAAAGGAAATTTCACCAGCCATATTTCTGCTATTGGCATCCGGCGTTCGCTTGTAGTATTCCAGTTTGTATTATCTGTTGCGCTTATTTCAACCATTATCATTATCTATAGCCAGATAAATTATATGCAAACTAAAGATCTTGGTTTCGACAAAAATCAAAAACTCATTTTTAGTTTTTATACCGATGACACCAAAAAGAAAATGACATCTTTTGCTGATGACCTGCTTCACTTAGCAGAAGTGAAAGCTGCAAGCAGGGCTACCAATTACCTTAGCCAGTTTGTACCCAGGGATCATGGCGTATATCTCGCAGGAGGGAATATGGCTGCAGCAATTGATGCTCAGAATATTATTTCAGATGAGCATTTTGTAAAAGCAAATGGCATCAAATTGGTTAGCGGAAGAGATTTTCGCTTACATGATTCGGGTAAAGTTCTCGTGAACGAAACATTAATAAAGCGGCTGGGTTTAAAACCGGAAACGGCAATAGGCACAAGATTATATACCCGTTATGAGCCCGATCCCGAAACTTTTGTAGAAATAGCAGGAGTGATGAAGGATTTCAATTATAACTCTTTGCATGGCGATGTAAACCCATTTATGCTTGTCTATAATCCTGATGAATCAGATCTTTCTCACCTTACCGTTTCAGTTGAAAGTAAAAATTATCAATCACTCCTTGGAAAAATTGAAACAATATGGCATAGTGATTTTCCTTTTGTGCCTTTTGAGTATTCTTTTTTAGATGATGAAGTGCGAAAGCAATATGAAACGGAGATCACATTATCCCGCATCATTAAATTATTTACAATAATGGCAATTCTCATCTCCTGTCTTGGTTTGTTTGGGCTTGTCGCTTTCAGTGCAGAACAAAGAAAAAAAGAAATAGGTGTACGTAAAGTATTGGGAGCAAGTGTACCGGGAATTGTGGGATTACTTTCAAAAGACTTTCTGCGATTAGTCCTTATCGCCATTTTGATAGCTACACCTGTTGCCTGGTGGACAATGAATAAATGGTTGCAGGAATTTACTTACCGGATTAATATTAGTTGGTGGATGTTTGCCCTTGCAGGATTTATTGCTGTGATCATCGCACTATTCACGGTAAGTCTTCAAGCTATAAAGGCTGCTGTTGCTAATCCGGTTAAATCTTTACGAACAGAATAAATTTTATTCTATGATAAAAAATTATTTAAAGGTTGCATGGCGAAATCTTGTTAAATACAAGGCCTACTCTTTTATCAATATCGGAGGGCTTGCCGTAGGAATGGCAGTAGCAATACTTATTGGGTTGTGGATATACGATGAACTTTCTTTTGATAAGCATAATAAGAATTATGATCGTGTAGCGCAGATAATGCAACACCAGACTTTTAACGGGTATAAAGGCACCGAAAATTCTATCCCGATGCCACTTGTTACAGAGCTGAAAAATAAATATGGCAGCAATTTTAAGTACCTCGTTATGAGTTCGTGGCAAGGCGAGTTTATTCTTTCTTACGAAGATAAAAAACTATCTATTGAAGGTAACTATATGGATGTGGATGCACCACGAATGTTATCGTTACATATGTTGAAAGGAACAGATAATGGGCTTAAAGATCCTCATTCCATTTTACTTTCTGCATCCACTGCCAAGGCCATATTTGGTGATGAAGACCCAATGAATAAATCCATGAAAATTGCCAATAAACTGGATGTAAAAGTAACCGGTGTATATGAAGACATACCCTTTAATAGCCGGTTCAGATCACTTCATTTTATTGCACCATGGGACTTATATGTTTCTTCAGAAAAATGGGTACAGGATGCCCGCGATCAAAACCAATGGGGTAATAACTCTTTCCAGCTATTTACACAAATAGCAGATAATACAGACATTGATAAAATAAATAGCATCATCAAAAATGTAAAACAGGATAATGTTCCTGAAGGTGAAAAAAAGTTCAAAGCAGAAATATTTCTTCAGCCAATGAAAGATTGGCATTTGAGAAATAATTGGGAAAACGGTGTAAAAACAGGAGGATTTATTCAATACATCTGGTTGTTTGGTTTTGTTGGAGTTTTTGTATTGCTATTAGCCTGTATCAATTTCATGAATTTAAGTACGGCCTGCTCAGAAAAAAGAGCAAGAGAAGTAGGAGTTCGTAAAGCAATTGGATCAGGACGAAGACAATTGATAAGGCAATTTTTTGGTGAATCGTTATTTGTGGTTGTGTTGGCATTTGTTGCAGCTTTATTAATAGTATTCTTATTACTGCCCTGGTTCAACAAGGTCACTGTTAAAGAAATAACGCTGCCGTTTAATCAGCCCATATTTTGGTTAGTGAGTTTTACTTTTATTTTAATCACTGGCCTGTTAGCAGGTAGTTATCCGGCATTCTATTTATCTTCTTTTCAACCCGTAAAAGTATTAAAAGGCACTTTTCGCTTAGGAAGGTATGCTTCTGTGCCACGCAAAATATTAGTAGTAATACAGTTTACCGTTTCTGTCTCGCTGATAATAGGAACAATCGTTGTTTACCGGCAAATTCAACATACAAAAAACCGGCCTTTGGGTTATGACAACAAAGCAATCGTAATGATCCAGATGGGATCACCGGATTTTTATGGGAAATATGATTTGCTGCGAAATGAACTAAAAAGCAAGGGGACTATTTACGAAATGACAGAATCATCAAGTCCTTTAACAGGGATATGGAGTAACAATGGCGGTTTTAACTGGCAAGGAAAAGATCCTAATCTCGATGCAGAATTTTCTACTATCTGGGTTACTCATGATTATGGTAAAACAGTTGGTTGGCAGTTTACACAGGGGCGGGATTTTTCCAGGGAGTTTTCTACTGATACTGCCGCTATTGTTATCAATGAGGCTGCTGTAAAATTTATGAATATAAAACAACCGCTTGGAACAGTAGTGAGGTGGGGTGATGATAAGAATGGCAGGAATTATATTATAACAGGTATTATTAAAGATATGCTGATGGAATCACCTTATGAGCCCATAAGACAAGCTATTTATCTTTTGAGTTATGAAAATGTAAACTGGATTCACATTAAACTGAATCCTGCCAAATCAATAAAGAAGTCACTTGCAGAAGTTGAAGCAGTATTTAAAAAATATATTCCCTCTGTTCCATTCGATTATCAGTTTGCAGATGAATCCTTCGGTGAAAAATTCAGAAGTGAAGAACGGGTAAGTACCCTAACAACCTTCTTTGCTGCTTTAGCCATATTAATTTCTTGTCTGGGACTTTTTGGATTATCCTCATTTGTAGCAGAGCAACGTACGAAAGAAATAGGCATAAGGAAGGTCTCCGGAGCGTCAGTATTTAGTTTATGGAAATTATTATCTAAAGACTTCGTGCTGTTAGTTATCATTTCCTGTGTTATCGCCATACCTCTTGCATATTATTATATGGATAACTGGCTGCAGAATTATAAATACCGCACAGAAATTTCCTGGTACATTTTTGTAGCCGCAATTGGAGGAGCATTAATAATTACTTTATTGACTGTGAGTTTCCAGGCAATAAAAGCAGCAGTTGCCAATCCGGTGAAAAGTTTGAGAACAGAATAAAAATCATTACCATGATTAAAAACTATTTAAAAACAGCTTGGAGAAATATTCTTCACAACAAAACCTTTTCCCTGATAAATATTTTAGGTCTTGCGCTGGGAATGACCTGCAGCCTTTTGATTATGCTTTGGGTAAAGGATGAGCTGCATATGGATAAATTTCACCAAAATGATAAGAGACTGTATCGTGTAATGGAAAACCAGTTTTATTCAGGTGATATTTCAACATTTCCTTCTACACCTGGCATTTTGGCTGAGAATATAGTAAAAGATATTCCCGATATACAGCTTGCAAGTCAAATGCTTTGGGAAGAAGAGCCTCTGTTTACCGTAGGCAATACTTTTGATAAAGAAAAAGGACGTTACGTACAGAAAGATTTTTTAAGAATGTTTTCTTTCAAGCTGGCAAAAGGTGACGCAGCTACAGCTCTTGCCAGACCAGATGCAGTGGTCATTTCAAAAAAACTTGCGGATAAATATTTCATCGGAGAAAATCCGGTTGGTAAGCTGATAAAAATCGACAATAAAGAAAATGTAATCGTTACCGGTGTATTGGAAGAAATACCAAAATCATCTTCTTTAAAATTTGATTTCTTATTGAATTATGGCCTATGGTTTAAAAGGAACGACTGGGCAAAGGAATGGGGTAACAATGGCCCTCGCTGCTACGTATTGCTTGCTGCAAATACTTCGGTTGATAAAGTAAATGCTAAAATTAAAAATTATATAAAGTCTAAAGATAAAAAGAGCAATGTAGAGCTCTTTCTTCAAAACTATGGTGAATCATACCTTTATTCGAATTGGGACAATGGAAAACAAAATGGCGGTCGAATAGAATACGTAAGAATTTTTTCAGTTGTTGCCATTATCATTCTTCTTATTGCCTGTATCAATTTTATGAACCTGGCAACAGCCCGTTCACTAAGAAGAGCAAGAGAAATTGGTGTACGCAAAGTGGTTGGAGCGGGCAAACCACAATTGATCGGTCAATTTATTGGTGAATCACTCTTTGTGTCTTTCCTTGCCATGTGCCTTTCTTTATTGATTGTTGCTTTGTTGCTTCCCACATTTAATAGCTTAACCGATAAGCATCTTTCTCTCAACTTATCTGATACTTCTTTTCTTTTAATGGTGGTCATTCTTATTGTGGTTACCGGCGTCACTTCCGGCTTTTATCCTGCTTTGTTCATGTCATCATTGCGCCCCATCGTTGTATTGAAAGGCATGCTCAAGTTTAAATCCGGCGCCACCTATTTCCGCAAGGCATTGGTCGTTTTTCAATTTGCACTATCGATCATATTGATACTTGGAATGATCATCATTTACCGGCAAATTGATTACATACACAATAAAAATCTTGGATTTGCTAAAGAAGGCCTTCTTTATATGCCGCTGGAAGGCGAGTTGCAGAAAAATTTTATGACATTCAAGCAAGAACTGCTTAAACAGCCTGGCATTAAAAATGTTTCTAGTGCACAAAGCAGTCCGTTAGAAACAGGCAGCTCAACTTCCGGAGTAAAATGGCCGGGAAAAGATACCACCAAGTTGATTTTATTCAGCACTAACCCTATTACTTATGATTATATAAAAACCATGGGCATTCAATTAGTGAATGGCAGAGATTTTAGCTCGGATTATAGTTTGGACACCATGAATTACCTCATCAATGAAGCTGCAGCCAGGAAAATTGGCTATAAAGATCCGGTAGGTAAAGAATTAACAATGTGGGATGACAAAGGAGTCATTATCGGTGTGATGAAAGATTATCATCACAATTCTTTACATGTTCCGATAGAACCATTAATACTCCGATTATTTAAGCAAAGCTGGAATTCGTATTGGGGAAATGTGATAATTAGAACCGAGAAAGGAAAAACAAAGCAGGCTATTTCAAGCATGGAAAAAGTGTTCAAACAATTTAATCCGGGCTTTCCTTTCAAATATTATTTTACCGATGATGAAATTTCAAAGAATTATAAGGCTGAGCACACAGTAAGCAAGCTCTCACGCTATTTCGCTTTTCTGGCCATATTTATCTCATGCATGGGTTTATTTGGCCTGGTGATGTTTACAACCGAACAACGCACCAAAGAAATAGGCATTCGGAAAGTATTGGGTGCATCTGTCCCAGGCATTGTGCAAATGTTGTCAAAGGATTTTTTAAAGCTTGTATTTATTGCGGCTGTTATTGCTTTCCCTGTTGCTTGGTGGGCTATGCATAAATGGTTAGCCGATTTTGCTTATCGTATTGATATTGGCTGGTGGGTATTTGTAGTTGCCGGCATTGCAGCGGCATTGATAGCATTAGTTACGATAAGCTTTCAAGCTATTAAAGCAGCCATTACAAACCCTGTGAAGTCATTGCGAACGGAGTGAAGCATTTGAGAACGGAATAAGAAACCCCCGAATCTCCGCCTAAGGCAGGGATTTTAGGCAAACCAATTCTGTTCATTTTAAGTTCTATTATTCAACTGTTGAACACATATTTAATTGTGCATCAGTATTACTAAGTAAAAGTCCCGACTTGTCGGGATTGGAGGATTTATGATAAAAAACTATTTCAAGATCGCTTGGCGAAATTTATGGAAGAACAAAGTTTTTTCAACTATTAATGTTATTGGCCTTGCTATAGGAATGGCCGCATGTATAGTTATCATGCTTTTTGTTCTTTATGAAAGAAGCTTCGACAACTTTCATTCAAAAAATATTTACCGTCTGAACGAAGTGCAGAAGTTTGAAGGGATGGTAGCCTCACAAAAGGTAGCACTCTCCATGTTTCCTATGGGACCAACTCTCAAAAATGAATTTCCTGAGATAAAAAATTATACACGTGTTCATTGGACCGGTAAGTTCCAAATGACCTATGGTGAAAAGAGACTATATTTTTCTGAAACACTTTTCGTGGATTCTACTTTTCTTGACATGTTTGATTTCAAGCTTATAAAGGGAGACAGAAAAACGGTATTGAAAGAGCCGAAAAGTGCCGTGCTCACAGAGTCAGTCGCTGAAAAATTATTTGGCAAACAAGACCCGCTTGGAAAAACAATCACACATTATGGAGGAGACACATCGAACTTCATTGTAACGGGAATTCTAAAAGATGTGCCTCAAAATTCACAGATGCAATTTGATGCCCTATTCTCTTTTAATACAATTTATCAGCCCGATTGGATGAACAACTGGGGAGGTAACTGGCTGAATACCTATGTTGAACTTGCAGGCAAAACAAATGTGCCGGCTCTTGAAAAAAAATTCCCAGCCTATCTGAAAAAATACATGGCAGCCGGAGATAACTGGAAGAACTATGAGCTTTTTCTTTTACCTATAAGGTCGGTTCATGCAGGCGCCTCAGATATTGGCCTCGATTATATCAACTATCAAAAATTCAATAAAAATTATACAAACATCTTCTCCATCATTGCAATCATTGTGCTCATTATCGCTTGTGTCAATTTCATGAATCTCTCTACGGCACGTTCAGCAGAAAGAGCAAAAGAGGTAGGTATTCGTAAATCTGTAGGGGCACGACGTTTTCAATTGAGCTTACAGTTCATTGGAGAAACAGTTCTGTTATCCCTAGTTGCATTATTGCTGGCGTTTATTCTTGTTCAGTTGGTATTGCCTTATATAAACAACTTAAGTCAGCGTAATCTTCGCCTGCCGTTTTTAAATAAGCCCTTACTTCTGCTATATGTTATTTTAGGAACAGTGGCTGTTGGTGTGCTCTCCGGAATATATCCGGCTTTGTATTTATCCTCTTTCAAACCGGTAAAAGTATTAAAGGGCTCTGTTCAAATTGGCAAGAACAAAGGGCTTTTGAGAAATGCACTTGTGATTGCGCAATTCACCAGCGCAATATTTTTAATTATAGCAACCATCTTTGCTGTCAGGCAGTTAAGCTATATGCAAAGCCGTGACCCCGGTTTTGTCCGCGACCAAATAGTAACAATTCCACTAGATAGAATTACCGGAAGAAAATATGATGTAGTAAAGCAAGAATTGACAGCGAATACCATAATTGCTGGTGTAACTGCAGCCCAAGATCAGTTGGGCAGCCACCTTGACCAGTCGGGAATTGAATTTAAGGGAGACGGGCCAGTACGTGAATTAACTTCGACGAGGCTCATCGTTGACCCTGATTATCTTCACCTATATAAAATACCGATTCTGCTGGGCAGAAATTTTTCAAATGACTCATCAGCAAATGGAAAAGAATATATCATCAATGAAGCTCTGGCGAAAGAATTGTTGAAAGACAATCGAAAACAAACTTACTCTTATCTATTGGGCAAGCGCTTCGGATTCGATTCACTTGGAACTATCGTTGGCATAGCAAAAGATTTCAATTTTAATTCTCTTCATTATAAGATAGAGACAATGTTCATGCATAATCAAAAAAATTGGGGATACAGCAACATGTCTGTAAAAATAAATGGTGGAAAAGTTAAAGAAGCACTCGCTTACATTCAAGGAATATGGAAGAAAAACTTTGCAGATCATCCTTTTGAATATCAATTTTTGGACGATCATTTTAAAGAAGTTTACAAAGCCGACACACAGGTAAACAATATTGTAGGCATACTTGCAGCGCTGGCTATCATCATTTCATGTCTTGGTCTTTTTGGCCTTGCCTCCTACTCTGCTGAAAAAAGAATAAAAGAAGTAGGCATACGAAAAGTGTTGGGCGCATCTGTACAAAATATTGTTGCATTACTATCGAAACATTTTCTAAAACTCGTTTTAATCGCCAATCTTATTGCATGGCCTATTGCATGGTTTGCTCTTAACCGGTGGCTGCAGGATTATGCATACCGGGTAAATATTAGCTGGTGGGTATTTGCTATTGCAGGAGTTACGGCCATATTGATTGCATTAATAACGGTAAGTTTTCAGGCAATAAAATCCGCTATTGCAAACCCTGTGAAGTCATTGCGAACGGAGTGATAATAATGATTCAATTGTTTGATGGTTTAATTGCTTTGTCATAACCATCAAACAATGTAACAATCAAACAGTTTATCATATGATAAAAAACTATTTCAAAACAGCGTGGAGAAATATCCTGCGTAACAAGATCAGCAGCTTTATCAATATTTCCGGCTTGAGCATTGGAATTGCCTGCGCCTTGTTAATCGCGATCTTCATAAAGAACGAGCTGAGCTATGACGCTTTTCATAAAGATGCCGGCCGCATTTTCCAGGTTGTGCTGAATGGAAATATGAATGGACAGGAATTCTGGGCGGGCAATACTCCCCCGCCCGTAGGTGCTGCGCTTACGAGCAATATTCCCGAGATTGAAAGCTATACAAGATTTTACAAACCCAGCGACATTGTCGTCCGGTACGAAAAAAACAGCGCAAACGAAAAATTTTTTACGGAGAAAAATGTGCTGGCTGTTGATTCCAATTTTTTGCAGCTCTTTGATTTTAAGATAGTCGAAGGTGACGCGGCTACTGCTTTGAAGAAACCAGGCTCAGTGGTGATCACAGAAGTCATTGCGAAAAAATATTTCGGCAATGAAAACGCCATTGGCAAAACACTTTCGATGACTCAGGCAAATAAGCCGTTTACTGTTACGGCCGTTTTAAAAAATATTCCATCCCAATCTTCGATCCAATTTGATTTTTTAACTGCCATTACTGATTTTTCCGTTGTAAAAAGATTTAGCTGGAGCTGGGTGTGGCAACAAATGGTTTGTTATGTGAAACTAAAAGACAATGTAGCGACAGATCATGCGAGCATCCGTGCAATCGAGGCAAAATTTCCCGCAGTGGTAAAAGTGCAGGCGGCAAATGGTTTCAAACGGATCGGGAAACCATTTGACGAGTTCATCAAAAACGGGGGCAAATGGGATTTTCATTTAATGCCCCTGACTGACGTTCACCTGCGTTCTGCTACTATTGGCATGCCCTGGCTCAGCCATGTCAGCAACATTAAATACATCTACATTTTTGGCAGTGTGGCTTTGTTCATCATTTTGCTTGCTTGCGTCAACTTCATGAATCTTTCAACTGCAAGGGCATCTAGCAGGGCCAGAGAAGTGGGCATTCGTAAAGTGACCGGCTCAACAAAAACACAATTAATCAAACAGTTTCTTTCAGAAGCATTTTTATACAGTTTTATATCTTCTTTGATCGCCGTGGCTTTAGTAATTGTTCTCTTACAAGGATTTTCAGCGATCATCGATGAACCGATCGGTTTCCAAACTGTTTCTACCCCTGCCATTTGGATCTCTTTGATCGGCTTGACTATAATCGTTGGCCTGCTTGCTGGCAGCTATCCCGCATTTTATCTCACCGGCTTTAAACCCGCGCTGGTGTTGAAAGGAAAAAATCTTTTGGCAGGCAGTAAGAAAAATTTACTGATCCGGAATGGACTGGTTGTTTTTCAGTTCACCATTTCCACCATCATGATCGTCGGGACATTGGTTGTTTTGAAGCAACTTAAATTCTTTCGAAATACTGATCTTGGCTTTGACAAAGAAAATGTATTGGTTATTTCCTCAACGAGCCGGTTAGGCCAGAGTGAAGAAAGCTTCCGGCAGACAATCAGCCAAATGCCTGGTGTTGTAAATGCAGGTATTACGTCCAGTATTCCTTCAGGTTCTGTTTTCGGAGACTCCTATGTACCTGAGCCGGAAGAAACCCAGGGGCCTGCGAATGAAATCAATCTCAATTCTTATATGGTAGATGAATCTTTTGTTCCTACGTTAAACATCCGCGTATTGAAGGGACGAAATTTCTCCAGAGAGTTTTCAGATTCTGCCTCCGTGATCTTGAATGAAGAAGCTGTGCGGCAAATTGGATGGAAAGATCCAATTGGAAAGTGGTTAGATTACCCCGGCGGCAATAATGTACGCTTTAAAGTTATTGGCGTGGTAAAAAATTTCAACATTGAATCTCTGCAGGCAGCGATCTTGCCGTTTGCGCTTTTTCATACTTCATCAAAAACTTATGGTCCCGGCGCTTACAATATCGTGGCTAAGATCCAATCGGCAGACCTACCGCGTGTCATAAAGCAAATAGAAAACAAATGGAAGAGTTTTGTTTCAGCTGAACCGTTTGATTATAATTTCCTGGATGCACAATTTGACGCACAATATCGTTCGGAGAAGAGGTTGGGAAGCGTCTTCAGCATATTTGCGGCCCTTTCTATTTTTATTGCTTGTCTTGGCCTGTTTGGTCTCAGCACTTTCATGGCCGAAAGAAGAACAAAAGAAATCGGAGTTAGAAAAGTTTTAGGCGCCTCGGTGCAAAATGTGGTAGTGCTGCTGTCGAAAGATTTTTTAAAACTGACAATCGCTGCAGTGATCATCGCATTTCCTGTTGCCTGGTACTTCATGAATAAATGGTTGGAAGATTTTGCTTACAGGATAAATATAACATGGACAATATTCCTGATTGCCGGGTTAAGTACCTTATTGATAACGTTAGTTACCACCAGCTTTCAAGCCCTTAGTGCGGCTGTTGCGAACCCTGTGAAGTCATTGCGAACGGAGTGATAATAATGATTCAATTATTTGATGGTTCAATTGCTATTGTCTATAACCATCAAACAATGTAACAATCAAACAGTTTATCATATGATAAAGAATTACTTCAAAACCGCATTCAGGAGTTTAACCCGTAACAGGAATTACACTATTATCAACATCGCCGGATTGGCTGTTGGTGTTGCTGTTTGTATTATGATATTTATCATTATACAATTTCAAACAAGCTATGATAATTTTCACTCAAAGAACGGTCGCATCTATCGTGTGTTAACCGAATATCATCATGCAGATGCAGCTGATATTACTTATGGCAAAGATGTTCCTTTCCCAATGCCCACAGCATTGAAAACGGCTTTTCCTCAAATAGAACAGGTAGCGCCGATTTTTGCAAGCCACGATGATAAGTTGCTGATACCTGACGATAACGGAACAGTGATAAAACAATTTAAGGAAGACAAAGGTCTATTTTTTACAGAGCCTTCATTCTTTAAAATGTTTGATTTCCCTCTGCTCGCAGGTTCCTATGAATCATTAAAAGAACCGAACAATGTATTGCTTACAAAAGAGATTGCAGAAAAATATTTTGGTAACTGGAAAATAGCAATCGGCAAAACCATTAAACTGGAACTAGGCGGTTATATATTCGAGCACGGCACTGAAATATTGAAAGTGTCTGGCGTTCTTGCTCCCATACCTGCAAATACAGACTTTCAGCTAAAACTTGTTGTGGCTTATGGAACAGGCGCTACCGGAAGTATTATGGCAACAAACACCGATTGGGAGGATAGAACGAATTCAGGTTTTGGTTGCTATGTTTTAATGCCGCCGAATATTTCTGTTGACAACTTTAATCAGCAGCTAAGCGCATATTCAAGAAAAGTTGAATCGCCTGATGATAAGGATAGTCATATTATACAACCATTAAGTGCGGTGCATTATGATACACAAACCGGTAATTACAGCAACAAAGCAATCAGTCAGGAACTGCTCAATGTATTGTGGCTGATTGCTGCATTCATCCTGTTAATTGCCTGCGTAAACTTTATCAACCTCTCCACCGCACAAGCTGTTAATCGTGCAAAGGAGGTTGGCGTAAGAAAAGTTTTGGGCAGTAATAAATCTCAATTGCAAACCCAGTTCATCATTGAAACATTTTTGATAGTTACAGTTGCTGTAATGTTTGCAGCAGTTATTACGATTCTTGCATTGCCTTATGTAAATCGTCTTTTAGTGCTTTCGCTTACATTCAACGTACTAAGTGATCCTGCAGTTATTTTATTTCTTTTGGCTGTAACAATTGTTGTAACCGCACTTGCCGGTTTTTATCCATCTATTGTTTTATCACGTTTCAATCCTGTTAATGCTTTAAAGAGTAAACTCACAGCAAATACTGCAAAGGGAATTTCATTAAGAAGAGGATTGGTAGTGTTTCAATTCATCATTGCACAGGCACTCATCATCGGAACACTCATCATTGTACAGCAAATGAATTATTTTATGGATCAACCCTTAGGTTTCGATAAGAATGCAATTATAAATGTTCCTTTCCGTGTAGATAGTGCCTGGCGCAGTAAGGCAGATTATTTAAAGCGACAGTTATTGAGTGTAAACGGCGTGCAGGCAGTAAGCTTCAGTTCCAACACCCCGGTTGAAGATGCTAATGATATGTGGAGCACATTCAAGTTTGACCATGCAACAAAAGAAGAAGATTTTAAAGCTATTACCAAATTTGCCGACAACGAGTATGTGCCGGCTTATAAATTACAACTGGTAGCCGGGAGAAATTTGCAACCCTCCAATATGACAAGAGAATTTTTGGTGAATGAATCGCTTGTAAAAAGTTTGGGACTTAAAAAACCGGAAGATATACTGAACAAAGAAATAAGTATATGGGGTGATGTAATAAAATGTCCTGTTGTAGGTGTATTGAAAGATTTTAACGACAGATCCTTTCGCAATGATCTTGCACCATTGCTTATTACCACAAACGGCACTATGTACAACCAGGCGGGAATAAAACTTGCAACGACAAACATTTCTTCTACGCTGCAATCTGTTAAAACAATATGGCAGCAAACTTATCCTGATTTTGTTTATGAATACAAGTTTCTTGATGATAAAATTGCAAGTTTTTACAAACAGGAAAACCAGTTGTCGCAGTTGTATAAAATTTTTGCAGCAATCGCTATCTTCCTTAGCTGTCTTGGGTTGTATGGTTTAGCCTCCTTCATGGCGGTGCAGCGGATAAAAGAAGTTGGTATTCGTAAAGTACTTGGCGCTACTGCAGGCAGTATCGTTTATTTGTTTTCAAAAGAATTTATCATACTTATTGTAATTGCCTTTGCCATTGCTACACCCATTGCATGGTATTATATGCACCAATGGTTGCAGGATTATGCTTATCGCATCAATATCAGTTGGGGGTTATTTGCTTCAGGCGGACTTGTTGCAATAATTATTGCACTTGCAACGATAAGTTTCCAGGCAATAAAAGCAGCTATTGCTAATCCTGCTAAAAGTTTACGAACAGAATAAAAACATGATTATGATAAGAAATTATTTTAAAATCGCCTGGAGAAACCTTTTGCGCTATAAAGGTTTTTCATTTATTAATATTCTTGGACTTGCCATTGGTCTTGCCTGCTGTGTTCTTGTCGGATTATTTATTAAAGATGAATTGAGTTATGACAAGTATAATAAAGAGGCCAACCGTATTTATCGTGTAGTAAAAGATTTTGTAAATGATGATGGCAGCAAATTGCCGGATGCGACAACTCCTCCCGCCATTGGTGCTGCTATTCAAAAGGAGATCCCGGAGATTGACCATGTCGTCCGGTTCATGCCCGGGTGGGGAGGTAAATTCTATGTTCGTAATGGTGAAAAAAGATTTATTGAAGAAAACCTGTACCGTGCAGACAGCAGCATCTTTGATGTTTTTACTTTTCAGTTTTTGCAAGGCGACCCCAAAACAGCATTAAAAGCGCCTGATGCCGTTGTTCTTACTGAAAGCATGGTAAAAAAATATTTTGGAAATGAAAACCCGATCAATAAGATTCTTGAAGTGGATCAGTGGGGGCCACGAATGGTGACGGCCGTGATAAAAGATATACCGGAGAATTCGCATTTCGATATAGATCTTCTGATACCATTGCGATTCAGGAATGCAGACGGCTCTTTGAGGGATATTAATTCGAACTGGGGGTGGTATAACTATTACACCTATATTAAATTAAAACCCGGGACACGAATTGCAGATGTAGATAAAAAAATAAGAGACATATTCAAAAAAAATCAACCGGAAAATAAAAATTATTTCTACAGCCAGGCGCTAACCGATATTCATTTAACTTCCAACCTCAAGTGGGAATTGAGAGCAAATAGCGATAAAAAATACGTCTACATATTTGGAACAGTTGCCCTATTTATTTTATTAATAGCCTGTATCAATTATGTAAACCTAACCACAGCCCGTTCTTCACTTCGTGCCCGTGAAATTGGTATTCGAAAAGTATCAGGAGCAGTTAGAGGCGCTTTGATCCGCCAATTCCTCACTGAATCAGTTCTTATTTCTTTACTGGCAGCAATAGTCGCTTTAATAATGGCACAATTGCTTTTGCCGGCGATCAATACTATTACCGGCAAAAACCTTGGCCTGGTTCCGCAAGGAAATTATTTTATTCTGTTATTGATATTCGGTTTTGCAATACTACTCGGAATGATCGCCGGTTTTTATCCTGCACTATTCCTCTCTTCATTTGAGCCCGTGAAAGTTTTGAAAGGAGAGAGACGATCAGGTCCTCACCGCTTTAATCTTCGTAAAGTGCTTGTAGTAACACAATTCACTATTTCAATTGCATTGATAATTGGAACGCTCATCGTAATACAGCAGATCAATTTTATTCAAAATGCAAAGCTTGGGCTCAATAAAGATCATGTGTTGATGATAAATGATGTTGGCTATCTGAACCGGTCGGAGCGGCAGAAATTGAAAAACGATCTTCTGCAATTACCCGAAGTGAAAACTGTATCTGGAGCAGATGGTGTAGTAGGCGGACAAAATTGGGCAAATGGTCTTCGGTTAAAAGGTACACAAAACGGGCAGCTTGTAAATTTCCTGGCTGTTGATCATGATTTTATCACCACATTAAATATGGAACTAAAAGAAGGCAGGAATTTTTCATCAGAACAGTTATCGGATACGATAAATTATAGAGCACCGGGCACTACCGAAAGACAAGCCGGCAGTATTATTCTTAATGAAACAGCAGTAAAAGACCTTAAGATTCCCTCACCAGTCATTGGCCAGCAGATAGCATGGAACACGGATGAAGATACAACATGGTATTTGCAAGTAATAGGTGTATTAAAAGATTTTCATTTTACTTCCATGAAGAATGAGATCAAGCCCTTTGCTTTTATATACCAACCGAATCGAATTGGAAATTTTACCGTTAAACTCGGGGGGGCAAATATGCAAAACAATATCGCAAAGATCAAAGCAATATGGGATAAGAATGTAACCTCACGGCCCTTTCAGTATTCCTTTCTCGACGAAACTTATGCAAAGCTTTACCAGTCGGAAATGAATTTTAAAAAGATATTTTTCTATATCACGTTCATCGCCATTTTTATTGCCTGCCTAGGGTTGTTTGGGCTTTCTTCCTTTATTACCGAGCAAAGAACAAAGGAGATCGGCATTCGCAAAGTGCTTGGAGCTTCTGTTTCAGGGATTGTGGGCATGCTCTCGAAAGATTTTGTAAAGCTGGTTTTAATTGCTGCATTGATTGCATTTCCATTAGCGTGGTGGGCGATGAATAAATGGCTGCAGGACTTTGTTTATCGCATCAGCATTGGTTGGTGGGTATTTGTGGTCGCCGGAATGTTAGCTGCTATTATTGCATTATTCACCATCAGTTTTCAGGCTATTAGGGCCGCTATTGCAAATCCTGTAAAAAGCTTAAGAACGGAATAAAAGTATAGTCATGATAAAAAACTATTTGAAGATCGCCTGGAGAAACTTAGTTAAAAGTAAAGGCTATAGTGCTATTAATATCGGAGGTCTTGCTGTAGGTATGGCAGTTGCCATGCTAATCGGTTTATGGGTATATGATGAACTTAGTTTTGATAAATACCATAAGAATTACGATCGCATTGCACAGGTCATGCAACATGCAAACTTTAATGGTAAATGGGAAACCCAGACTGCTAATCCCGCTTTGATGGGACCTGAGCTGCGGAATAAATACGGGAGCAACTTTAAATATGTTGTACAAGCGTCGTGGACGGGAAGTCATTTACTTTCCCTGGGAGATAAGCATATTACTAAAGTTGGAAACTATTTTGAGCCGGATGCTCCTGAAATGCTTACGATTGAAATGCTTAAAGGAACAAGATCAGGATTAAAAGATCCTTATTCTATTATGCTTTCAGCATCAGCTGCAGAATCATTTTTTGGAAACGAGGATCCAATTAATAAAACAATAAAGCTTGACAGGAGCTTTGATGTTAAGGTGACCGGTGTTTACAAAGATCTGCCTGATAACACTTCATTCAAGGGAATAAAAATTATGATGCCATGGGAACTTTGGTTAATTCAAAATCCATGGGCCAAAAATATGGATGATCCCTGGGGAAGCAATTTCTCTCAAACATTTGTACAGATTGCAGACAATACAGATATGGAAAAAGTTTCTGCAAAAATCAAAAATGTAAAGCTGAACAATGTTAATAAGGAGGAAGCAAAATATCAGTGGATTGTTTTTCTTCAGCCCATGAGCAAATGGAATTTGTACAATGAATTTAAAAATAGAGTGAACACCGGTGGAAACATTCAATATGTATGGTTGTTCGGTATCATTGGCATTTTTGTATTAATACTCGCCTGCATCAACTTTATGAATCTTGCTACTGCACGAAGTGAAAAGCGGGCTAAGGAAGTAGGTATTCGTAAGACAGTCGGTTCATTACGTTCGCAAATAATAAAGCAATTTTTTGCTGAATCTTATTTAGTTGTGTTGCTGGCCTTTGTATTGTGTTTGATTTTAGTGGCAGTATTACTTCCCTTGTTCAATGAAGTTGCTGGCAAAAAAATTGAGATTGGCTGGACAAGCCCTGTCTTTTGGATTTTTAGTCTTGTATTCATATTAATAACAGGATTAGTTTCCGGCAGTTATCCGGCGCTTTATCTTTCTTCATTCCAGCCATTGAAAGTATTAAAGGGAACATTTCGTGTGGGCAAACTCGCATCTGTTCCCCGCAAAATTTTGGTAGTAACGCAATTTACTGTTTCGGTAATGCTGATAATCGGGACTATCATCGTTTACCAGCAAATTAAGTATGCTAAAAACAGGCCAATCGGTTATACCCGTCATGGTTTAATCAATCTTGGTATGGAAAAAGAAATAAAAGAGCATTACGAAGCCGTTAGAACTGAGCTAAAAAATTCAGGAGCCATAGAAGAAATGGCAGCATCCCAAAGCCCATTGACACAGGTATGGAATACAAATGGTGGTTTTGACTGGGAAGGTAAAGACCCCAACCTTGCTGTTGATTTCCCGAATAACAGAGTGTCTTATGAATTTGGTAAAACAGTGAATTGGAAAATCAAAGAAGGACGTGATTTCTCACGAGAGTTTGCAACCGACTCCGCAGCATTTATTATTAATGAGTCAGCTGCTAAGTTTTTAGGATTTAAAAAACCTGTTGGTACAGTATTGAAGTGGAATGACCGGCCTTTTACTATTATTGGTGTTGTTAATGACATTATGCAGGAGTCGCCATTTTACCCCGTTCGTCCCACTTTGTATCATATAGATAACTATGAGTACATGTATAACCTGATTCTAAGATTGAATCCGCAGAAGAATGCGAAGCAATCGTTGACAGGCATTGAACAGGTTTTAAAAAAATATACACCTAATGTACCGTTTGATTACAAATTTGTGGATGAAGAATTTGGAGGCAAGTTCAGAGCAGAAGAACGTATAGGAAAACTTGCATCGTATTTTGCTGTACTCGCTATTTTTATTTCCTGCCTCGGTTTATTTGGTATGGCAAGTTTTGTTGCTGAACAGCGGACCAAAGAAATTGGTATTCGAAAAGTGCTTGGCGCCAGCGTGGCTAATTTATGGCGTTTGCTTTCAACAGAATTTTTTGTATTAGTTCTTCTTTCCTGCATTATTGCTGCACCCATAGCCTGGTATTATTTAAAAAATTGGCTTACCAATTACGATTACAGAATTACAATAGGATGGGGAGTGTTTGTGTTGGCTGCAGTTGTTGCGCTCATTATTACTTTATTGACTGTGAGCTTCCAGGCCATTAAAGCTGCTATTGCTAACCCCGTAAAAAGTTTAAGAACAGAATAATCATTTAAGTATAAATATTCATCATGAACATTATTTATAAATCAGCTTTTCGTACGCTTTGGAAGAAAAAATCCTTTTCTATTTTGAATATCGCAGGCCTTGCAGTAGGCATTGCTGCAAGCCTTCTTATTTTTTTGATCATACAGAATGAACTGAGTTACGATAACTATCATAACAAAAGGGATAGGATCTACCGGGTCACATCCACTCAATTAAATAAAAGCAATGGAGAGATCAAGTCAAGGTTTGGAGCTGTTCCCGCACAACTGCCAGATGCGATGCGTATTGATTTTCCTCAATTTGAAAAAGTATCTTCTATTTGGAATCTTGGACAAGCACAGATCTATATTCCGGCTGAAGGTTTAGGGCAGGAAAAACGTTTCAAAGAAAACAGAGGACTCTTCTGGGCTGATGCCTTTTTATTTGACATGTTCGATTTTAAATGGCTGGCAGGAAATGCAACCCGTTTAGCAGAGCCCAACACTGTGGTATTGGATGAAAGCTTTGCCATTAAATTTTTTGACAATCCTCAGGCTGCGATCGGCAAAACCATACGGCTTTGGTCGTTCAGGATACCATTAAATGTGGTTGGTGTTTTTAGAGATGTTCCTTCTAATACTGATCTGCCTATTAAAATGGCAGGATCCTATGAAACACTGAAGAAGTTAGCGCCGACGATGTTTACGAATCCAGATTCATGGCAATATGTGACTGGTAACAACGAATGTTTCGTTTTAGCGCAGAAAGGACATCAGTATTCAGCATTGCATTCTCAATTAAGTTCTTTTGCAAAAAAGCATTATAAAGATGATCCGGTTTTCAAATGGCAATTAGGTCTTCAACCACTCACAGCAGTACATCTCGACAAAGATTTTGAAACGTTTTATAATGACTCACTCTCGAAAAAGCAATTGTGGTCGCTGGGGCTCATCGGTATATTTCTTTTATTGGTAGCCTGCATAAATTTTATAAATCTTTCAACTGCACAATCAGTGAACAGGGCCAAAGAGATTGGGGTGAGAAAGGTGTTAGGAGGCAATCGTTTTCAACTTATGTGGCAGTTTATGTATGAAACGGCATTGATCACTTTTTTTTCATTAATCCTTGCTTGCATATTGGCATTTATCAGTTTGCCAACTCTGAATAATCTTATTCATAAAGGTCTTTCCTTTGATCCGCTCAATCATCCAATGACCCTTTTTTACCTTGTGATCATTGGCATTGTTGTTACTCTGTTGGCAGGTATTTATCCAGCTATGGTTTTGTCGGGATTTAATCCTGTTCATGCTTTCCGAAGCAAGATCAATTCAAAAGCAACAGGTGGCACTTTATTACGTCGTGGCCTCGTTGTATTTCAATTTGTAATTGCACAGTTGCTGATCATCGGCACAATAGTAGTCATAAAGCAAATGCGTTATTTCAGCAACCGCCCCATGGGTTTTGATAAAGATGGAATTGTACTGGTTAATTTACCAAGCGACAGCTCACTAAAAGTAAAATATACTTTATTAAAAAACAGGATGGAAGCATTGCCTGGTGTGATATCTGTCAGTCTTTGCATGGCCGCACCATCGGAGGAATGGGCATGGACAACTGATTTTGTTTTTGACAACGATGCAGAAAAAAAAGATTTTTTCATCACAGGGCAATTTGCTGATACCAGTTATTTCAAAACTTTTGGCATTTTACTCCTTGGAGGCCGCCTGCCTTTCCATAGTGATACCACCCGTGAAATACTAGTAAATGAAGCCTTAGTGCACAAATTGGGAATGCATTCACCCGAAGAGATCATTGGTAAATCTCTGGCATATGTTGGATGGAACAGAAAAGTTCCGATAGTTGGTGTATTCAAAGATTATAACAATAAATCGTTGCGAGAGGCTATTATGCCTACAGCGATCACTACTGAATACAATGCCTATGAATGGATCGCCGTACGCATGGATCGTAAGAACATAAGAGGAACGATGGATAGAGTACACAAGCTTTTCAGTAGTATTTATCCAACCTATATGTTTGACCCCGTTTTTTTTGACGAACGTATCAAGCAGTTTTATGAGAATGAAGCGATGACTGCACAATTATTCAAAATATTTTCTCTCCTGGCCATTTTTATTTCATGTCTCGGTTTATATGGACTTATTTCTTTTATGGCCGTACAAAAAACTAAAGAGGTTGGCGTTCGCAAAGTATTGGGCGCTTCGGTTCAAAGCATTGTTTATCTTTTTTCAAAAGAGTTTACAATACTGATCGGCTTTGCATTTTTAATAGCAGCCCCTTCAGGTTATTATTTTATGCGGCAATGGTTATCTGGTTTTTATTATCATACGAATATAGGATGGGAAGTTTTTCTGATAGCCATAATCACATCCATCATTATAGCCTGGATAACGGTAGGATATAAAGCAATCAAAGCGGCAATCGCAAATCCTGTGAAATCATTACGAACAGAGTAGTCAATGGTGAATGGCTCACTATTGGCAAAAAATAAATTTTATGATAAAAAACTTTTTGGTTATAGCACTCCGCAACCTGAAAAAAGATTTTTGGTATAACCTGGTAAACATATTAGGCCTCGCCATGGGAATCACCTTTAGCCTTTTCCTGATCTTTTATATAAAAGATGAGTTGAGTTATGATAAACATCATAAAAAAGCAGACCGCTTGTTCCGGATCAATTCTTATATACAGGAAAGGGACAAGAACACTGATTGGACCCTGACACAAATAATTCTCGGCCCAACCTTGAAAAAAGATTACCCTGAAGTAGAAGAGATGGTAAGGTTTGTAAGCAGAGAAAGAACTTTATTCAAGAATGGAGATAATAACTTTTATGAAACGAAGATCTATTATGTCGACAGTACTATATTCAAGGTGTTTACTCACAAATTTATTGAAGGCAATGCCAGCACTGCATTAAATGAGCCTTTCAATATTGTAATCTCAAAAACATTGGCGGAAAAATATTTCGGAAGAAAAACATCGGCTGTTGGCAAAACATTGAGAACAGTCTATGATACATATAAGATAACCGGGGTAATTGAAGATGTACCTCAAAATTCGCACATCCGTTTTGATATGCTGATCTCGCTGTCCACTTTGCTGAGAGGCGCCCAGCTTGGCCAGAATAATTGGGGCAACTTCAACAATTTTACCTACGTGTTACTAAAACCGGGCACAAATGCTCAGCATTTTAATAAAAAACTTGTTGATGTATACAAAAAGTACGTGGAGCCTTTGTTTAGCCAGTTCAATGTGAAAATGAGATACGATCTGCAAAAAATAACAGCGATTCATCTGCATTCGAATTTGCAGAACGAGCCAGAGGAGTTAGGTAATATGTCATATATCTGGATATTTTCTGCCGCCGCTTTTCTGATGTTGCTTATTGCCTGCATTAACTACATGAATCTAACTACAGCTAGATCTGCCCGGCGAGCAAAAGAGATTGGCATACGTAAAGTAACAGGCTCGTCAAAAAGACAATTGGTAGCACAATTTTTAGGTGAGAGCTTATTTACTTCTTTAGTAGCTGTCTTGTTGAGTATTTTACTGGTATCTCTTTTATTGTCCATGTTCAACGCTATTTCCGGCAAAAGATTTACTATGAGCGATTTGATCCAATCATCCAATCTTGTGCTGCTGCTCGGCGTTGTCTTATTCACAGGTATAGTTGGGGGCAGCTATCCTGCATTTTATCTGTCCGCATTCAAACCGGTTAGTGTATTAAAAGGCGCATTGTCCAAGGCATCCGGTAACATCAATCTACGCCGCACTTTAGTTGTATTGCAGTTTTCAATTTCCATGGTCATGCTTATCTGCACATGGGTCGTGTATTCTCAACTTTCTTACCTGCGTAAGAAAGATTTGGGTTTTAATAAAAACCAAGTGATGACTGTCATCGTCAATACAGGAGAAGATGAGCGAGGCAAAATATTCGCTATGAATAATGAGTTTCGCGGTTTGCCCGGAATAAAGTCAGTGGGTGCGGCAAATTCTTATCCCGGTGGTCCAAACCTTAACCTTAACCTCTTTATTGTGGAGACCGATAAAGGGTATGTAAACAAAGCGGTGGAATGTTATAGTATTGATGAAAATTATCTTCAGTCGCTTGGAATTAAAATCGTAAAAGGCCGCAACTTTTCAGGTCTTTCAGATACACTTCACAGCATTGTAGTAAATGAAGCGATGGTAAAACATTTTGGATGGGATGAAGCAATTGGTAAACGGTTAAAATTTCCCGGAGATACTTCCGGTAATTATTTGGAAGTGGTGGGAGTATTTAAAGATTTCAATCAAAAATCATTGTACAATCCCATTGCTCCCTTGCTGCTATTTTATTATCCCAATGGTAATATGATACAACTGAAAATGGATGGAGCCAATATCAGGACATCTATTTCAAAAGCGGAGACTATCTGGAAAAAATATTTTCCCCAGTTACCATTTGAGTATAAGTTTTTAGACGAGGATTTTAATTCACAATATATCGCCGACCAGAAGCGTGGGAAGATATTTGCGGCATTTTCCATTCTTACTATTGTTATCACATGCCTTGGTTTGCTGGGTCTAACTGCATTTACGACGCAACAGCGCCAGAAAGAAATAAGTATCAGACGGGTGCTTGGTGCCTCTACCTTAGAAGTGGTAAAAATGATCACCCAAAATTATTTATGGCTTGCGTTAATTGCTGCGGCCATTGCATTCCCAGTCGCATGGTATTTCATGAATAAATGGTTACAGATATTTCCTTATAACACTGGCTTGTCATTAGCGCCCTTTGCAATGTCAGCAATAGTCATTTTGGCCACTGCTGTTGCTACGGCAAGTTTTCATTCTGTAAAAGCAGCACTGGCAAAGCCGGCGAAAAATTTGAGAACTGAATAGTGATTGGAAAAAACACGGTACATGAAAGAATTATATCACTAAAAAATAAAACCATGAAAAAGTATTTCTCGCTTTTGCCGCTTTCTCTTTTGCAACTTTCATTAATGGCTCAATTCAAATCGGACAAAGAGCCATTTATGACAAAATCATTGAGCAATGAATCCATAAAAAATATGGAAGTTCAAACTTCGGGAGGAAGTATTTCGGTTTCCGGAGTAGCCGCCTCTGAGGCGCGCATCGAAGTATATGTTTCTCCAAACAATAATAAAAATGAGCTTTCAAAAACGGAAATTCAACAGCGTTTGAATGATTTATACAATCTAAATATTTCGGTTGCAAACAACAAGCTCACTGCGACTGCAAAATCAAAGGAAAAAATTACTGACTGGAAGAACGCATTGAATATTTCATTTAAAATATTTGTTCCAAAAAATGTTTCGACTAATCTGTCAACAAGCGGCGGAAGCATCGGCTTGACAAATTTGTCGGGTAACCTGGAATTTTCAACTAGCGGCGGCAGCTTGGATGTTGATAATGTAAGCGGCAAGGTAAACGGAAGAACCAGTGGAGGAAGCATTAACCTCGAAAATTCAAAAGATGATATTGAACTGAACACAAGTGGAGGAAGTATTCATGCCAAGAATTGTGATGGAAAGCTAAGGCTTTCGACTTCAGGTGGCTCATTGGATCTTAAAGATCTGAAAGGTGATATAAAAGCTACAACCAGCGGCGGCAGTGTGCATGGAAGCAACATCAATGGCGAGCTGATGACTCATACTTCCGGCGGAAGCATTTATTTAAATGAGCTTTCGTGCAGCCTTGAAACTTCAACCAGCGGCGGCAATATTGATGTATCCATAAAAGAGTTAGGAAAATATGTAAGGGTCAGCAACTCGGCCGGCAATATCGATTTGGAATTGCCAAAAAGCAAGGGCATCGATCTTGATTTGTCGGCAGATAAAATAAAAACAGATCGTCTTGAAAATTTCAATGGCAAAATGGATGAGGATGAAATTAGCGGCAAATTAAATGGCGGTGGAGTGCTGGTTAAAGTGAGTGCCGGAAGCGGAAGAATTAATCTTGGTTTCAAATAAAAAATCGAGTAGTAAAAAAAAGAATCATGTCCAATTAAAATAAAATGGTATGATAACAAACTATCTAAAACTCGCGGTCAGAAACCTTACCAAACGCAAAGGTTATTCATTGCTGAACATTTCAGGACTGGCAATTGGCATCGCTTGCTGCCTATTGATATTTCAGTATGTAGCTTATGAAAAAAGTTTTGATGGTTTTCCCGATAAAGCAAATCAAATCGTTCGTTTGCGGCTTGATTCATATCAGCAAGGCAAACTTTCCTGGAAGTCTGCCACATCTTATCCCGCTTTCGGGCCTACGATGAAAAAAGATTTTCCCGAAGTGGAAGATTATTGCCGGTTGATTGATGCAGACATGCTTTTGTCAAATGATGAGAAGAACGTCAAGTTCAATGAAAATAAAGGATACTATGCTGATCCTTCCTTTCTTTCCATGTTTAATATAGACTTGGTAAAAGGAAATCCAAAAACAGCATTAAATGGCCCCGACAAATTGCTTTTATCTGAAGAAACAGCAAAGAAATATTTTGGACAGGATGATCCGATAGGAAAGAAACTGGTATACCGTGATCCTAATTTCACTCGTACTTTAGAAGTAACAGGTATTTTTAAAGAATACCCTTCCAACTCACATTTAATCATTAATCATCTCGCTTCTTATTCAACTCTTGGAAGCATCCTCAGGCGGTTTGGCGATACTACCAACGCTACAGAAACAAGCTGGGGCTGGTATGATTTCTATACTTACCTGCAATTAAAACCAAATACTGATCTAAAAAAATTTGAATCAAAATTCCCTGCATTCTGTAATCGTTATATGAACAACCGTGATTGGGCAAAAGCAAATAATGTTGTTGCTGAAATCCATATTCTTCCATTACGGGATATCCATCTCTATTCTAACTATAACCAGGAAGCTGAAGTAAATGGGAACGGACAAGCGGTTTCATTTTTATTTCTGATTGCTTTTTTAATTATCGGCATAGCATGGATCAACTACATTAACCTGGCCACTGCCAGGTCGTTGGAAAGGGCAAGGGAAGTGGGTGTACGAAAAGTAGTTGGAGCCATACGTCGCAACTTGATCATACAATTCCTGGTAGAAAGTCTTTTATTAAATCTCATTGCCTTGTTGCTTGCTGCAGTTATTGTTTTTTTACTAGCGCCGTGGTTCAATCAGCTCACAGGAAGAACAGGAAGTGCAGATCTTTCAACGGCTTCAAAATATTGGCTGCTTTTTGCAGCAATGTTTATCGGCGGAAGTATATTGTCGGGTCTCTACCCTGCTTTTGTATTATCGGGATTTAAACCCGTATCAGTATTGAAAGGCTTGTTCAAAAACAGCGCTGGCGGGTTTCTTCTTCGAAAAGGACTTATCATTACTCAATTTGCAACCTCTGTGGTGTTGATCGCCGGCACCATCATCGTATTTCAACAGGTGAATTTTATGCGCAAACAACAGCTTGGAGTCAACATCAATCAAACATTGGTGCTGGATGGAGCTAACTCAATACCCGATTCCCTTTATCAAAATGCTTATCAGCCATTCAAAACCGCATTATTGCAACAACCCGGAATACAAACTGTGTCTTCTTCTTCCAGTGTCATGGGAAAAGAAATTTATTGGACTAATGGCAGCAAAAGATTAACTACAGATGCAAAGGGTTCTGTTACCTTATATAATATAGGAGTAGATTATGATTTCATTCCTTCTTTTGATCTTCAGATAAAGGCGGGAAGAAATTTTTCAAAAGATTTTCCTACCGATAATAACGGGGTATTATTAAATGAATCGGCAGCACGTTTGCTTGGATTTGAGGATTTCTCCAAAGCCATCAATGAAAAATTCTTTTCGGCCGGTGATACAGTCACATTGCTTGGCATTGTAAGCAATTATCATCACCAGGGGTTACAAAAAGCAATCGATCCGATGATATTTCGGTTACGCCCCAATGCAAGAACGGCTTACTCCATAAAAATTAAAACGGGTGATGTGCAGGCCACTATTGGATCGATACAAAAGACCTGGAGCAAATTTTTTCCTGCCGATCCGCTTAATTATTATTTTCTTGATGAGTCTTTCAATCAACAGTACAAAGCTGATCAGCAGTTTGGGAAAATTTTTGCATTGTTTGCTTTCCTTGCCATCATCATCGCTTGCTTTGGTCTGTTAGGTTTATCAGCTTACAATGTTTTGCAACGTACCAAAGAAATTGGAATACGAAAAGTGCTGGGCGCATCGATTCAAAATGTGCTTTATATTCTTTCAAAAGATTTTATTCTGCTTGTGCTGATAGCATTTGTCATTGCTATTCCTGTTACTTGGTGGATCATGTACAACTGGCTGCAGGATTTTGCGTATCGAATCAACATACAACTGTGGGTCTTTGGAGTTGCAGGGCTATTAGCCATCCTGATCGCTTTACTAACTATCAGTTCCCAAGCCCTGAAGGCCGCTGTTTCCAACCCTGTGAAATCATTACGAACAGAGTAGTGCTTGTGTGAAAAGCCTGTCTGCCGGCAGGTTTAAGAACAGAATAGTGAATAGATAATAGTGAATTGTCAAATTCAACTCCTTATTCACTACTCACAATTGACAATAAAAATTGAAAACTATGTTCAGAAATTATTTAAAAGTAGCATTCCGTTATCTAGGCAATCACAAAGGTTATGCATTGATTAACGTACTTGGGCTTAGTGTAGGTGTTGCCTGCTGCATTCTTATTATGCTGTTTGTAAAAAGCGAATGGAGCTTTGATCGCTTTCATTCTAAATCAAACAAAATATACCGCGCATGGTTGGAAGAACATTATGAAGGGCAAATATTTACCAATACTGTTACCCCCCTTCCCTTAGTGCCCGTGTTGCAAGCCAATTTACCCGAAGTAAGCTCAGCCTGCAGAGTGGCGGCATTCAATACGCTGGTCAAATACAACAATAATACGTTCAACGATCCAGTGAATATGGTAGACAGCAGCTTCTTTAACCTATTCGATTTTCCGTTGACAGAAGGCGATATAAAAAATCCATTCCCAACGAATAATTCTCTGATCATTACTGAAAGATCTGCAAAAAAATATTTCGGCAACGGTCCGGCAATCGGAAAAAATCTTGAAATGCAGTTGGGCAACGATACCGTACTATTCACCGTTTCAGGAGTTGCTAAAAATATCCCTCTCGAATCAAGCATACAGTTCGATATGCTGGTACCTTTTTCCAATGCTCATCATATATGGAGTGAAAGAGCTCTCACACAAGCGTGGTCCAATGTACAGGTGGAAAGTTATTTTTTATTGAAAAAAGAAGCTGCACCAAATACTGCTAATATAAAGATCGCCTCTATCATGAATCCATTGGTAGCTAAAAATTATAAACCGGACGAATACCTTGTACGGTTACAACCATTAATGGATATCCATCTCAATAATAAACTACCTGCCGGCAATCAACCCGTAAGTGATCCGAAATATTCTTACATATTGGCAACAGTAGGCATATTGATCCTTTTAATTGCCTGCATCAATTTTGTAACGCTTTCCATGGGCCGGTCAACTACGAGAGCACTGGAAGTGGGTGTAAGAAAAGTATTAGGAGCTGAGCGGCTACAATTGATCCGTCAATTCTGGGGCGAAGCCCTGTTGCTCGCAGTAATGGCATTGGTCATTGGTATTGGATTGGCAATTGTTTTACAAAAACCGTTTGATCTTTTAGCGAATCGCCAGTTAAGCTTAACGCTAAATGGTTTTACTGTATTATTTTGTTTTCTTCTTGCTGCGATTATTGCTTTGCTCGCTGGCATGTATCCTGCATTTGTTCTTTCTAATTTCAAGCCCATACAAGTTTTAAAAGGAAGATTAAAGGCAGAAGGCATGGGTTTTTTCAGAAAGGCTCTTATCGCCGGCCAATTTGTTGCCTCCATCATTATGATGATTGGCACTTTTACTGTTACTAAGCAATTAAATTATTTAAGGACAAAAGACCTTGGTTTCAATAAAGAACACATAATTGTTGTTCCAACTAATAAAAGCAGAAGAGAGGGTAACCGTTTAGCTATACGATTTAGAGAAGCTCTTCAAAAAAATCCGGATATTATCAACAGTACTACTTCACTTTTCAGCATGTCTGAATATGGATGGATGAATCTGGGCTATATGGATAACAAAAATGCCTTTCGTCAATTTCGTTTTAATGCTGTTGATGCTGATTTTGTAAACACGATGGGGCTGCATGTAATTGCCGGAAGAAATTTTTCAAAAGAGAATACAGCCGATTCAAATTACATTTTAGTGAATGAAGCGTTGGTGAAAGAATATGGATGGAAAAATCCCATCGGTCAGCGATTGCCTGGTAAATATGAAGAACAAGTGGTTGGTGTTGTTAAGGATTTTCATTTTGAAACTTTACATACCACCATCAAGCCGGCAGTGATGGCGTTAAAACCGGATAGCCTTTTCCGTCGCTCCACAGATATGAGCTTTAATTTTCCACCACAACCAAGAGTTTCTGTACTCTTTCGTAGTGGAAATTTAAAAAATCATATTGAATCGTTGAAGTCGGCATGGAGGTCTGTTGCCGGTGATCAGGATTTCGAATATCAATTTTTAGATGAAACGCTGAATACAGCGTATCAACAAGAGCAACGCTTAAGCAAAATTGTTCGCTATGCATCTTTCTTATCCATTTTTATTGCCTGCATGGGATTATTTGGGTTAGCAACATTGGTTGTCGTACGCAGAACAAAAGAAATTGGCATTCGTAAAGTGCTTGGCGCAGATGTGGGCGGCATTGTTGTCTTGCTTTCCAAAGATTTTATTGTATTAGTCATCATAGCGTCATTGATCGCCTTTCCCGTAGCTTGGTGGGGGTTACAAAAATGGCTGCAAGATTTTGCTTACAGAATTAATATTCCATGGTTAGCATTTTTAGGTGCGGCATTATTGGCCCTTGTTGTTGCGTTGTTGACAGTGAGTATTCAGGCTATCAAAGCCGCATTAACCAACCCTGTGAAGTCATTGCGAACGGAGTGAAGCAATTGAAAAAAAATAGTGAATAGGCAATGGTGAATTGTCAAATTTGACTCCATATTCACCATTCACTATTGACAATAAAAATTAAAGCCATGATAAAAAACTATTTAAAAGTTGCGTGGAGGAATCTGATGAAGAATAAAATTTTTTCTTTCATCAACATATTCGGATTGTCAGTAGGCCTGGCATCTTGCCTCCTTATTGCTTTGTACATTTTTCATGAAAGCAGTTACGACAAGTACCATAAAAATATAAACGAGCTCTACCAGCTTGGAACTGTTTTCTTGAAAGACAGCTCGGATGGGGAGAGGCTTCCAAATACTCCAGCGCCTATGGCCAATGCGATGAAACAGGAATTTCCTGAGATTTCTGAAACTGCACGGATAATGACCTTATTTGCTGAAGACAAAACACTGCTTCAGTATAAAAAAGGCGATTCGGCTGTTAAATCATTTTATGAAATAAAAGGTTACATGGCCGATAACTCTTTTTTTAAATTATTCGCTTATCATTTCACAGAAGGCGATCCTTTAACCTGCCTGTCCAATCCCAATACCATTGTATTAAGCGAAGAGATCGCAAAAAAAATTTTTGGAAACCAGCCTGCATTGAATAAGATCATTCATGTAAACAGTAATACAAATGGTGAAGCAGATTTTACAGTCACCGGCGTTTTTAAACCTTCTAGCCAGCCTACTCATATTGATGCAAGATTTTTTATTTCTGTAAACGGAGGATATATTGAACAGTTTATAAAACAGCAGACGGATATGGCCAGCAATAATATGTTCCAAACCTATCTATTGCTGAGGCCGGGTGCAGATGCAAAAAAACTGGAAGCGAAATTTCCTGCTTTTGTTGATAAATACATCGGAAAAGCATTGAAGCAAATGGGATTTTATAAAAAGCAGTTTTTGATTTCCGTTAAGGATATTCACCTGCGATCAGGAATGAAAAATAATGTTACAAAAACGGGCAGCTTAACATCCTTATATATTCTTGCTTCTATAGCCGTGTTCACGTTGCTGATCGCCTGTATCAATTTTATGAATTTATCAACCGCCCGGTCTTCAAAACGATCTGCGGAGGTTGGCATTCGTAAAGTGTTAGGTGCAGAAAAAAAAGCGTTAATCAGGCAATTTATTGGTGAATCCGTGCTGATGAGCATGATCGCCTTTCTTATTGCTCTGCTGATCACAAAACTATTTCTGCCCGGCTTTTCCTATGTTTCCGGAAGAAATTTGTCGTTTAATCTTTCCGATCAGTGGTTTATTATTGTTGGCTTTTTTGCACTATCCATTTTTACGGGGCTTGTTGCAGGAAGCTATCCTGCATTTTATCTCTCTTCTTTTCAACCCATTAAGGTTCTAAAGGGCAGGTTCACCAATTCGTTATCGGCTGTTGCCCTGAGAAAGGGCCTGGTAGTTTTCCAATTCATTATTTCTGTGGCTCTCATTGTTGCATCGGTAGTGATCCAAAAGCAAATGAAATTCCTGAACTCTACTGATCTCGGTTTTGAAAAAGATCAGCAAATCATTATTCCTCTGCGAAGTATTAATGCAAAAAACATTTATGCTTCACTAAAAAATGAAATAAAAGCAAACCCCAAGGTTCAGGAAGTAGGGGCAACTTTGTATTACCCGGGAATCATGAACCCCAGTGACATGGGATTTTATAAGGACGGAAAGACAGTGAATGATTCAAAAATTGTTCATACAAACTGGGTGGATGAAAGTCTGCTTCAAACATTAAACATTAAGCCGGCTGCCGGCCGGTTATTTTCGAAAGATTTTCCGGGAGATACCAGCAATAACATCATCGTAAATGAGAGGGCGATAAAAGAGATTGGCTTTTCATCGGCGCCGGAGGCTGTGGGGAGCAAGGTTCATTTTGATTGGCGTGGACGAACCTTTTCATATACTATTATCGGTGTTGTAAAAGATTTTCATTTCCAGGATTTGCATGTTCCGATAGAGCCTTATGCCTTTAATCTGAACAATCAGCCTTTTTATAATTATCTGATCGTGCATTCCAAAGCATCGAGTCTTTCTCCTGTATTGAAATCAATTGAGAGAAGTTGGAAAAAAATGAATCCGAATGAACCATTCGAATACAGTTTTCTTGACGAGGATTTTCAAAAAAATTATGAGGCTGACAACCGGCTGTCTTCTTTGCTTGAATACTTTACGATCATCGCGATAGTTATTTGCTGTCTTGGGCTTTTTGGTCTTGCTACATTCAGCGCTGAACAACGTACAAAAGAAATCGGCATTCGCAAAGTATTGGGTGCAAGCACAGGAGGCATAGTAGCCTTGTTATCGAAAGATTTTTTGAAACTGGTTGCCATATCTGTCGTTGTTGCTTCACCCATAGCCTGGTACATTATGAATAAATGGCTGCAAGATTTTGCTTACAGAACGAATATAGGTTGGATGGTTTTCGCAGTAGCAGGGATATTAGCCTTGCTGATCGCTTTAATCACCATCAGTTTCCAGGCAATAAAAGCAGCTATTGCTAATCCCGCTAAAAGTTTACGAACAGAATAAAAACATGATTATGATAAGAAATTATTTCAAAATCGCCTGGCGAAATCTTTTTAAGAATAAAGTTTCATCCTTTATTAATATTGGTGGACTCACCGTTGGCATAGCTGTCGCCTTGCTGATCGGGTTATGGATATATGATGAATTGTCATTTAATAAATATCATCAGAATTATCATCGTATTGCGCAAATAATGACTCGGGGAAATGATCCGAAAGAGGGGCTGTTTATTAATAACTCTTTACAATATCCCCTGGCAACAGAGCTTCGGACAGCTTATAAAAATAATTTTAAGCATATCGTCAGGGCATCATGGGCCCAGGAATATATTCTTTCCGCAGGTGAAAAGAAACTGTCCTCAACAGGACAATTTATGGATGAAGATGCGCCGGCAATGTTTACATTAAAAATGCTGAAAGGAAGTTGGAACGGATTAAAAGATCCTCATTCCATCATGCTTTCTGCTTCAACTGCAAAGACACTTTTTGGTAATGCTGATCCTATGGACCAATTAGTGATGATCAATAATAAAATGAATGTAAAAGTGTCAGGAGTATATGAAGACCTGCCACTGAATACCCAATTTAATAACATCAAATTCTTTTCTACATGGAACTTGTGGGTTTCAGAGAATGACTGGATAAATGCAAGGGCGACGAATGATTGGCATAATCATTTTCTCAAGCTTTATGCTGAGATAAAGCTGGGTGCTGATTTTGAATCAGTCAATAACAATATAAAAGACGTAGAACTTCGAAACATAAAGAATCTCGAAAATTTTCAGGAAGATATAGCACGAAAACCGCAGGTATTTCTGCAACCGATGAGCAAGTGGCATTTATATCCGTTTACGAGAAACGGTATAACTGATGATAAACCCATTCGTATGGTATGGCTTATTAGTATTATCGGCATGTTTGTATTGCTATTGGCCTGCATCAATTTTATGAACCTGAGTACTGCCCGATCTGAAAAAAGGGCAAGAGAAGTAGGCATTCGGAAAACAATGGGCTCAATGCGTAAACAGTTGGTGTATCAGTTTTTCAGCGAATCTTTTTTGGTGGTCATTCTTTCATTTGTGCTTGCATGTTTCGTGGTAATTATTTCCCTTCCGTGGTTCAACAATCTTTCGTCGAAGCAAATGAATGTGCCGTGGAATGATGCCAATTTCTGGCTTATGAGTACTGGTTTTATTTTCGTTACTGCGTTACTCGCGGGTAGTTATCCTGCTTTGTATTTATCTTCTTTTAAACCGGTGAAGGTATTAAAGGGTACGTTTCGTTCGGGCCGCCTGGCTGCGATTCCCAGAAAAGTTCTGGTGGTAATGCAGTTTACTGTTTCAATAGCTCTCATCATCAGTACAGTGGTGGTGTATCGTCAAGTGAAGTTTGCCAAAGACCGACCTGTAGGCTATACCCGCGAAGGATTAATTATGATAAAAATGAAGTCTGATGATTTTAATGGTAAGTATGATTTGTTCAGAACTGAATTTTTAAATACTGGTGTAGTTACAGAGTTATCTGAGTCGATGGGTAAGGTAACCGAAGTAGCATCGGGCAATAATGGATTCGATTGGAAAGGCAGGGACCCAAATAGAGATGAAAGTTTTGGAACTCTTGCTGTAACGCATGAGCATGGAAAAACGGTAGGCTGGCAATTTATAGCCGGACGTGATTTTTCAAGAGCGTATTCCAGTGATTCAGCAGGCGTAGTGATTAATGAGTCTGCTGCAAAATATATGGGATTAGAAAATCCGGTTGGTGAAACAATAACATGGAAATGGCATGATAATGACCCAAAACCATATAAAATTTTAGGAGTCATTCGGGATATGGTGATGGAATCTCCTTATGAACCTGTCGAGCAAACACTGTTTTTTATAAAACCACTCAATGGAGGTGTTAATTGGATAAATATGCGAATCAATCCAAGTGTCACCATGAGCAGTGCTCTTCCAAAAATTGAAGCAGTATTTAAAAAGCTGGTCCCGGCTGCACCCTTCGATTACAAATTTGTTGACCAGGATTATGCATTGAAATTTGCAGCGGAAGAAAGGATTAGTAAATTATCAGGTTTCTTTGCTGCTTTAGCGATTTTTATTTCTTGTTTGGGTTTATTTGGTTTGGCATCTTTTGTTGCAGAACAACGCACGAAAGAAATTGGTGTACGCAAAGTATTGGGTGCGTCTGTATTTAATGTATGGCAATTGTTGTCCAAAGAGTTTGTGTTATTGGTTATTCTATCTCTACTCATCGCTGCTCCTATCGCTTATTATTTTATGCATGACTGGTTACAGAATTATCAATATCGGGCAGAACTATCGTGGTGGCTTTTTGCAGCCGCAGGTGCAGGCGCATTAGCAATCACTTTATTGACAGTGAGCTTTCATGCAATTAAAGCAGCGATTGCCAATCCTGTGAAAAGTTTGAGAACAGAATAGTGAATAGGCAACGGTGAATTGTCAAATTTTATTTCATATTCACCATTCACTATTGACTATTGACAATAAAACCTATAACATGTTAAAGAACTATTTAAAAACCGCTTTTCGCCACTTGCGCAAAAACAAATTGTATTCCGTCATCAATATTTTTGGATTAACGGCAGGGCTCGCTGCCTGTTTGTTGATTGGCGTTTACATAAATCACGAATTGAGCTATGATAAGTTCAATACGAACGCTGAACGCATTGTGCGTGCTACTATGGAATATAAACTTGCAGGAACAGTAAATCAAACGGCGACAACCGGAACAAAAGCGGGTCCCCAATTCAAAAGAATTTTTCCGGCTGTTGAAGAATATGTAAGAACATTTCTTAGCCATAATGTAATAAAAACTGAAGACAAAATTTTTGATGAGCCGCGAATACTTTACGCCGATCCTGCTTTTTTTAAAGTATTCTCATTTCATCTTGTTCAAGGAAACATCACAACAGCTTTGGATGCTCCCGATAAGATCGTTCTCACCCAATCCATGGCTAAAAAATATTTCGGTGAGGAAGATGTGCTCAATAAGACTTTCACCGTTGGTAAAAAAACGTTGAAGGTATCGGCGGTTTGCGAAGATGCTCCTCAAAATTCTCAGATAAAATTTGATTTTGTTACTCAATTCCTAAACCTTGGGAATAATGTAAAAGATGAAGTTTATTGGAACGCCAATTGGATTACTTATTTTTTAGTAAGGGACAAAAAAAGTATTCCGCAACTGCAGCGGCAGGTTGCAGAGTATATGAAAACACCGGAGGTAAGAACTGAAGTGCGTATTCAAAACAAGGATGATTATCTCGCCATTCATCTAGAGCCGCTTACCAAAGTGCATTTATATTCTTCACTGTCGGGTTTTGAACCCAATGGCAATATCAAATACATTTACATATTTGCAGGCATTGCATTGCTGATATTGATTATTGCCTGTGCTAATTATACAAACCTTGCTACAGCGCAATCTACTGGCCGCAGTGGTGAAATTGGGATGCGAAAAGTAATGGGCGCATCAAAGCCACAGGTTTTTATGCAATTCATTGGTGAATCATTCGTCATCACTTTTATAGCTGCCGGGCTCGCATTTGTATTGAGCATTTTACTCATTCCCTACTTCAACAGCATAGCAGGAAAACAATTTACTTCCAGCATCATGTTGCAACCTCTACCCATTATTTCATTAATTGTGTTTTCCGTGCTTGTCAGTTTTTTTGCCGGTTTATATCCAGCTCTGATTTTATCAGGTTCACAAATCATGGGTGTGCTGAAGAAAGGTTTTGCATTTACCGGAAATAGCAATCTGCTTCGCAAGACGTTGATCGTTGTTCAGTTTGGAATTTCAGTTTTCCTGATCATTTACACGGTGATCATTATGCAGCAAGTACAGTACACTAAAACAAAAAATCTAGGATACAACAAAGAACATATACTAGTGCTTCCTATTGGCGGTACCATGTTACAGAATTTTCAGACATTGAAAGAGGCTTTTGTGCAAGTGCCAGGGGTTGAAAAAATCACTGCTTCTTATGAAACCCCAGAATACGTGGAATGGGGGGATGGTATTTCAGCAACGGATGAAAAAGGAAAGCATGAGATTTCGTTAAATGCCATGCCGGTTGATCTTGACTTCATTGAAACAATGAAAATGCAATTAGTTGCCGGTCGTGATTTTCAACAATCGGACCTTTCCTTGATGGATACTTCAAATAATTATGCAAATTTTCAGCAACCATTTATTATCAACGAAGCGCTGGCAAGTAAAATCGGCTGGACACCTCAGCAAGCAATTGGCAAAACAATTGAAAGAGGTGTGCCCGGACCTGTAGTGGGTGTTGTAAAGAATTTTAACTTCAGCAGCCTGCATGATCCCATTGGTCCTTTAGTAATTTTTCTTGGCCGGGATTATTCCCGCGATTTCATGGTTCGCATTAATGGAAATGATATGCAGGCAACGATCAGCCGATTGGAAATGGTTTGGAAACAACGTGTGCCTGACAGACCATTTAGTTATCATTTTTTAGATGAAGACTATAATAAGCTTTACCTGTCAGAACAACGCTCATCAGCATTATTCGGTGTTGCGTCTGCCCTTGCCATTATGCTTGCCTGCCTTGGTTTATTTGGCTTAGCTGCTTTTACCACAGTGCAACGAACAAAAGAGATAGGTATCAGAAGAGTGTTGGGTGCTAACATTAGCAGCATTACCATGTTGGTAGCAAAAAATTTTTTGCAGCTGGTTGGTATTGCTATTCTTATTGCAAGTCCGTTAGCATGGTGGGCAGGCAATAAATGGCTGCAGGATTTTGCATATCGCATTCCTGTACAGGCTTACGTATTTGTGGCCACAGCAACGATTACCATCCTTATTGCATTATGTACTGTCGGTTATCATGCCATGCGGGCAGCGTTGATGAACCCTGTAAAAAGTTTGAGATCGGAATAAAAGCCCCAAATGGGGTTTAAGCAAACTAATTCTTTCATCTAAGTTCTTTTATTCAACTGATGAATGCATATTCAATGATCATCGCATTTTTTTGGAGGGCTTATGCTTAAAAACTATATAAAACAAAGCTGGCGCATCTTGGAAAAAAATAAGGGATATTCTGTTTTGAATATCATCGGACTTTCTGCTGGGTTGACTTGTTTTGCCCTGATTGCTCTCTGGGTGTCCGATGAGATCAGCTATGATAAATTCAATAAAAACTACGATCAGATTGTCCGATTAACGGGTGAAGCAAAAACAGAAACTGGCATTAACAGGTTTGCAGTATCAAGTGCTCTGATGGCCCATGCGCTCAAAAATGATTACCCTGAAGTGGAAAATGTTGTACTCTATTTATCTTAAATACTTTTATTCAACTGATGAACACATATCCAAATGTTCATTAGAAATACTAAAACAAAAGCCTCCCTTTAGGGAGGAAGGAGGGTTTATGATAAAACATTTCTTTAAAATCGCTCTAAGAAATTTGCGTCGGCAGAAAGTGCTTGCCTTTATTAATATAATGGGGCTTTCCGTAGGACTTGCCTGTTTCAGTCTATTCCTGCTTTATGCGGTCAATGAATTCAATTTTGATCGCTTTCATAAGAATGCAAAAAATCTTTATCGTGTTTACCGCTGGACAGAAGCTATGCAAGGAGACCCAGCAAGTGAGGATGTATATCTGCCCATGCCCCTCGGTCCTGCTATGAAACAGGATTTGCCAGATGTTGAAAACTTTGTGAGGTTTCAATCGCCGTGGAAAGAAAATTATATAAAAGCAAATAATACAATTATTCGCCTGCCGGTTTCCTTTGCCGACCCGCAAATTTTTTCTGTCTTTTCATTTAAAATAAAAAAAGGCAACAAGTCATCTCCCTTAAATGATATTCACAATATTGTTCTTACCGAAAAAGCGGCAAAACAGCTCTTCGGAGACGATGATGTTATCGGTCAAACTATACAAGTAAGGTATGGACAAAGTTTTGAGCCTTTCACCGTATCGGCCATCGCCGAAAATATTCCTTCGAATTCCTCTATTCAATTTCAGGCTTTAGGAAACTATGATTACCTGCCTACAACCGAGAATGGAAAGAGATCAGTGAACAACTGGCACCGCTCAGCATACATGACCTATGTGCAATTGAAGCAGGGTAGCAAGCTCTCAACAGATCCAACAGCATTGATCTCTTTCCGAAAAAAATATTATCCTGATGAAGAAGCTGAGCTGCGCAAAGCCGGTTATTGGAAAGAAAAAGGAATTCCTGTAAAATATGGATTGCAGCCATTAGCTTCTATTCACACCGATACAAAAGTATGGGGTGGCGATGTGCCTTCTGTAAAACCCAAAACGATTTGGATATTGTTGGCCATCGCCTTCGCTGTTTTGTTAATTGCCTGCATCAATTTCACTACGCTGGCTATCGGTCGTTCTGCTAGTCGCGCAAGAGAAATTGGTATTCGTAAAGTAGTAGGCAGCTTGCGCAAACAATTGATCAGTCAGTTTATGGCTGAGGCATTTCTGCTAACTATTCTTTCCATTGCAATGGGCCTTGTGATCAGCTATTTGTTGCTTCCTTATTTTAACCGCTTGTCTGGAAAAGAGCTTTCTTTTTCTTTTTCACAGTTTCCTCAAATGTATTGGCTGCTAGCTGGCTTGACGCTGGTAGTATCCATTTTAGCAGGCAGCTATCCATCGCTCGTTTTATCAAACTTTAACCCGCTTGAAGTATTGAAACAGAAAATAAGAGTAGGCGGGTCAAATCTATTTACTAAGTCGCTAGTCACAATACAATTTGTTTTGTCCATTGGTTTGATTGCGTCCACCATGATCATTTTGCAGCAGATAAAATTTATGACAGGCAAGAATCCAGGCTTCAATAAAGAAAATGTGGTGATGGTAAATGCAGGTGATGTGGATGGAAAAAAAATTTACCCCTTGTTCAAGCAAGCTGTTTTAGCTGATCCATCTATTGCAGGAATTGCCGCTTCGGAGGTTGGATTAGGAGAAGGCCAAGGATGGAGCCGATCAGGGTTTGATTATAATGGAAAATTAAAACAGGTATATGAATATTATATTGATCAGGATTACATTCCATTGATGAGAATGCAATTATTGAGAGGTAGAAATTTTGATCCTAATATCGCATCAGATACGGTAACCTCAGTAATTGTGAATGAAGCTATGGTAAACGATTTTGGATGGACAATAGATAATGCTGTTGGTCAGCAATTAAAAGGATACACAGAAACAAAAACCCCAATTGTAATAGGCGTTGTAAAAAATTTCAATTTTCGGCCCCTGAGTCAAAAAGTAGAACCTCAAATGTTTCACAACTATGGTGATTATACTCCATACACTTATTTTGTACGGCTAAAACCGGGCGATCCTTCAAAGGCGTTGGCTGCTTTACAAAAAGCATGGACCTCGCTGGTTCCTACCCTTCCTTTCAGTTATCATTTTCTTGATGAAAGCCTCGATAATTTTTATAAATCAGAGGTTCGATGGAGCAGGATTATTGGTTGGGCAGGAAGCATTTCAATTTTTCTTGCTTGTCTTGGTTTGTTCGGATTAGCGGCACTAGCTGCAGTAAATCGCACAAAGGAAATAGGGATTCGCAAAGTATTGGGAGCATCCCTTTCATCCATTATCGGTCTGTTGTCAAAAGATTTTTTAAAACTGGTGGTGATTGCTTTTGTAATTGCCACGCCATTAGCTTGGTGGTTTATGCATCAATGGCTACAGGATTTTGCTTTCCGTATTTCTATTCCCGTATGGATATTTATCGTATCAACGGGGTTAGCAATCATTATAGCTTTCATAACTATTGGATCGCAAGCCATTAAGGCAGGTATCGCCAATCCCGTGAAAAGTTTGAGAACAGAGTAACAACCCCCTAAATCTCCGTCTAAGGCGGGGACTTATTGCTGTAGTAATTCTGTTCAGCATTAGCTCTAATCTCGACATTATTCAATGATGAGTATTTGATTAAAAGCTCCACAGCATTACCTAAAGCAAAGGCCTCCGTTTAGGGAGGTTGGAGGGTGTTTACTGTACGATTCTGTACAGCCATTGTTTCATTATCGTACACTTTAGGAAACGTTTCGTACATGAAGGCTTGTAACCCAAATAGTTTTGGGCTGGCATACCGTTGGGGTACAATCGGTACGACTAGCTGAATTTGATAAACAAATCGTTATGCTTAAGAATTATCTGATCGTTGCTTTCAGAAATTTTTGGAGAAATAAGGTTTTCTCACTCATTAATATTGCGGGCCTCGCTATTGGTATTAGCGCCGCATTAGTTATTTATTTGATCGTTCATTACGAATTTAGTTTTGAAAAGTTCCAAAAAGACAAAGGGCGCATTTACCGGGTGGTAACAAATATGCATTTTCCTGATCAAGATTTTAAAAATGCCGGTGTCCCTGGCCCCCTGCCTACTGCGGTTCGTAGCGAGATCCCTGGCATCGAAAAATCAACCCTCTTTTGGCAGGCGAATCCAATGGAGGTGTATATTCCATCTAAAGTTGATAATAAAAATGCTTTCAGAAAACAGGAGAATATTATTTACGCAGATGAGCAATATTTCCATTTTCTCGATTACAAATGGCTGGCGGGCTCGCCGGATAATTCATTAACTGGCCCGAATAAAGTTGTGCTTGCTGAAAGCCGGGCGAAAACTTATTTTCCTTATTCTGATATCAGAAATGCGGTAGGTCAAACTATCATTTACAATGACTCCGTTAAAGCAACGGTAACCGGAATAATAAAAGATCTGGATGAGATCACGGATTTCAATTTTAAAGAATTTGTTTCCCTTTCTACGTTCAGTGAACAATTAAAAAAGATAAATGGATGGGATGAATGGGGAAGTGTAAGTTCCTCTTCACAATTTTTTATTAAGCTAACAAAAGGAGCTGATACTGCACAAGTAAATAAACAATTGGCGTTGGTCCGCAAAAAGCATGAAAAAAATGCTTATCTCGCTACAGATCATTTCCTGCAGCCTCTCACCGATATTCATTTCAATTCTGACTTTGATGCCTTTGATCACCGCCAGGCACACAAGCCCACTTTGTATGGCTTGTTGGCGGTAGCAGCATTTCTGCTAATCTTAGGTTGTATCAATTTCATAAATCTCACTACGGCGCAAGCTTCACAAAGAGCCAAGGAAATCGGCATCCGTAAAACGATGGGCAGCTCAAAAAAGCAACTGGTCCTCCAATTTCTTAGCGAAACATTTTTACTCACTTCCCTAGCTACCATTCTTTCAGTAATATTAATTCCTTGGTTGTTAAAAATATTTTCTGCTTACATTCCTGAGGGGTTACATTTCGATCTTTTCAACCAACCCAATCTTTTCATTTTCACCGTTATTTTAATCGTCACCGTTAGCATATTATCAGGTTTCTATCCCGCTATAATTTTATCCGGATACAAACCCGTGCTTGTTTTAAAAAACCTAGCTTTTGCAAATACAGCCCAAAGCAGAAGAGTATGGATCAGAAAAACATTGACTGTATTACAATTCGTCATCGCACAATTCTTTATCATCGCTACACTTATGGTTGGAAAACAGATCCGCTTTTCTCTGAATAAAGACATGGGTTTTAAAAAAGATGCAATCATCAATGTAAGAACGCCATTTAATTTCCAGCATCCGGATAATAAACAGTTCGTTTTGCAAGAAAAATTAAAATCAATTCCGGGAATAGAAAAATTGAGCCTTGCGGGTTCGGCTCCGGCCAATAATGGCATTAATATATCCACGATGAAGGTTATCAATAAAAAAGGGAAAGAAATTGAAGCTTCCGTGGAAGTGAAACAGGCAGACACTAATTATTTTGATCTGTATAAAATCAAATTGCTGGCGGGTCGTAATTTACAGCAAAGCGATACCACCCGCGAATATGTAATCAATGAAACCTACGCAAAGCTTCTTGGATTTAATAACCCTACGGATATTCTTAATCGCTTAATGATTCATGGAAATAAAAAAATACCCATAGTTGGAGTATTGGCTGATATTCACACCAAATCGTTGCACACCCCTATTCAGCCGCTTGCTTTTTCCAGTGAGGCAAGACTACACTCAACTTTTCATATTGCATTGCCGGCAAAAGGAGAAAATACTGACAACTGGAAAAAAATAATCGCAAACATCGGAAATGCATGGAAGGAAGTTTATCCTGATGAAGAATTTAATTATGAATTTTTTGATGAAAGCATTGCCAAATTTTATAAAAAAGAACAGGATACGGTTAACCTGCTCAACTGGAGTACAGGGCTTGCCATTTTTATTAGCTGTCTCGGGCTTCTTGGGTTGGTTATATATACAACAATACAAAGAACAAAAGAGATTGGAGTACGTAAAGTATTAGGAGCTTCGGTATCGCAAATTGTTTCCTTACTGTCAATTGATTTTATAAGTCTTGTGTTATTGGCATTTATTATTTCGGCACCACTTGCTTGGTGGGCGATGCATAAATGGCTTGAGGATTTTGCTTACAGAACAAGCATAAGCTGGTGGATATTTGGATTAAGCGGATTAGCAATGGTCATTATAGCATTGATTACGTTGAGCATTCAGACAATAAGATCGGCGATCGCTAATCCTGTGAAAAGTTTGAGGACAGAATAGTGAATGGCCAATTAATTTGATTTTCAGATTTAACATTCACAATTGACAACAAAAAAATTAGAACATGCTGAAGAACTATTTGATCATTGCTGTCAGACATCTCGCAAGACATAAACTGTTTTCTTTCATCAATATTTTATGCCTTGCAATTGGTATAACTTTTTCCATGCTCATCGGAGTATATGTAATCAACCAAAAAAATATAAATGCATCTATCAGGAATGTAAATAATCAGTACGTCATTAAAAGCAAATGGAAAGTAAAAAATATGGGGCTGCCTATAACAACGGTGGCCCCGCTGGCAAAAGCATTAAAAGAAGAATACCCTGATCTTGTTACCAATTATTACCGGTTCAATCCTGTAACAAATGTAGTGTCGGCCGGAGATAAACATTTTAAAGAGAATATTTCCATTTGTGATACAAGCCTAATAACTATGTTTGGGTTTAAGCTTCTGCATGGTGATCCCAAACATGCATTCAAAAATAATAGTTCAGCTATTATTACCGAAGCGATGGCAATAAAGCTTTTTGGCGCTACGGATGTTTTAAATAGAACAATAAGCATCACTAACACCACTTCTGACAAGCAAGATTATTCTGTTTCAGCTGTTTTGAAAACAATGCCATATACAACTGTTAATAATTTTATAGATGCTGAGGGTTACAGTGTATTTGTACCGTTTGAAGGCAACAGGTTTTTCCAGGGTGGTAGTGGAGAAGAATTATGGAATAATATATATACACCGGGCATGATTGAGACCAAACAGGGTGTTTCTATTGGAACTGTTGAAAAAATAACAGCACAAACGCTGAATCTTCACCTTCCGAACAACCTAAAAGGTTTATTGCAACCTGAATTTATTCCTCTGAAAGATTATTACCTGAAGGATAATAACGGCGCTGTCCAAAAGATGATCACCACACTTTCATTTATTGCAGCATTCATATTGCTGATGGCCATTATCAATTTTGTCAATGTAAATATCGGCACTTCATCTTACCGTTTAAAAGAGATCGGTTTACGGAAAGTGTTTGGAAGCGCAAAAACACAACTTGTTTTACAACACTTAACAGAATCATTGGTACTTACTTTTATTTCAGCATTTATTTCTCTGGGGTTATACGAATTAGTAAGACCTATTTTTGACCAGCTGTTGAATACACATCTCGATCTCGTTTGGCAACTGGGTTTATTTAAAACCGGGCTGTTGTTATTGTTGATAATATTTGTAGGTTTTATTGCAGGTATTTATCCGGCTTTTGTGTTGAGTTCGCATAACATCATTCATTCCGTAAAAGGTAAAATTGATTCAGCAAGGGGTGGAATAATGTTAAAAAAAGGATTGATTATTGTACAATTCAGCGTAGCAGTTTTCATTTTTATTAACGCATTAAATGTTTCAAAACAGGTATCCTATTTTTTCAATAAAGACCTTGGTTATGATAAGGGTCATCTTCTTGTTCTGACGGCTTTTCCCAAACAGTGGGATTCAACCGGTGTGCTGAAAATGGAAACAATAAAGAATGGACTGAAACAATTGCCGGCGGTGAGCGGTGCATCTCTGTCGTTCGAAGTACCCGACCGAACACCTCCTGCTACGCTTGATTTGCTTCCTGAAAAATCTACCAAACCGGTTGTTGTTCCATTTATTGAAGCGGATGAAGATTATGCTGCTACTTTTGGGCTTCGGGAAAAAGAAGGATCATTCTTTAAAAATGACAATGTTGCGGCTAGCAAGAACGAAATAGTATTGAATGAAACCGCTGCCAGGATATTAGGATTGAAAACTGGCCAGGGTAAGATTATCAGGATGCCATCGGGCTTTTCATTTATTGTGAAAGGTGTAGTGCAGGATTTCAATTATTCATCTTTTCAGCAAAGCATAGGCCCTCTTGCTTTTATTCCTGTAAAAAATAGTAATAGATACAGGTATCTGACACTAAAATTGCATACAGCAGATATCAGCAAAACAATTGAAGAAGTGAAAGAAAAATGGAAGACCTTGTCGCCAGATTCGCCTTTCGAATATATTTTCATGGATGAGAGATTTCAATCGTTATACAAATCCGAATTGCAGTTAAAAAAGGCAACTAAAGTAGCTACCATATTGAACCTTCTTATTGTTTTTATGGGAATTTTTGGAATAGTAGCCTTCACACTTGCACAGCGTACTAAGGAAATTGCGGTACGAAAAGTATTGGGAGCTGAAGTAAAAAATATTCTTCTCCTTTTCATAAAAGATTACGCATGGCTGATAGTTATAGCCAATGTTATAGCATGGCCGCTTGCTTATGTTACTATGGATCACTGGCTGCAAAATTATGCTTATAGAATACAACAGAATATAATGCCTTACATGTTAGTAGGGGTCTTTATGTTCTTTGCCGTGTTTGTGTTTATTATAGCACAATGTTTCAAAACAGCAATATCTAACCCTGCAAAAAGTTTACGAACCGAATAAATAAAACAATATGCTAGAACTAAAAGGAATTTACAAATGGGTTAATACAGGTATTAATCGAACCTTTATTTTGAAAGATGTAGATCTGTCAGTAAAACAAGGCGAGTTTATTTCCGTCATGGGCCCCTCAGGATCGGGTAAATCCACATTGCTGAACATAATTGGCATGCTCGATGAATTTAACGAGGGTGAATATTATTTTCTGCATGAATCAGTACATAAGCTAAAAGAAAAACAAAGATCTGGCTTGTATAAGCAATACATCGGTTTTGTATTTCAGGCCTACCATCTAATCGATGAGCTGACTGTGTATGAAAATATTGAAACGCCATTGATCTATCAAAATATAAAAACCTCAGAACGCAAGGCAATGGTGGCTGATATTTTAGATCGTTTTCAAATTGTAGGTAAAAAAGATCTTTTCCCTACCCAACTTTCCGGAGGTCAACAGCAACTGGTAGGCATTGCCAGAGCATTGATCTCAAAACCGAAACTCATATTGGCCGACGAGCCTACAGGAAATCTCAATTCAAAACAAGGTGAAGAGATCATGGGCTTGTTCAGTGAATTAAATAAAGAGGGAGTAACGATTATTCAGGTTACTCACTCAGAAAAAAATGCTTCATTCGGCACGCGAATTATTAATCTGCTGGATGGAATGATTGTAAACTCATAATTACAGTGAAAAGATTAATTCGAACCTCATAAAATAAACCTGATAATGAAAAAAGTTTTTTTTAGTATATGCTTGATTGTTTTTTCGGTGATCGTTGGCGCTCAGGAGAACAAACTGAGTCTGCGGCAATGTATAGAGACAGGCCTGGCCAATAACCTCGACGTGTTGCAAGGTCAGTTGCAGATGCAAACTGATAAAATAGATATGAACCAGGCCAAGCTGAACTTATTACCTGATCTAAATGGTCAGGCCTCACAAACCTGGAGCCAGGGACGAAGCATAGATCCCTATTCCAACTCACCAGTAACCCAAGGTGTAAGTTCTTCAAATTACAGTTTAAGCAGCGGTGTTGTACTTTTTAATGGCTTATCTCTCCTAAATACAATCAAACAAAATTCACTCGCTTATCAAGCTTCAAAAATGGACTGGCAGCAGATTAAGGATAACCTTACCATAAATATTATACTTGCCTATTTACAAGTATTGAGTGTTGATGATCAGTTAACGCAGGCAAACAATCAAGCGCAATTATCAGCACGCCAGGTGGAAAGACTGGAAATTTTAAACCAGCAGGGAGCAATACGGCCCTCTGACCTTTCAGATCTTAAAGGTCAATATGCCAGTGATCAGTTAGCCATTGTCAATATGCAAAACAATCTTGAAACAGCGAAATTGAGTCTCTGTCAGCTTATGAACATACCTTACAACAAAGACCTTGTTTTGGAAAAGATAGATCTTGCTTCGTATGCAGTGAAATATGAAAGTACAAGAGACCAGATTTATCAAACAGCCTTGCAGCAGCTGGCACTTGTAAAAGCTGTGGATTTAAGAACCCAAAGCGCCGAGAAGGCGTTGAAAGTAGCGAGAGGGCAACTTTTTCCAACTCTCAGTTTTGGAGCCAATGTGTCAACAGCTTATTCTAGTGTGGCACTGCAAAACCAATTTATAAATACTACTTACGTGCCGTCAACAGATTCGGCTCAGCTTAATGGTATACGGTATCCAGTTTATAAATTCAAAGACAACTTTACACCATTTACAAAGATCAGCTATAAAGATCAGCTTGATAATAATGTGTACACTTCTTTTGGATTTAATTTAAGGATTCCTATATTCAATTCCTTTGTACAAAGAAACCGGATCAAGCAGGCAAAAATAAATCTACAGAATAGGGAATATATAGCAAAAACTACCCGTACCCAATTGGGCCATTCTGTTGATCGATCATATATCAACATGATCTCTGCCGCTGACCGTTATAAGGTAGGGCTGGAGCAAGTAAGCGCTTATACCGAATCTTTCCGCGCGGCCGAAACGCGTTTTAACAATGGCGTTGGCACTTCCATAGATTATTTAACTGCAAAAACCAATTTAGACAGAGCCAATATCAACCTGATCACCGCTCAATATGATTATATATTGCGTACTAAAATTCTGGACTATTATCAGGGAAAACAATTGTGGTAAAATCTAAATAATCTATACACAAACCTATAAGGTCTTGCAGACCTTATAGGCTCATACACTGATATCTCTTAACAGTCACAATGGAGTTGCTGATGAAGATTTCAGCAATTCACCACTTTATTTCAACAGTTCAAACATGTTTGGATCTGTAAATTTTTACGGCGGGGATAGCTTTGGCGGCAAATAAAATTTATGAAACCGATATTTATAATTGCCGCTCTGGTAATCACATTACCTTTTTTTGCAGATGCACAGCTTCGCGGGCTGATGAATAAAGTAAAAAGCAAAGTTGAACAACGCGTGGATAATAAAACGGATCAGCAAATTGATAAGACCCTTGATGAAATTGAAGGAAAAAAAACTACAACTGCAACCGGAGATGGCAACAGTGTTTCAGCAAATACACAACAAGTAACAGAAGAGTCATCGGTTAAAAGTTTCTCTAAATTCGATTTTGTTCCTGGCGAAAGAATCCTCTATTCCGAAGACTTTTCGCAAGATGCAATTGGAGAATTGCCCTTAACCTGGAACAGCAGCGGCAAAGGCGAAGTGATGACATTGAGTGCCCAGCAAGGTAAATGGTTGCGTATATTTCAAAACAATACCTACCTCACCGGCAATACGAAAAGCTATGGTGATAATTATACCATTGAATTTGATTTAATGTATTTTTTTGAGCCAAAAGTAAAAGGATATGTGTTACCGGGATGGAGTGTTGGTTTGTTCAGCAGCGGTGGTGCAGATGGGGCAGATAACAAGTTTTTAAAGGAACATTCAGAGTTCAACAGCAGTGAAATAAAATTTGGATTTGGTAGCTATGCCCTGGCCGTTGTGGAGAGCAAATTAAAGAGAGCTCAAACCTTTGTAAGCGATAAAATGGAGCTGGGCGAGCCGACTAAAGACTTCAATAAATTAGTCCACTATTCCATACAAGTACAAAAATCCCGTTTGCGTGTTTGGGTGAATGAAAGGAAAGTATTTGATATTCCGCGTGCCATTAATACAGCCGATACACTAAATCAGATGTTTTTCAAAATGGATGGCTCCAATTATAAAGAAGATGAAATTGGTTTGTTTGTTTCAAATATAAAAGTCGCTACGGGTTTGCCCGATACAAGGCATAAGCTGATTGAAGAAGGAAAATTCAGTACTACCGGGATTTTGTTTGATGTGAACTCGGATAAGATCAAGCCAAATTCTTATGGTGTGATAAAAGAAATAGCTGATGTACTTCAAAAATTTCCAGGGACAAAAGTGAAGATCATTGGGCATACCGACAGTGATGGCGGTGATGCTGACAATCTGGGGCTTTCAAAGAAAAGATCAGCGGCTGTAAAAGATATGCTGGTAAAGGAATTCAGCATTGATGCTTCGAGAATTGAAACAGACGGAAAAGGTGAAATACAACCTGTCGACGATAATAAAACCAAAGAAGGCAAAGCGGCTAATCGAAGAGTTGAATTTGTAAAACAATAAATAAGGCAGCGGCAAATAATGTTAGTTTTTTCAGTTCATACATTATTTCATTCAACTCAATCACTGTTCAATTGACCTGAAATATTTCCCCAGTTAACTTGTTGCAAATTTCAAATTAACCATCAACCATTAAATAAACTACCATGAGAAGGTTTAAAAAAATTCTGAAATGGACAGCATTGGTTTTACTCGTGCTGACTTCAGCTATAACATTAACTGTTACCGCGAGACAAAATCTAAAATACGATGCTCCTTATCCTGATATTAAGGCGTCCACTGACAGTTTTGTAATAGCGAGAGGAAAGCATTTAATATACAGCTCGGCCCATTGCATCAATTGCCACAGCCGAAACAACCCTGATTCTATTATCAGTCTTAGGCAAGATGTGCCATTAACAGGCGGAGTAATGTTTGATCTTCCACTTGGGAAAATTTATTCAAAAAACATTACTCCTGATCCGGAAACAGGAATTGGAAAATTCAGCGATGGAGAAATTGCAAGAGCGCTTCGTTATGGAGTACATCCTGACGGAACAGTTATTTATGATTTTATGCCTTTCCATAATACCAGTGATGAAGACCTTACAGCGATTATTTCCTATTTGCGTTCTCAAAAACCTGTAAGAAACGAAGTGCCAAAACATCAATTGAATATTTTAGGCAAACTCGTAAAAGCTTTTCTGGTAAAACCAGCGGGACCAAATGGAAAAGTGCCTAAAACAGTGGTCCGTGATACCACGGCAACCTATGGAGAGTACCTTGCTTTGAATGTGGCCGAGTGTAATGGCTGCCATACAAAAAGAGACATGACCGGTGCTTATATTGGCGAACCCTTTGGCGGAGGAAACGATATTGAAGGATTCATAACTCCTAATCTTACTCCTGATTCAAGTGGAAGAATATTTAACTGGACCAAGCAAAATTTTATTGATCGCTTCCGCATGGGCAAGCTATATCCAAAAAGTCCTATGCCATGGAATTCTTTTAAGCGAATGACTGACGACGAATTAACAGCTATTTATAATTATTTACAGACATTAAAGCCTGTAAGAGCTAAGCAAGTAAAAACAAAAAATTAAAGAAAGTAAATAAACCTTTAAACCATGAAAATTTTAATACTTATCGGTGTATTAACGGCAGGATCAATCTTTCTTTTGCCTAAGCAAAAAAATATTGCAGGCACTTGGGTTCTTGAAACAGAGGGAAAGAAATGTGAGACTACAATTCTTCGCATACAAATGGCAGAAGGATATTTTACCGGCAGGGTAGATATGCCTGAGCAACAAGTATATGACCAGCCCGTTCTTATCCAGCAAAAAAAGGACAGTATAAAAATTTTACTTGATAAAAATGGAAGTTGTTTTATAGAAGCGGCTGTCAATGATTCAACGCTTATTGGAAAATCTGTTGTTTCAGATAAAGCGCAATCTGTCAAGTTTTATAGGGCAAAAAAATAACCCCTAACAAAAGTTATACTGCAGACTGTACTTTATAGAAGTGGCCTTTTGTATTTTTAGTCTGTAATGTTATTAACCAAGTTTTATGCTTACTGATCTTCCGTCATATATCACAATCCTTTTTTTACTTACAGTTGCCTTAACCTTTGTCTTATTTATCAATGTTGTAAAATATAAAGCTGCAACTTCCATTATTCTGCTGATCTGGTTAGCATTAACCGGGATGCTTGCTTATAAAGGTGTATTCCAAAACACTGCTGCTCTTCCACCAAGGCTAATGTTAGTTATGGCCCCGGCCCTTTTGTTCATCATTTTAATGCTTGCCACAAAAAAAGGTAAAGTTTTCATCGATAATCTTGATCTCAAAAAACTTACATTGGTGCATATCATTCGCTTGCCTGTGGAGGTAATATTGTATTTATTTTCGTTACAAAAATTAATTCCGGAATTAATGACATTTGCAGGGCGAAATTTTGATATCCTGTCGGGCATCACAGCGCCAATCATATATTTTGTTTGCTTTAAAAACTCTCAATTAAAGAACAGGTGGTTGCTATTGATCTGGAATTTTGTGTGCCTGGGTTTATTGTTGAATATAGTCATCAATGCATTATTGTCGGCCCCATTCCCTTTTCAACAATTTGCTTTTGATCAGCCAAACATTGCAGTGCTGTATTTTCCTTTTATCTGGCTGCCATGTTTTATTGTGATGATTGTTTTGTTCAGCCATCTTGCTGCGATCAGCAAATTATTGAGAAATAATAAAGCGATTTAGCCTATTTATGTTTATTAAAAAAATTAGATTACAAACTGCTTATATAAAAACGCTTGAAGAATTTTACTCTTCTGTACTGAATCTTTCTGTGGAAGCAGTTAACGAGGATGAAATAATAATAGAGATTGGTGGCAGTGACTTGATCTTTACCGAAACAAAAGAGGCTGAACCTTTTTATCATGTTGCCATCAATATACCTGCAAACAAAATTGAAGAGGCAAAAGACTGGCTAAGTAATAAAGTGAAGCTGTTATGGATAGAAGACTACAAAAGCGAGATCGCTGATTTTGTGAACTGGCATGCAAAGTCTGTATATTTTTATGATCCTGCAGGGAATATTTTAGAGCTCATTGCCCGGTTCGATTTGAAAAATGAGAGCAATGGACTATTTTCCTCAAAACAATTTCTTTCAATAAGCGAAGTGGGCTTGGTCTTCAATCAAGATAACTTTGAACTCAGAACAATGGAGCTTTTAAGTAACTATGCCCTCTCCTATTTTCCTAAGCAATCACCCCTTCCGCAATTCAGAGCTATTGGTGATGATGAAGGGTTATTTATTGTAGTGCCAGAAAACCGTAATTGGTATCCTACTGATAAGCCTTCCGGTATTTTTCCAATGAGCATAGAGTTTCAAAATAATGATAAAAAGTTCGAATGGAATTCTGAATAAACCATGAATTTCACAGTGCAATACTTCTCTACACGAATTCAAGAATGATCATTAAACCGGTAGTATCATTAAAGTGATTTTTATTGGTCCCATAGCCTACTGCGAAAGTAAGTATATCATTTTTCTGCAGTTGAAGATCGGCTTCATAGGTAGTTGACGGATGAGAACCGGTTATTGAATGAAAGGATGGATCTCCGCCATAGCCATCAATATTATCATCAAACACATGGACTGAGTTTAGCAAGATGTGTACATCAGTAGTTGATAATCCGAAATGAACACCTTCGAAAACGACTTTAAGACGTAGCTTCCCTGAAACAGGTGATACAAAACGCAACATGCTATACTGCCCGCTATTACTACCCTCCATGGCTATCTGGCCAGCCTTTAAAGCCCACTGGCTACTAACATCCAATTGGGATACAGAATTCCTGTTTTGCCCCGTATAAGGATAATAAGCATTGGAACCAACTGCGGGATGCCATAAAGCTATTGGATTACTAGTATCAGCAAAGGTGCAAAGTTGAAATTGCAAAGGATCAAGTGTGTTAGTGAGTGAATACCCTACCTGCCAATAATCAGCGGGATTTTTCGTAAACGATAAGCTTGTCGAAATTGTTTGCACAGGCTCATCAACCTTGCGTTTGCAGTGATTACTGCAGAGGCACTCAACAATAATAATTGAATAAAACCACTTAAATGTCATGAACTATAATAAAGCAATAACAGACAATGGATGTCAGACCATAAAATTACTATTCGGCTGATTAGTTGCCGCAATTTTCTAATAGTTAGGGATTGATATGATCTTATTTATTGTATTGCTAAGTTGATTTTGCAAGTCATTTATATCAGTATAAACAATTTGAAAATCACTAATTCCTGAAACTGTTGTCGAATGTTCAGCGTCTTTTTGTCGAATATAAATTACTGGCTTGTCCTTGGCTTTTGCATAACCTACTTCGATCCCAATCCCAATTCCTTTGTCCGAAGTTTCTGCGATCAATAGGTCACAATTGTTAATGTCAACCATAGCTTGTTGCATCATTTCACGTTCCCGGGTCAAATCGAATTTATAATTGTCAACAAAAGTGAATGGTACTATTTTAAATTCTTTTAAAGTGCTAATAATAGCATTTAGCTCTTTGTCCATTCGCATTCTCTTACTGTAACTTAAAGAAATGTATGCTGTCATAACTTTGGTCTGTTGAAATATTGCTACCAAATTATATTAAGTTAAACAAAAGACCCCGCTAAAACACGGACTATTTTTAGCATCTTATTTTTCCGAGACCACTGGCGCTTGGCAGAGGTAAAGATTTTTTTCCAGCACTTCAAGCATAAAAGCCGCAAGGTTTCTGCGGCTAATGTATAAATGAGGTTTGGGCTTATTATCCTCGCTTACCATAATTTCTTTTTGAATGTGGGAATTAGTCAGAAAAACAGGTCGCACAGCTGTCCAATCAAGACCTGAGTTTTTTATTACCTCTTCCTGCCTTTCATGATCGTTGTATTGATAGCGAAGGCTGCTGTTGTCAACCAGCCTGCGAAACCAGCCCGGCAAATCTTTTTTGGTTTCATTTACTCCCCATGCGGAGATGAATACAACGCGGCGAATATTTTTTTGCTTGCTCAGCTCAACAACATTTTTCATTGTAGCTGATAAAAAATCCTTGGGTGTTCTAAGACCGGCCCAAGGAAATTCATATTTACGTGAAATATTTAAAGCGCTTATTACCGCTTCGCAGCCCTGCATGGCTTTATCTAGTGCTAATTTATCCAAAGGGGTTCCCTCAAATAACAACAAATTATATTGCTGAAGAGAAATTTTTTTTTGGTCTCTTACCAAGACGTGAACGATGTGTCCATGCTCTAAAGCCTGTTCAAGAAGAATTTTTCCTGTACGACCGGTTGCACCCAGCAATAGGATTCTCATGTGTGAATTTGCAGCCCAAATATAACCTCGTTTCCGAATTATGCCAACATGGCTCCCTCAGTCAATCCTTCCAATACCTGGCGAAAACGAAGATCGGACAATTCCCTTTCTGACATGGCGAATAAATTATTGAATACTGATTCTGGTGCATTTTTTTCTACAGTCTTTAGCCAGTTAATAATTTCTTGATTACTAAGCCCGCGCAACATCCATTTCCACACTAAGGCAGCTGTTTCCAGTGTTTGACCGGAAATGATCTTTTGTTCAAGAGCATGAATTTCCCCGTCAGCATAATATCGCCACAACAGGTTATTGATCACATTTTCCTCTTTTGCCATGTGCTCCAGATTAAATACCAAAAACTCAACAAAGACTTTTCTGATGGCAGACCCCAGAAGAATTTTTTCTTCATTCCTTTCTGAGGATTCGAATATGGTTATTAACGTTCTCAATTTACCTGACAACTCATGATCTTTTACATGTTCCTGTTCAAATGCATCAACAATTGAAGGTTCGTATTGCTGCACTGCAGAAAAAATGAGAGTATCCTCAACGTAAGCATGCTTGTCAAACAGGTCAACAACTGTCACGACATTGACCAAAGCTTTCTCTGTCTGTTCTTGATTGTCGAAATCTGTGCGTTGTAATTCGGCAGCCGTTTCATACATCATCGCTCTAAGAGCTTTATGAATTTGATAAAAAATATTGTAGCGCATAAAATAAAGTTTGAGATTCAAAGTTTGAAGTTTGATGTTAGATTTATTTGTTTAAAAGTGTATCAGTATCAACACACTCATTACTCATTATTCATTATTCATTACTCATCTAATACACTTTCTCCTCAGCATACTGTGCTATCATTTTTAAAAATGTTGCCCTTGTGCTTTTTTCCTGCTTTGATAAAAGTTGATTTATATGTTTTTCACATAACCATGCCGGGTTATACTGTTCAAATTCTTCGGCCAGCCTAACTACATTTCTTTTGTAGTTTATATCTCGCATAATCATCTCTACGCTTGTTTTGATCTGTGAAGGCGATGGCTTCTCTGTCTTCAAGTTGATGCCTAATTTAAAATAGCCAACCCTTGCATTGATCTCGTTCTTTCCTTCGTGCATACCGGCTGTTACCATCGGTAATTTATTTTGAATGCCAAGAAGAACGCCGCCATATCCGCCATTGGTAACATATACATCACATTCAGGCATTATGTCATTAAAAGGAATAAAATCGTCAATTAAAATATTTGCGTAAGGATAACGGGACCTCAGCTCTTCCGTTTTTGAGCCCCCAGTAGTGACCACTACAAGCACATCTGTATTTTTAAAAGCTTCAAGCGTAGGCACAATTATCTTTTCCACATCCGTTTCAACTGTACCTTGTGTTACCAAGATTTTTTTACTGTATTGCCTGTATAATGCTGGCAATCGATAATACTTGTTCTTTTTTTTACTGTATGGCAGCAAAGGCCCGATAAAGCGCACATTTTTTCCAAGGTCACTGCGATGATATTCAAAACCAGGAGTACCACTTTGCAATAACACATCTGCTTCCCTGCAAATAACATCAAATACATTTCCCTTGGTTGATGCCATTCCATAATCTTTATATAGCTTATCTATGAGTTTTTTTGATTCTCCAAAAATGAACTTATCAGTAAAGAAGCGCATTAGATCTTGCTTGCGTTTTCCTAAAAATGTGGAAGAAGGAGTTAATCCCAAGCCGGAGGGTGGCAGATCCTTTGAGGTTTCGGGCAAGGGCACCACACCAATAGCAATAACAGGCTTTTCTAATAATTGCTGTACAAAAGGAATACCGGTAAAACAATTATCGGCAATCATAATATCAAAAGCAAATGATTCATTGATGGCCTTGATATCTTCATAATATTCTGGTCCCCGAAGCACAAATGCGTGTTTGATATCGAACTTAAGTTTGGCGATTTGGCTTTTAAAATTTTTTCTTTCAGGAAAGATTTGGTCTGGCTCGCCTATGGAAAAATCAATGGCATTTTTAACAGGGTAAAAAGGAATATCCATGCCTTCAATTTTTCCCTGATATTTTTTTCCTGTGTACCATCTTACATCATGTCCTAAATTTTTCAAATGAACAGCGAGACTGGTTAGCGGATTAAAATGACCATCAGCTGGGAAATTAGCGAATAGGATTTTTTTTGATTTCATAAATAAGGTTTAATGGTTTTTTACGGTTCGAGGTTAAGGGTTAATGCCTGCCTGTCGGCAGACAGGGTTTTTGGTTTAATGGTTAACGCTTTAAATTATGCTGTGAAGATGAATTATTAATAAACTGATTTCAAGTGCAAGTGAAATGAGTTGTAACGTTTGATGAATGAATTGAGAGAAATACATCTTATTATGCATTCTTTATTTGACAATTCACATTCACTATTCACAAAACAAAACGGGATACCTGGGGTAATAGCATGAAAAGCTAACACAATTCATTTTTCAGTTCAATCAACCCATACAGCTACATGCCAATTCATTCGTCAAAAAAAACATTTTGTGTGTTCAATGTTTATATTTGAGTAATTCAAACTTATTATTTGTTCAGACTTCTGTTCGCTGTGTTTTTATTTTTGTTTTACCATACATTGTCAGCTCAACAGGTAAAACGTTACTCATTCATGCATCACAGTACCACTGCCGGGCTTGCATCGAATGAAGTAATAACGATTGCTCAGGATGAAACTGGTTATATGTGGATAGGCACGAATAATGGACTTCAGCGGTTTGATGGGTTACGGTATAAAACGTTTCGCTCAAATAAAAAAGATCCTTCCACCATTCCACATAATTATATTGTGCAGGTGCTGTTCGACAGCAAAAAAAATCTGTGGGTACTCACTGGCGATGGCAAGGTTGGCATTTTTGATACTCGCCATTTTATTTACCGTGAAGCAAGGGTAAAAGTAAAAGATCCAATAATTCTATTACAAGAACGAAAATTGATCTTGGATGAACAAGGCAATCTGATTTTAATTTTTAGCAATTTCGGGTTCGTTACTTGGAACGAAAAACAGCAAGAATTTTCTGCACAGTACAACTTTATTCCTTTCCACGAGGATTGGAAGATCATTGACATGACACAGCAACCCGGAACAAAAAAATATTGGATGGGAACATATACGGGCATGGTCATCTATGATCGCCAAACCAATAAATTAAGCTATGCAGGACATAATGCAGGGAAAGAAACTTTTATTGATAAGCTTGGCGCCATTCCTATTCCTCGAAATTTTCTTTTTGATAAGCAAAACAGATTATGGTTCGAAACATGGGCCGGAGGTGTTGATCTAATGTATGCTTACGATCTAAAAAAGAATAAAACTTTACTTGAAAAATATTCTCTGTCGTCTTTCATAAAAAATTATTATGAATTACGAGGCTTTCTTCAGCAAAAAAACGGAACTATTTGGGTTAAAGGACTTAATGTATTTGGGCGATATCTTGAAAAAGAAAATCAATTTGAAGTAGTATATAACGGTTATGAAAACGAGCAAAGCATTTCTTATTCCAGAATAAATGATCTTTTTGAAGATAGAGAAGAAAATCTTTGGGTATGCACGAATACCAATGGATTATATCAGTTCAATCCCTCGGCGCAGTTTTTTACTAATATCAGACACATCAACAGGCGGACAGGAACTCCCGGTGATGGCAGCATGATGTCCTTTATCCAAACCAAAGATGGAACTCTACTAGCAGGTGCATGGAGCGATGGCATATATCGTCTGGATACAAACTATAAGATGATTCCCCTGAACATCCGTGGCTTTGATGAAGTAATTGCACCTTTTGCATGGAGCTTATCCTTTTCAAACGATAGTAATACTATTTGGATGGGCTCACAACCTGGCCTCTTTGCTATAAATCAGGTCACTCATTCTGCTACCTACTATAATCCGCCGATCATGAAAAATAAAACGGTGAGGCAGGTTATAGAGGATAGGTATGGCAATCTGTGGATAGGTACTCAAAGTCTTGGGGTTTTCAAATGGACTGCGGAAAAAGGGAAAAGAAAATTTGATGAAGGCGTTTCTCATTTTAAAGACATCCCAATTGGACAAGTCTTAAAAGTTTTAATTGATAAAAAAGGATATGTGTGGGTGACAACATCTAATTATGGAGTGTATGTAATTGACCCGTCTAATGATAAAGTGATCCTTCATTTTGGAACAAAAGAACCACCCGAACGAAGATTATTGTGGGATGGTGCAGCTTCAGCATTACAATATGATGATACTACCATGGTGATTGCTGCCAATGGAATACATTTATTTAATACCAAGCTGAAAAAAATAACCAAAACTATTACCATGCCCGAAGCCATACCAGGCTTGATATCTGCAATGGAAAAAGACAGGAATGGTTATATATGGATATCTACTAGCAATGGTATTTTCCGGCTAAATCCAAAAAATAAAATCTTCATTCATTTTGACAGGGTAGATGGTATAGCTAGTGATCTCTTTGTCATGGCCGCATCTTATGTACTGCCTGACGGAAAGATATTATTCGGAGCAGATAATCAATTTGTAGTTTTTGATCCTTTACAGGTTCGCATCAATAATCCAGCTCCCGATGTTGCTATTACCGGTTTTAAATTGATGAATAAATCCATTTTAGTTGATTCTTTATTAAATCGAGACAGGATTGAGCTTTCACCCAGTGATAATTCCATTACGATTGAGTTCTCTGGCCTTAATTATAATGGTGCGTACATCATTAAATATAAATTAGAAAACCTGGATAAAGAATGGAAAAGCGCCGATCAGTTTAATCAGGCTGTCTATTCGTATCTTCCGCCTGGTCATTATACATTTATGGTAAGGAGTGAGAATGCGGATGGAAGCCCATCCAGAAATATTACAAAATTTGTTATAAGGGTTAACCCTCCATTCTGGAAAACATGGTGGTTTCTTAGTCTTAGTATTTTTATTCTTGTCGGCCTTTTTTTCTGGCTCGACAAACAGCGCATGCAAAGAATCAGGGCAACGGAACGTATAAGAACAAGAATTGCTACAAGCCTTACCGAAGACATGAGCAATTCATTAAGCAGCATTAATATTTCCAGTGAGCTTGCAAAAACAAAAATTGACTTAGATAAAGAACGAACCAAAGAATATATTGAACAGATCAGCGAAACAAGTAATCGCATGGTACAGGCCATGTATGATATGGTGTGGAGCATTGATCCGAAGAATGACACTATGTTGAACACTATAGAACGGATGAAAAGTTTTGCCGTAGAAACAGAAAGCCATCATGATGTTGACATTGTATTTGATATTGACGAAGCGGCTGCCGATCTGAACCTTGACATGGTACACCGATATGAATTGCTGTCTGTTTTTAAAGAAGCTATTAGCAATGCGGCAAAACATGCTGAAGCAAAACATATACAGGTGAGCTTGCGTTTGAAAAATTCAAGATTTTTTATGTTGATTGAAGATGATGGAAAAGGATTTAATGTTGATAACGCTGTCTTAGGAAGAGGAGTGAGTGATATGAAACGGAGGGCGGCTGATATAAGTGCAGCACTTTACATAGAATCAGAAAGAAATACTGGAACGATTGTGAAATTGGAAATGCCCGTATAACAGTTCTGAGTCGGTAGTTCAGAGTCACTCTGAACTCAGAACTACTTGCCCATCCACACTTTAAAATCAGTTACTTTTTCTCGGCTTACTATGGCTTCTTTATCAACGGCAGGTTTTAGATGAAGTAGTAATCGATTCCCAAAATAATCATGGATCTGGTCAATACTGTTGATTGAAACATAAAACGCACGGCTAATGCGAAAATACCTTTCAGGATCAAGCATCTCCTCCAATTCATCCATGGTATAGTCAACTACAAATTTTCTGTTATCATATGTTTTGAAAAAATTTAATCTTCCATCGCTGTAGAAGTAAGCAATTTCTTCCACTTCCACGCTCACCAGTTTCTGTGCATGTTTAACCAGAAAACGCTTACGGAACTCCTTAGGCTGTAATTTTTGCTGAAGCTCTTTTACCAAGCTGTCAACATTTAATGAAGCTGAGCCGTTTTGCCCACCGTACATAGTTTTCATATTTTCTAATTTGGTAAGAGCAGCTTTCAAATCTTCCTTTTGAACCGGCTTCAGCAAATAATCAACACTATTTACCTTAAAGGCCTTCAGGGCATATTCATCATACGAGGTTGTAAAGATGACTGTGCTCTTTACATTAACCTTATCGAAAATTTCAAAACTCTGTCCATCGCACAGTTCAATATCCATGAGTATGAGATCAGGCGTAGGATTATTCTGAAGCCAATTTACCGAAGCACGGATGCTGTCGGCTACCCCTACTACTTCAGCCGTATCATCGACAGACTCTAAGGTTTTACGCAGCTTTTTTACCGCAAGCTCTTCATCTTCAACTATAAAAACTTTCATATGATTGACCCCCATCCCCTAAAGGGGAATTATTGAAAATTATTTGATTTGTAAATTACTTCATCTCGCTTAATCTCCCTAGCCTTTCAGGTTGATTTGATTTTGTATATGTATGAATTGCAACTTTTATCAAACGAATTGAATATACAAAAAGTTAAGGCTGGATCAGTGGCACCACCACTGCAAACTCCTTTCCATCATCCCTAACGCTGATCTCTTCCTTTTTCATTAAACGGTATTTGTTGACAATATTTGTTAATCCTACCTTATTTGATGAAACCATTCTATCCTTTCGCTGAAGATTGTTGCTAACAATTAATTTACCGCTGTTGGTTGTCATAATAAGAATTTTCAGCGGATTATTTTTCAAGATCATATTGTGCTTTACGGCATTTTCCACCAGCATTTGCAAGGTAAGGGGCGGCAAATGGTAGTGCAGAAAATGTTCATCAATCTTTGTTTCCATATCTAAGCCATCTCCATATCTTGTCTTTAGCATATGGAAATAAGATTGTATGAATTGCATTTCTGAGTCTAAGGTTGTCAAGCCATCCTCATTGGTACGTAATAAGTAGCGATATACCTTGCTCATCTCGTCTAAAAATTTTTCTGCTTTTTCAGGATCCTCACTGATCAGCGACGACAAAGAATTCAAGCTATTGAATAAAAAATGTGGATTTACCTGTCCCTTTAAGCCTTCTAATTGACTTTGCAAGTTTTCCTTTTTTAAATTCTCAGCTTCACTGACCATTTGGCGCCATTTTTCATAAAAAGCCGCGCCTTCATTTAAACTGGTAGAAAGAACATTGCAAAATATTCCTATGATCAGGCACCATGCATATTGATTCATATTAAGCTGGTAGCCTAAAAAACCAATATAATCGTATCCCCAAAAAATAATACTGATGGCAGCGACCATAATGGCTACATAGGCCATCAAGCCAATTGATATCCTTTTAAAAGTTTGGCTATACTTGGGGTAACGATGGCTTAAGACAATTGCAACCATTCCACAACTGATATAAGTGAGCAGAATAATGGCAAGCGTAAGAATGGTAGCTAGGAAAAAGTTTTTGAAACTTGAAAAATACTTGTTTCCAAACATTACATAGTTCAGCAAAAAGGCAAATGGCGGCAAAAAAATTACTGCAATCAGGCCTTCTTTTTTCGAATAGGAAAATGGTTTTATCTCGGTTGCAGCTTCACTCATGCTTTTATTTCAATATAAATTAATCCATCGGCCACAATATAAATTATGGCTCCCATATCGATTGCTGTTTTAACGTATGAATTGTCGTTTTCCTTGGATGAATTGTACAATTAAAATACGAAATAAGAAGAAATGCAGGTAGTCGTCCCGCTATTTAAGTTTCTATGGTCCTTGCCTCGTCGGTATGGCAATTCTTTGAATTGTTATTTGTCTGCCTTCAATGCAGTTCATCCAATCAACATTACAGTTCATTACTATTATCATTTTTTTAGGCTGAAATCCATATCATCTTTGTTCTATCAAAATCATTAACCAATAAAACTTATTAAAATGGAAAAATTAAAATTCACAGTAAGATGTATCGTTCTACTGGCTGCATTGCCGGTTATTATGTTTGTTGAATTAACCAGGGGTGATAAAGTAACTAATGAGCAAAACCAAAAGACAGCAGAAAAAATTTCTGTCAAAACCAACGAAGTTGCCATGATCGGTTACACCTCTCCGTTTTTACAAGCGGTGATTAATTAAAAACCACCGCTTGCTTTAAATGTTTCTTATTCTTCTCTGAAATCTGGAAACAAAATTGCTTTTCAATTAAATGATGAAGAGATATTTTACTGAAGCAACAAATGTCAATGAAAAAGATGTCATTCAAAGCATTAGAAAATTTTCCCACCCTTTAAACCATCGAAGTGATCTATCTCCTCTTTTTGATCGTATCGGCGATGCAAGGATTGTAATGCTTGGTGAAGCATCGCATGGGACTCATGAATTTTATACCTGGCGCAGTTTTATCACCCAAAAACTCATTGTAGAAAAAGAGTTCAATTTTCTTGCCGTCGAAGGTGACTGGCCAGATTGTTACCGCCTCAATCGATATATAAAAAATTATCCCGATGCCGGGAAAAATAGCCGTGAAGTGCTTTATGAGATAAATCGCTGGCCTACGTGGATGTGGGCAAATTGGGAAATATTAGCTTTAGCGGAATGGCTTTACCAATTCAATTCATCACTATCACATAACACAAAAATTGGATTTTACGGTTTAGATGTATATAGTCTTTGGGAGTCTATGGAGGCCATTATGAATTATTTACAAAAAGTTGATCCAAAAGCGTTGAAAAAAGCTGAAGAAGCTTACCAATGTTTTGAACCTTATAGAAAAGATGAAGGCAGGTCTTATGCAAGAGAATCTGAATTTGTTCCTGAGATCTGCGAAGGTGAAGTAGTCAATCTGTTGAAAGAGATCCAAACAAGAATACCGCAATATGATGGAGATTATGAAAATGTTTTTAGTGCGGAGCAAAATGCCCTTATTGCCGTAAACGCAGAAAAATATTACCGTGCCATAGTTAAGGGCGGGCCACATTCATGGAATGTTCGTGATCGGCATATGGCCGATACTCTGGAACGCTTGATTCAATTTCATGGTGATGATTCAAAACTAATCGTGTGGGAGCATAACACACATATTGGTGATGCAAGAGCTACAGATATGGTTGATGACGGCATGTATAATCTTGGTGAACTTGCCCGCTTAAAACACCATGAAAAAGGAGTTGTACTGATCGGTTTTGGAACTTACCAGGGTTCAGTGATTGCTGGCAGAAGTTGGGGAGCGAAAATGAAACGACTGAAAGTTCCTGAAGCAAAAAAAGGAAGTTGGGAATATTTACTGCATGAAGCAGGCAATGAAAATAAATTATTGATCATGGATGATTTTATGAATGATCTGTTTATGGAAAATCATTTCGGCCATCGTGCCATAGGTGTTGTTTATAATCCTGAATATGAAAAGTACGGCAACTATGTGCCCAGTATTTTACCGCTTCGTTATGATGCATTTATTTTTCTTGATGAAACAATAGCCTTGCATCCTCTACATATTGTCCCTGATGGACACCTTGTTCCTGAAACATATCCCTTTGGCGAATGAAAGATTACAAGTTGAAAAGTTCTTCAGCATTTGCGGTTGTAATCAAAGCAATCTCTTCCGCGGTCATCCTTTTTATTTCGGCTAATTTTTCTGCAATGTATTTTATATAGCCGCACTCATTTCTTTTTCCACGAAAAGGAACGGGCGCCAAGTATGGTGCATCAGTCTCAAGAATAATATGTTTCAAATCCAATTGCTCAACCACAGCATCAAGTCCCGATTTTTTAAAGGTCAGAACTCCGCCAATTCCCAAATAGAAATTAAGATCAATGATTTTTTGAGCTTGTTCCAGTGAGCCAGTGAAACAATGGAATACTCCTTTCAAATTCCCCTTTTGATTTTTTTCGATAACCTCGATGCATTCATTTATTGAGTTGCGTGAATGAATGACGACCGGAATATCGTACTGTAGTGACCATTCTATTTGCCGTTGAAATGACTCATACTGTTGCTTTGTATAACTAAGGTCCCAGTAAAAATCAAGGCCTGTCTCCCCTACCCCCACAAACGGCCTTTTTTGAAACAATAGTTCAACAGCGTGCAATTCTTCCTGATAGTTCTCTTTTACTGAACAAGGGTGAAGTCCCATCATGCTTTTACATTTTCCGGCAAATATGTTCTCAAGCTCAAGCATTTGATCGTGGGTAGAGAGATCAATAGCAGGCATAAGCATTTTTGCAATACCTTCACTTTCAGCGCGGCTAATCATAGCCGGTCTATCGGAATTAAATTCATCGGAATAAATATGGCAGTGAGTATCTATCAGCTTCATTATCAAGCAAAAATCCCAAAAAAATTCTAACAAACAGTTAAACTTTTTTCAATAAATATCTTCTTAGTACCGTTAGATATTATCTTAAAAACTATAGTTTATGAAGATCCTCAGTAACCCGGCCCGTTTATTAACTGCAATCTTCTTAGTCTCCACTTTAATTATATTTTCTTGTAAAAAAGAGATCAGTGACGCCACTGCACAGGACGAAGAGGAAGCAAATGTCACTGCTACTCAATCTGATGCTGAAGCCGAGAATGTATTTGATGGGGTTTTTAATGACGCACTTGGCGTAAATGCAGATGTAGGTTTCGGTGGCACGGGAATATTTGGCCGAACAGCTTCGAGCAATTATGGTACTGCTGATTTAAATGGCCGGATTGATAATACGAGTCTTTTGCCAGCCTGTCTTAACATCACAATCGAGCATACGAGCTCAACTTTTTTTCCGGTTACTTATACGCTTGATTATGGAAACACTGGCTGCCAGGCAAATGACGGACACTTGCGTCGGGGAAAAATGATCATTACATATACAGGTGGTCGCCTACTTTATCCGGGTTCAACTGCTGCTGTAACATTTCTGGAATTTTGGATAGATAGCATTCGGGTAGATAACTCCACCGTACTTACAATAGCAAATACCGGCACAGTGGATAAATTGCAGTTTACCGTTGATGTTCAGGCAAAACTTACAAAAACAAATGGTAATTATAGTGAATGGCATAGTCATAAAGTAATTACAAGAATTGAAGGGAACACCACGAATAGTCCTCTTGATGATACTTTTAAAATGGAAGGATATGCTTCTGGCAAAACAAAAAGAAATGACCTTATAGTAGCCTGGAAAGCGGAAATCATTGATCCTCTTATCAAAAAGTTCACTTGTCGTTGGATATCAAAAGGAAAAGTAAGAATTGCAAGGGAAAACCTCTCCTCAAATTCCCAATGGTATGGCACACTGGATTATGGGTTTCCAACCGGAATTTGCGACAATCGTGCACAACTCACAGTAAACAATTTACCCCACGAAATTACTTTGCGCTAATTCAAAAATAATTATACCTTTAAACCAGTTTTCATAGGGTACGGATTAAAAACGGGCCAGGGTTTCTACCCAGGCCCTAACTTTTTTATAAGCCTTCATTACCCATAAATTCTCTGTCAAAAATTTTGTTTAATTCGTTTCCAATGACAGAAACTTGAAACCTTGTTGAGTGAAGTGATGAAGAGCTTTCGGCAGCACATAACTTAACTTCTGAAATGCTTTTTCGCTATCATGAAAAACAATGATCGAGCCAGGCGAGGATCGGAAAACTACGTATTGCAAACTTTGTTCCGCTGTAACACCTTCATCAAAATCTGCACTCAACACATCCCACATGATCACCCTTGCTTTTCGACCTTTCATTGCTGCAGATAAATTTTTTGCCTGAAATAATGTGATCTTTCCATAAGGTGGCCGAAACAAATTGGAATCAATATAATTTGCTGCCTCAGTGATATCCTTCATATAAACATCATTCGAAGTCTTCCAACCATTCAGATGATTTTGCGTATGATTGCCAACTGCATGTCCTTCATTTAATATCTGTTTGTAAATGTCAGGCCAGGCCAATACATTTTTGCCAATGCAAAAAAAAGTGGCCAGTGCATCATATCTTTTTAATTCTTTCAGAACAAAAGGTGTTATTTCAGAGTGCGGACCATCATCAAACGTGAGGTAGAGAACTTTTTCTTTTGTGGGAATGCTCCATGTATAGAAAGGAAAAATTCTTTTGATCCACCATGGAGTTTTTACAAAATATTTCATACAAAGCGCAAGGTACAAGATACAAGCCACAAGAGTCAAGGCACAAGATATAAGATCAAAAGCTGAGCCATGAACCTTGTACCTTGTGCATTCATATCTTTGCCTTCTTATGAAAAAAGTCCGCGTTCGATTTGCTCCAAGTCCTACAGGTGGTTTGCATTTAGGAGGGATAAGAACAGTTTTGTACAATTATTTATTTGCCCGGCAGCATAATGGTGATTTTGTATTGAGAATTGAAGACACGGATCAGAGCAGATATGTTCCAGGAGCTGAAGAATATATTTTTGATTGTCTGAAATGGTGTGGGCTTGAGCCTGATGAAAGTCCATTACATGAAGGAGGGTATGGTCCCTACCGCCAAAGTGAGCGGAAAGAACTTTACAAAAAATATGCAGAGCAGTTGGTGAAAGATGGCTTTGCCTATTACGCTTTCGACACACCGGAGGAATTAGAAGTAATGCGGCATAATTTTAAAACCGGTACTAATCCATCGCCACAATATGATCATAATATCCGTATGAAAATGCGAAATTCTTTGACGCTGACAGACGATGAAGTAAGAAAATTAGTGAATGAAAATACCAAGCATGTAATACGGATTAAAATGTTGGAAGGCGAAACTGTTATCTTAAAAGATATGATCCGTGGAGAAATTCATTTTGACACCGGCATTGTAGATGATAAGGTATTGCTGAAAGCTGATGGAATGCCTACTTACCATCTTGCCGTGGTAGTTGATGATTATTTAATGAAGATCACCCATGCTTTTCGCGGCGAAGAATGGTTGCCCAGTGCACCCGTTCATTTGTTGCTTTGGAAATACCTGGGCTGGGAAAAAGATATGCCCGAATGGGCCCATTTGCCATTGATACTTGGCCCTAATGGAAAACTGAGCAAACGTGATGCATTGAAATATGGTTTTCCTGTTTTTGCCATGAACTGGATTGATCCAAAGACAGGCGAGCTAATCGAAGGTTTTAGAGAAAAAGGATTTTTGCCCGAGGCCTTTATCAATTTTCTCGCTTTGCTTGGCTGGAATGATGGAACCGAACAGGAAATTTTTACAAAAGAAGAATTGAAACAAAAATTCTTAATGGAGAGGGTGCACAGCGGCGGAGCAAAGTTTGATTATGAAAAAGCTAAATGGTTCAATCATGAGTGGATCAAAAAGTCTGAGGTTCGGAGTTTGAGGTTCGAGGTTAGTTCTATTCTAAAAAACAAAGGAATTAATGTAACAGATGAAAACCATTTGGATAAAATTATAGCATTAGTGAAGGATCGCTGTACATTGCTCACCGATTTTTATGACCAATCTTATTTCTTTTTCAATGCACCGGAGCAATATGATCTAAATGCTGTAAAGCCTAAATGGACGGGAGGCAAAAAAAGATTTTTTGAGTCATTCATTGAAGAAATAAAGGCCATCGATATTTGGGAATCAGCTTTTATTGAAGACGGTTTTAAAAAGCTGGCCATGATGCAAGACATAAAGGCCGGTGAATTGCAACTGCCATTCCGTGTTATGCTGGTTGGAGGAAAATTTGGCCCTCCTGTATTCGATATTGCAGCCGTATTAGGGAAACAAGAAACTATTCAACGAATTCAGAAAGCATTAACAGCATTTGACTAACCCTGTTGTTTTATTAGTTCCATTACAGAAATAAAATCAGTGTTCCCTAAGCCCTCAATCATATCCATATCTTCTTTGTCTAATTGAATGAGGCCATTTGTGTTTTGTTGAACGTGATTAGCAGTCCTAATACCCGGAATAACAGTCGAAACCTCAGGATAACTCAACACATAACTTAATGCAAGCTGAGTTTTTGTGATCTTATATTTATTGCATAACTGCCAAACAGGTTCCATGGCTCTGCTTGATACTGAGATCACTTCTTTGGTCAATCTGCTGTGCCGGTGGTCATTGACAGGGAATATAGATTCAGTGTTGAACTTTCCTGTCAGCAATCCAAATTGCAATGGCATTCTGGCTATAATCCCATAGCCTTTTTCATGGGCTTTCTTTAGAAGCGGCAGGGCTTTTTGATTGAGCATATTCAAGACTAACTGAAATCCATTTCCAAAATTATTCCCCATTAAAAATTCAGCTTCAGAAAAAGGATCAAATGTATTCAATGATAAGCCCCAGTAACGGATCTTCCCCTGATTTTGCAAGTTTTGCAAAGCTTCGATACATTCGCCACTTTGCAAATGATTCATCCTCGCTGTATGTAATTGATAGTAATCGATCATTTCACGTTGTAATCTTTTCAAGCTTGCTTCACAAGCTGAAAAAATATATTGTCGTGAATAATCAACAGTGAACTGATCATTTTTTGCAACGTTTCCAACCTTGGTGGCAATAATCATTTCAGTTTTGTTACCTATGGTTTCCCCCAAAATTTTTTCTGAATGACCCAATCCGTAAATATCTGCCGTATCAAAAAAATTTATACCGGCATCCACGGCGGCGTGTATTGCTTGTTTTGAAATAGCATCATCCACATCACCCCAGCCTATTGAGGTACTACCGATCATAGCCCCGCCTCCAATGGCCCAGGCACCGAAACCAATTTCGCTAACAAGCAAATCGGTATTTCCAAATTTTCTGTATTGCATACTGTAATTTATCTTGGATGAATGAAACAAACAAAACCATACTGGATAATCATCATAATGCTTGCTGCAGTCAAATTTCTTTTACCATTTATTCTGCAGTCGCCGGTATATGAATTACAGCGGGATGAATATCTATACTATCAGCAAGGACAGCATTTTGACCTTGGATATCTTGAAAATCCTCCATTGCTTTCCTGGCTTGGAATGATCTCGTCTTGGTTAGGAGGTTCTGAATTCTGGATCAAATTATGGCCTTCTTTGTTTGGAGCTTTTACAATTATCGTTACTTGTCTTCTTACAGCTGAGTTTGGAGGAAGGGCTTTTGCTCAATTTCTTGCCGGGCTTGGAATAATAACAGGAGCATATTTGCGAATGCACTCTTTATTTCAGCCAAACATTCTTGATATCTTTTTCTGGACCCTTTCTATATACCTTCTTGTGCGATTTATAAAAACAAGGGAAACAAAATTCCTTTATGGCTTTGTATTTAGTTTAGCGCTTGGTTGGTGGGGCAAATACTCTATCATTTTTTTGGTCGCAAGCATTTTCATCGGCTTGCTCCTTTCAAAACATCGTTCCATTTTTCTTCAACGAAAAACTTATATCGCTATATTTCTGGGGGTAGTCCTTATTGTTCCAAATGTATGGTGGCAGTATGATCATAAATGGCCATTGATACACCACATGCAGGAGTTGCAAGAAACACAATTACAGTTTTCAAACCCAATAGGTTTTCTTGTTGATCAATTGCTATACCTAATACCTGTTGTATTCGTTTGGATCACGGGCCTCGTTTGGTTATTCAAACAAAAAGAATGGAGATTTCTTGGATGGAGTTATTTCCTCGTAATTGCTTTGCTTATTCTTGGCAGAGGAAAGAGCTATTATTCTATGGGAATTTATCCCATGCTATTAGCTGCTGGCGGAGTTAGTCTTGAAAACTGGACTATAAGAAAAAAATGGCTGAGACCTGCATTGACGGTTTTAGCCATTGCGCTAACTATTCCCTTTATCCCGATGCTATTACCAATTTGGAAACCAGAAAAGCTGGCCGCATTTTACAAAAAAAACAATATCGAAAAAACTGGCCTGCTAAAATGGGAAGATCAACAAAATCATCCGCTACCTCAGGATTTTGCCGATATGCTTGGATGGAAAGAGCTTACCAAAAAAACAGAAGCTTTTTTTAACTCATTGCCCGATTCAACAAAAGCGAATACAATCATTAACTGCGACAATTATGGGCAGGCAGGTGCTTTTCAATTTTATGGCAAAGGCGATTCTTTTAAAAGGAAAACGATCACCGGCAATGGATCGTTTCTTCTCTGGCTGCCTGATCACCTGGTTTTTAAAAATGTCATATTTACAGGAAGAGAGAGGCCTGATGAAGGGTTTTTCCAACATTTTGAAAAAACAACGGTCATTGATTCAGTTGTCAATCAGCTATCAAGACAATACGGAGAAAAAATTTTCTATTTTCAAAACATTGATACAACTGGTTTGAAATTGGTTGCTGAAAGAGTACGACAATTGAAAAAAGAATTTGCCCGGTGATACTATCGTATTACTGTATTTTCGCTTCAGAAATTTTTTAATGAACAGACCCATCAGAGTTTTAGTTGCCAAAGTTGGTCTTGATGGTCATGACCGTGGTGCAAAAATAATTGCTACTGCTTTACGTGATGCAGGTATGGAAGTGATCTACACAGGCCTGCGTCAAACTCCCGAAATGGTAGTGAACGCAGCCCTACAAGAAGATGTGGATGCCATCGGCATCAGCATTCTCAGCGGTGCCCACATGACTGTATTTCCAAAAGTTTTACAATTAATGAAAGAAAAGGAAATGAACGACGTATTGCTCACCGGCGGCGGAATCATACCTGATGAGGATATGAAAAAATTGCAATCAATGGGTGTAGGCAATTTGTTTGCTCCGGGCGCCCCTACTTCTGAAATTGCTGATTATATAAAACAATGGGTAAAGAAGAACAGGAATTTTTAAATTTGCATAATGAAAAGGGAAATAAAAATATTTAAATCATTTGAAGAACAGGAGCATTACTTCTTGGAATATTTTATGTCTCTAACTCCCTCAGAGCGACTCAAATCGCTGGCAGAATTACAGAAAAAAATTTATAAAAATTTTACCGACCCTTCTCCAAAAGAAATCAAAATCCAAAAAAAAATATTTCGCAAATGGATATTGAACACCCTGAGTTCATCCTTTTTTTGAAATGCGCAAAAAAGAATAAGCTTCATTATATGTGTATTGGGGGTTATGCTGTGAATTATTATGGCTACCACCGCGCTACTGAGGATTTGGATATTTGGATTCTCCTACGAATGAAAACAAAATTGCCTTTTTAAATACTCTCCTCTGTATGAAATATACTGAGGGCGAAATATCATATCTAAAGGAGGAGGATTTTACAAATTATTTTATGATAACATTGGGAGCAAGGTCTCATGTAATTGATATCCTGACAATCGTTCATAAAAACGTTTCGTTTGACGTGCAGAAAAAGAAATGATAATACACTCTGTGGGTGAAGATGTTGATCTAATATTTGTTCCTTATAATTTTCTAAAAGATATCAAACTCCGTTCATCCAGGCCAAAAGATTTATGGGATATTACTCGTCTTGAGGAGTTAAGAAATTTAAAAAAGGGTTGATTTATCTGTCAAACCATTTCTTAAATCCCGGTGCTTTTTCCCTGCTTATATCCAACTCCATTTTCAAAGGTGGCTTCAACGTAAGAACCAGTTTTTGATTTTCCTGAGGTTTGATGCTTTGTATGAAATCTATGTGAATGATCGTTTGCCTGTTGGCCCTGTAAAAAATTTTAGGGTCTAACAATTCTTCTACTTCATCCAGCGTAGTGAAATCAAGTATATGCTTTTCTCCGTTAACTGTAATAAGATAATTCAAGTTGTCGCGGTAAAAGCAAGCAATATCTTTTGTATAAATTGGAACCCATTGATGCTTTACTTTTACAATAAATTTTTCTTTATAATTATTCACAACAAGATTAGGGTTGGTAACCATCTGCAATAATTGCTGTATGTCCTTTGGGTAATGACTTTTACTTTCTATGATCGCTCTCGATTTATCAATTGCTCTTCTCAGATCATCTTTATCAATAGGTTTCAATAAATAATCAACCCCATTTACTTTGAAAGCCTTGATGGCATATTCATCGTAGGCTGTAGTAAAGATTACGGGACATTTTAGCTCATAACGCTCAAATATTTCAAAGCTTACCCCATCGCATAGCTGAATATCCGCAAACAAAAGATCAGGCTCTGCATTTTCCATAAACCATTTATAGCTGGTTTTTAAACTCGGCAAAACGCTGCTGATTTTTACATCGGGAGCCACCTCAGCAATTTTGAGTTGCAATTCTTTTGCTATCAGGTTTTCGTCTTCAATAATAACTGCGTTCATTTTTAAAAATTTAATAGATAAAAAATTCCAAATTCTTAGAAGGTACGTAAGCCCTCTCTCTTGGAGAGGGTTTGGGAGAGGCCGCGTTCATATCAATGGAATTTTAACAGTAAAAAAAAGTTCATTTTCTTTTATTATCATCGGTCGGTGGTTAAGATAGCGGTAAAGGGATTTCATGTTGTTCAAACCTTGTTTATTACTTGTTTGAACAGAGTTCTTTTTTTGCAAATTGTTTCGAACAATGAGATAACTATCCTCAACAAAAATATCGATCACCAAAGGAGTATCTATGTCAATAATATTGTGCTTGATGGCATTTTCGATGAGGTTCTGTAGCGTTACCGGTACAATTTTTTTGTAATGATCATCTTCATCCACGTCAATATTTACAAGCAAACCTTTTTGAAACCTGGTTTGCTGTAATTGCGTATAAACCTGAACTAATTTTATATCTTCTATTAATGGAACCAGCTCACTGTCCCTGCTTGTAAGAATATACCGGTAAATTTTTGACATCTGATCCAAAAATTGTTTTGCAAGTTTTTGATCCTGTTGAATCAGACTACCTAAAGACGTAAGAGAATTAAAAAGAAAATGCGGATTGAGTTGCTGCTTAAGGCTTTCATATTGCACCAAAGCTTTCTCTTTTTCCAGTATCTGCGCTTTATTTTGCAAAGAATATATCTTTTCCTTATGCTCAATCCGCTTATTATATAACCAAAAAGACAAACTGACTACTAAAAAAATAGCGATTACCAAAAACCAAGCTGTTTTGTAAAAAACGGTACCAACTGATATATTCAAAAATTTTTCAGGCACTTGCCAATTGTTGGGATCTGTGGTGGCTTTATAATAAAAAACATAATGCCCGCCAGGTACATTTGTATAATTCACTATCCGCTGTTTCGTATAGATCCAATCCTTATCAAAGGGCTCAAGCTTATAAGCATACCATGTTTGCTGGGGGTTAGCGTAATTCAATGCAGACAATTCGATGGAAAAGAAATTTTCATTATATCGAAGATTTAATTTTTTAAGATCTTCATAATTGACTTTGTCTGCAAACTCAAGATTATGAACTTTAAAACCTGAAAGGTATAATTCCGGCGATCTTATATTCTCTTTATAACTATTTGGATCAAATGCAACAAACCCTTTCAAGGAGGGAAACACAAAACGGCCATCTTTCATTTTATAAGCCACCTGATCGTTGAACTCCAAGGTAGGAAGTCCATCTTCCATATCGAAGGTTGAGAAGTGTTGACGACTGCTGTCAAGCATCAACAAGCCAGCGGTGCTGCCAATCCACAATCGGTTCTTATTGTCCACAATAAGGCAAGAGGTTTTAACGGAGGGCAATCCATTTTTCTGAATGTATTGGGTAAATCGATCTATTTGGGGATCATAAGAAACCAATCCGATAAAAGAACTTACCCAAATTATCCCCTTTTTATCTTCTGCAATGGAAGTAATGATATTTCCCAAAAGGGTGGTATCATTTGCTTCATTTCGGCGCCAACGCTTGACGATTTGCTTTTGCGGATCATACATGATCAAGCCGGAACCATTCATGCCAAACCAAAGTCGCCGCTTGCTATCTTCCATCATACACCGAACGCCCTCATTCTTAAATTGAGACAAAACAGGGTGATTGGCTGCCGTATGAATTTTTTTTTCAACTGTATCATAATAATAAAAGCTACCCCTGTTGCCAAACCAAATAGTTTTTTTACTGTCTTGAAATATGCACCAATAAAAGCTTATTGGCAATGAATCTTTTTCATCGAAGAAATCCATTTTGCCAGTAGCCTTGTTATAACGATTTACGCCATTGGCGGTTCCTACCCAAACATTACCCTTGTCATCACATAACAAAGAGCGTATAGAATTATAGTGAATCTCCTTTGGCTTGTTTTTTACATTTTTCCATATTCTAAATGAGCTATCATTTTCCCGTTGCCGTGTTAATGCTCCACCCCATCCAAACCAAAAATTGCCTTCTTTATCTTCTGTGATTGCCCTTGCCCAAAGTGAAGGCAACAGAGATTCCTGTTGCGTAAGAGGTGCAATGATTTTTAAAAAACTTTTATCGGGATGGAAATAATCAACTCCGTAGCCTTCGCTGCCAAGCCAGATAAATCCCTGCTTGTCCTGAAAGATAATTACATACTGATTGGAGCTAAGGCTCGAAGATTGTAAAGGATCGTTTGCGTAACGAATGAATTGATTGTTTTTTTCATCATACAGCGCTAACCCCTTGAAGCTAGTTACAATCCACAGCCTTTGTTTATTATCTATAAAAAAGTTGGCGATAGTATTGTCTAAAAGATTTTGTGACGTATAATAGAAATCGTCGAAAACCTGATAGTTCGCAAAGGAAGAATCACATTTAAGTAACAACTCGCCAATAAAACCATAGCTAGCCCAAATATTACCATGTGTGTCCACAGCAACCCTATTAATACTTTTATCCTTTACTGGCTTCAATTGAGTTAGCTTAGTACTTTGGGTTTTTATATCAAAGATCACCAGACCTGTGTCCGAAGCAACGTATAGTGATTGTTTGTAGAGAAAAAGGTCATTCATGCCGAAACCTAACAGTCGCTGGTGCAAAATATCGGCGCTGTTGCGATAAAAAAGTATTTTTTCTGTGGATGGAGTAAATCTTGCCAGCCCTCGATTTGTGGCAAGGTAAATGATGTCTTTTCCGTACTCAATTATTTTTAGAACAGAAAAATTATTAGCATCCTTTACGCGATTGAATTGCGAATTCGAGTAATCAAACTTATAGAGGCCATTACTTGTTCCAATCCATAAATTGCCTGCCATATCGCCCAAAATGGAACGAATTAAACCAGGTGGCATGCTCAAACTATCACCGGGAATATTTTGATATTGTTTAACTGTATATCCGTTGTATCGATTAAGCCCGCTTAATGTAGCTATCCAAATATATCCGTACCGATCCTGACCAATAGCACGGACTACGCCATCACAAAGGCCGTTCGAAGTAGTGATATGGTGAAAATTAAAAGAAGGTGTTTGCGCAAAACAGCCATAAGCATAGGTTATGTTTAAAATAAACAAAACTATTTTGGCTATGTTTTTCATCTGTTTCAAATTACCAACAAAACCGATGAAGTCAAAATGCAATTCGTCGGGGTGCAGCTGATAACAAACGAAGCGCTGAAAAATCAAAATGAAACGTAGAGAAAATCAGAGATAGTTAAATATTACTAATATGACCTCTTCCACCAAAATGCCTGAAAAATATATTTCCACCAGCAGATTTTCCTCTCATAGCCTTTATCTCCCTTAATGGTCTTCTGCGGTTTAATCTCTGCCCCAAGTTGAAAAATTCTTCCAAGGTCATCTGCATTTCGCCAAGTTTCCTGAATTCTGCCATCAACAATATGATGAATAAATGTGGCCGTAAAAGTTTGGCGCTTGCCATGGCTTGGCACGCCCAAAAAACTCTGCTGCATGCAATTGTTGGTTGCACGCACCACTACTTTATTTCCTTCGGCAATTACATCATCAATGATCCACTCTTGTTCAATTTCTCCAAAGCTTTCAAAAAGTTTCTTCATACCATCATGGCCTATCGGAATCTCTGCTTTTCCTAATCCTATATTCATTTTCCATGATGGAGAAATCACTTCGAAAATTTCTTCGACTTTGCCTTCACTAACAAGCTCAAGAAACCGTGTGGCAATTAATTTGTTGTCAGATGATGTTTTCATAAATTCCATTTCCCTTTTTTAACTTCTATATTTTATGTATTGGCATTAGCTACTGAAAAGCCAAGCCTATTTTTCTTTCTCTTAATTTTTCTGATATCTCAGTAAGAATAACCGGATCATCGATAGTTGAGGGCATTGCATATTCTACTCCATCGGCAATATTGCGAATTGTTTTACGCAAGATTTTGCCAGAGCGGGTCTTGGGCAATCTTTTTACAATGACTGCATTTTTGAAACAAGCGAGTGCTCCGATTTTTTTTCGAATAAAATCGACAAGCTCCGCCTCTAGTTTTTCTTCTTCAATGCTTACTCCATCTTTTAATAACACCAATGCAACGGGTCGTTGTCCTCGCAAGTCGTCAGCAATGCCAACAACAGCACACTCAGCAACAGCTTCATGTGTTGCAACCAACTCTTCCATTTCACCCGTGCTCAGGCGATGTCCTGAAACATTGATCACGTCATCCACTCGACCCATAATATAGAAGTACCCATCATTATCTTTATATCCTCCATCACCGGTTAAATAATAACCCGGGAAACGTTCAAGGTATCCCTTAATAAATCTTTCATCATTTTTCCATAGAGTAGGCAAACACCCCGGAGGCAAGGGCAGCTTTATGGCAACAAGGCCCTCTTTGCTTTTTTCAAGCTGTTCACCATCTTCGGAAAGAATTTGTATATCGAATCCACATACAGGTAATCCGGCGGAGCCAGCTTTAGGAGTTAATTGTTCTACTCCAGTCATAAGGCCCAACATCGGCCATCCGCTTTCTGTTTGCCACCAATGATCAATAACCGGTCGTTGTAATAAATCTTTTATCCAATGCCAGGTTGGAGGATCGCACCGTTCGCCTGCAAGAAATAAAGTATCAAAATGTTTCAGGTCGTACTGTTTTAAAAATTTCCCTTCGGGATCTTCTTTTTTTATTGCGCGTATAGCTGTCGGAGCAGTGAATAAGCTCCTTACTTTGTGTTGCTCAATTATCCTCCAAAAAGCTCCTGCATCCGGAGTTTTTACGGGCTTGCCTTCATACATAATAGTTGTACATCCATGAATGAGCGGCCCATAAATCATATAGGAATGGCCTACTGCCCAGCCAACATCACTGGCGGCCCAAAAGACATCGCCAGGGCTCATGTTGTAAAAATATTTCATGCTGAGCTTAAGAGCAGTAGCATGCCCTCCATGATCTCTCACAATACCTTTCGGTTTACCAGTAGTGCCTGAAGTATAAAGAATATAGAGCGGATCTGTTGAACGCAACGACACACAATCTGCTGCGATTGCATTCTTCATCACATCCAAGTAATCCAACTCATCCTTTCCATTCAACACATCATAGTTTTGCTGGCGCTGAAAATAAATTTTATAAGCAGGTTTATGTCTGGCTTCCTTGATTGCTTCATCAACCAAGGGTTTGTACGGAATGATCTTGTCAATTTCGATACCGTAGGATGCAGAAATAACAGCTTTAGGCTGCGCGTCATCGATCCGCATACTTAGTTCATGCGGCGCAAAACCTCCAAAAACTACGGAATGAATAGCTCCAATTCTTGCACAAGCCAGCATAGCAATAGCGGTTTCAGGAATAACCGGCATATAGATCACAACCGTATCGCCTTTTTGAATGCCTAAATTTTTCAAACCTCCTGCAAACTTTTCAACTGCTTTTTTCAACGTCGAATATGAATATGTTTTGATCGTATCTGTAACCGGTGAATCATAGATCAATGCCGTCTGCTGCCCCCTACCTTGTTTTATATGAAAATCCAGACATAAATAGCACGTGTTGATTTCGCCATCGGCAAACCACTGGTAAAAACCTTTTTCATTTTTATTAAGAATGATCGAAGGCTTTTTAAACCAACTCAGCATTTGAGCTTGCTCCGCCCAAAATTTCTCTTTCTCGGCGATGCTATTTTCATATAGTTCCAGATAATTCATATTACTTATTTCGAAGACTGGTAAGCTAGTGACATACTTACTCATTTTTTTGTGTAAAGCAAAAGGCTCCACACATAAAGATTATTTTCCAAAAGATCGTCAATGGTATCATCTTGTTTATGGTTTATGATTTCATTACTATTAATATCCGCATTCTCATTCGAGTAAAGGTGTTTTTCCATGTTTGTTTTTGTTTTCTCTTTCGCCAACTGTTCGTACTCACTCATAGTTTATTATTTTTAGGATTAAGCTCGATTGTTATCGCTTGCATTCCTTTATCTCGGAAAAGAATGCAGATCTTTTTAAAGCTTCTATAATTTAATCTTTTTTTCTACAGTAAAGTCTCCCGAGAGCAAGACTTTTATTTTCATTTTACTTGTGATTTTAATGCAGGTAATAAGAATAATATAGTCTACTCCGAAAAGAAAGGTTTAAAAAAATCAACGTTTATGGTCTAGTTAGATTTTATTTTTTGTATGTTCCGTTGCCGCTTGAATCATTGCATCAGACATTATCGTATAACATTTTGTCCACGCTTCTTCTACTTCTTTTGTCCAGTCGCTGCCTAGCCCTTGCTGCAATGTCCAAAGCAATGCTTTTCCAACAACTTTATAATGTTCCGGCTTCACGCCGTAACCAGCGTGCCGTTTGCCTAATGCGGCAATTTCGTCTGTAACCTCATTAAGTCGTTCCAATCTTGCAACCACAATGCTAATCATATCCATCAATTTTCTATATTGTTCGTCCATCGCTACAGGGAACATTTTTCTAAATTCCGGTTGTACCATAAAGAGCTTGCTGTAAAACACATCTCCTACCAATAGGGGCTGAATGCTTCTGAATATCTTCCATGTCTTCTGTACTAATATTATTTGATTCTCTGTCATAAATTGTTTTCTCATTCTGTCCTCAAAGTTGGCTCATCATCTACCTGTTTAGAAATTTTAATGAGTGAGACGTAGTAAAAACTTAGGGAGATGCTGTTTTGTAAAAACGAAAGCCCCACCATAAGGCAAGGGCTTTTCATTTACCATTAACCGCCATTATGCCGCATCTTGCCTTGAATAATCCGCCGCTTGGATCATAGCATCTGTTAAAGTGATATAACATGTCTCCCACGCATCTTTCAGTTCCTCATTCCAGCTATCTCCAAAAACTTTCTCTAATGACCATAAAAAAATCCCGCCGCCCAGTGCATAATGCTCCGGTGTTACACCATAGCTCACATGTTGACGGGCTAGCTTTGCTACTTCATCAATAATATCATCAAGCTTGTCCAGTTTATTAATGATATAAGAAAGCATAACCGCCAATTTGTTGGATTGTTGTAAAACAGTAACGCCGAACAAGTCTTTGGTTTCAGGAGCAAGTTCAAACAAGCGACTATAAAAAAACTCACCCACTAATACAGACTTTGAAGCTGCTGCCTGCCAAGATGATTTGACCAGGTTAATTTGATGTTGTGTCATAATAATATATTTAAGTTGATTAGGTTTTTATTCATTAAAAGGTTAAAATAAAAATGACAAGACAAAAATGAAAACTAACAGAAGAAAAAACAATTAAATACTGCCCAGCCGTAGCATTTTCTAATTTAAATGAATAGAATCAACATTCAAATGAAAGCAGCCATTACCAAATTCGAATGTCCATCTCTATAAATTCAAGATTGAGCGCAATAGTAACTTCCTTTTCGATAAATATCTCTGCAAGCATAGTTGATTTAATGCCAAAATCGTGACGATTGATCGTTGTCGCAGCCTTAAACACAGCTATTGTATTGCCGAATTCATCCAACTTGGTACCGTCATAAACCACATCAAATACAAGTCTTTTAATTATGCCCCGTATAGTACAATTGCCTTCGAGGATATAAACACCCGCTCTTTCCTTTTCAAATGAAACGCTATGGAATTTCATTAATGGGAATTGTTCCACATCAAAAAAATCTTTTGATTTTAGATGCTTATCCCTCTTTTCATTTCCGGTATTGATGCTATTAACGATCACTGAAAAATCAATCGCAGCATCCGTAAAATCCTCGGCGATCGTTTGCATAAAGCCAGTATAAACTTTAAACTCACCTTCTATTTTGCGAAAAGGCCGTGCTAGTAAGTTGCGTTGTGCGACATGGAACTGCACGTATGAATTTTTATAATTTATATTCCAGCTGATTGATTTGGAAGGGTTCGGAAAAATGGTTTTTGCCAGGTTTAGATTCATGTTTTTCATAAAAAATTTTAATAAGAAGCCAATCAATAATTGTTCTGTAAAAGTTATTTTTTGCTAAGAGCAAAGTTTCCCGAGGTTGTTTCGCCGCCAATACTTAGTTCTAATGTGCCATTGATATTTCGGCCATCACCAGAAACTTGTCCTTTTAATTTAAGCGTTCCATTATCAACAAATTGGGAAGTGAAGCTGGTCCCTGAAACGTCCCAGGTTCCTTTCAGATCAGTAACGCCGTCAAATGGAAGAATATCCACTTCAACAATGCCTGAGGTTTTGAGATTGAATCTTACATCCGAAGTATTGGGGTTGGCTTGCAAAATGCCTTCCCACATACCCGTGATTTGCTCTTTCGAGAAAGATGCATCTTTTTCTTTTTTGCACGAATTGAAAGTGGTTATAAAAACCGTTACAAGGAGCACGAAATAAAAAGTTCTTTTCATAATGATAATTTTAAAAGACTATTAAAAATTTGATTACAGCACAAAGAAAAATACCTGTGATGCGGAATAAAAAAACTTATGACTCAACAGCAGTTGAAATAAAATAAGACGTGGTGGATTCACAATAAAATGCCAGGCAGGCACAAGGCGGTTAGTAGGTTATTTTTTATCTGTCTAACCATTTTTTAAACTGTGTCGCTTTCTCTCGGCTTACATCGATGGCCAATTTTAGCGGAGACTTTAGTTGAACGTCAAGTTTGAGGTTTGTTTGAGGCTTTACCGATTGAATGGAGTTAATATTAATAATACTTTGACGATTGGCTCTAAAAAAAATTTGCGGGTCAAGAAGCTCTTCTATTTCTTCCAGGGTAGAATAATCATAAACCAGCTTATCGCCATTAAATAAGTAAATGTAGTTGAGCGTGTCTTTATAAAACACGGCAATATCTTTTGTCTCTATAGGAGTAAGCCTGCCATGAGCATTTATCACAAATCGCTCCTTATATTTCGACAATGTACCAGATGGATTCATAAAATAATTGACCAGTTGCTTGATGTCGCTCGGCAAAACTGAATTTTCTTTGAATTGCTTTCTAACTTTTTCAATAGCCCTTGTTAATTCGTCTTTTTGCACAGGTTTTAATATATAATCAACACCATTTACCTTAAAGGCTTTAACAGCAAACTCTTCATAAGCCGTGCAAAAAATAACGGGGCATTATGAAAAAGTTTTTTCTCTTATACAAAATCCTCTTTTTGAGCTTGACCGGCGTCGCACAACTAGCAATTTCTCCCGGAACGCAATGGGTGAATAGCGGCAACATAACGGTGAATGTGCAGAATATGGATTTTGTAAATAACGGAACATTTGCCACAGGCAGTGGCAGCGTAAAATTTACGGGTAATCAAAGCTCAAGCATTTGGGGAGCTAGCTCAACCGCCTTCAACATTCTTGAGGTTGTAAAAACAAACAATTCAAAAATCTTGTTGGGGCGTAACATAAATATTGGTTCATCCATCAATTTTATATCGGGTATGCTTGACCTGAATAATAACAACATTTTACTTAACTCTGCTGCCAATCTTGCTGGCGAGTCTGAAACGGCCCAAGTCATTGGGACTGGCGGCGGCTATGTGGAGATTGCTCAGAATTTAGATGCACCGTTTTCTGCGAACCCCGGAAACTTGGGAGCTACGATCACAGCGCTGCTAATCTTGGAAATGTTGTCATCAGAAGAGGTCACACTCCACAGACGGGTACAGGAATGAGTAGCGGAATTCAACGTTATTATTCAATCACACCTCAAAATAACAATACATTAAATGCAATATTGCGCTTCAAATATTTCGAAGCAGAATTAAATGGGCAAAATGAAAACATCGCTGTCATTTATCAAAGCAATGACAATGGGGCTAGCTGGGCCAATCTGTCGCAAAGCAGCAGAAATACAAATGCCAACTACATTGAAAAAAGCGGCATCAACAGTTTATTTCTGCAAACCCTCGGTAACGATGTCTCCACTAGTGCCGTGTTAGGGTTGGTGTTCAATGCAAAAGAAAAAAACCAACCGAAGTAGAATTATCATGGAGCACAGCAACAGAAATAAACATGCTGGGATTTGAAATACAAAGAAAGCTGGATAATGAAACTGATTTTACGGCCACAGGTTTTGTGAATAGCAAAACTACGGGTGGCAATAGTACAGGCACCATTTCCTACCTGCAGATTGATGCTAATTCCTATACAGGTACTTCGTTTTGCCGATTAAAAATTATTGATCAGGCAAATAACATCTTTTATTCCGATGTAAAATCGGTATCCGGTAAATCGAAAAAAATTAGCGGAAACTTGATCACTTTAAATGAAACAGATAGCACATCAACAATGACGACTGCGAAAGTTCAGGCATCGGAAGAGGCTTCTCCTTCAAAGAAAGTAACGGTTGGTCCCAACCCAAATTATGGCGACTGTTGGTTTATGGTGAGTGGTATTGAAAAAGAAGCAACCGCAATGCTTTATATTATTGATGGAAAAGTTTTAAAACAATTCCGTATAGTGAATCTTCAAACACAAAAAATAAGCGACTTAAGGACCGGGGTCTATATTCTAAAAGTTGATGGGCTGCAGCCGTTCAGAATTGTTGTTCAGGGGTAATCGCAATCAAACAATAATCATTCAGCAAGCAATACTTCTTCAATAAAAAGTTAAGGATGCTCCATTTGGTTCCCTTCTTAAACACTTCTTCAAAAGTATCCCGACTGTAAACGTCGGGATACTTTTCGTTCTTTTTTATTCCAGACAGTTACCGATCTATCCATTTTCGAAACAGCGGAGCTTTTTCCCGGCTAATGTCAACTTCCAGTTTCAGAGGGGCTTTTAACTGAACGGCCAGCTTTTGATTACCGTGAGGTTTTACGGAATGTACTGCATCGATATTGATGATGACTTGCCTATTTGCCCTGAAAAAAATCTTTGAATCAAGCAGTTCTTCGATCTCTTCCAATGGAGAAAAATCATAAATATATTTTTCACCGCTAAAAGTGTAGATGTAATTAAGGTTGTCTTTTTGAAATGCGGCAATATCTTTTGTGTCAACAGGCATCCACTTGTTATTAAAATTCACGATAAATTTTTCTTTGAATACGTTCATTGCTCCCGGCTGAGTAAAATGTTTAAGTAGCTGTTGTAAATTGCCGGGAATAAAGGATTTGTTTTCGATCATACTCCGGCATTTATCAATGGCCTTTTTTAAGTCTTCTTCTTGTACTGGCTTCAGCAGGTAGTCGACCCCATTTACTTTAAATGCGCGAATAGCATATTCTTCATACGCTGTTGTAAAAATTACAGGACATTGCAAACTAAATTGTTCAAACAATTCAAAGCTAAGTCCATCGCTCAGCTTTATGTCCATGAAAATGATATCAGGTTCTTTATGCTCCATGAACCATTTTCTTGCTGCTTTTAGACTTGACAAGACATCCAAGATTTCAACGTCGCTGGCAACCAATTCAATAGAATGTTGCAGTTCCTCTGCTATTAGTTTTTCGTCTTCAATTATAACCACATTCATTTTTTAAAATTTAAGAATTAAAAAATGTTCAATTTTCAGAGAGTACATAATGCCCTCTCGTTTGGAAAGGGTTTGGGTGAGGCTGCTTTCATATCAATGGTATTTTGACCATAAAATGATTTTCGTTTTCCGTAATTACAACAGGTTTATCGGAAAGATATTTATATAAAGAGCACATGCTCAAAAGGCCCCGCTTGTTACTTGTTTCAACAATACGGTAGCGTTGTAAATTATTTTTCACAACGATGTAACCATCTTCCACGTAAATGACTATCACTAGCGGACTTTCTTCGCCTGTAGTATTATGCTTGATTGCATTTTCAATCAGATTCTGCAGTGTAACAGGAACGATGTATTTGCTGTAACAGGCCGGATCAACACAAATATTTACTTTAAATCCCTCCTTAAATCTTGTTTTTTGAAGGTCAATAAATACTTCTATGAAATTCAACTCCTCTTCAAGTGTAACCAGTTCACTATTGCCGCTTCTCAGGAGGTAACGGTAGGTTTTACTCAGGCTATCCAAAAAATGCGTGGCTGTTTTTGGATCGGCTCTTATTAAGCTTCTTAACGATGTAAGTGAGTTGAATAAAAAATGCGGATTTAATTGTTGTTTGAGGTTCTCGAATTGAACTACCGTTTTCTCTTTTTCTAAGAGCTGCGCTTTACTCTGCAGCAAGCCGATTCTCTTGCCTTGCTTCAAACGATACCGGTAAAATGAAAAGATCCCCGCTGCTATCAACAGCAGCATAATCGTTTTAAACCACCATGTTTTATAAAAAACTTCACTAATCGATACCTCTAGTGTTTTTTCCGGCACATTCCAAGTGGGATTATCCGTGATCACTTTATATCTAAATACATAATTGCCAGCAGGCACATTGGTATAATTTAATTCGCGCTTATGAGTATATATCCAATCTTTATCAAATGGCTCCAGCTTATAAGCATACATGCATTGCGAAGCATTCATATAATTCAGGCCAGCTAATGCAATGCTGAAAAAATTTTGGTTGTACCGAAGATCTATCTTTTGAAGAGCTTCAGTATTTGTGGTCAATTCTTTATCTGCAATTTTGAATGAAGTTATATATACCGGAATAATTGATTTACTATCGTGAAAATCTTCAGGTCGAAAAATGAGAAACCCTTTGTAGGTTGGATAAACGAAAAATCCGCTGCGGGTACAATAGGCGGACTGTTCATTGAATTGATTGGTGAGCATTCCATCATTGACATCGAATCTTTTTATTTTTTTTCTGTCGCTGCTCAACATGCATAAGCCGTTTGATGTACCGATCCATACGCGGTTATGTGAGTCAACCATGATATTATTTGTTCGGTCTGATGGCAAACCATTTTCTCTGGTAAAAAATTTCGAAGTATTTTTTTTTGGATCATATGCAGTTAGTCCTAATTCAGAACCAATCCAGATAATTCCATTTTTATCCTCTGCAAATGAAGAAAAGCGTGTATCCGAGATCAACGAATCTTTTATGGTTAGCAGTCTCTGCTTTTTTTGACCCATGTCATACATAACAAGGCCAACATCTAACAATCCGATCCATAACCGATTCTGTTTATCAGCATATAAAGCTTGTACATTTTGATGCGCATATTTTGACAGCAAAGAATCTTTGGCTAAATCATCAAATCTGTTTTTATCTCTCAAATACTTATATAAGCCATAGGTGGACCCCAGCCAAACGCCGCCATTTTTATCTTTTGCCATCATCCAGAAAAAGGTAAGTGGTATACCTTGGTCATCATTAAAAAAATCCATAATGCCAGTTGACGGATGATAACGATTCACACCCTTGGCTGTTCCTATCCAGATATCACCCAAATCATCTTCCAGTAACGACCGTACAGAATTATAATGAAGAATAGGTTTTTTTTCATCATCATTCGCAAAAGCTGTGAATGATTGCCAGCTTTTGTCGTAACGTGCAATTCCTTTGCCGGTGCCTAACCACAGATTGCCTTCTTTGTCTTCGCAAGCCGCCCGGCACCATGTATCTGAGATTAAATTTCCCGCTTTTAGCAAAGGATAAATTGTAGAAAAAAGATTTTTATCGGGATTAAAATAACTGATCCCATAACCTGCCGTTCCCAGCCAGATGATCCCATCACGATCCTGATATATAGCCATGTTTTGATTTGACAACAAGCTATTTGGAACATAGGGATCATGTAAGTAGTCGTTAAAATCGTCCTTTTTCTCATCATATAATGATAAGCCGGAATAGTTAGAAATGACCCAAACCCTCCCTTTATTATCAGTTAGTATTTCACTCAGCGTATTGTTGCGCCATTTTTTTTTGGCATCAATAAAACGATCATAATATTTTATCGTGTGTTTTTCCAAATCAATTTTATGCAAAATGGATTGAGATGATGTACAAATAGCCCAAAGATTACCTGATGAGTCGATACTAACCGAATAAACCTGATCGCTGCTAAGTGAAAATGGCGTCAACGTATCATGTTTTATTTCATCATAAAAGTTTGTCAACGGATTAAAAATCTTTATGCCCAGGTTTGTAGCCATGTACCAATCGCCATGACGCGATTCGGTAATTTGAAGAATGGAGCACTGAAATTTTTTTGACAATTCAGGTTTATCAGTCAATGTAAATCTCCGGATAGATGGCTTTTGCTGTTCTACGATCCAGAGGCCATTATTAGTGGCAAGCCAGAGCCTTCCTTTTTTGTCTTCCCTAAAATCATTTATTGTAAATGTTATCGGAGAACCATAACGAATAAACTTATTTGTAGCATAATCATAACGACACAAACCCTTCATAGTGCCCACCCACAGATTATTGTTTTTATCGCAATAAACCGACATGACATAATTATCTATAAGGGTAGTAGAATCATCCGGTTTTGAAAAAAAGGTCCTAACATTAATTCCGTCAAATCGATTGAGTCCATACGTTGTTCCAATCCAGATATAACCATATTTATCCTGAACAAATGAATGAATAATACCATCACTTAAACCTTCATTTGTGCTTAGCCTCCGAAAATTGAAAGAAGTAGCTTGTGATAGTGCTGATGCGCAGAAGCTAATTTGAATGAATAAAAATATCATTCTCATTCGTTGTATAGTATTGAACCTGAATGGGGGGAGCATTGTTCTTTGAAAATACCAAAGAAAGGTGGCAACCAAAAATTAAGACCGTTTAAGTGTAGAGGTTGGAGCTGCGAAACGGATAAAAAACCGGGTGAAATGAAATCAGTAAAACTGCTTAGGAAATCGTGTTTTTGTCTGTCGCATTAATCATTGCTTTTGACAAGATGGTATAACATTTTATCCATGCCTCCTTTAGCTTTTCATTCCATTCGGAACCTAACCCCGCTTTTAATGTCCATAAAAGAGCTTCACCTACTGGCCCATAGTGTTCAGGCTTTACTCCATATCCCTCATGGCGCTGTGCCATTGCAACAATTTCTTCTGTTAGTTCATCAAGTCTGTCAAGCCGCATGACGATCGTATTCAGCATATCTATCAATTTTGTGTATTGCTTATCCATCTCACGGGGAAACATTCTTCTTAATTCAGGGCGGTCAAAAAATAATTTGCTGTAAAAAGCATCGCCTACAACAAGAGGATCAATTTGCCGGAATACACTCCAGCTTTTTTTAATCAGTAGTATCTCATGTTCAGTCATCATACTTATAAAGATAATAATCTTGGGATCATTAAAGAATTAACAGTTGGGTCACTTAGGAAAACACTCTGCAATATATTTCATCCGTTATTTTCTTAAATTTTTGATCTTTTCATTGCTTTTGCATTTTAAATACAGACGGGCGTGTCCCCGCCGTTAAAAAAACAAGAGCTACCTCTGACTAAGTCTTTATGCAAAATGAAAGCCTTGTGTTATAACCTTGTAAACCGAAATAACAAAAGAAAATAATACTAGAGCTTCTTAATAGCATAAAATGAACAATTAAAAATATTCTGCGGATTTGGTTTCCTTTCTTTCAATCACTTCGTCAAAGCATCCCGACAGTAAACGTTGGGATGCTCTTCTTTTTGTAAAGGTTGTCAATGATTGCGGTCTATTGTAGGATTGCGTATGACTCGGCCTTGCTTTTGACTTGTTGTCGAATAAAGTTACTCTTCTCAAAGGGACTGTCGCCATGCTATTGCAAATGCAGTATGCAGCATTAAAGCATAGCTTGGATTTTAGATAGTAGCTCGGTCATGATAAATTCCCTTGCTTCTTCCTTTTTAGTGGATCCGCCGCCGTGTTTGTATCTGAGTATTCCAGTTTTGTCTAAAATAATACTAGTAGGATAACCGCAATTAAAGAGCAGTCGCCGGCATTCCTCGTTACTTGTGGAAAAAACTTCAAAGTCTAAAGCATATTTTTCTGTAACCCTTTTGATGGTTTCTTGATTGTCCCGCGTCAACGAAATAAAGACGAAATCTTTATTGTCTTTTAGTTTATTGAACAATTCATTCAGAGCTTCCATTTCCGCCACACAGGGATGGCACCCTTCAAACCAAAAGTTAATGAATACTACCTTGCCCTTTAAGCTTTGATTATCCACTGTTGTGTTTGCATTCGTTAATCTAAACTCAAGGTAGGGATGGTCAATGGCAGCATACCCACTCGGACAAAAAAATGAATCCATCTTTTCACGAGAAGATTGTGCAAACGACAATCTTGTTATTAAAAGAAAAGCTGCAAAAAGTATAATTCTCATAATAAAGGTCTTTAGGTTATTGCTAACGGATTAGGTGTTTCTGCGGTAGCAGAATTCCGTGTTCCCGTCAGTCTAAATTTAGTACAAAAGTTCAATAGAATTTCTGTTGTTTAAGAATTATTCGTAAGCCGTCATTGCAGCTAATATTGGTGTAAACAGTTAAGCCATTCTGCAAAACACTTCGCCATATATTTTATCCGTTACGGTTCCTTTCATTTTTAATCTCTTCATGGTGTTCGCATTTTTGATCTTAGTTTTTTAAAATCATTTCACTTTTCAATAAAATAAGATTTATGAAAAAAATTTTCTTACTGCTAAAAATGGTTTTTGTAGGCGGCGTTATCTACGCACAACAAGGTGTTGCCATAAACACTGACGGCGGCATAGCTGATAACAGTGCAATGCTTGATATAAAATCAACAGCCAAGGGTATATTGATCCCTCGCTTAACTTCTTTGCAAAAAACTGCAATTGTTTCACCCGCTGCCGGGTTACTCATTTATCAAACGGATGTTACAGCAGGATTTTATTATTTCAATGGCAGTGCGTGGACGCCGTTGAGCTCAGCAGCACAGGGACCGCTTAGCGGCTGGGCTACTACAGGAAATGCAGGAACGGATTCCTCTGTTAATTTTATTGGAACAGCAGATAACCAACCGATGATCGGTAAAGTAAATGGAGAACAAGTTTTCCGTTTTTCTCAGACTATGCCGGTAACCTTCGCAGGTTTCCAGGCAGGAAAGGTCAATACCGGTAAATACAATACTTTTTTGGGATACCAAGCCGGCACAGCAAATATAACCGGTGACGGTAATTTGTTTGTGGGTCATTCATCAGGTGTTACGAATACTACAGGTCGCGAAAATATATTTATTGGCACCTATAGTGGTAACCATAATACGAGCGGAAGTTATAACCAGTTTATAGGCTTCCTGTCAGGTCAATATAATACAACAGGAACAGAGAATACTTTTAGTGGTTATCAATCAGGCCAATCCAACACAACCGGTTATCAAAATCATTTTTCAGGTATGTACAGTGGTAATAATAATACTGTGGGTTATCAAAATTATTTTGAAGGATATAAAGCAGGAGGGTTCAATACAATCGGTAATCAGAATCATTTTAGTGGTTACTATGCAGGATTTCATAATTCAACGGCCAATGGCAATCAGTTTATAGGTTTTGAAGCAGGATATACCAATACAACCGGCGCAGCCAATTTATTTATCGGCAACATGGCAGGATATTCGAATACCATGGCAAGCAATAATCATTTCATCGGAAACGCTGCCGGATTTAATAATAGCACCGGAACCGGTAATCATTTTGAAGGTGACGAAGCTGGCTATTCAAACACTAGCGGCTCAGAAAATTATTTTAGCGGGTACTTCGCTGGTTTCAATAATACCACGCAATCGAAAAATTTTATAGTAGGTAATAGTGCCGGCATCAGTTCATCAGGCACTGACAATCATTTTTTAGGTTATAAAGCCGGGTACTCGAATACAATCGGAAGTTCAAATTACTTCAGTGGTCAAAATGCCGGATACTATAATACCATTGGGTACAGTAATTTTTTTGAAGGGAATTACGCAGGTTATAATAACACAACGGGTGCTAGCAATTATTTCAGCGGATACGGCGCTGGGTATAACAATACGACCGGTTCTGGTAACGTATTCATTGGCTTTGGCGCAGGATACTCTGAAACCCTTAGCAACAGACTTTATATAAGTAACTCTATGACCAACAGTCCTTTGATCTATGGTCAGTTCGATAACCGACGTCTGCAGATCAATGGTGATCTACGTGTAGGGAAATATGTAGACAATAGTGATCCTGTTCTTCAACTTACAGAAATAGGTAATAAAGGTGTAAGCGTGCTATACAACAGTACCGGGCAGGCTAATTATTGGAAAACATACACCAGTGGCAGCGGCTTACCAGTCAATGCACTATTTGAACTTTGGACTAATGCAAATCCTGACGGAACAGTGATGCAACTTTATGGCAGCGGTAATGGCTGGCTCGCAGGAACATGGACCGAGGCTTCGGATAAAAGATTGAAAAGAAATATTACATCGTTGACCGGAACTTTAGATAAAATAAGACAATTACGCGGGGTCAGTTATAATTGGATTGGTGAGGGAAGAGATAGCGCAGAACAAATAGGATTTGTTGCCCAAGAAATGGAACAGGTTTTTCCACAACTTGTCAAAACCAATGACAAGGGATATAAAAGTATTGCATATTCTCATATGACACCGATCTTACTGGAAGCCATCAAAGAACAGCAACAACAAATTGATGAGTTAAAAAAAGCAATTGAAGAACTCAGAAAAAAATAAGTCAACAATACCATTCACTTATTGTCACTGGCCGTTTGCTAAACTCTTATGGAAATCGATGGAATGCAGTCTTAACCTTGCAGCACCAGAGCAGCAAACAGAAGAAATGAATAGATAAGTGTAGCTCTAAAAAACTTTTTATGAAAAAATTTTTTCTTCTTTATAAAATTCTCTTTCTGAGCTTACCAACATTTGCGCAGCTTACAATTTCTCCAGGGGCGCAGTGGGTAACAAATGGGAATGTATCGGTTGTGATCAGTAATATGGATTTCGTAAATAATGGAAGTCTTTCAGCAGGAACTGGCAGTATAAAATTTACCGGAAATCAAAATTCAGCCATTAGCGGAACTAGCGTTACGAGCTTTTCAATTCTTGAAGCTGCAAAAACCAATAATTCAAAGATTATTCTTCAGAAAAATATCAATATTAGTTCATCGATCAATTTTATTAGTGGCTTGTTGGACTTAAATAATAATAATGTCTTTCTTCAGCCGGCTGCTTACCTGGCTGGTGAGTCTGAAGCTACAAGGATCATTGGAAACAATGGTGGATATGTTGAAATTACTCAAAACATGAATGCCCCTCTTTCTGCTAACCCAGGTAATTTAGGCGCCACGATCACCAGTTCTGCAAATCTTGGATCTGTTACCATCCGAAGAGGTCATACAGTGCAAACCGGCATAGGATTGACCAACAGCATTCAGCGCTATTATTTGATGACACCACAAAATAACAGCGCATTGAATGCGACACTGCGTCTTAGATATCTTGAAGCAGAGCTAAATGGACAAAATGAAAACGTCGCAGTATTGTACCAGAGCATGGACAATGGCGCTACATGGACCAACCTTTCCCAAACTTTAAGAAATACAAACGCTAATTATGTTGAAAAGAGTGGTGTGAACAGTTTTGTTCTTCAAACATTGGCCAATGATGAAGCAACAGGTCCCGTTGGAGGTTTAGTATTTGATGCGAAAAGGAAAAAGCCAAGCGAGGTTGAATTAACATGGAGCACCGCTATGGAAACAAACATGCTTGGCTTTGAAGTGCAGCGCAAACTAGATAATGAACCTGATTTTACACCTACGACTTTTGTGAACAGCAAAGCTCCCGGTGGCAATAGCAACGTTGTTCTTTCGTATTCGCAGACAGATCTAAATTCTTATTCCGGTACTTCATATTACCGGTTAAAAATTGTAGATCTGGCTAACAACATTTCTTATTCCGATATTAAATCCGTGACAGGCAAATCCAAAAAAGGGAATAACAATTTAATTACTTCAACCACAACGGATAGCCTATCGACTATGACCAAAGTTCAATCGACAGAGGAAAAGCTGGCTTCTCAAAACATAACTGTGGGGCCGAATCCAAACAATGGTAATTTCTGGTTCACAGTAAGCGGAATTGAGAAAGAAAAATGGGCAACCATTTTTACAATTGATGGGAAAATTATAAAACAATTCCATGTCAGTAACCTTCAGCAGCAGCAAGTGAATGGCTTGAAGACCGGGATTTATATTTTGAAGGTTGAAGGCATGAAGCCTTACAGAATTGTTGTTCAGAGCAGTGGTGATCCTGTTCAAAATTATCCGTCAAACAATGCTTCTTCAATCAAAAACTAGATAATCTTCGGATCTATTTTCCTTTCTCTCAATGCTTCTTCAAAGCATCCCGACTGTAAACGTCGGGGTGCTTTATTTTTTTAATCTAATCGCCAATTCTTTTCATTACAAATTTGCTCCACTTAAAATCAATTTCACCACGAGCGGTTACTATAAATTTTTTTTCGGCTTATGTCGCTTGCATTTTTGAATTAACAATTAAAAGATTAACCAAGTTTTCGCTGATTTACTTAAACATTAAAATTTATGAAAAAGATTTTTTTCCTGGTGAAACTGATTTTTGCTTATGGAGTACTTGTTCAAGCACAACAAGGAGTATCTATCAATACAGATGGCAGTTCTGCAGACAGTAGCGCCATACTTGATTTAAAATCCAATAGCAAAGGATTACTTATTCCACGCTTAACTGCCGCTCAGAAATCGGCTATCGTCGGACCTGCAGCGGGTCTACTTATTTATCAAACGGATGGTACAGCCGGCTTTTATTATTACAATGGAAGCACATGGACATCGCTCAACTCAGCCGCCGCCGGACCGTTGACCGGATGGGCCACTACGGGAAATTCCGGCACAGATTCTACGATCAATTTTGTTGGGACAACTGACACACAACCGTTGATTGGGAAAGTGAATGGACAACAGGTTTTTAAATTTTCATATAATGTGAAAAGTACTGTTGTGGGTTTAAATGCAGGTAAAGTGAATGAAGTGGCGGGCAATACTTTTATAGGGAATGAGGCAGGTTTTTCAAATTCCACTGGTGCTGGGAATACTTTTATCGGTTACTATTCCGGGCATAGTAATACAACAGGCGATGCAAATTATTTTAACGGATACGGATCGGGGATGAGTAATACTACAGGCAGATTTAATCAGTTTATGGGCGCCTGGGCGGGCCGCGCTAATACGACGGGCAACAACAATCTATTTATCGGGTCCGAAGCGGGTAACAGTAATACTACAGCAAGCGACAATCATTTTGTCGGTCTTAGTGCGGGTCGAAATAACACCACAGGTTCGTTGAATCACTATGAAGGAAGCCGCGCAGGCTTATCCAACATTGATGGAAGTGAGAATCTATTTGTGGGTTATCAAGCCGGCGCGTTTGGCAAAACGGGCAGCCGTAGTGTAATTATCGGGAGCCAGGCCGGCGTGGTCAATGAAGGGAGTTATAATACGTTCATTGGTTATAAGGCTGGTTATAATAACACGACGGGTACAGCTAATTATTTCTCTGGGTACCAGGCTGGTTTTAATAACCAGGCTTCGGGAAACCAGTTTATCGGATACATTGCGGGTTATAGCAACACTACGGGAGGGGGGAATTTGTTTGTTGGATACAAGGCGGGAAATGCCAACACAACAGGTGGCGGGAACTATTTTTCCGGGTATGAAGCAGGATTGTACAATATTACCGGTGGCGGTAACACTTCACTGGGATACAGGGCCGGTCTCAACAACAACGGCAATAATAATGTATATCTTGGTTTTGCAACTGGTTTTAATAATGTATCAGGAAGTGGAAATGTCTTCCTTGGAGTTAATGCTGGTTACAACGAAACTGGCAGCAACAAACTATACATTGATAATAACGGTACCTCGACTCCTCTTATTTATGGTGAATTCAATAATAATCTACTGCGAGCAAATGGCGCCCTGCAAGTGTACAAACCTGCCGCAAGCGGAACTTCCATACTCAACCTAAAAGAATTTGGAAATACCGGAGTAAAGGTCGCTTATACAAACACATCAACCAACCAATATTGGTATACCTATTCTCTTCCAAATCCGGGCAATATCGATGACGCTTATTTTAGCTTCAACTATAATTATGGAAGCGGAGTGAGGCAGCCGCTATTCATTTTTAGCAATGGCGATGCTTACTTAAACGGCAACTTTTACGAGTTAAGTGATCAGCGTTTAAAGAAAAATTTGGTGCCCTTGACAAGCACTCTCTCACGAATTTCCCAATTAAATGCTTACACCTACGACTGGATCGATCCGAGTAAGAGTAAAAATCAACAGATTGGATTGATTGCTCAGGAAGTCGAGAAAGTGTTTCCACAACTTGTGAAAGAGCATGAAGGAACAAAAACAGTTTCCTATTCCCACATGGTACCCGTGCTGCTACAAGCAATAAAAGAACAGCAAGCTGAGATTGATGAACTACAATCAACAAAAAATGAAGTAAAGCAATTAAAAGACCAGGTTGAAAAATTACAGCAAATGGTGAACTCGATCACTCAAAAATAGATTTGACTTAAGCGTAACTTCTAAAAATTGGTTATGAAAAAATATGTTCTTCTTTATAAAATTCTTTTTCTGAGTTTGCCGGCATTTGCTCAACTCACCATTCCCGGCGGTACACAATGGGTAAATAGTGGAACTGTGTCGGTTGTTATCAACAATATGGATCTTGTAAATAATGGAACTTTCTCAGCGGCAAACAGCAGCGTAAAATTTTCCGGAAATCAAAGCTCAGTAATTTCAGGAACCGGCCTACCTGTTTTTAATATTCTTGAAGTGGCGAAAACCAATGCCGCAAAAATTGTCTTAGGAAAAAACATCAGTGTAGGCGTCTCGATCAATTTTATCAGTGGCCTATTGGATTTGAATAATAACAATGCTCTTCTAAATTCGACGGCTTACTTAGCTGGTGAATCTGAGAGTACCCGGATAATTGGAAACAATGGAGGGTATGTTGAAATTACACAGAACCTAAATGCCCCTCTTGCTGCTAACCCAGGAAATTTAGGCGCTTCAATTACCAGTTCTTCAAATCTTGGTGCTGTCACTGTACGAAGAGGTCATATAGCACAAACCGGTACTAGATTAACTAGCAGTATCCAGCGGTATTATTTAATAACTCCGCAAAATAACAGCGGATTGAGCGCAACATTGCGGTTAAAATATTTTGAAGCAGAGCTAAATGGACAGAATGAAAATATTGCGGTATTGTATCAGAGTAATGATAACGGAATAAACTGGACCAATTTGTCACAAAGCAACAGAAATACAAATGCGAATTATGTAGAAAAAACAGGGATCAACAGTTTATCACTCCAAACCTTGGCTAATGATGTAGCATCGAGCGCCGTAGCGGGTTTAGTCTTCGATGCAAAAAGGAAAAAGCCAACTGAGGTTGAATTAACATGGAGCACCGCTATGGAAACAAACATGCTTGGCTTTGAAGTGCAGCGCAAACTAGATAATGAATCTGATTTTACACCAACAACTTTTGTAAACAGCAAAGCTCCCAGTGGCAATAGCAACGTTGTTCTTTCCTATTCGCAGACAGACCCGAATTCTTATTCCGGCGCTTCATATTACCGGTTAAAAATTGTAGATCAAGCTAACAATATTTCTTATTCCGATATTAAATCCGTAACGGGCAAATCCAAAAAAGTAAATAACAATTTAATTACTTCAACCACCACGGATAGCCTATCGACTATGACCAAAGTTCAATCGATAGAGGAAAATCTGGCTTCTCAAAACATAACTGTGGGGCCGAATCCAAACAATGGTAATTTCTGGTTCACAGTAAGCGGAATTGAGAAAGAAAAATGGGCAACCATTTTTACAATTGATGGGAAAATTGTAAAACAATTCCACATCAACAACCTTCAGCAACAACAGGTAAATGGTTTGAAAAGCGGGATTTATATTTTGAAGGTTGAAGGATTGAAGCCTTACAGAATAATTGTGCAAGGTGATCGTGATCATGTAAACAATTATCCATTAAACAATACTTCTTCCATAAAAAACTAATTCTTCGGGTCTGTTTCCTTTCTTTCAACACTTCTATAAAGCACCTCAGGCATGGGTGCTTTTTTTATTTTGAATTGGATGGCAGATCATTTCAATGCCGCCATCACTTCTTCCTTACGCCGGCGGCTTACCTCAATTTTCGTATCATCTTTTAATACAACAAACCCATCGTGGTCGATAAATGAAATAAATTTTCGATTCACTAAATGGCTTTTATGAGTTCGGATAAAATTATAAGGCGAAAGCAATGTGTCGTATTCACCAAGGGTCTTTGAGATAAGATAACTACGGTTATTGGTTGCAAAGAATTTTGTGTAATTGCCTAAGGACTCGCAATGAATAATTTCTTGAGGAACTAAAAAATGAACTCCATCTTTCGTGGGTAGGGCCAACCTGAATTCATCAGCCGATGGCGCATGTATATTGTGCATGATATTTTTTAGCAGCTCAAATTGTTCTTTGTAATCATTATTGCCCTCAAGAAAGCGGTGAACGGAAGCTTGCAATTCTTCGATATCAATTGGCTTTAATAAATAATCGAATGCACTGAAACGAATAGCCTGAATGGCATATTCATTATACGCTGTTGTAAAAATGATCTTGAAATTTTTATTGGGCATTTTTTCGAGCAGCTCAAAGCCATTCAAGTGCGGCATTTGAATATCAAGGAAAACAAGACCAGGCTGAAAATGATGAATCAGATCAGCCGCTTTGCGGGAATCATTGCATACCATTACTTGCCCGATCTCGGGCAGTGCTTTCTGGATCATTAATCGTAAAGAGTCGGTTGCTCTTTCCTCATCATCAATAAGTAAAACTTTCAGCATAAGAATTAGTTTTGAACTGGGAAATTGATTATAACTCGAGTGCCGGCGGCCTGTCCGTTTTCATCAAACAGGTCAGTAATATCTAATGAGCCTTCCTTTCCGTTTTTGTTTCGTGTTGTTTTGAGCCTTTCTAATGACACTTTTATTCCCTTGCTTATGTGTCCCTTGTCTTGCCCATTTGCTTTTTTTACTTCTTCGGATTTTTTTCTTCCTACCCCATTGTCCTCAATAATGCATTGAAGAAAATCACCTGTTTCAGAAAAACGAATATTTAAATTCCGGCGCTCTTCTTTATGCATTAATCCATGCCAGATAGCATTTTCAACAAACGGCTGAATTAATAAGGTGGGGATTTTTATTTCATCCTGATCTATTTCCTCATCACATTCAATCCTGTAATGAAATGAGTCTTTAAATCGGCGAGCTTCAAGCTCTATATACAAGTTTAATATTTCGAGCTCTTCTTTTAATGTCACTGTTTCCTTATCACTATTAATTAAAATAGCCCGGAGTAATTTGGAAAAGCGGGATAAAAATCTTGTAGCAACTAATTCCTCATTTGCCAAGATCATTTGTTGTATGGAGTTCAAAGCATTGAACAAAAAATGAGGATTCATCTGCAAACGCAGACTTTGCAATCTTGATTCTGTAACTTTCTGTTTGTTTTCAAGAACTTCAATTTTCGCTTTCTGCTTTTCTTCTTCTGCGTTTGCTCTTTGAATTTGATTGGCACATAATACAGCAATGGTAGATAGAATATTAAGATGCTTTTGACTGAAAAAATTCTTTTTAGAATGTTCACTGTCAATCACGCCAATTACCCTATCATCAATGATCAAGGGCACTGCTACTTCCGAATAACGCTTGGCATCATCCATAATATACCGCTCATCTAATTCAGTATTCGCTATCAACTCAGGTTTACCGGTTTTTGCAACAGTACCTACAATACCCTTACCAACGGGAATTTCAATAGGTTGATAAATTGTAAAATCCCTTTCCATTTTTGGACCATAAGCCGCTTTTTGCACCAACACATTTTTTTCCTCATCCAGCAAGTAAATAACACAGTCTTCAAAGTTCAACTTACTGATGCAGTTTTTAGCAACATCCCAAAGTATATCTTCTGTTTTTTGATAGCTATTAATTCGGGAGGCGAAATTATTGATCACCATTTGTGTTTCCAGCTCTTCTCTCGTCTTTAAATTTTTTCTTCTGTAATATTTAAATACCGACCATAATAAAAAAAGACTAAGCAGTATGCCCCCCAACTTAAACCACCAAGTTCTATAAAATGGCGAAGCAATGATTATCGTGATTTCATTCTCTGATTCTTTCCAAATCTTATTATCATTACTAGCTCTTACTTTAAATTTGTATTTGCCTGACGGCAATGAGCTGTAACGTACAAAATCCTCATTAATTACTTTTATCCAATCTTCATCAATGCCTTCCAATTTATATTCATAAAAAGTTTTAAGCTGAGAGAGATACTCCAAGGTGCTGAAATGAAAAGTGACATAATTATCGTTGGCTGCAAGATGATAAGTGTTGCTTTGCGTGAGATCGGAAACAATGTCTCTTGTTTCAATGCGGTTGATATTAACCTTCAGATCTGTTTTATAATTATACAGTTCATCAGGATAAAAATATTGAAGTCCCGCTTCCGTACCCCAAATCATTTCATCATCGGGGTTTTGATGATAGGCGCCAATTCTGAAACCTTGAACAGATAATCCATATTGTTCGCCAAAGATCCTGAGACTGGAATCTTTAATATTAAAACAGGAAAGTACAGCATCATTACCCATCCACATCCGATTTCTTTTATCCAGCATCAGTACTTCTACCCGGGTGTTAAGTAATCCTTCCTTTTCAGCAATTGTTTTTATTTTCCCATTTTTAAAAAAAATAAGTAACCCTGTTGGTTGCCCCACATAAAGGTTCCCAGAACTATCCTTGTTAATACAGAAAATATCATCTGATGTTAAGGGACTATTTAATGAATTGAAATTTGTAAGCTTTTGAGTAGAAGGTTGGTAATGCCACAAGCCCTTATTGTAAGTTCCTATCCAGATATTATCAGCGTCATAAAAAAATATGCAGTAGCAGTCATATTTGCTCACTGCTGAAAGAGGGTGCTGCGTAAATCTTTCAACTTTAAAATTCGTGGTATTGATCTTGCATAGCCCGCCGGCCAGACCTATCCACATATAGCCGTCAGGCCGCAGCTTTATATATCTTATCGTTCCTCTCGGGATACTGTTAATTGCAGTTGTGTCGTTGGTTAAATGTTTTACCAGCTTTTTATTTTGGTCAAGAATAAAAATACCTTGAGTAAACGTACATATCCAAAGTCTGTTAAAGTTGTCGAAGCATACAGGACCAACTCCTTCTCTATTCAGCAGTGATGCGCCGACGCCTCCCGAAACATCAATAAAATTTGTAGTATTGGTGCTTCGTTTCCACTCCAGTAAATTATTATCGACTCCTATGTAATATGTGTCATTATCTCTCGAAGTCACGTAAGTTACATATCCATCATAGCTATTGCCTTTTTTATCATTAAAAAAAGATTTTTGACCGATCACAGCATTTGTTTTGTAATAACTAATACCATTCGGCGTTGCTCCTATAAAAACCCAACCGGTACTATCAAATGTTATTGCATTAGGCCGGTTATTGATAATAGAGGTAGGATCGGCCGCATCATGTCGATAATTATAAAGTTCCTTCGTTTTGGTATTAAAGATGTACAGCCCCTCTCTGGAGGATGAAATCAGCAACTGTTCAGCATTCACCATTTTTGCATTGACAATTTTTCCAATGATTGGATTTCCGAATTGATCTTTTATTCCTTCCAGCGGGTATGTGATCTCTTCTGTAATCAGGTTTATAGATACCAATTTTGATTTTGAAAGGTCATAACCGATCATATCACCTGGTCCCCATTTTGTCAGCATATCAATGTTTGGCAAAACGTATTTTTTGCCAATGGTTTTTTGTTTTAAATCAACCTTATAAAAACCGTAATTTTTTGTGATGATGTAACTGTTATCGTCATAATGATCAATTTGCAAAAAACCTTTTGCCTGCATCGTATCAAGTCCTGTTACTTCAATCTTTGAGAAAGAGTTTATTGTTATTGAATCTTTAGTTAGAATTTTATTTCCCCCCGTAAATGAATAAATACCTTCCATCATAAGCAACATGATCCCTTGTCCTTCGGTCTTTAAAATCCATCTAGCTTTTAACGGGTTTTGGTTAACAGACAATGACACCTGATGAAACCGGCGATTCTCATCAATCAATGTTACATCTCCCCAATACGACATTACCCAAATCCGATTATTCTCATCACAGATTACTTGTTTATAGTTATCTGATTTTAACTGTGGATATTCCTGCTTGAAAAACCTGGTAACTTTTTTTCCATTAAACATGTTTAACCCATCGCCTGTTACGACCCAAAGGCATCCATTCTTATCTGTACACAAATCGGAGATATAATTGTCCGAAAGCCCATGGCTGGCATTAAGCTGGTAAAATAAAATATTCTTTTTTTGGTGAGATTGTTGGGAGTATAGCCGGAGAGATTGGAAAAGGCATCCGGTAATAAAAAAAACAGTCAATACCACTATTTTTTTCTTACTAACCATAGCTTATTAAAAATAGAGCTTTTGCATGAAAAGAACAGCTCTCTGGTCCTACTTACTATTGTGCGGTACCTCCTGGTGATTAAACGGTAAAAGCTATTTTCTTTAGGCATTTAGCCTTATGAACTCCACGGAATGCCATCTGCCTCAAAGCCGTTGTGTCCTTATCGGTACAATATTTCGTAATTGTTAATCCGTGTACCCGGTACAGACCGCCATTAGTTAAACAAAAACGGCCTTTGGCTAAAAGAAAGAAAATAAAATCCGCAAGCACTTTATCTTACATTGGAAAAACACATGGGAGGAACTACAGATGCGATTTAGGAAAAGGATAAGGTTCAAAAAAGAAACATTAACAGATATACTCATGTTCATCATTCTTGCAGCAACTATTTTACTTTTATCATTATTAATTTAAAATACACAACTCTTAAAAATAATTCAAGGACGGACGGTTGACCACGAGCTGCATCTAAAAGATGCGGCTTTTTTTTGATCAAACGACATAATTCACATTTCATTGATTAAAATCAAAAAACCAGCGTGTCAAAAATACACGTTATGATCACCATATTTTTTTTAAAGCACTTCATTTCCCAAAAAACCCTTTTGGCTAAATAAAATCTACCCTTCAATAAAAGAAAAATTTGAAATGAACGCTGGTGTTATATCTTGCACGCAGAAACGCACAATCATTCACAATGAGAAACAAAACAAGGATAAGGATAAAAAAAGAAACCGTACTGGATGTACTGATGTTTACAACTCTTGCCGTAACTATTTTGCTTTTATCACTCTTAATTTAAATATTTTTTAAAAAAAGAAATTCACACATAGGGACGGTTCACTTGAAGCTGCATCGAAGATGTGGCTTTTTTTTCTTTATAATTTTACAAAAACAGGTCTGCACAATTGTGATTTCTGAAATTTAATCGAGATGATTTAGCGAATGTCTTAATTATTACTCGTAAATATTTTGCTGCTTGCCTATTTATTAAATCAAAAACAAACAGCCTGTTAAAACAGGCTGCCGAATAAATCAATAAATATTTTTTAATTCTCCTACAAATTATATAACGCTGTTACATCACTAGCTGAAAGTGTGCGACTGTAAAAGCGAAGATCATCTACATAGCCTTTCCAATTTCCGAGTGACATTAGTCCAACAAAGTAATTATATAATCCCGCATTTATAGGAGCTGTATAATGCCAGGTGCCTTGCAAAGCACCGTCTACATACAACTTAAGATCATAATTGCCATCGTATGTAACTACCAAATGATGCCATTTCTGATCATTAAAATCAGTTGATTTTATATAAGGTGTGTTCTCAGAGGTATAAACAACACCTCTAAAGGTGTTTCCGAATTGATAAATACCGGGACCCTGTCCGCCAGGAATGATTACTTCGGTCATATCATATTGTTCGCCACGTTTTAACCAAACAGATACAGAGGTATTTGTTTGTTGAGGCACTTCGGTAAAATACACATAATAGGTACCATCTAATTTTAGCGCAGCATTTGTTTTGCCGGTTCGATCGTACGTATAACGAATGCCGGTTCGCTGCAAAGGCACTTGTTTACCAGCTAACAAATGACCTGTTGAGTCCTTTACATTCGAATTGAATGGAAACCAAGCCTCCAATTTATAACTTAGGGGATTAATATAAATTTGTCCTCCTTCATTGATACGTTGTGTTGTGTTGGTAGGTTCAGCCGATACGATTTGTTGCTGCGTTTGGATCTTTTCTTTGCTGCAAGAAAAGAAGATGATGGCGGATATCACTGCCGCTGTGAATAAAATTTGCTTTTTCATTGTTTTAAGTTTTTTAATTTTTTTGATGAGTAAAACTATCTCTCTATTTTTTCGATCATTGTTTTTATTAGCATGAGGTATTTTTTACTTACTTTTCGGAAAAAGTTTTTTTGTTCTCGTAGAGCCTTTTATAAACAAAGCAGCCCGTTCAAAAACAGGCTGCTATTCTTTCATTCTATATTCTGAAATCTTTACTTCTATTTTTCTTTACAGGTTATATAAGGCTAACACTTCTTTAGCGCTAAGTGTGCGAGTATAAAAACGAAAATCATCCATGCTGCCATACCAAACGGAGAGGAAATCCTTGCTCAGCATATGTGGTATGTTTTAGTCAGTCTTCGGTAAATTTTTGTAGGGCTTTCATTTCAGTGAAACAAAAAGCTGTTCGTGAAAACAGCTTTAAAACCAATTTGCAGTATGGTGAGGTAAGTTTCATCTACAGCCAGGAAAAAATGTTATTTGATATTCATCAAAACCAAACAGCCTGCGTAAACAGGCTGTTGATGTTTAGGGTTTATGATCTATTGTTTACGAATTATACAATTGCGTTACCTCGCTGGCAGTAAGTACTCGCTTGTAAAAACGCAAATCATCTATGGCGCCCTTCCAATATGAACCACCGCCATAGCCAAGTCTATAATTGTGGAGTACCCATGAACCGAAATCTACTACCGGTGAAGGGGCGGTTCCAATAAGAACGCCGTCAATATATAATTTCATCGAAGTATTGTCACGAGTTGCTGCTATATGATGCCAGTTGCTATTGATGGGAGTAGTTCCGATCTGTTGGACAATGCCATAGCCAAATTTCTGAAAGTTGCCATTGAATTCATTTTCATTTTGTATGAAGTTAAAAGCGTGAGATGACCCCAACATTTCTGTCCAATAAGGTCCTTCAATCACATTATCTTTTACCCAAAACGACACAGAGCAGTTGCTTGGTGTATACGGAATATCGTATAGATCCACCCCGTATGTTCCCTTGAAAAGTATGGCTTTGTTGGCCTGTCCTTTTCTGTCGGCGGTATAGGGTACAACTACACGACTAACGGTGGGCCACCCATCTTCCAGCTTGCCAGTAGTATCTTTCAGATTGCCATCAAACTCGTAACGGCCCAGCAAACCGATATTCAATGTGTTAATAACTAATCCGGGGCTCATTTTTGCTACACTCTCCATTCCAGCAGTTTCTGTTGCGGGTGGCGTTTCAATTTTTTCCTTGCTGCAGGAAAACAAAATAGCGGAGATCGTTACCGCCATAAATAAAATTTGCTTTTTCATTGTCTAAAATTTTTGTTGTTTTTTAATTGGCAGCGAAAATATTTGCTCAGCCATTTGTTACTTTCCAAATACTATTCAAAGGAGTTTTCTGGTTAGTATCCGGCAAAAACATCTTTATGCAACTGAACTAAGCAACTCTTCTTTTATCGGTACTTTTGAAAAAAATATTTATGTACCAAACGTTGATTACATCTCTTGACAACAACATATTTACTATTACGGTCAATCGCCCGGATAAAATGAATGCATTAAATAACGAGGTACTTACGGAACTGGATAAAACCGTTGAGGAAGTCTATAATAGTCATGAAATAAAATCTGCAATCATCACCGGGGCGGGAACAAAAGCATTTGTTGCGGGGGCTGACATCAGTGAATTTCAAAACCTTGACACCTCTAAGGCAACCGATCTTGCGAAGAAAGGTCAAAAGCTGTTTGATAAAATTGAAAATTGCCCAAAGCCCATTGTTGCTGCGGTAAACGGTTTTGCGTTAGGTGGCGGATGTGAATTGGCTCTTGCCTGCCATTTTATATATGCAAGTGAGAATGCAAAGTTTGGCCAGCCCGAAGTGAATCTGGGGTTGATTCCCGGATACGGTGGCACACAACGATTGACCCAATTGGTCGGAAGAAATGTTGCTATGGAACTACTCATGAGCGGAAATATGATCAGCGCAAAAGAAGCAATGGATCACGGTATCGTAAATAAGGTAGTTGCACAGGAAGAATTACTAACTGTAGCTAAAGCTATACTTGGAATTATTCAAACAAAAGCCCCCTTTGCTGTTTCAAAAATAATTGAGTGTATAAATAATTTTGATCATACACAGCAGGGTTATGATTTTGAAATAAAAAAATTCGGCGAGTGTTTTGGAAAAGAAGATATGAAAGAAGGCACCGCTGCCTTTTTAGAAAAGAGAAAACCAAATTTTAAAGGGAAATGATATTTTTTACCCTCAGCCCACGATTTAAATCTTGGGCTGAATCATTTTCTAAATAAAACCGAAGATGGTATCGCCTGTTTTTTAAACACAGGTCCTTGCCATTCTACTTGCAGATCATCACCGCCACTTCTTTCAAAAAATAAAATTTTAATACTGTGATAGCCTTTTGCCAAAGGAACCTGACTTTCTTTTTCTCTCAAACTGTGCAATCCATCATTGTCGATTACCATCTTATCATCAATAAATAATTTACTTCCATCATCCGACGAAAGATAAAATGTGTAAATACCATCAGCGGCTACTTTTATGAATCCGTCAAAAACAAATCCATATTTATCGCTACTTTTTTTTGAGCTTATATCAATCGTATTCATAACTCCAGAAGCTGCCGGGGTTAAAGCACCGAAATCCGGCAATGCCGACCACTCACCTTCATATACTGCATAATTAAGTCCAGAGGAGGGTGATGAGACATTTATAGCAGGAGCAGGAGTTACTTTTTCAAAACTTGCAACGGCTGTTTCAGTGATAGGCTTGCCCTGCAAAAAACATTTTGCTTTGATAGTGGTGGATTCTTTAAGCAATACAGTTTTCGTTGCAGTTGGTGAGTTCACTGTAGGTTCTTGACCATCTATAGTATAACGAACTATAGCGCCAGGGATTTTAGTATTCAACGAAACTGAAATTTGATCAATAAAAATATTTGAGGCAGATTTTATTTCGGGGGCATCGTAGATCACCGGCCTTCCTTTGATTTCAGCCACAATCACAGTGGCATAATCTTGTTTTGTGACCGGTGATACATCAATTACATAATCGCCTTCGACTTTTTCTGTTTTTAATTTCATTTTGTTTGCCAGCACATAGCAAGCAGATAACTGGTTGCCAAGACCAGGCACAGCAAGCTTTCCATTAGCAGGCCAGTCAAATACATGTAAGTATAATCTTGTGCTGCCGTTAATGTTTTTTTGTGTGCAACGTCCCCAGGAAAGTTTTTTAAATGGGCTTGCTTCTGTTCCATAAATGGCTTCGCCATTTATTTTCATCCATGAACCTAAATCTCTTAACCGGTCAACAGAAGGTTGAGGAAACACTCCTTCTGAAGTTGGACCTATATTTAGCAAAAAATTTCCCCCTTTTGAAGCAATGTCAATTAATTTTCGAATGAGATCTTCAGAGGATTTCCAATTATTGTCATGGCTGTTATAACCCCAATGATCATTCATGGTCATGCAACTTTCCCAATCAACACCGGCAATTCCTGTAGCCGGAATTTCTTGTTCCGGTGTACCAAAATCACCCACAAATTCTCCTTCTTTGGTCAAGCCCTGCATGCCTTCTCTGCCCACGTCCACACGATTATTAATGATAATTGAAGGTTGAAGGCTGCGTACGTATTGATAAAGGTCTTTCCCTCTCTCATGCGTCCAGGTGTTTTCCCATTCACCATCAAACCAAAGCACTCCTATCTTTCCATAATTTGAAAGCAATTCCTTCAACTCTTTTTTCATATAAGAAATATAATCGTGAGGATTGGCCCCCGTTGTTGGCCTGTCCTTTTCCCATTCTCTGCGAGGCAAGTAGTCAGGATGATGCCAATCCATAATAGAGTGATAAAAACAAAGCTGAATGCCTTCTTTCCTACAAGCTTCAGATAGCTCTTTCAACACGTCTCTGTGAAAAGGAGTGGACATAATATCAAAATCAGTTTGTTTTGAATCGAATAGGCAAAATCCATCATGATGCTTGGAAGTAATTACGATATATTTCATACCTGCTTGCTTTGCCAGTTGCACCCATTCTTTAGCATTAAATTTTACAGGATTGAATTGCTGAACAAATTTTTCATATTCATTTAAAGGAATTTGCGCTGTTGTGCGGATCCATTCAGCATGATTGGTCTGGCCTTTCCATTCGCCGGCAGGAACCGCATACAATCCCCAATGAATAAACAAGCCAAACCTGGCATCCTTCCACCATTCCATTCTTTGTTCTTTCTGTTGTTTGGTTTCAGAAAGAAAGTTTGTTGGTTTAGCTGGCTGGCTATGTGCAGTGAGATTAAATACGAATAAAGATGGCAGTAAAATTTTTAAAAAATTTTTCATGTTATTTTTCGATTAGTTTGTCATCAATTAAACAAGCGGCTGCTTTACTTATTAATGGAACTTGCTTTGTATTATTAACTATCAAAGCAAAAGATTCAGCTACTAAGTCTGGGAAAGTTATAATCCGCTTTCGACCGACAGTTGTCCCCTTGATTTCTTTAACGACTTCATTTTTGTTTTTTATTTGAATCGAAAACGTCTCTATCCTTTGGCCTCCTTTTATTGCTTCCTGCAGCACAATACAATTGATTTTAGATTGCACCCTAAATTTAAATTCAATAATCGATGGCCCAGGAGGGTTTTTATTAGTGTACAGCAAAACGATGTTACTATACTGAAATGCAAAGGACTCGACTAATTGACTTTTAAAATTCCGATCTCGCAATTTCTTAAATCCAACCAGCGCCGCAGAATCTTTCTCATTAATCAACCCTCTTCTATCCGGCGGCACATTCAATAATAAATTCGCTCCGCGGCCAACAGATTTTAAATAAAGTTGAAATAATTGCTCAGGCGTTTTTACTTTCTCATCTTCTTCCTTATGATAAAACCAGCCGGGGCGAATGCTTACATCACATTCGGCCGGAATCCAATTTTTCCCATTTACATTTCCACGGTTTAATGTATCGGTAGGCGGCGCTCCGGCTCCTGGGGTAAAGCCAACAGTATCTAACATATTCCAATTGGTTTCTCCTGCAATTCCTTTTTCATTTCCAACCCAGCGAATATGAGGACCCACATCGCTAAAAACAACGGTGTTAGGGGAAATCGTCTTTACAGTTTTTTTAAAACGGTCCCAATCATAAACCTGCTTTTTTCCATTAGGCCCTTCACCATTTGCCCCATCCCACCACAGTTCCCAGATGGGGCCGTAGTTTGTAAATATCTCTTTCATCATGTTTACAAACACATCATTGTATTCAGCCGTTCCATATTTCGGATGATTGCGATCCCATGGAGAGATATAAACACCGAATTTTAATCCATATTCTTTACATGCCTGCGATAGCTCTTTTAGCACATCTCCTTTTCCATTTTTCCATTTGCTTTCGCGAACTGTATGAGTTGAATATTTACTTGGCCACAGGCAAAATCCATCATGGTGTTTTGCCGTAATAATAATACCCTTAGCTCCTGCTGCTTTAGCTATACGGCACCATTGACGGCAATCCAAACTGGCAGGGTTAAAAATATCTTCCGGCTCTGTCCCCTCCCCCCACTCTTTATCTGTAAAGGTGTTTGGCCCGAAATGAGTAAAAAGATAAAATTCCATTTCGTGCCAAGCTAATTGTTGTTTTGAAGGTATTGGAAGGTTAATTTTTTTTGATTGTGATAAACTATTTAAAGAAACAAGAAGAAGTATGATAGAAAAAACCCTCATTTATTATCATTTAATTTTTCTTCGGTGGTTTTACCTGAACCGTATCAGTAGCTAAAAATGGTACCTCATACCCACCTATGTCAATCAAGGCTTTTGGAAATGTTTTTTTTAGTTCGTTCCAACCTGATTTACTTACTGCTGTTTGGTACAAATAAATCGATTGAAGTTCTTTCAAATTCTTTAATTGCAATACCCCGCGAGCAGTAACCTGTGTGCCAACTAAGTTTAGGTAGCGAAGATGATTCAATCTTCTCAATTCAGATAATCCCTTATCCGTAATTTTTGTATGATCTAATTGAAGCCGCATTAAATTTCTAAACTGGGAAATGATTGCTAAAGCAGAATCAGTAATCAATGTATTTCCGAGTTTTAGCCAAATTATTTGTTCTTTCAATGGCAGCAACGATTGCATTTCCTTATCGCTGAAATTCATTGCCGTTACAAAATTAACTGAAAGCCAATTTGTGTTTTGTGCAACAGGTATCACTACAGCACCCAAATCCTTTAATTTTTTTACAGCCACTTCATCAGCTTTGGCCACTTGAGTCGAAGGAATATCGGGGGGTACTATTTTTTTCTCTCGAACATTTTGTAAGGCAAGTAAAGCTGCGTTTATCTGCTCAGGCTGATCAAGTTCTTTGACCTTTTTGTTAAATGAAGCTCCTGTTCCTATCCACCAATGTATCAAAGCAATATCCTGCTCACTCAATTGAGATTTTTGTTTAGGTGGCATGTGATCATCATCTTCGCGAGGCAGTGATAAGCGTCTGATCATTTCACTTTTTTCCGCATTACCAGCAGTGATCACCACTCCATCTTTTCCTCCTTTCATCAATCTTGAAGTATCATCCATCCGCAAACCACCCTTCTGTTTATTTTTTCCATGGCAGGTGTAACATTTTGTTTGAAGTAAAGGCTGAATAATATCTGTATAAACAACCGCTTCCTGCACATTTGGAATTGGTTTTCGTTGAACAATAGAATCTGAAGATTTATTTAGTGATTTCGTGAGATAGTCTGCACCATGCGTAAGAGAACCCCCAAGATGACCCGTAATAATTATTAGGATAAACAGCACTATACCTACAGACAACTGTAATTTTATTGAAGATGATCCCCTATGAAAATAATACATCAGAATACTTATAACAGCGGTGCTGATCCCCATCCACTGGTGGGTTGAGACCAATGGCTCATCATAATCACCACTGCGCGACAAGAGGTAACCGGTAATTGCAGCAAGAATAGCGCTTATCATTCCAATCAGAAAAGCAATGTTAGTAGCTGGACGTAAGGAAAAAAATTTCGGTTTCATTTCTATCCATTGAAATACGCAAGCAAGCAATAAAATTCCGATCGGAAGATGGACAAGTGCAACATGAAAGCGACCGAAGAATTCTGAAATGCTAATTAACACGAATTACACGAGTTGATTCAACACGAATATAAGTAAACAAGCATTCGCCTTAAGAGAAACTCCCAAGTCCTCCTTTAGGGGTTTAAGGGGTTGAATATCTTTTTCTCAACAACCCCATCATATGCACATTAATGGCCCATTGATCCGCCAAAGGCTGTTGTGTATAAGGCAGCGTAGGCATATAAGTTGGCGGACCAAATTCTGTAAGTATAGTTAAGCGATCGCCTTGCTGTTTTTTTAATTCCACTATTTTATCCCACCATGCAAAATGGGCTTTTACAACCGAGTCCCATTCGGGTGCTCTTGGATCGTTTACTTGCGGCCCTTCAGGATGTCCAATGCGGGCGTGAATATGATCTACCCGTTGCAAGGCTATACTCACTGTTTCGGGCTGATCCTGTAATAAACTTTCGCTCACATTGCACCAATGCGATACATCAAATGTGATTCTTAGCCCGGGTATTTTATCCATGTATTGCCTGGCAACAGGCGCTGCAAATAAAATTCTCGAACGATGTGTTTCATGACAAATCTTAATGCCTGTTTCTTTTGATAATTGTAATGTATGATCGATGAAAGTTTTGTTTTGATCAAAAGAAAAATAATCTCTTCCTGAATGACAGTTAATGTATAAAGGCCTTTGAACTGTATTTTTTGCAGCCGCATCAATCATCTTCTTAAAACTATTAAAATTATCTTGGTAATTGCTTTCATGACCTGCCGTAAGAAAACCAACTTCGAGGGCATTTTTTTTCAATGCAGCAAATAAATCGTCCTGATCTTTTTTTTCCATAGGCCACCATATTTCAATTCCATCATAACCATCGCGTTTTACTTTGGAGCAATATTCATCGATGCTTCCATGAAAACCCCAGTTGGTTGCAAGTATCTTTAAATCAAAATCTTTGTTCATAATGAAATCAGGTTTATTCGTAGAAGAAAATGTGTCAAGAGATGAAAATAATAGAGCTGCAGTTGACGATGCCCCAAATTCTAAAAAATTTCTTCGGTTCAATTTTTAATTTTTTATTGGGTATAATGAACATTGAGAATTGAGCATTGAACATTTTTATATAAGAATGTTCAATATTCAATGCTCAATGATAAAAGAATTATGCTAATATCTCATCAATTACTCTTCCTTTTACATCCGTTAACCTGAATGGGCGACCTTGGAATTGATAAGTAAATTTTTCATGATCAAATCCCAATTGGTTTAAAATGGTAGCCTGAATATCGAAAGGTTCCACTTTGCCACTGATCGCACTGTACCCGATCTCATCCGTTTCGCCATAGCTTCCACCCTTTTTTATTCCAGCTCCCGCCATCCAAATCGTAAATGCTTCTGTATGATGATCCCTTCCTTTGAATATATTTTGCTTGCCCTCGCGGTTTTCCTGCATCGGTGTTCTGCCAAATTCACCGCCCCAAATCACTAATGTTTCTTCAAGCAATCCGCGCTGCTTTAAATCAAGTATGAGTGCAGTCATTGCTTTATCAACCTGACGGCATTTATTAATGAACCCGACATCAATCGCCAAGTTAGCATCGGTACCATGACTATCCCATCCCCAATCAAATAATTGAACAAATCGAACGCCTTTTTCCACAAGTTTTCTTGCCAGTAAAACATTGTTTGCAAAACTTGCAACATTTGGTTTTGTACCATACATTTCATGAATATAATCTGGTTCATCATTTATATTCATCACTTCCGGCACAGAGATCTGCATGCGATAAGCCATTTCGTATTGAGAGATGCGAGAAAGAATTTCAGGGTCTTTATATTCTTCATATTCCTTTTTATTGATCTCAGTGATCGCATCGATAGAAGCTTTTCGCAAATCACGATCCATACCTTCAGGATCTTTGATGAATAAAACCGGATCACCTTCCGATCTACATTGTACTCCCTGATATACCGATGGCAAAAATCCACTACCCCAAACACTTTTTCCAGCATCAGGAAATTTTCCTCCCGATGTCAGTACAACAAAGCCTGGTAGATTTTGATTTTCTGTTCCTAAACCATAAGTAATCCATGAACCCATGCTTGGACGGCCAAGTCGCTGCGAGCCTGTGTGCATTAGTAATTGAGCCGGTGCATGATTGAATTGATCAGTAGTAACTGCTTTTAAAAAGCTTACTTCATCTACAATGGTTGAAAAATGAGGCAAGTGTTCACTTACCCATGCACGGCTTTCGCCATATTGCGCAAATTTTGCTTGTGGTCCCAACATCTTCGGCACACCCCGAATGAATGCAAAACGTTTTCCTTCGAGTAGTGATTGCGGACAATCTTCTCCATCCAGTTTCATCAATGCGGGCTTGTAATCAAACAACTCCAGTTGTGAAGGAGCTCCGGCCATGTGCAAATAGATCACTGCTTTTGCTTTACCGGGGAATGGAGGCAGTTTTGGCGCCAATGGATGGGCCGGATCAAATAAAATATTTGAAGTCACATCCGATCTTGAGCGACAACCTATCAATGAACCCAATGCGAGTGCTCCCAACCCCATTGCGCTTTCTTTAAGAAAATGCCTACGAGTATGAAAATGCAGCGTGGCATGGTTCGCTTCTTCAATCAGCCTTTGATTATATATTTCCTTTTTCGTCATAAAACCTCATCCCGGCTCCTCTTTGTAAGGAGAGGGAGGCCAAGCTTTAATAAATATACTTTAATAATTTCCTATCATTTTTATTTTTCAATATTCATTTATATACCCAGCTTCAGTAATTCTTTTCGAGACCTGTTGCATCGCACACTTGTACTTTCAGTTCGCTATTCATCAACCTACCCCGGTCGTTTTATTTTGCAACGTTATAAATTTTGCCCCTCCAGGGAGAGGATGAACCCCTTAAAGACGCTTCGAAAAGCGAGCCTTGTGCGCTGCTCCCCTCTTGGGAGGGGGTAGGGGTGGGTTATTCCCGTTTTCGTGATCTCGGATCCAGCATTTGAAGTCTTTTTCTCTTGACAAACTCAACTACACCATTCTTTAACTCATACGCATATATCCAATTATCAATTTCCTTCAAAACACTTTCAATCTTAATTTACAATAAGCAACGCATCAAATCGTAAAAAATTTACTCCAAGCATTTCTAATTCTTCTTGCCTTGCTCTGTCTTTCAAAATCGTCTTTTCATCACGATGGGTTATACTATCTACTTCAAGAGCTAACATCAAATCTTTACAATAAAAATCTACGATATAATTTCCAATTGGTTTTTGCCTGTCAAAATCATATCCTAACATCTTTCCGTTTTTCAATTCATTCCAAAGCTTCACTTCAGAAAAAGTCATATCCTGACGAAGTTTCTTTGCCAACTCCTTCAACATGGGGTTATATGGTATTATTTGCCGTTTCAATTTTTACATTTCTTCTTCATTATCCGAAGGAGTGGACAGGGTTTTAATTCTTTGTGATCACTTCGTCCAAATTTAGTATTGCGTTTGCTACTACTACCAGCGCTGCTGTTTCAGGATTATTATGCTGATCGTTCACTCCAATCATCTCGCAGGCCTTATCCTTATCTTTTTTAAACTTTTGTAATGACTCATTATATAATTTCATCAGGACAGATAATTTGGAATCAGAAATAGGTTTATACAATGCCAATTCATATCCCCTGCCGATCTGTTGTTTTAAATCCTTCCCGGCTTCCTGCATGCGATAAGCAAAATATCTGGCCATTTCAAGGTAAGCATCGTCATTGAGTGTAACCAATGCTTGCAATGGTGTGTTGGTACGGATTCGTCTGGCCGTACAAACTTCACGGGCCGCTCCATCAAATGTCATCATGGAAGGGTAAGGCGCAGTCCTTTTCCAATAAGTGTATAAAGCACGACGATATTGATCTTTTCCTTCACTTTTTTTCCAATCAGCGCCATTCCATGGAGATAACCAAATTCCCTTGGGCTGATAAGGAAACACACTAGGGCCAAACATTTTTTCACTTATCAAACCACTAATGCACAAGCCCTGATCACGCAGCTGCTCAGCAGATAACCTAACTCTTACTCCTCGTGCATATAATTTATTGAATGGATCTTTTTCCAATAATTCCGGTGTAAGCTTTGAATCCTGTCTGTATGTGGCTGATATCACGATTTGCTTCAATAATTTTTTTACACTCCATTTATAGTCTGTCATAAATTTCCACGACAACCAATCAAGCAATTCTTTATGTGTGGGTGGAATGCCTTGTGTGCCCATATCTTCCAAGGTTTCAGCGAGACCCGTTCCAAATAATTGTTCCCACAACCTATTTACAAATGTTCTGGCAGTAAGAGGGTTTTCTTTGCTTGTAAGCCACATAGCAAGTCCAAGCCGGTTATTGGGAGCATTCTTTGGCATTGGGTTCAAAGAGTGAGGTACGGCCGGTTTAACGGTCTCTCCTTTCATCAGCCAATTTCCTCTTTCAAAAACATGTGTTGAGCGATGCATTGCAATCGGGTTGTCCATCATGATCGGCGTAGTAGAAACTTTGGCTCTTAGCAATGACCAAAATATTTTTTTATTGGTTTCATAGCCTGCCTTTCCTTTTCCCGGAAATTGTTGAGTGAAATAAAACCAATCCATGAGCTGACCGTTATCATCTGGTGTCTTCAAATGAGGGTTTGTGTAAGTGAAATAAAGATCATGCACGCCTGTGCTCAACGGAAATTCTGCTGCTTCGATTTTCCAGTTATTTGTAGTGTCTGGTGATATAACTTTTAAAACAGGGCCATCAGATTTGTCAAGATGAATGGTCCATACCCCATCTTTTTTCCAGGAAACATACCGATAGATTAAATAGCTTTTGTTTTGAAGATCCACTTGCTTTAATCTTGCCACAGCATGATTTCGAAAAACAAGGAACTTAGTATCTGACAATTCACTGTTCGTAAATTTATCCGCGGTCAACGAATTAATGGAAGGTTCCCATGTTCTTAAAAAGCGGTTTATTTCTCTTGCTTTTTCTTCTGAAACATTTGCCTGCAGCCAGCTCGTTAATGAGTTGAGCTGTTGCTGCATAGAGTCATTGAAATACCTGAGCAAGGGATAATCATCGTAAGTATCTTCATCGCGACTATCATTAAAAAAAGCCATGAATTTATAATACTCTTCATGCCTGAATGGATCATAGGGATGACTGTGACATTGCACACAGCCAAATGTTGTTCCCATCAATGCTTCCCATGTAGTATTTACTCTGTCAATGACTGCGGCCGTTCTGAATTCTTCATTATCGGTACCTCCCTCATCATTGGTCATCGTATTTCGGTGAAAAGCTGTAGCAGTGTATTGATCGTCGGTCGGATCAGGCAGAAGATCGCCTGCAATTTGTTCAATTAAAAATTTATCGTAAGGTTTATCCTCGTTAAATGCCTTAATTAGCCAATCTCGATAATGCCATATATTTCTGCTATCATCTCTTTCGTACCCTTTGGTATCGGCATATCGTGCAAGGTCCATCCATAAAGCTGCCCAGCGTTCTCCGAAATGGGATGAAGCTAACAATGAATCTATTAAATTTTCGTATGCCTTATTCGAATTATCTTTTAAAAACTGGTGGGCAATTTTTTCCGAAGGCAACATTCCTGTAATATCCAGACTAGCTCTTCGTAGCAAGGTTGGTTTATCAGCTTCTGAAGAAGGATTTAGTTTTTCATGTTCAAGTTTTTCATAAATAAAATGGTCAACTTCATTTTTTACCCACTCAGTTTTAGCCTTAGGGACCTCAACAGGCTTTACGGCCACAAAAGCCCAATGATCGCCCCACTTTGCTCCTTGTTTGATCCATTTACGCAATGTGCCAATTTCCTGCTTGCTCAATGGCTCATGTTTATATGGCATTCTTTCTTCCGGATCATTTATGGTTAATCTCCTGATCATCTCACTTCGCTCAGGATCACCAGGAATAATAGCTGGTTTACCTGATTTATTGATGGCAAGTGCATCGGAGCGGAACAACAAACTAAAGCCAGATTTACGTCTTACTCCCCCATGGCAGGAGATGCATTTCTTATTAAAAATCGGTTTGACCTGGGTATTAAAATCAATAGAAGATTCATGTGAGGTAATAACAAGGAAAACAATCACTGCAATCACCGGGGTAATTACCAATATTATTTTCGTTGGCAAGAAAATTTTCATGCAGCAATTGTTACATACCAAATTTACAATTATTCAAAGTTTTAGAAGGCGGGATTTATCTGTAAAACAGAAAAACCAGTTTTATTGAAAAACTAAACTGCTGATATACCTTTAGACCCAAAAATGATATATGAAATACAGAATAGAGAAAGATACTATGGGAGAAGTAAAGGTTCCTGAAGACGCTTATTATGGAGCACAAACGCAACGCAGCATTGACAATTTTAAAATTGCACAAGACATCAATAAAATGCCGAAAGAAATTATCAAGGCATTTGCTTATTTAAAAAAAGCGGCTGCTATCACCAATTTCGAAGCTGGATTGTTATCCAAAGAAAAATGCGATCTCATCGCAAAAGTTTGTGATGAAATATTAGAAGGAAAGCTGGACGATTATTTTCCTCTTGTTGTTTGGCAAACCGGCAGCGGCACACAAAGCAATATGAATGTGAATGAAGTGATCGCTTACCGCGGTCATGTATTAAATGGTGGACAACTTAGTGATAAAGAAAAATTTTTGCATCCCAATGACGATGTGAACAAATCACAATCATCAAACGATACGTTTCCTACAGCCATGCATATTGCGGCTTATAAAATTCTGGTTGAAACAACCATTCCGGGAATTGAAAAATTAAGAAATACGCTAGCTGAAAAAAGTAAACAATTTATGAAAGTGGTCAAGATTGGCCGCACGCATTTCATGGATGCTACTCCTCTTACATTGGGGCAGGAATTTAGCGGCTATGCTTCGCAATTAGATCATGGTTTAAAAGCCATTAAAAATACTTTATCACATTTAAGTGAATTAGCATTGGGCGGTACGGCAGTGGGAACAGGCATCAACACTCCGCCTAATTATTCAGAAAATGTTGCTAAGCAAATTGCAATATTAACAGGCTTGCCATTTATAACTGCTGAAAATAAATTCGAAGCTTTGGCGGCTCACGATGCCATTGTTGAAGCGCATGGAGCATTGAAAACCGTTGCTGTAAGCCTAATGAAAATTGCAAACGATATTCGCATGCTATCCTCGGGGCCAAGAAGCGGCATTGGCGAAATTTTTATCCCGGATAATGAACCTGGCTCTTCCATTATGCCTGGAAAAGTAAATCCTACTCAATGCGAAGCATTAACTATGATCGCTGTACAGGTTTTGGGAAATGATGTAGCAATAAATATTGGTGGAGCATCAGGTCATTTTGAGCTGAATGTTTTTAAGCCCGTGATGATCTATAATTTTTTGCATAGTTCAAGATTGATCGGTGATGGCTGTGTTTCTTTTAATGATAAATGTGCGGTGGGCATTAAACCAATTGAAGAAAATATTAAAAAACATGTTGATAATTCATTAATGCTGGTAACAGCTCTAAATACAAAAATTGGTTATTATAAAGCCGCAGAAATTGCTCAGAAAGCACACAAAGAAGGAACAACTTTAAAAGAAATGGCCGTAAAACTTGGCTATTTAACCCAAGAGCAATTTGATGAATGGGTTGTGCCTGAAAAAATGGTAGGGAAAATTGAATAAGAAATACTCGTAAACTTACGAATAACAGGTAGGAAGGAAACTAGGTATTTTGTTTTTTATTAGTTAAAGGACTAAAGATTATAACATAATTTTTCTATTTTGTCGTTCCAATATTGTGAAAACTAAATCTTCAAAATCCGTTATTATGAAATTAGATGTAAAGACAACTCCATACTTTTCTGCATATCCATTAAAGGCGCTGAATATTTCATCTTCCGCATCAGCAAATAATAACAAGAATACCAAAGGCAATATTCAAACAACAAAAATGGCCAGGCGCCTAAGGGTTTCACCCATGATCAATCCTTATTCAGAAAAAAAAATTTCAATTAACAAAATAAAGCTGCCGGTTCATATTCATCCCATTGATGATAACTGGTTCAATAATTACGAGTAAATAACCTTGAGTGTATATACAAAAAAGGCTGTCAAATATGACAGCCTTCTTTTTTTGCTAAGAATATTTTTAAAAGACCTGATATTTTGTTAGTTCCTGTAAATAAATACTTCCCATAGTATCAAACGGTTCAAATTTTATCATTCCAATATTTCGTGAAAAATAATACATTGAATAAATATCAGCGATGGTCCAATTGGCCCCAGCATCGAATGAGTATTCATATTCTTCTTTGACAACAATAGTATTTGGATATGCTGTTCCGTTTACAGTAACGGAAACATCCTTTTGGATGATGGTTTCTTTAACTCGTATGAGTATCGGGTTGTTAGAAAATGTACCACTAAAATTACTTGATCTCCATACAGTGTTTGCAGCAACATTATCTTTAAGGAAAATATATTCTCCCCAAAGGGAATTATCCAACCCAAAAAGATCACCTATATCAAAATATTGATAATAATCACTGCCTGATTTTCTATAATACCCGGATGAATCTACTCCTGAAGCATCACTTTGCATAAATATGTTGTAAGTGTTGCCTAAGGCAGACTTAGTTGCCGAAATCACATTTCGCTGTAGAGTGTCCACAGGATCATTATCAAATTCATAGGTCCAGTTGCTGTTAGTGGTTCGGGGAAAATAATCAATAGCGGCCACCGTAATAGAGAATGTGCAGGTTGAAGTTCCTACTGTAACAGAAACAGGAAATGTTCCTGTTGCTGCCGGTGTACCGCTTCCGGTGAGTATAACAGTTTGCGCCCCTGTGGCTGAAAAACTACCTGAGCCGGAAAAAGTCATTCCGTTAACAGCCGTAGTTGTTATAGAATAAGTGCCGACTGTAGTAACATTTACTTGTAAAGTAACAGTATTCGATGATGTAAGAGGTGTGTTTATGGCGTATGCTCCCTGGAATGTAGCACCCGCACAATTATTAGGAGCTCCGTTCAAAGTAAATACTGCCGACGAACCTCCTACGGCAACTGACAATGAAAATGAACATGTGGAGGTTCCAACCGCGACAGGGATATTGAATGATCCTGAAGCTGTGGGTGTGCCGCTTGCTTTTAAAGTAACGGTTTGTGTACCCGTTGCTGAAAAAGTTCCTGATGCGCTAAAAGTAACCCCATTAACAGCAGTTGTAACAATTGAATAAGTGCCTACGGTAGTAACATCGACTTGAATGGTTGCTGTATTTGCTGAGGTTGTAGCAACGCCTGCTGTATAAGTTCCCTGGGTAGTACCCGGGGTACAGCTATTAGGTGCGCCTGCCAAAGTAAACACTGAAGTTCCTCCGCCAGTACTAGGTAATGTAGTTACAGAAAATGTACATTCGGTGCTATCATAAGTTACTGTAAAAATATTTGTACCCTCCGCCGTTGGTTTACCACTACCTTGCAAACGAACAGTATTTACGCCGGTAGCTGCAAAATTGCCTGTAGCCCTAAAATAAAAACCATTAATGGTATCAGTGCTTATGACATACGATCCTATGGTGTCCACGTCAACTTTTACATCCACATAATTTGTAGAATTAAGTACAGTATCTTTTTTATAAGTTCCGCTAACTACACTTCCGAGACAATCACCAGTAGCTCCTGATTGAAGAGAACCATCAGAAGGAGTACCAAAGCCATTTTCAAAACTCCGTTCCTTTTGGCAGGATATCACAAAAGCAATCAGCAAAAAGAACCAAAAAAGGGGTTTGTATGTTTTCATCTTGATACTTTATTGGTAAGCGCAAAATACCATTTTATGGAGATAATAATTAAGGGATAGTAAAAATTTATAAGAGAATTGTTCTTGATAATCAAGATACCTGCACTTTGTCACTCACTTCTGTGTTAGTCTCAACGGTAGAATGGACTTGCATATTGCGATAACGTTTAAAAAAGCGTTTTTGAAAAACTAAAAGGGTGATAACGCCAACTGAAATTGATGCATCGGCAATATTGAAAATGGGGCTAAAAAATTCAAATTCCTTGCCTCCTACAAAGGGAAGCCAGCTAGGAAATGTGGATCTTACAAGGGGAAAATACAGCATGTCAACAACGCTTCCATGTAAAAAAGAGCTATATCCTCCGTGTAATGTAAATGAAGCAACACCGCTGTAAGGCTCAAAGTCATGGATCAGCCGGTTATAATGCATGCCTTTGTCAAAGATCATCCCATAAAACATACTATCAATAAGATTACCCAATGCACCTGCATAAATTAATGCGGCGCAAATAATGAATCCTTTATGATAATTATTCTTTACGATGCGAACCAGATACCATGTACCAAAAATAACGGCCGCCAACCGAAATAAGGTTAATACGATCTTGCCAATTTCGTTTCCAAATTTCCATCCCCAAGCCATTCCCGAATTTTCAACAAAGTATAGTTGGAACTTGGTTCCTATCACATTCGTAACAGGTCCGGTTGGATAATGTGTTTTAATCCAAATTTTTAAAACCTGATCAGCAATGATTATCAATGCAATTATGAAAACAACGTTTCGAAGCTTCACGATTTCTGAATTTGAAGGGCAAAGATAGGAAGATTGAGCCAAGCTAACTGTAGCTTTAAGCTCATTTACAATCTAAAAGGTTTTCTTCGTGTTAAGCTTTTAGAGTTATTAAAGAAACTCATTGCTTGTAAATTATTCGAGATTTTGTCTGAGCCATTTTTCCGCTTCCTCTATATTCATACCTTTTCTTTTTGCATAATTTTCTAATTGGTCTCTACTGATCTTTCCCAAACCAAAATAATGGCTTTGCCGATGGGCAATGTACCAACCGCAAACAGAAGCAGGTGGATTCATGGCAAGGCTTTCTGTTAACTCAACACCTATATTTTCTGTAGCATTGAGCAATTCGAATAGTTTTATTTTTTCCGTATGATCAGGGCAAGCGGGATAGCCAGGTGCAGGGCGAATACCTTTATATTCCTCTTTTATCAATTGTTCATTGGTTAAGTTTTCATCTTTAGCATAACCCCAAAATTCTTTTCTAACTTTTTCGTGCAAGCACTCTGCAAAGGCTTCAACAAAACGATCGGCCAGTATTTGCACCATGATCTTGTTGTATTCATCCTGCTCGGCAGCAAACTTTTTTACCCATTGACTGGCCCCATGAATGGTTACAGCAAATGCGCCCATATAATCAGCCCCCTGTCCCCCGAAGGGGGAACTTAGATCGAAACTTTGTTTTATACTTGGTTGATCCTTTAAAGTTGAAGAAATTAATTCGAGAATTTCTTCTGATTTATTTATTACTTGTTCATTAGTAATTCTTAATACTTTGAATCCTTGTTCATTCAACCATTTTGTTCTGAGCTCATCTGATTCTTTATTTTCGGGTAGTTGGTGAATTAAGCCATCAATTTCTATAACAAGTCTTCTATCAAGACAAACAAGATCAGTAATATAATTCCCAATGATATGTCGCCTTCTAAATTTATAACCTTCCAATTGTTTCGTCTTAACAAAATTCCAAAGTACCTCTTCTGCTTGTGTGGGATTTTCTCTATGCTTAAGAGCAAATTCTTTTAAAGGATAAGTTATTGGATTCGCCCCCTCATACCCAAACTCTTTCTCCCCTTCCCTTCGGGAAGGGACTTTAGCCGAGTCTTCATTTATTAGAGTAGTTTGTGGGGATAGGCTTTCAGCAGGTTTTATAAAATCTGCCAGCGAAAAATTTGGTTGTCCCACTGCTTTTTTCAACTGCTGACGTAGAAATTCCAGTTTTACCTCACCCTTATTTGTTTGCAGAGTGACAGTGTCGGCATTATTACTTAAAGCAGGCCAGAAACCGATCACCCCATTTGCTGTGAACCATTTTTCTTCAACCAGTTTTTTTACCAAGTTTTTAGCGTCATTAAACAAACGTGTAGCCTCCGCTCCGAAAATTTTATCCGTTAGCACAGCAGGAAATTGGCCGGGCATTTCCCAGGCAATGAAAAAAGGTCCCCAATCAATATACCTGGCAATGGTTGCCAGATCAAATTCTCTAAACACCTTTACTCCATCTATCGATGGTTTTACAGGGTTATATTTTTTCCAGTCAAAGTATTCTTTAATAATTACCGCTTCTTCGTAAGGAATTAATGATTTGGTCTTTTGCTTATTTAAAAATTGATGCCTAAGATTAGAGTACTCTGTTTCTGTTTCTTTGAGAAAAGATTTTTTTTGTTCTTTGTTTAATAGATTCGAGACGACAGTTACACTCCTCGAAGCATCCAATACATGCACAACTCCCTGGTCATATTGGGGAGCAATTTTTACAGCTGTGTGCATTCTTGAAGTGGTTGCTCCACCAATCAACAGTGGTTGTTTCATATTGCGGCGCTTCATTTCATGCGCCACATGCACCATTTCATCTAATGAAGGAGTTATTAAGCCACTAAGACCAATTACGTCGGCCCCTATTTTTTCCGCTTCATCAAGAATTTTATCAGCAGGAACCATTACTCCCAAATCTTTTACCTCATAGCCATTACATCCTAGTACAACACCCACAATATTTTTTCCAATATCGTGCACATCTCCTTTTACAGTAGCTAGTAATATCCTCGCAGCTCCTTCAGTTTCTTCATTAATTGTCCCCGCTTCCGCATGTGCAAGCCGGCGTATTTCTTTTTCGGCTTCAATGTATGGTGTAAGAATGGCAACAGATTTTTTCATTACTCTAGCGCTCTTTACAACTTGCGGCAAAAACATTTTGCCCGAGCCAAACAGATCACCTACTACATTCATTCCGGCCATTAGGGGGCCTTCAATTACTTCTAATGGCCTTGGGTATTTTTGCCTGGCCTCTTCGGTATCAATATCAATATAATCAGTAATACCATTGATCAAAGAGTGCTTTAACCTCTCTTCAACAGAGGCATTTCTCCAAGCTTCATCTTTTACCTCTACTTTCCCTTTCGCTTTTACATTTTCTGCAAAAGCAATCAACTTTTCTGTAGCCTCATTATTTTCGTTGCTTTTATTCAGAATAACATCTTCGCATAACTGTCTTAGCTCAGGTTCGATCTCATCATATACAACTAACTGACCTGCATTGACGATCCCCATATCCATTCCGGCCTTGATAGCATAATAAAGAAATACAGAGTGCATGGCTTCACGCACATGATCATTGCCGCGAAAAGAAAAAGAAAGATTGCTGACACCGCCACTTACTTTTGCCAACGGCATTTTTTGTTTAATAATTCTTGTTGCCTCTATGAAATCAACGGCATAATTATTATGCTCTTCCAAACCGGTAGCAACGGCAAAAATATTTGGGTCGAAAATAATATCCTGCGGATTGTAACCAACTTGCTCAGTTAAAATTTTATACGCCCTTTCGCAAATATAAACACGCTTTTGCAGCGTATCCGCTTGTCCTTTTTCATCAAAGGCCATAACCACAACCGAAGCGCCATACATTCTGCATAACTCTGCTTGCTGAATAAATTTTTCTTCTCCTTCCTTCATGGAGATAGAATTTACAATGCATTTGCCCTGAACACATTTTAAACCGGCCTCAATAATTTCAAATTTTGAGCTGTCGACCATGATCGGGATCTTGGCAATATCCGGCTCGCTTTGCAAAAGATTGAGAAAAGTGGTCATACCTTTTACACCATCCAATAAAGCATCATCCATGTTCACATCAAGTATTTGAGCACCATTCTCTACCTGTTGTCTTGCTACACTTAATGCTTCTTCATATTTATTTTCTTTAATAAGGCGTGCAAACTTTTTTGAACCTGTTACATTGGTTCTCTCACCAATATTGATGAAGTTACTTTCAGGTCTTACGACCAGAGGTTCCAATCCTGATAACCTTAAATATGGTTTGATAGCTGCAGTTTCGCTCATAAGTTAAACTAACTCTGTTTCAACAACAGGTAATTTTCTGGGTTCTAAATTTTTTACATGTTCAGCAATATGCTTGATATGATCAGGTGTTGTTCCGCAACAACCACCAACAATATTTACAAATCCTTCTTTGGCCCATTCCTCAATATAATGTGCTGTATCTTCAGGTTGTTCATCATACTCACCCATAGCGTTTGGCAAGCCGGCATTAGGATAAGCCGATACGTAGCAAGAGGCAATTTGAGAAAGCTCTTCAATATGCGGGCGCATTTCTTTTGCACCCAGTGCACAGTTTAAACCAATAGTTAACGGTTTTGCATGAGTAACTGAAGTATAAAAAGCTTCAAGGGTTTGACCGCTCAGCGTACGGCCAGATGCATCAGTGATTGTTCCTGAAATCATAATAGGCAGCTCAGGCTGCTGAACATCCTTGAAATATTTCTTGATCGCAAAAATTGCTGCTTTAGCATTTAGCGTATCAAAAATGGTTTCGATAAGAAGAATATCTACGCCGCCTTCAACTAAACCTTTCACCTGCTCATAATAGGCATGCATGGCCTCGTCAAAATTAAGTGCACGGTATCCCGGATTGTTTACGTCTGGTGAAAGCGAAAGGGTTTTGTTCATGGGCCCAAGGGCGCCTGCGACAAATTTCGGCTCACGATTGGTGTGTTGTGAGTCTTGAGTAAATTCAGTTACAGCCTGTTTCGCAATTTTTGCAGCAGCTAAATTAATTTCATAAGCAAACTCCTGCATATGGTAATCAGCAAGTGAAATAGCTTGTGCATTGAAAGTATTTGTTTCAATAATATCCGCTCCCGCTTCGAGGTATTGTTGATGGATCTCTTTTATGATCTGCGGCTGAGTAAGGCATAACAGATCATTATTCCCCTTGAGATCGATAGGCCAATCTTTAAACCGCTCGCCACGATAATCCGCTTCAGTTAACTTATACCGTTGGATCATTGTGCCCATAGCCCCATCAATAATCAAAATGCGATTGTTTAGTAGTTCTTGAATGTTTTTCATGTTTGCCTCCTTCATTTTTAACAGACGTAATATCTTAGTCCCTGCAATTAGTTACTGATCACAATGGATAATTAATCTGAACAATTTAAACGTTGGAAACTAAAAAGAGTGAGTTTCGTGGCGTTTATTAGTTCAGTTAAATTTATTCAATGATTAACATTGATCAGGCCGAACAATAAACAAATCCGCCTGTTTTGCAAAGATAAAGTTGTGAGAGAAGAATACAAAATCAACGATTGGAAACATAGCTTTCTACAGGCAGCCGGTTCTGAAGGCTTCGTGCCAGCGTCATTTCATCAGCATATTCAAGCTCGCCGCCGAAGGCAATGCCGCGGGCTATGGTAGTAATACGTATGTTACATGAATCGAGAGTGGATAGTTTTTTTTGAATATAATAAATAGTAGTATCGCCTTGTATAGTTGGATTAAGTGCAAAAATAAGTTCTTCCGTTTTTTCCCTTTGCACACGGTTAACAAGCCATTCAATATTCAGTTGATCAGGCCCAATTCCATCAAGCGGCGAAATGACGCCTCCCAGCACATGGTAAGTTCCGCTATATTGCTGCGTACTTTCAATGGCAATTACATCGCGAATATTTTCCACCACACAAATCATTTCTTGCCTCCGCAAACTGTTGGCACAAATGGAGCAAATATCGCCATCGGCTACATTAAAGCAGCGCTGACAAAACTTTATCTCACTGCGCATTTTTGCGATCACTTCGCTAAACTGCGATACATCATTTGCATCCTGCTTTAAAAGGTGCAGCACTAAGCGCAAAGCTGTCTTTTTGCCAACACCAGGAAGTTTAGCAAATTCATTTACTGCATTTTCAAGAAGTGAGGAGGAAAATTGCATAGGGCAAAGTTACAAGAATCAAGATATAAGAAACAAACGGGCAGACAAACTTGTGCCTATAACTTGCTGCTCGTGCCTTACAGTGCTATATCGATCTCATTTTCCCAATTCACTTTTACCGAAATACGCGGACGCGAGAGAATTGGTTTTACAATTTCAGGCTGAATATGCTTGCCAAAAAATTCTCCTGCATCCCATTTGCCATTTTTATTACGATCATACAAAATGCGCAAATCATAATCTCCGGGCAGAAAAATAGGTTGATTTACTTCGACCGAAGAAAGCGGAATTGATTTAACAATATTATCATTTTGTACAAATAGTAAAACAGGGTTTGTTGACAAGTCAAGATTTTTGAAACGGATTCTTAACGAACCATAGTCAGAAAGTTTTTTTGTTTTGAATGAAATGGTATCATTCCTTAATATTTTTCTGCCCAAGCTGTCTTCAGCAAAATCTTTTTCTAAAATGAGATGATACAAAGTATTTTCTTTCCAGTTATGTTGAAGAGTTATTTTTTTTCTAGTACTATCGGTTATAATCACATAATCCAAAATAGGTATAAATGCGGAATCGCGGCTAAAATGAATAAGCGATGTATCCAATGTTTTTAATGGCTGTTCAAAATTGATGATGAAATTGCCCAAAAGATCTAATTGGCCATTTGTAAGGTTATTTGACATTCTTAATCGTTTGTCGGTACCGCCACCACCAGCGCCTCTTTGCCTACCCCCTATTTGAGGTGTTACTACCGGAGTTGTTGGAGTTTTCTCCGAATAAGCATATAGCATGAGCGGCTCATTCACAGCCTGAGTGCTAACAGGCTTATCGGCAAAAGCAAATAATTGACTTACGGATAAATAATGATAGTCATTCCTTTCATTTTTCAACGCATAAACATAAAAAGTATCCGATGGCAAATTGCGAAAAGTAAAATTCCCCGACGAATCCAAGCGAGTAATGTAACGCGGTTTTTGGTTTGCTACTGCTGAATCCTCGCCACTTTTATGAAGCATGACAATAAGCGTACTATCGACCCTTCCATTTTCAGCTAATACTACTTTACCCGATAGCGTTAATGAATCAAAGATGGGGCCTGTAGAAAAAATATAAGTAAAATTTTTTGCGATATTGCCTTCATTAACGTCTTTTATTGCATTTCCAAAATTAATCGTGTAAGTAGTGTTTGGTTGCAAGCTATCTTTTAGCCTAACGATAACTGTTCTAAGTTTAGTTTCAACATTAGGAATATTTTCAGGCATTGGAGACATAATCAGATTTTCCCGGATGACACTCTGCAGATCGGAAATATATTCATCAAAGGTTAATGTAATGCGATTGCCCGTAAAATTTATTGAAGAATCACCTGGTGTTGCTTTTATTAAGAGTGGCGGAATTGAATCTCGGTAACCGCCTTGGGGAGGTATAATGTTAGCGCAACCAATAGTGAGAACCTGAATTTTTAGGATTAAGAAGATGATGAGGATATAAAAAAAGAATTTCTTCATGCTGAGAAAGTGCAAACATAGTGGCTTTCATTAAAGATAAACATCCATTTTTCCTAATAATCTATCAAAATCCTGTTAATCCTGGTTTTCTTCGGATAAGGCAACTGTCAGGTTATTTGTCTTCACAAAATTGCACCAGTGGCAATCTTCCTTCCCGCAACCTATGTAGAAATCATGATTTTGAATCTTCTCCCAAACAGTTTTGATCTGTTCGCAAACAAGATCGATATCCTGAGGAGTAATAACAATTTTTTCTTTTTTGTAAACTTTCTTTTTGTCTGGCTCTACAAAATCAAATTCTGTACTCGCCACTTTCCATCCTTTTTGTTCATAATTGTCAACAAGGATCTTATAGAAAACAGCCTGTCGCCAGTAATCGCCGCCAACGGGGTCTTTTTCTGAAGGAGGTTGCAACTTGATTTTTGCTTTATCAGGGTCGCCGGTTTTATAGTCAACCACATTTACTGATTTGCCATCAAACTCAAGCTTATCCATCTTTCCTTTCAAAGGCACGTCATTTACAAGGATATTTCTAATATTCCGTTCAATGGTTACAATTTTATTCCAGCTATTTATGTATTTGTCGTAATAGTTACTCAACACATCGTGGCCATATTCTAATCTTCTTTCAAATTGTTCCTTGGTAAAGCTTTCACGATGCCTGTGCATGTACCATTCAAAATCTTTAATAAACTCCTCTTTTGAAGGAAATTGTTCATTATTGCTCTGCATTTTGCGAAATAGCTGCTCAACGGCATAATGAACAGATGAGCCAAATTCTGTAGCCTCATTTTTGGGTGAAGGAATACGGATAAGGTTTTTGAAATAAAATTCTAACGGACATTTTAAATAATTATTTAAAGCCGTTACATTCATTACAAATTTTTCCAACAGGCGATTCATAAACTCCTTTTCCATTTCTTCTATTTCAGGGGCGATTGCCTCTCCAAATTGCAAGGCGCTAAACTCAGCCAGCACATTTTCATCAATAAATATCTTTTCAACGGCTAATTGTTGCTGATCTAAAATTTCTTCAATAAACACGGATGGCTCCAATTCTTTTCCATCATTTTTATAACAGCAGTAAGAAATGATAAGATGTTGTTCTGCTCTTGTAAGGGCTACATAAAACAGCCGGCGAAGCTCCTCAATTTCCCCCTGGCCTGCCGCCAAATGTGATACGGAAAAAATTGTATCAGGCAGCTTATATCCATTATAGGGTTTCCGTTTTTTCTCCCAGAATGTGGCATTACAACCTGCAAAAAAAACATATTCAAATTCCAAACCCTTTGATCCATGCGCTGTCATCAGGTTCACTCCTTTGTCGTTGCCGCAAATTTCGGTGAGTGGCAATGCCAAATCTTCTTTTTCCATCAATTCAATAATACTTACCAGGTCTTTCAATTGCATAAGTGGTTTTCGAGCCGTTTCTTCCTTTATAAAATCAAATAGAGCGGTAAGCACTTGAAGATGCCAGATCTTCTCCTGGCTTTTCATAATAAAATTTAATATACCAGCTTTGCGAATGATATTTTCAAAAAGCATTTGCAAGGTAATGTTAGGAACATCGCTGATCAATTGCTCCAGCACCACACTGGCATTTTTTAACCCTTCATGTAATCCCTGCGAAAAAAGATCCTTTGGGGGAGCAATCTTTTTTTCGTGCAAAAGCCTGCGCAAAGAATGAGTTGAATCGTCATATTTTTTGTTCGAAGCTTCTATGGTCAGTTTAGCGATTTCGATAGAAGGAATATAAAACCAATCAAAATGAAGTATCTCAAACAGCATTTCATCACCACTATAAGGAATATCATGTTCGGCAACGAGATATTTTAGTAACAAAATAATTTTTTGTGCCAGCGGAATTTCAAGAATATTCAGGCTTCGTTTGCTATAGTAAGGAATCTTCCTCAATTTAAAATATTGGACCAGGTCATCGCCATATCTATTCTCCCTGTAAATAACTCCAATGCGATTTGCGGGAACATCCTGAGCGATCAACTTTTCTATTTGCAGAGCGATGTCGATCATCTCCTGCCTCTGAGTGTCGTATGATCTAATAATTGGCTTATGAATCAAATGATTTATTTGCGAATTGGAGGAAATCAATTCTTTGCTGAGCCCTTCAATTTTATTTATAAGTCTTTTGTTATTCTTATCGATAAGTGTTTTGGAAATGTCGAGAATAGATTGTGTAGAACGATAATTATTGACAAGCACAACCTTCAATAGATCACTTTTATAAGTTTCAGCAAAAGCAAGCATGTTTTCCACATTGGCTCCCTGAAAACGATAGATGCTTTGATCGTCATCGCCTACTACAAACACGTTTGGCTTTTCCCAATAATTGATCAACAACTCAACAATCCTGTTTTGAGTGCCGCTGGTATCTTGATACTCATCCACCAAAGTATAAAGAAACCGTTCCTGATAACTGGCCAATAAATTTTTGTTTTCTTGAAATGCCTTGATTACCCAATTGATCATGTCGTCAAAATCATACCGGTTGCGTTTCCTCATCATTTGCTGAAAACGATCAAATTCATTTACTGCAGCCTTTAACCGTTCCATTTTTTCCTTTTCTTCTTCTATCCTTTCATTCTTTAGATCGCCAACACTAAACTCTTTGTATTTTCTTTTATAAATAAATTCTTCCCGGTTTGTCAGATCAGAAATGTGTTCATCAATTTTCTGAAGGATAAATGAAGGCGACCAGCCTTCTCTTTTCATAGTGCTGAAAAGCTTATCGAGATTGTGAATTTCAAAATAAACATCTCCACGGTAGCGTTTTAACGGGTGATTCTTAGGAAAAGAATCAATGAGCTCTTTGAAAAGCTCAATTTTTTCAAGATCTGAAACAGGATCGAGAGCTGCTTTTTCAAATAAAAACAGGTTTTCTTGTATGATTTCATTGCAAAAAGCATGGAAGGTGTAAATATTTACCTTGTAAGCATCAGGACCTATGAATTGCAGCAACCTTTTTCTCATAGCCACAACACCTGCATCCGTGTATGTAAGGCAAAGAATATTTTGAGGATAGGCATCTGTTTCCAATAAAATTTTTCCTATCCGGCTTGCCAATATTTGGGTCTTTCCAGTGCCAGGACCTGCAATGACCATCACCGGACCTTCAATGCTATCAACAGCAAGCCGCTGTCTTTCGTTCAGCTTGTTATATTCTTCAGCAAATTTTCTTTCTAATCTTTCTTTATTAAATGACATAGAAATAATGAGCTTTCAGGAGGTTATAAAAAGGAAGGTAGGTAAAAATTGAAATAAAAAAATTGTTCAAAATTGAAACAATTTTAAAAAGATTTAGTTCAATAATGCTATTACCTATTCTTCAAATAAAGTTTACATGAAATATGAAAGTCTTGCTTTAATTCGTTTTGAATTGCACGTTGGCTTTTATATATTTGATCCATCCTGTCAAAAAACCGAGATGCAGTTCCACCAAAAAATCTTTCCTTTTCTATTTTGTTTGATTAGCTTATTCACCAAAGCACAATTGGGACCTGTCTATAGTTTTAAAAAAGACGATACTATTTTACGGAAAAACTATTATGAGCAATCTTTAAAAAAGGAAAC
>DASYQS010000027.1:0-25620 GCA_036005185.1 Chitinophagaceae bacterium | reverse complement strand
AAAGCTTGGTGTAGCTGTACATTCTATGGTTGCATTAGCACCAGCACTTCCAATCGTCGGTGCCTGTGTATCAACAATAGTTATCGTCTGGCTGCGTGTAGCTGATGTGTTTCCACAAGCATCTACTGCATTCCATGTTCTGGTTACAGTTCTTGCACAAGCTGTGCCTCCTGTTACATCTGCTCCCACTATGTTTACAGTTGCACCGTTACATGCATCTGATGCTGTTGGAGCTGTAAAGCTTGGTGAAGCTGTACATTCTATCGTTGCATTAGCACCTGCACTTCCAATCGTCGGTGCTTGAGAATCTACTATTGTAATTGTTTGACTTCTTGTTATCGATGTGTTTCCACAAGCATCTACTGCTCTCCATGTTCTGGTTACTGTTCTTGCACAAGCTGTGCCTCCTGTTACATCTGCACCTACAATGCTCACGGTTGCACCATTACATGCATCCGATGCCGTTGGTGCTGTAAAGCTTGGTGTAGCTGTACATTCTATCGTTGCATTAGCACCAGCACTTCCAATCGTCGGTGCTTGGGTATCAACAATAGTTATCGTCTGACTGCGTGTAGCTGATGTGTTTCCACAAGCATCTACTGCTCTCCATGTTCTGGTTACAGTTCTTGCACAAGCCGTACCTCCTGTTACATCTGCACCCACTGTGTTTACGGTTGCACCGCTACATGCGTCTGATGCTGTCGGTGCTGTAAAGCTTGGTGAAGCTGTACATTCTATTGTTGCATTAGCACCTGCATTTCCGATCGTAGGTGCCTGAGTATCGATAATAGTTATTGTCTGGCTGCGGGTTGCACTTTGGTTACCGCAGGCATCTGTCGCTCTCCATGTTCTGGTTACTGTTCTTGCACAAGCTGTACCTCCTGTTACATCTGCACCTACAACGCTTACTGTTGCACCATTACATGCATCCGATGCCGTTGGTGCTGTAAAGCTTGGTGTAGCTGTACATTCTATGGTTGCATTAGCACCAGCACTTCCAATCGTCGGTGCCTGTGTATCAACTATTGTGATTGTTTGACTTCTTGTTACCGATGTGTTTCCACAAGCATCTACTGCTCTCCATGTTCTGGTTACAGTTCTTGCACAAGCTATACCTCCTGTTACATCTGCACCTACAATGCTCACGGTTGCACCATTACATGCATCCGATGCGGTTGGTGCAGTAAATGAAGGTGTGGCTGTACATTCTATTGTTACATTGGCGCCGGTATTGATGGTAGGCGGTGTATTGTCTGTAACATGAATTATTTGACTGCAAGTATTTTCACATCCATTTTGTCGCGTAATCAAAGTTAATGTAAACGTACCGCAAGTTCCTGCTAGTACCTGGACAGATTGCCCGGTTGTAGAACCGACAATTGTACCATTGCCAGTAATAGACCAGCTATATGAATCCAATCCTGATGGGGTTGCATTATATGTATTGGTTGACCCTGGGCAAACATTATCTGGTGTGGTTGATATATTGCAGGCAGGTGGAATACATATTTCTTCTAAACAACCGGGGTTATTGAGAGTGATCGTGCAGCATTGATTCCCAAATTTAACAGAGGCAATTGCAGGAATGATACTCCAATTGCCGGTAACAATCAATCTGTAACATTTTGTTGTCACATTACCCATTTCTTCATCAAATTTGAATAAATCACCTGTTAGGCATTTTTCACTAGGGTCTTTTCCGTAGCTAGTAACAGTATTGTGGTAGTTAATACAATCATCACTGGCTTGCGCACTTACTATGCTTGATAAGAATTTTTGAATGACGTTCCCATCATTTTCCGGGCACACTGTAAGAGGAAACTCCCAATGGCTAAGAGCATTCTTTGCGCCGGTTTTTGTAACAGTCCATGTAAAAGTCGTTTGGTTTGTAATAGCGTTGTAAGTTTTGTTTGTTGTAATTGTGAATAAACCATCACAACTGCCACCATGAGGTGCCGCATTAACAATTGGCCTACCTGATCGACTAGTTACCTGCCCGACGAGCAATTGTGTAACGCCTAGGAAACAAAAAAGAAAAAAAATGTTCAAAGAAATTCTGCTGACTAAATGAGCTTTGCCACTTTTTCCAAATAAACTACCAGAAGCCTGGTTTACAGACATAGCAAATGAAGTAATAAATCCCTTCATAAATTGAGGTTTAGGGTAAAAGAAAAAAGGTTTTAATTTTTCTTTTCAATAGAAGTACAGCTAAAAATACTTTCGTAGGGGCGAACGAAACGATAATCAGTCGTTGAAAAAAACCGTTTGTTTAAAACCAGATCGCAAGTCAGGCAAAATTTTGATGAGGATTTTAAAGTTTTCGGAAGGACGTTGGCGGACGGAAATTGGAAAGAAGAAACAGAATCTTTATTTATAAGCAAATTATTATTTATCCTCCAAACTAAAAAAAAAAAGTTTTCCAGATATATGGAAAACTTATTTCGAAAGGAAGGATCAAGGTGGCAGGAGTTAGTGAAGTTCGTAATAAAAACCATCCATATCGTTTAAACAGGGATACGGGAATTCTACGAGCGGGTGTAAAGGAAAGTACTCAATTTTCCGACTAATGAATCCTAAAAACTTTGAATTGATATTTTAACAAGGTAATTTTCTATCGTACTCTATAGCTAACCCAAATCCAACCCTATGAAATATACTGGTATATTATTGCCTGTGTACTTGCTGCTGTTGCCCGCTTTTCTTTTTGCCCAAACAGGCTCAACCTGCTCAGCTCCTTACGTTATACCATTGGATAATCAGTGTCATGATTACACCATTTCAGCTACGACTGGAACAACAATTCATTGCACCGGTGTTATTCCCGGTTACAGCGGAACAGGTCGCCTCACTATTTTTTCATTTACAACAAATGCGACAGCTTCTTGTGTATTAATTAATCTTACAACTTCTGGTGGTCAGCCAGCCGAAGTTCTTTTCTATGAAGGATGCGGCGGCGGAAGCCTTCATGAAAACGATCGTGACGATTATTCAAGCGTGTGTTTTAACGACGGAACTGGTCTGTGGGCGCCCTCAGAAACATTTACGCTTGCATCCAATACAACTTATTATTTAAGAGTGTGGACACCAGGTTCAGGAACTATTACCATGTGTGCAAAAAGCTATGACCCACCCAATAATAACTGTACAGGAGCTACTCCAATCGGTTCTACCCCTGTTACAGACAATAATGCCTGCCATAAACCTGCACAGGGAATAGCGCCTGAACTGCTCTGTGCTTATTCATTAGAAAACACGGCCTTTTATAGCTATACAACTGAATTGACAGGTGCTAGTGTAATTACCGTTAGCAGCATACTGTGTGACAATAGTGCTCTGAGCGGAAGTTCAGGCGTTCAGATAGGTTTCTTCGCTGGATCATGTGCCTCATTGACACATATTGGTTGCTATTATGATGTTGGCCCAACAGTACAGGCAACAATAAATTATTTGCCGGGAGGTGCACCCATACCTGCAGGTACAAATATCATTGTGGCCGTTGAAGGAATGGGTGTAGGATCAAACTGTACTTATACCATCTCAGCAACGAATGCCTTTTCATTGCCTGCAACACTAAAATATTTTTCAGGATGGATAAAACCAGATGCTAATGTTTTAAGATGGCTAACACTTAGTGAAGACCCCGATACGCATTTTGAAATACAAAAATCATCAGATGGAATGAGTTATTTTAAAATAGGAATGCTCGATGGAAAAAATCATGCAAATTCTGAAACTGACTATTCTTTTGAAGACAAGTCAATTCTCGCCAATCAATTCTACAGGTTAAAAATTATTTCAGGAAGGAACAGAGGATTATACAGTAATACCATTCAGCTAAAAAGAGAGAATGCAAATAACGAATCTGTAGCCTTTCAAAAAGTAGCGACGAGTAAAGTTGTTGTTAAAACAGCCACATCAGTGGAAAAAAATGCGATAGTTCAAATCATCGATCCATTAGGTCGACAAATGAAAGTACAGCATATGAAAATTGATAGAGGTGAAAATTCTTATACAATAGATATTCAATCTTTAGATAAGGGAATCTATTATCTCATTTTTCAAGCTAACAATACCAAAAAACAATTTTCTTTTATCAAGGAATAATTACCTGGAGGATTGATTTGAAATTAGTTGGTTTACATTAGTCTTTTGCTCTGCTTCTACGATTTCAACCTTTTTTTCTGTTGGTTTATTATAGATTTTTGACTTTAAGATCTTCCATTTATTTAACCTGTAACGGATGGAGTTACCGATAACACCAAAGCCGTATTTCATGCTTCTTCGGAAATTTATCGATGAAGCCTCCTCAAAATATTTTGCGGGACAAGAGATTTCTCCAATTTCATAACCACAGTAAAAAATCTGAGTCAGCATCTGGTTGTCGAAAATGAAATCATCAGAGTTAGCCTGAAAATTTACTTTTTCCAGGATCTCTTTTGAAAAAGCACGATAACCCGTATGATATTCAGATAATTTTTCCCAAATGATAAAATTCTGTGTCCATGTCAGTATTCTGTTGAAAATATATTTATATACAGGCATTCCATTAATCATAGCTCTGTCACCCAGAATTCTTGAACCTAAAACCACATGAAAAACTTCATGGGCTATCAAATAAGCCATAGAAGGAATTAGCTTGGGATTATATTGGTAATCCGGATGAAGCATAATGACAATATCAGCACCGATCTTTAAAGCATATTGATAGCAAGTTTTTTGATTGCCCCCATATCCCCAATTGCGATCATGTTTTAAAATATGATTGATCCCAAGTGCTTTTGCAACTTCAATAGTGTTATCCTTACTGGCATCATCTACCAATATCACGTCATCCACAACATTGAAATCAATTTCACGATAAGTTTTTTCCAATGTTTTTGCAGCGTTATAAGCAGGCAGTACAACAACCACTCTTTTTCCGTGTATCATAATGCTTAATTCTCGCAAGTAAAATATAAAAGGTTCACGAGACCAGCAAATCAGGTTTTTAATAAATCCGTTATTTGAATATATTTAGGTATTCTACCAGTTGGTCTATGAGTAAAAAATTTAAACAATCCCAATCAAAATCAAAACCATCTTCGCCTAAAATACAAGAGTCTAAAAACAAGGGTTTTAAAACCCCTATTAAAAAAAATAAAAATATAGCTGAAGCCTTTGCAGCTTTTAATACATACTTTAATAAATACGGGTTTTATATATTACTATTTCTGCTAGTCACAACCGCACTTTTCATCTTCAAAGATTTTATTTTTTTTAAAAAATTATATCTTTTTAAAGATATCGGTAGTGATTCTGTAAATGCCAATTACCCCCATGGATATCAGGTTGCCTATTATATGAAACATGTAAACCTGATCCCTAAATGGTCTTTTTACCAGGGTATGGGACAAAACATTTTCCCTCTTTCTATAACGGATCCGTACTATTTTATTTTAACTCTTTTGGGGGCAAATAATCTCGCCTACGGCATAGGGATCATGGAAGTGAGCAAAATGATAAGTGCAGGGGTTTTGTTTTATCTGTTTTTAAGAAAAATCAATCTATCACCCTTCGTTGCTGTGGTTGGGGCTATATGTTATTCCTTTTCATCCTTTATCGTTCTGGGAAGTGGTTGGAATATCTTTTCAACCGAAGCAGTATATTTGGCATTACTGCTTTATGCATTTGAAAAATTATTCCAGGATAATAAAATAATATTATTTCCTATTGCGATAGCTCTTATTGCCATAAACCAGCCATTTGATTTATTTCCGGTGTCCATCTTTTTATTTATCTATATTCTTTTCCGTTATTATTTGGTTCATTCTTTCAATATAAAAAGATTGGGATTACTGTTGGCAAAAGTTGCCGGTTTGGGCGTTCTGGGTATTTTATTAAGTTCTTTTTTTCTTTTTGCCGATATCCTTCAAATGTTAGAGAGCCCTCGTGTAGGAGGTGAATCTTCCTATTTTTCAAGATTATTGTCGGCTCCCATTTTCGGGTTTGGAGACAAATTGCATAACGTTACTGCAGTAATGCGTTTTTTTTCCAGTGATGCTCTGGGAACAGGAAGCGATTTTAAGGGATGGTACAACTATCTGGAAGCACCGTTGTTTTATTTTGGACTGATTAACCTTTTATTGGTACCGCAAGTATTTCACTTTCTTGATAAAAGAAAAAAAATTATATACTCCATTTTTATCTCCCTGTTTCTGTTGCCCGTCATTTTTCCATTTTTCCGATATGGATTTTGGCTTTTTACAGGTGATTACTATCGCATCTTTTCTTTGTTAGTTGTTATTGGCCTTTTGATTTGCAGCCTGAATGCACTACAGTTTATTGATAAGGAGTTTAGGGTTAGCTTTTTAACTTTAGCAGCGACATTGATTCTTCTTTTAATCATTTTATTCTATCATTACTTTGATGACCAAGACATTATTAGTGAAAATATTCAGACAAAGGCGACCATTTTTTTAATTCTTTACTCCATCTTAATTGCATTGTTACGCTTTAGATCGGCGAAAAATGTCAGCAAAACATTAATTGCGATCCTTGTTTGCGTTGAAATGATAGTATTCTCAGATATAACTATCAATTCAAGGCCGGTGGTGACCGGAGAAGAATTTAAATCAAAGATCAATTACAACGATTATACAAAGGATGCTGTCAACTATTTAAAAGCAAACGATAAAAGCTTTTATAGAATACATAAAGAATATTCTTCAGGGCCTGCAATACATAGAAGTGTGAACGATGCACAGGTTCAAAATTTCTACGGAACTCCATCCTACTATTCTTTCAACCAAATTTATTATATCCGATTTCTCGGTGAGCTGGAAATGATCGATGCGAAAGATGAAGTACAAACCAGGTGGGCACCTGGGTTGATAGGCGCTCCATTCTTACATCCGTTTGCAAGCATTAAGTATGCTCTTACGAAAGACAATAAATCCCCTTTGCTTCAAGGAAATTACGATTCATTAACTAAAATCGGGGACATAATCATCTTGAAAAATAGATATGCTCTGCCGTTCGGGTTTACTTATGAAAAATATATTAGCCAATCAGCTTTTCATAAACTTTCTAATAGTCAAAAATTAATAACCCTGTTCAGGGCTGTTGTTTTGGAAGATAGCGTGATTCATAATACAGCCATGTCCGCTTTTAATTTAAATGATACAAGCTTAAATTATACAGGTACTGATTATGTAAACGATATTTCTGCATTAAAAAAAGATAGTTTCAATATCCAATTGTTCAGCGAGAATTTAATTAAGGGGAAAATAAAAGCGGATAATAAAAAAATTCTGTTTTTTTCCATTCCATTTGATAAAGGCTGGACAATAAAACTTGATAGCAAAGAAATTAAACCTTTTGTAGCCAATATCGGTTTCACAGGAATTCAGATTGATAAAGGAGAACATACTGTTGAGCTATCGTTTCTCCCCCGCTTTTATAATTCCGGCGCTCTCATTTCCTGCATTGGCTTATTTTTATTTTTAATATTGATAATTATTAAATACTTGTTCGATCGCAAAAAGATATTTATCAAAGGAGAAAATTTAAGCCCAACAGGTTAATAGAAAAAACACTTCAAGCTAATACTAGTAAAATTTTTGATCGCGGAATAACGATCAATCATTATCCAAAAAATATCTCTTATCCTTGAAAGCCATTTATTCAAAAAAAATAATCATGGTCTTTTATAAAGGTTACAAATCTTTTCTGACCTGCTTGCTTTTCTATGCTGGCATTCTATCTTCCAGTTATTCCCAGCAGAATGATAGTTCGAAAATTGATGAATATAACCGCAGAGCTATAAAATTGATTAACCAATACAAATTGGATGAAGCTATTTCGAACTGTGATTCAGCAATCAGAATAATGGAAAATGCACGCTCATACAGCATATTGGCATTTATAAATAATTATACAAGCAACTGGAAAGATGCAATTAAAAACGGAGAAAAAGCCATACAGATTGACTCCAATTCAATGGAGACTTACCCAACATTATTTGACAGCTATCTGAATGAAAAAAAATGGGATGATGCTATACGAGTCAGCGAAAAAGCAGAAAAAGCTGACCCTTCCGGGAAAACAACAGAAAAGCTACAAACTGTTATTGCTTCCGAAAAAAATGAAAAAATATCAACCCTAATCTTTTGGATATGTTTTATCATTCTCGCCTGCATTTTTTTATATCCTTTTTTTCGTGCAAAAGAAAATTTTAAATATTCCACCCAAAATAACTATCTCCGTGTATCTGCAGTAATTTTTCTTACATCTGCCATCAGCCTCATTTTGTTTATTTTATTTTTTAGCTTATCGAAATGGATATGGTCATTTAACCCCCGGATATCTGCTGCCGAATTTACATCGAGTGTCAGGGCATTTATTTTTGAGCACGACGGCGCAGAAACTTTATTCTTATATCTGCTTATGTTTTTCAATATTGCCATTTCAATGTTTATAACCAGATGGATACTTAATTTAAAGCTCAGTAAAAATCAATACCTAACCTTTTCGATTATTTTAATAGCGATCGCTGGTTATTATTTCTATAACATCGGATTTACTCCACCTGTATCGGTATTTGTTTCGGAAGATGAACCATCATATGCTCTTATCATTTTTGGAATAGCTTTGTTAAGTTTTTTATTATTTTTCTTATATACCAAGTATAAAGTCGTAGTAAAACTAGTTGTGTTTTTATTAATTGCCTTTACCTCTCTTGTTCTTGCTTACCCGACCAGCCTTACAGATCTATCTTATATTCTGGCGCCCGCTTCGCGATTAGCCAATGGTATCAAGACTTCCAATATTTATTTTCAATATGACATGTTTCTATCGATTCTCGGTTGGTGTTGGTTAAAACTTAATTTGGGGCTGGAATGGTTTTCCTATCTGGCTCAACTGTCTTTTTTATTATTCTTTATAGGTTGTTTTATATTCTCTGATCATTTTTTTAAAACGAAGGGGCTTTCGGTATTATTCATTCTCGCCTTATTGCTTGTACGCTATTACGCGGTCAGGGAATCGGGCTTTAGTGTTTTCCAGACTGCGCCCTTGCGTTTGGACCTTTGGCTGATATTACTATTGGTAATATACTTCAAAGGAGTGCAGCACTGGTTAGCTGGTCTTTGCCTGGGGTTGCTAATTATTTTCCACCGTAACCTTGGGCTCATTTATATGGGGTCATATTTTGCATTGCTCCTGTTTTTATTCGTAGCAGATATTGCACAGCTATTTAATCAAAAAGGTCTAACCTTCAAATCATTCTATGTTCTTTTCATTAAATATCTGCGTTTACATGCAATAAATCTGTCTTTAATCGTTGCCTCAGTGTTGCTTTGTATCTTATTATTCGGTGAGCTTTTTCCAAGCAGTGCAATGACCTATCGAAAATATGGAATTGGAATGCTGCCTATTTCAAGGGATTCTTTTTACTGGTATGTGCCCATAATTTTAAGTTCGTTGACTGTAGTTTTATTTTATTACAAAAAATACCTCACCGATAAATATTATTCCACGGCAATGTTCATTATAACCCTGGCTATAGGCAATTCCATGTATTTTTTTGGGAGAAGCCATGAGAATAATATTCTAAACATTTCCGGAATCCTTGTGCTAGCATTATTTGTCCTCTTTGATGTACTAATTTTTTCGAGCACAGAATTTATAAAAAAATCTCAGCCCGTTAGTAAAAAGTCTGTTGCTTCGAAATCGAAATCTAGAACATTACCCAAACGGTTTTTCCTAGCTATGCCTTTTTTGTTTATTATATTATGCACCTATTACTATGCCCCGCGAATACATGAAAAGATATCTAACCAGTACGATAATCTATCAAAAGGACAATTTACCTATCCCATAGCACCCGGAGGAATCGATACAGTAACGATCAAGGAAATCACACATCGTAGCGATAAAGTTTATTTTCTTGATTTTCGAAAAGATTTCTATTACTATTATTACGGCCATTATCCACTGGTAGGTTATTTCAACCCCGCCAGCACTTGGATCTTTAAAAAAGATTTGACCAACTTTATGCAGGATTTACTGAACAAACAATACTATATTGTATTTGATGCTGATAAATTTGCTTCTTTAAATGAATATTTACCCAATCTTAGGTACAACGCCTCCGTCGAGAAAAATAATTTTATCGCTATTCAGAAAGAAACCGTTCCTTATATATTGTCAAAAGATGCCAATGAATTATTTCATCTAGCCATAAGAGATTCTCTATCGCACAAAGGACTTGATTATTCAGGCTTATTTTTAGAAAAGAATTTTACAATCGAAGTTGTGATGAAACCTACAGGAAATCAATTATCCGAGGCAACGATTTTTAGCAATCTTAGCAATTCGAAGGGAATAAAAGGTATAGCCCTTCAGCAAAATAACTCAACTCCGGACCAATATGTGTTTGCTATGGGAGATGGTTCAATGAACGTACACACCCTGTTCTTTTCATTAGAAAATAATAAATGGCATTACCTGACAATTACTGCTGATAGTGAAAATATAAATGTTTATGATTACGGAAAATTACTGGCAACAGCCAAACTGAATGGTTCATCGCTGTTGAACAATGATATCCCATTGACAATTGCTAACAGGCAAAACAGGGATGCTCATTTTAATGGTTATATCAGGGAAATAAAGATGCGTAATGGAACAACAAGTGGCGAAGAAATCATAAAAAAAGGCGCCGATCTATCTAATTTTTTAAACTTAGGCGCTTCTTTGAAATAATAATTTCTTAGCCAAATGCACTTTTCTATAATCAGTACAATCTTATCTGAATTCAATAGCCAGTTTATTCAGAAATCATTATGGGAAAAAAAACTAAGAAAAAACCTGGTAAAGTTGCTCCAGTTGCAAAACAAAAAATAAGCAGGCGCTCCAAAACATCTGTTTTGCCTTGGCTTTTATTAATTGCTGGCATCACGGCTGTTTGTTTCAGCCCCATGCTCAAAAATGATTTTACTAATTGGGATGATGAATTCTATATTGTACAGAATTCTTTACTTCGTGGTCCCGATTGGGCGGGAATCTTCACAAAGCCTGTAGTTTCGAATTACCATCCCATTACCGTAATTTCTCTTGCCATTAATTATGCCATTTCCGGAACTGAGCCCTGGTCATATCAACTTTTTAACCTTGTACTGCATGTGATCAATACCGTTCTTGTCTTTCTATTTATTTATAAAATTTCGGGAGAAAAAAAGGTGGTGTCTTTATTAACGGCTCTTATCTTCGGCATTCACCCAATGCATGTTGAATCTGTTGCCTGGGCTTCGGAGCGAAAAGATGTTTTATATACCCTCTTTTTTCTTTTATCGCTGATGCAATATTGGCAATATCTGCAAACGAAAAAATCTCTTCGTTTATGGATCTGTTTTTTATTTTTTGTTTTATCATTATTATCGAAACCTGCAGCTATCATTCTGCCTTTGGTTTTGTTTCTGTTAGATTATTGGAAAAAAAGAAATTTCAGCAAAGGCTTGATCATTGAAAAAATTCCCTTCTTTCTTATTTCACTGTTGTTTACCGTTATTACTCTAAAACTTCAATCGGTAACGGCCATGGTAAACCTTGATGCCTACCCTTTCTGGGCCCGCTTGCTTTTTGCCTGTTATGTAATAATGATTTACACTTTTCGATTCTTCGTGCCTTATCCATTATCAGCTTTTCATCCATTTCCGCCACCAGAAAATCTAGGATGGCCGGTTTTTATAGCTCCCCTGTTTGTTTTTGGCTTGTTATTTTTAACGTGGCATTTCAGAAAAAATCGGTTAGTTATATTCACCATTTTATTTTTCCTGATCAACATTGCCCTAGTATTACAAATCATTTCCATTGGTTATACTATTGTATCAGAAAGATATACCTATGTGCCTTATATAGGTCTTGCCTTTTTATTAACAGGGCTCACTGACAAGTACTTTGCAGCAAAAAATAAAGTTGCCCTAGGGGCTGCATTTTTATGGCTTATAATTTTTGCCTTTGTGAATTTTAACAGAACACAGGTCTGGAGAAATAGTGATACACTGTGGTCTGATGTGATCAAACATTATCCGAGAGCATCTCTTCCGCGTGGAGAAAGAGCCCAGTATCTTTATAACAAAGCAATCACTATGGTACCTGATAGTGCCACTTCTCTTTTTCAACGGGTGATTGAAGATTGCACTGTAGCTATTAATAGTGTGCCTGATTCCTTAAGAAGGGATAAAAAGAAAGCAGGAACATCTATGTATAATATGCGCGGTACATCTTTTTATTATCTCAAACAATATGAAAAAGCTTTAAATGATTTCAATACTTCTATATTCATTGATTCTACTAATCCCGATATCTTGAATTTCAGAGGCATTATTTTATTTAATAACCTGAAGGATTACAATAAAGCAATGGCTGATTTCACTTCAGCTATTCATATCCAACCTAAAGCCGATTATTATCTTAACCGTTCACGCTGTTATTATGTATTGCGGGACCTTGTCAAGGCCAGGCAGGATGTGCAGTCGGCAATGGACAAGGGAGCTATTGTTCCTGAAGATTATCGAAAGCTGGTGGGAATATGAGTTTGTCGAAAAAACATGAAAAGGTTATTACGTTTTAGATTTAAATTCCTTTAGTTTAGTTTTTTAAAATGATCAAAGGTGGCATCCGCTAAAAAATCAAAAAAATATAAACCCAACAAGCAACCAGCAGTAACATCTGCTGCTGAGCAAAAAAAAACGTCTCCCAAAATTTCGGAAAAAAGAAGAAAAACCGGACCATATCAACCTTTATTGCCGGGTAAGTGGCAATCGAATGTTTTGATCTTTTTAGGGTTAATGATCGCCACTGTAATTATCTATTCAGGCGATTTACATCTTGGTTTTTTTGCTGTTGATGATCCTGGTTATATAACAAACAATCCATGGATTAAGAATATATCAGGCGAAAACGTCAATCATATTTTAACCACACCATATTTTGCAAACTACTCGCCTGTCCATCTTTTTTCATATATGTTCGACTATGCCTTGGCGGGGCCAAGTCCTTATGCGTTTCATCTTTCCAGCAATATCTGGGCAGGTATTGTATCGGGATTTGTATATCTGGTCGGTTTAGCCTTTACAAAAAATCGATTGGCAGCTATTATGGCGGCTATTCTTTTTATAGTTCATCCTGTTCATGTAGAGGCGGTAGCTTGGATATCCAGTCGCAAGGACCTTATCGCTACTGCATTTGCACTTCCTTCTTTATTGGCTTACATGAAGTACAGGCAGGTGAATGGTACTAAAAAAATCTGGTATGTTTTATCTCTGTTCCTCTTCACACTGGCTGTAGCAGGAAAATTATCTGTAGCCACCTTCCCTGCGGTATTCTTTGCATGGGATCTATTTATCGAAAAACGCTCTTTTGTTAGATCCCTAATTGATAAAATACCTTTTTTAATTGTTACGTTGATCATTGCTTTAGCGGCCACTTCAGCACAGCCTTCCATGGGCAACCAACCTGACCCTTATGCAATCTCGGCCGTCTTGATCCAAAATATTTGGTTGCTTACAGGTTTCGCCAACTATGTAATTTATCGCATTCCTCCAGGAGCTGGAAGCATTATTCTTCAAATATTGGCTTTGATATTTTTGCTTGCTGTTTTTGCGGCACCATTATTACTTCGTCGTCGTTGGCCTAAAGTGACTGTGCTTATTTACTGGATACTCTTTGCATTTATACCTGCACAAATCCTTTCATTCACACATCCTGTCGCTGACCGTTATCTATTTTTTCCTTCCGTGGCTGTGGCAATATTAATTGCTTGGGGTTTATTTGCCTTGACAAAAAAATTGGGAAAGCAGGGAACAATAGCTGCTATAGCTGTGGCTGTGATCATATCATTTTTTTGGGTTTGGAAAACACTATCTTATTTGCAAGAATGGCGCGATCCTCGTTCTGTTTGGTTTGCTGCTATTTCAAAAACATCTGACCCTGTTGTATTCCAAAATCTGGGGACCTATTACCTCGGAACTGTTGAGCAATTAAATGCAACCAAGGCCAGTAAGTCAGCAGTTAGTGATGAAGTAAGAGGATTGGCTTCAATAGTTTGGAAAGACAATCCGAAATTACCTACCCTATTATCCGTATGGGACCAAGGCAAAAGAGAAAGTCCGGAAGAATTAGCATTTCAAAATCAGCTTCGATCATTAGCTTGGGAGGCTTTTGATCAATCATTAAAAAGAAAAGGAAACCGCATAATGCCCGGCCTCTATTACAACCGGGGCCTAGTACTTTTAAATAACGGCGACTTGGAAGGAGCAAAAAAGGAATTTTTAACGACACTGGATGAAGCTTCAAAAGAAACATTTGCTGAAGTGAGGGAGCAACTCACCGTTTATAGTCATTACGACCTTGGAATTATTGCATGGAAAAAAGCAGATTACCAACAGGCATTGAAATGGTTTAAAATGGCAGAAGAAGAGCAAACCCGTTTCGGCGGTAATTGGCTACCCGACATTTCTCAAAATCGCAAACGCATGGAACAAATAGTTTCTTCCCAATCGAACCACTAATTTTTAAAACCTTTTCATGTCAAGTGATTTAGTAAAGCACAAGCATGGGTAATCGTTAAGCTTTTATTTTTGAAATTATCTTGTAGCTTAGATTTAAACATCAGTTATTGTGGCCACAAAAAAAATAAAACCTTCTAAACCTAAAACAGCTCAGCCAAAAACTACTCCATCACAAAAAAAGGAGCCGGCAAAAATCAACAAGACTGCATCAAAGCGATCATCAAGAGGTGCCTCTCAAACAATTTTACCGGGACGCTGGTATGTTAATGCAGGAATTTTTTTGATATTGCTTGTAGCAACCTTAATTCTTTATTCTGCAGATCTTCATCTGGATTTTTTCCGGATAGATGATCAGCAATATGTAGTTAACAATCCATGGATCAAAAGTTTTAGTTCCGAAAACATTCAGCATATTCTCACTACGCCGTATTTTGTCAATTACTCACCGTTGCATTTGTTTTCCTATATGCTGGATTATGCAATTGGCGGCTCAAACCCTTATGTATTCCATCTTTCGAGTAATATATGGGCTGGCATTGTAGCCGGCTTTGTATTCCTAACGGCGTTGGCGCTGACTAAACGATACATTATAGCTATATCGGCATCGGTTCTGTTTGTTCTGCATCCCGCGCATGTAGAAGCGATCGCATGGATCTCGAGCAGAAAAGATTTGGTGGCGACAGCTTTTGCATTGCCTTCGCTAATTGCTTATCTCTATTATCGAAGGGGCGGTCGGGCAGCCACACTATGGTATATCTTTTCATTATTACTCTTTCTTCTTGCTTTAGCAGGAAAACTTTCAGTAGCCACTTTCCCTGTTGTATTCCTTGCACTCGACCTTTTTGTGGAAAAGCGTCCACTGCTTCGTTCATTGATTGATAAAATTCCTTACCTGATCATCGCAGGCATCCTTGCTATTATTGTAGCATCAGCCCAACCACCCACTGGCAGTCGCCCTGATCCTTATGTTTTGCTATCTGCACTGATCCAGAATTTTTGGTTGACAACTGGCTTTGGAGAATATGTCATTTATCGGGTTGCTCCGGAACACCAGGGAATAGGGCTTGAAATAGTGGCGACGTTAATTTTGATTTTGATATTCGTTGCTCCATTTTTTCTTCGCAAGAGGTTTCCTTTGGCTGCTGTGCTTCTTTATTGGATTCTATTTGCCTTTATTCCAACTCAGGTACTTTCCTTTGCTTACCCTGTTACGGATCGTTATTTGTTTTTTCCTTCAGTGGCAGCAGTAATTCTGATTTCGAGCATGATCATTACAGGTGTAGAAAAATTTCTAAAAAAATCCTTTATCCCGGCATCAGGTCTATTATTGATCATTGCGGCGGTATGGGCACGAAATACTATTAATTATTTACAGGAGTGGGCGGACCCCCGCTCAGTATGGTATGCAGCCACCAACAAATCCTCCGATCCTCAGGTTTATTACAACCTGGGTTGGAACTATATGGACAAGGCTGCCCGCTTTGGAACTAAATTAAGAAGAGCTCCACTCACAAAAGAGCAAGCAACAGAATTTGCGGCAAAGCTCTGGCAAAATGATTCGCGTCTGGAACCGCTTTTAGCCGAATGGGAAAAAGGTCAGCACAATGGGCCAATGGAAAAAGAATTTCAAAAATATTTATGGAAATTAGCTCATGAGGCTTATGATCATGCTTTATCTATAAAAGGGAATCATATCATGCCTGAATTTTTCTTTCACCGGGGCATGCTGTTTCTCGATGAAGGTAACCTGCAAGGTGCACGGCAGGAATTTATGAACGCAGTTAATGAAACTTCACGATCTGCTTTTACCGAAGGAAGTCAGGAAGTTTTGGTAAACTGCCATTATAATTTGGGCATTCTTGCCTGGACAGAAGGTAACTATAATGAAGCTCATAAATGGATGGCGATGGCAGAAGAAGAACAGAATCGTTTTGGAGGACATTGGTTTCCTGATGTGAGTACCCATAGACAAAGGCTTGAACAAATCATTAAATCATTGCCATCTAAATAATCTAAATAATCAATAAGGCAATACACCATTTCAATAATAGTTTTTTAAATAAACAAAGTGGCGAGTAAAAAATCTAAACAGGTTCCTCAAAAAAAAATACAACAAGCAACCGTACCTAAAAAACAAAAGGTGGTTACTAAAGCCGTTCAACCCATCAGATCGGCACAAAAAAATTATTTAACTACAGAAGGACCGCTATTGCCAGGACGATGGCAAACTAATATTGGAATTTTTCTTCTTTTTATTGCAGTCACGGCAGCCATTTATAGCAGCGATTTAAACCTTGGTTTTTTTAGTGTAGATGATGAGGGTTATGTAATAAAAAATCCATGGATCAAAAACATCAGTTTTCAAAACATCATTCACATTTTAACCACGCCCTATTTCGTAAACTATTCTCCAATGCATATTTTTTCTTACATGCTAGATTATGCTATTGGAGGATCGAATGCTTATGTTTTTCATCTTTCCAGCAATATATGGGCGGGCATTGTGGCAGGTTTTGTTTTTTTAACGGCACTTGCATTAACAGGCAAGCATATCATTGCTATACCGGCTGCTGTTCTTTTTATATTACATCCCTCGCATGTAGAAGCGGTAACATGGATCTCCAGCAGAAAAGATTTGGTTGCAGCGGCTTTTGCTCTGCCATCACTCCTTGCTTATTTAAAATATCGAAAAAGCAGATCAGGTTCTGTTAAATGGTATATTTTATCACTTGTATTCTTTTTGCTAGCATTGGCAGGAAAAGTTTCTGTTGCCACCTTTCCTGCAGTACTTTTAGCGCTTGACCTTTTTGTGGAGAAACGCCCATTCATTCGTTCTCTGATTGACAAAATACCTTACCTCTTACTTACAATTGTCATTGCATTGATAGTGTATTCAGCACAGCCACTTTCAGGGAACAATCCAAGTCCTTATGTTTTTTCTATAGCCCTCGTAAAAAGCTTATGGCTTCTTACCGGGTTTGGTAAATACGTTATTTACAGACTTCGTCCCGAAGGCGGAGGAGCAGGGCTTGAAATTGCAGGAACAATATTTTTACTCATTCTTTTTTCAGCGCCTTTATTACTCAGAAAGCGGATGCCCATTGTAACCGCATTGATCTATTGGATCCTTTTTGGCTTATTACCGGCACAATTACTTTCTTTCGTTCATCCGGTTACAGACCGTTATCTTTTTTTTCCTTCCGTTGCAGCAGTAATATTAATTGCTTGGGGAATTTATGAAGCAGCAAAAAAAATTACTCCCAAACCGTATATACCAGCTTTATCTTTTTCACTCCTCATTGCGTTTTTTTGGGGCTGGGGCACACTCAATTATTTATCTGAGTGGCATGATCCTCGTTCTATATGGTACACATCTTTAGAAAAATCATCAGATCCTGATATACCTTATAGCTTGGGTGGGTTTTATGTTGATATAGCTGGCCGATTAGGTACAAGCCCAAGAAGTCCGCGACTGTCGAAACAAGAGGAAAAACGCATTGCCACAGCCATTTGGCCTGAAGATAAACGCTTACCAGGTCTCCTTTCTGAATGGGAAAAAAATCAGCATGGAGGACCAATGGAAAAAGAATTTCAAAATCATTTATGGACTTTGGCGTGGGATCATTTTGAACAAGCCGCTCAAACAAGAGGTACTCACGTTCTTCCCAATCTATATTACAAGCGCGGTTTAATTCTACTTGATAAAGGAGATTTAGCTAAAGCTAAAAAGGAGTTTATGATTACATTAGAAGAAGCTTCTCTCTCTTCAGTTCAGGATACCCGTGAAGAACTTACCGTAAGTAGTCATAATGCTTTAGGGGCAATAGCATGGAGAGAGGGTAATTATCCGGAAGCTTTGAAATGGTATAAAATGGCTGAAGAAGAGCAGGCGGGTTTTGGAAGGATCTGGGTTAGTGATGTTAGTGCAAACCGCCAGCGTATGGAAAAACAAGTAGCCATTATATCCGGAGGCCCTGATGTTATAAATAAAACAACCGATCCGGAAATAGCTTTTAATATGGGCTTGCATTTTCTAGACGCAGCTGATCAGTTAGGCAGCAACCCGCGAATAAAATTTTCTCCCGAAGCATCAGAAACAATTGCCAATCAGGTTTGGTCAGGGAACCCGCAACTACAAACTGTGAAAGAGGAATGGAGCAAGAGCCAGCACGGAGGCCCTGCTGAAAAAGCCTTGCAAGCTTATTTGAGAAAGTTGGCATGGGATGCATTTGAGCAATCACTTAAAATGAAAGGAAATGCAGTGATGTCAAATCTTTTCTTCCGCAGAGGCATGCTGCTGGGTGAAAGCGGAAATTTACAAGGGGCAAAAAAAGAGTTTTTAACAGCGCTTGATGAAGCAAAAAAAGAAAAAAATATAGGCATCCAACAAGAGATTACAGTAATTAGTCATGATGCGCTGGGTGTTCTTGCCTGGACTGCGCAAGATTATAAACAAGCGTTGAGTTGGTTTAAATCAGCCGAGGCAGAACAAAATCAATTTGGTGGTAACTGGGTTCAGGATATAAGTAAAAAGCGCCAGCAAATGGAAACCATGATCACTTCCAAATCCGGAAAATAATTATTGAATCCCTAATGATTTTGCGTAATCAGCAGGAATTTGCAATCCTAATTGTTTTGCCTTCAACGCATCCTGCTTAGCAGCTTCGGTATTTTTTAAGCCGTTGTACGAGTAAGATCGATTTAAATAGAAATCTGCCACCGGATTCATTTGAATGGCTTTGTTAATCGGTACCAACGATTCCTGATATTTTCCCATTGCTTGATAGCAGGTACCAATCATGTTGTAAACATCGGCCGCCTCCGGTTCATATTCAAGAAATTTCTGCCAATCTTTTATCGCTTCCTCGTTCCGGTTCAACTTCATATAAGTAAGCGCCCTGTTACTATAGGCAGGTTTATAATCTGGTTTTATTAAGATTGCCTGGCTTGAATATTTCAAAGCCGAATCATACTTGCCCTGCATAGCAAACTCAGCTCCCATATTATCGAGTGCCGGATAATAATCAGGTTTTAAAGAAAGAGCTCTTCGATAGTCATTAAAAGCTTGTTCCGGCTTATTTAAATAGAAATATACGTTCCCACGGTTAGCATAGCCTTCATAATCCATAATATTTAGCTTAATCGCTTCATTGTAATATTCAATTGCACGATCAAAATTTTGTTCCTCACGGTAAATAAGCGCCCTGTTAGCGTATGCTTTATAACTCGGTTGATTTTTGATTGCGTTATCCCAAAGCTTAGTACTTGTTTGCCACATCGACACCTGTTTCCATGTTAGAACTGCAAATAAAACGGTAACCGGAACAATAATGGTGAAAGATTTTTGAATACTATTGTTTGCATACTTTGCAATTAACCATCCAACAATAAAAAATAAACCAATGTATGGAATATACGTGTACCGTTCTGCTATAACTGCACTTCCAACCGGCAGAAACTGTAAAACCAATAAAAGGTTGATGACATAAAAAACAATTCCAAATGCAAAAACACGATCTCTTTTTAATGAATAGTAAACGATACCGATCAACAAAACAAAAAACAAGGGAGCAATATAGTATTCAAAGGATAAGTTCTCATTGGCTGCAGGGTATCGATAAAACACAGCCAGATTGAAAGGCGCGATCATTTTTACGATGTACATCATGATACCATAAAAACCAAACAGGGCTTTTCGTAATAAACTAAAATTTGCTGTTCCTGTTGCACCTGCCGCTTTCTGGCCAACAATAGTAAGAATGCCCCCGGCTAGGGCCAGCGCAAAAAAAGGAATTTTTTCAATAAACAATTTTAATGTCAGCTTTCGCTTTCGTAAAAGATCTATAGAGAATAAAGCCAAAGGAAAAATTACTGCAGCAGGCTTTGACAATATGGAGAGCAGCAGAAATAATATTGATGACAAATATTGATTACGGGAACCCGTATCAATATATTTTGTAAAAGAAATTAACCCCGCAAGAAAAAATAGGCTGTATAAAACATCTTTTCTTTCCGATACCCAAGCTACTGACTCTACGTGCATAGGGTGAATGCCGAACAAAAGAGCCGTTACAAATGAGATGATCACATTTCGGTTGCTTAATAGAAATGCCAAGCGGAATACGAGATAGCAATTGATTAAATGAAAAACAAAATTGAACAAATGATACGACCAGGCATTGAGGCCAGAAATCTGATAATTAATAGCCAGGCTCAGCATCGTTAAAGGATGATAGTTGCCTTGAACCGGCGTAGTCAGCAATAATTTTAAATTCGAAAAACTTTTAAGCAAATAATTGTTTCTTACATATTCATCATCATCAAGATTCACAAAGCCAGCACTTAAATTTTGGGCATATACAATTGCAGTTACTAATAAAATAGCGGGCATTATCCAGACAGGAACTTTTAAATTTTTTTGCCCTAATCCTTTTGCCTGAGTCGTGTGCTTTTCAGGTTTTTTACTGGCTGGTGTGGAATGAACCCTTTTTGTTGCTTTCTTTTTTGATGACATGAATTACTATTATCTGTATCAAAATATAAATTTATAATGAAACGCCTTAAGCCTTTACGAAATGAAGAAATTATTACAAGTCAATACTGATAAAGAGAAAAAACCTCTATTGCATATTTACCATTCTTTCTTCAATTTCTTTTAACAATGATCTATACTCGCCTGGCAATGTTGTGTTTTTGAAAGTCATCTCATTATAAGTAATCATTCTTTTATAAAATGCCTCCAATAGTTTAGCATCTTTGAGGTTGCTCACTCTTTTGTTTATATAGTGCAGGTAGTCTAAAATAAATTTTTCATAGGTGCCTGTAAGATTAACTTCTTCAAACGCTTTGATTAAAGGTTCATATTTATTGTCCAACTTATGATATTCTGCAGCTACGCCCGCTTTCATTGAGTTCGCAGAATTATAGCTGGGCAAAATAGTTAGTGCCTTATCAAAATAAGGCTTTAGTGAATCCAGTACCTGCTTTTTTTTAGCATGCAATGAGTCAAGCCTTGCAGTTATTTGAGCATTTAATGAATCTTGCCCTGGTTTCATTTGGGCTTTTAATGAATCTTCCTTTACGTTTAATGGTAAAAAATTCTTACCCCATATTAATATGCCGAAAAAATGATTGGCCCTTGCACTACCAGGCGACCATTTTAAAGCAGATCTGTCAAGCGTTTCTACTGTTTTCCAATCGGGCAGCCGAATTAAAGTTTTTGCTGATAGGCCAACTGTGGCAAGCACGAACATGGCTACTGCAATTCTTTTAGCCATCAAGCTAAAATTTAGTTTTTCAACAAGCAACCAGGCAACAGCGATACAAAACCCAAGTGATGCATGATAAACAAACCTTTCGTTCATGAAAGTGCCTATCGAAATAAACAAGTTGCTCACTATGCTCAAAGTAATCAGGTAAAACCATATTGAGTAAGCGGGTATTGATTTCTTTTTCCACCCTTTTACAGCTATAATAAGGAGTGCTAGATGCAATATCAATGATAAGATCGGAGCCCAATCGGCCCACGTCATAATTGGAATATGATAGGGATAATAATCGTGAGTAAGCGGGTGAGGAAAAACAAGCAATTTTAAATAAAGCAGTAAAGTATAAAAAATGGTAGCCGTTTTTTCTCCGAAGCTCATGCCATAAAATGGATTGTTCATCAGATTGGTGATTTCAGCCCCGCTAAATAAATAGCCAAGAGCGTTATAACGCAATGCGAGGTAAATAAAGCTTCCTACGAAAAGTGGCAGTGTGATTTTAATTTTATCACTTAATCGTGAATCCGTAAAAAAATAAGCCGTTAAAGGCACAATAGCTAAAAAGGTTATAAGACCTTCTTTAGATAGAATACCCAAGAAAAAACATATAAAAGAATATACAAGGTATTTCCATCTTTTTTCTTCAAGATATTTGAATGTAAAATACAAGACACCAATTTCTCCAAGCAAAGCAAAAATTTCATCACGTCCTTTAATATTACCGACTACCTCTACATGCAACGGATGCGCTATGAAAAGGATGACTGTTATAAACGGAATAGAGAAATACCATTTTCTTTGTTTTTCGGTTGATGTTGCTTTGGGGAACATGAATAGCAAAACCCTGTATAGCAAAATTCCCGTCAATGCATAAAGCAATACGTTAATCAAATGCCCAATTGCCGGATTACTTCCAAAAAGGCTTTTTTCCAACGCAAAGGTTGCGATGCTTAAAGGCCGGTACCTGCCTCCCTCTACCATTTCCTTTTGATCGCCGAAATAACCTTTGAAACTTTCGGTCATAAAAATTTCAGGAATTCCCTTTATGCCTTTTTGTGTGAATTTATTATTGACAATTAATATTGAATCATCCAGGACATAATCATAAGATACTGATTGAAAATAAAGCCCTATGGCAAGCAGACTGATAATTGATAGCTGCCACCAGTTTTGAGAAAAAAAATTTTTTAATGTTTGGGGTTTTCTTGAAGAACCACGACTTTTTACAGCACCCCCCGGCTGAGGAATTGTGGTTTTTGTTTTTGCTTGTGTTTGTGCTTTTGCTTTTGGCCTGTTTTTCTTTGACATAATTATTTAGAGAAACAATGAGGGCTGTTATTCTTTTAGGTTACACAACTATAGCTCAAATTGATGCAATTGATTCCGTTTATAAAAATAATCTGTTTGCAAAGAAATAAAAATATGGTTTTTATAAATCAGAATATGCAGCTATTATTAATGAGCACAGACTGTAAAAAAAAAGTCCTCCCGAACTCGGGAGGACTTGGAATTGGTTTTTCTATCGACCGTTAATTTATCTTATGTTTAAAACCTTACCTGTTACACGGTGATTGCCCACTCTGAATACATAGATCAGATTTGCTCTCTGTAATACAGGAACATAGTAATAAACGATCTGACCTTTTCCAGCTTGAACAAATCCTTGGTAAACAGTTTGTATTTTCTGTCCGAGCATATTGTACACTTCCAAAGTACCTTGGCCTGAAACACGAGATTCTATCTGGAACCTGATTTTGTCGTTATACGGGTTTGGAGAGGTTGACACCGTTACATCGCCAGAGTTTTCGGATGCAACCGTTCTGGCAGTTGTAAGAGGTGCAACACATGGTCCATAACCGAGGAATGTACGACACTCGTCAAATCCTTCGTTGATAGCAGTTACTGCGTCGTTCACTTCAGCGTAAGTTGGAACAACACAGCCTCCTACGTTTTGACCCGGCACTAACGTTCCGCCAAGCAGGTTGTTAGCGAGTGCTAGTAAATTAGCAACTGTTGCCGTAGCGCCATTGCATGTGAGATAATTTACTACGTTCTCGTTCAACCGGAAGGTATCTTCGCTGGTCTGCAAACAGCCTGATTGGATTGGCAAGTTATTCAATGCGCCACCTGTTGTTCTCACGTTGAGACTTAGCGCAATTGTTTGAGACAACAGTACATTGTTGATTCTTCCTTGCTTGGTTAAATATGCATCGAAACATGAATTCAAAATACTACACTGACCCGCTACTGTCAATGGACCTGCTGGGCCGCCGCCCGGCATCACACTATTCAATTTTACCCAGCTTCCGGCAGGAATCAGAATAGATTTACCGCCTGGCGCTGTGCTGCCAATGATAATTTGTGTAGCTAGTATTCCACTGTCTCGCATATAAGCAAGACCGTTCTTATTACCCCAGAATCCTTGCGTATAAGAACAGAATATACAAGCAAGTCTTGTAATGGTCTGACTTCTTGTTACAGAACTATTGCCGCATGCATCAACCGCTCTCCATGTTCTGGTGATGAGGGTTGTTCCGTTAGCGCCAGCAGTAGTTACATCAGAACCAACTATACTTACCGTTGCACCGTTACATGCATCCGAAGCAGTTGGAGCTGTAAACACTAGTGTTGCAAGACACTCAATGGTTGCATTTGCTCCTGCATTACCGATAGTCGGAGCTTGCGTATCAACAATGGTGATTGTTTGACTACGTGTAGCTGAGTTATTACCACAATTATCAACTGCTCTCCATGTTCTGGTTATCGTTCTTGCACAGGCAGTTCCACCGGTTACATCTGCACCTACTATGCTTACTGTTGCACCGTCGCATGCATCAGAAGCTGTTGGAGCGGTAAAGCTTGGTGTAGCTGTACATTCAATTGTTGCATTTGCACCAGCATTGCCAATAGTCGGAGCTTGTGTATCAACAATAGTTATTGTTTGACTACGTGTAGCTGAGCTATTACCACAAACATCTACTGCTCTCCATGTTCTGGTTATTGTTCTTGCACAAGTTGTACCGCCCGTTACATCTGCACCTACCACACTTACTGTTGCACCGTCGCATGCATCAGAAGCTGTTGGAGCGGTAAAGCTTGGTGTAGCTGTACATTCAATTGTTGCATTTACACCTGCATTACCGATAGTCGGCGCTTGTGTGTCAACTATTGTGATTGTTTGGCTACGAGTTGCAGAGCTATTACCGCATGCATCTACTGCTATCCATGTTCTGGTTATTGTTCTTGCACAACTTGTTCCGCCTGTTACATCAGCGCCTACTATGCTTACCGTGGCACCGTTACATGCATCAGATGCGGTTGGTGCGGTGAAGCTTGGTGTAGCTGTACATTCTATAGTTGCATTTGCACCAGCATTACCGATAGTCGGAGCTTGTGTATCAACTATTGTGATTGTTTGGCTGCGCGTTGCAGAACTATTACCACAACCATCTACTGCTCTCCATGTTCTTGTTATCGTTCTTGCACAAGCTGTGCCTCCTGTTACATCTGAACCTACTATACTTACTGTTGCGCCATTACATGCATCAGAAGCTGTTGGAGCTGTAAAGCTTGGTGAAGCTGTACATTCAATTGTTGCATTTGCACCAGCATTACCAATAGTTGGAGCTTGCGTATCAACAATAGTGATCGTTTGTGCTACAGTGCCACTTTGGTTACCGCAACCATCAGTTGCTCTCCATGTTCTGGTTACTGTTCTAGCACATGCAGTTCCGCCTGTTACATCTGTACCTACTATGCTTACTGTTGCACCATTACATGCGTCAGAAGCTGTTGGAGCTGTA